>NZ_JAIWPU010000052.1 GCF_021191705.1 Proluteimonas flavola
GCGGCTGTGCGCCGTGTCGGCGCAGCGAGGACAGACGAAGCCATCCGGCCAGCGAGAGGCCTCCAGTGCCTGCTCGCACTGGCGCTCGCTGCCGTAGCGCTTGAGGAACGCCGGCAGCGACAGGCCCGGCTGGAACTGCACGCGATTCATGGCCATCATCCAGACTCCGAGGAAGAGGGCGCCATCCTCGGCTCCCGCCCTCTCACGGGCTGCGACTGCGCTGAAAGATCGTGCTAATCAGGTCACTTCTTGTGGGAGAACATCATGAAACGAGATATCAAATGACAGATCCGCGTCAAGCGTACCGACAAGAAACACCTTACAGGCATCACGGCTGCGCCTTCCCTTCGCGGTCCAGCCTTCGCCCTGTGCGGACAAACGCTTGTACCGCCTTGTCCCGCAGGCCGGAGATTGCTTTCAGCATCACTAGATCATCGATTGGCCAACGCGGCCCGAACAAGGCGAAGGTGATCTGCGTCAAGGTAATGGCCGTATTCTGACCAGGCTCATCGAGCCCGGCGTTGCTGGCGCCGGCGAGCATGATCCGGCTTCCTGCCAAGAGCCCGAGCCTGTGGGTGATGCCTTTCACGCCCGCGTGGACGTTATGGCTGGCCATCTTGTAATGCGAACGCATTCTGGCTCTGCCGGCGGCGGCTTCAAGATAGGCAAACCTCGGGTTGGGATTCTTGAGGATCTTTGCAGCCCATCCGTACTCGTTCTTGAACTGGGTCCCGTACTTCGCGATCCCGTCTGCAAGGGACTTTTCGACGCGCTTGATCTCTCGCTTCGATAGCGGCTTGTAGCCCAACTGCTCGTAAGTCGCCATATAAGTGTGCAGACCACGTTTCGATTCCACCGCTTCGTGGGCGAGGTAGGTCTCTGCAAGCTCGTCACCATGCTCCGCTATCAGTGCCACCACGACACCGATCTCATGAAGTGTGCGCCACCGCGCCATCGCGCCATCGGCAAATCCGCCCGCCAGGAGGTGGACAATCTCTTCCGAGACCTGGCAAGCACGGGCATGCAATCGACATAGGACTTCGTTCCGGTGCCTGTTGCGCTTGGCGCGGGAGCGGGCCAGCTTCGCGCTCCTCTCTTCGCCGATTTCACGTGAAATCGTCAATAGCATCCTTAGCAGCGCAAGCGGCTCAGCCCACCGCTGCTCCAGGCGCTCCTCGAACGTCCTGCGAGCCTGCTTTTCCCACAAGTCTCTGTCGGGCCAATTCCGCCTCAGCGTCTTGAGGAGCTCCCGAGCGCCCGTTTCCGTCACTTCCTCCACGAGCTTCGGCAACTTTTTCTCAGTGAAGGCAGTCAACTTCCTGTCGATAGAATCAAGGTCTTCGTCGGTGAAGGTCAGCGTGAAATCCTTTTCTCCGCTTTCCTCCCAAGTTACTTCGTCTTTTCCTCCGCTGAGAACGTGGGCGGTCAATTGCTCCAACAGCGCTTCTTTTGGTTCCAGCCCTGCTTCCACGAGCTTTTCGCGGATGAGATCCTTGACGAACTTCCGCGGGAGTTGAGCTACGATGGCCTCGATTTCGCGCTGCAGTTTCTTGCTCATAGTCATCGCTCAACGTTATCGTCGTAGGTGATCCGGCCGTAACGAGTCAACGTCGAGGCTGGCTTTCGATCGTTGCGCGCAAAGCGATTCTTGGCTCATACCGGACAGAGTCACCATGATTCAACAATCACACGAGCCACGCCACCGCGCAGGAAAGATGCTGCGGTCGGCCAGCTACGTGTAAAAGGCGAACTGGTCGAGCGTCAATATGGCCTGCAGCGCCCGCGCCATGGTGTAGCTGTCTTCAGAGGCGGAGCCATGGCCGACCGCGTGCCTGGAGCCAGCAGATCCGTTGCGTACGACAGGGTCGAAGTTCTGGCATCGCCTCACCCCAGAATTTCGTCCAGCGCCGCAAGGCACATCGCGCGCATCCGCGCCGGATTGAGGCTGCGATCCGGCGGAATCGCGGCGGCATCTCGAATCCGGTCGTTCATCCGACCGAACACACTGTCCTTGGCCTGCATGAGATCGCGCACCCATCTCTCGTGCATGGCCTCGCGGACGCACTCCCGCCAGATCGCGCCGAGCTTGTCGAGTTCCGGCCCGAACAGCTCCAGCGTGTCGTGGATGTAGAGGAGGTCCTGCGCCTTCTTGTCCGCGAGGCGCTGGTCGTGGATGAGCAGTTTCTGGACGATGAAGCTGACCGGATTGGGGATCCGCAGATCGAGCGGCGGCTCGGCGCCCCAATCGGCGTCCAGCGTTACGGTCCAGGGACCCTCCAGCAGCAATTCCAGGTAACGCAGTCGTTGCGCCGTGATGCCTGCGCTTTGCACGGTTGCAAGCGGCCTGCCTGTCCGCGTGCGCCCGCTACCCGTCATCGGCGTCAGGAATTCTGCGTAAAAACCGCTGGGCTCGTCCTTCCCCAGGATGTACTGGGACACCGGTGGCTGGTGGTTGCCCATGAGTTGTTCCTCGAACCCGGCGGCCAGCAGTTGCGCCTTGATGTTGCCCTCCAGGCGCTCGCGTTCCGCAAAAGCGACATCGGCATCCAAGGTTGCCAAAGGCGGGTACGCCGGCGCTTCCGCCATCGGATGCAAGCGGTAGAGCCGGTGCGCCCAGCCACCGACGAACACGAGTTGGTGCTTCCATGGAGAGAGCACCTGGACCAGCCGGGCAAATGCCGCACGATCGTTCACTCATCGTCTCCAAGGACGTCCGAAAGCATCTTCGACCTGAGCAGGCTCGCCTGTTCCGCGCCGCGGGAGGGATGTGCCGACGCGTCCAACCAGATCTGGAGGACGTCCGAAACCGGCATGCCCTCCACCTGCACGGCGCCCCGGAACAGGGACTCCGGCGCGTTCGCCTGCCTGAGGATGACCTGCGGCGGTTCGCCAGGAGGACTCGGCACGAGGCCCGGCCAACTGTCTTCCGAAGGCGGCCGGAGACGGCGCACATAGAGGTACGGCGCCACTCCGCTGACATGCCCGATTCCGAGCATGTCGGCCGCGGCAAACACGCCGACGCATGCCTCCAGGCGCGATACCACCTTGTTCAGTTGGCGCGCGCCACCCGGAATCAGGAACGACATCGGCAGTTCCGGCGAGGAACGCATCGCCGCAGATTGCCAACGACGGAACAGTTCGCGGCGCCGGACCAGGCGAAGCGCCCGCCCCGAATCGTCGAGGAAGCCTTCTTCCTGCAATCGCCTGACGAAGCGGGAAGCGCTCATCGCTGAAACCTGCGCGGCGCTGGCCAGTTCCGACCCCCCGCGATACTCGCCGCGAGGCGCCGTCAGCAGGTTCGCCGGGATTTCGGGCGCCAGCAACACCTTCAGCATCCACTGGTTGAGGTCGGAGAAGAGATCCCATGCCTTGCGCGGCTTGGCGAGCTTTTCCCGGTTGGAGCTGAAGGGCGGTTCCACGTTGAGCGCCTCGAGCCCCTTCCCGATGAACAGGCTCCCTCCCGCCTCCGATATCAGGCCGATGGCGATGTCGGCGGCATAGTCGCGATGGAATTGTTCGACCTTCTTGTACAAGGAGGACGCGGCATGCGGGATGTGGAGCACCGCCAGCGGGCGCATGGACAAGCCCTCGGCGTGTCGTCGGGCCTGAAGAATCGCCTGTGAGAGCATCGCCAACGCGCGGTCGGATCGCCCTTCCCCGGCGCACTTGAGTTCGATCGCATAGCGCAGCGATCCCTTTGCCGCGATCAGGTCCGGCTTCAACGGCCGGCCGTCAGGTTCCAGGTCCACCTGCCAGCCGTGGGCACGGAACAAATCCGCCACCCGCTCTGCGGCCAGGGCGCTGCTGTTTCGAATTGGAGATGAGGAGACCATGGAGGTACTCTACCATGGCCACGGTAACTAACACGGCCAAGGTATTTAATACGGCCATGTTAGTTTTTAGCTGCGTGTAGTCGTATGATTGCCAATTAACAGTCCTATCGGAATTAATAAAACATATTAAAGCTCCGCTGGGAGTGCTTATTGAAATGAAAGATGAGACAATCTATAGTCGCTCCAATAGAAACACTAGAGATGAAATAAAGCTCCGATCAGGCCCTTTATCATGAATTCGCCCCCTCCCCTCCCCATCGCCCGTGCCATCACGAAGCTCGGCCAAGACCTCTCCTTGGCAAGGCGACGTCGGCACATTTCGCAAGCCTCCATGGCTGAGCGCATGGGTGCGTCGCTTTCGACAGTGCGCCGTATGGAAAAGGGCGATCCCAAGGTGCCGCTGCACTTCCTGGCCCGTGCGCTGCATGTCCTGGGTGAACTGCCGGCACTGGCCAGCTTGCTCGACACTGCGCGCGACGATCTGGGCTTGTCGCTGATGGACGAGCAGCTCCCCAAACGAATACGACGCAAGGCACACGCCACGGGGGCGCGATGAGCGCCGTCGCCTCACGCCGTGAAGTGGAGGTCTGCCTGGGCCAGGCGGGTCTCAAGCTCGGCACCTTGGTCTATACCCGTCAGGGGCAACGCCAGAACAGCGCCTTCGCCTATGAGCAGACTTGGCTTCGCGACGCGGAGCATTTCAATGTCTCGGCCGATCTGAAGCTCGATCCAGGCTACCAGTTCCGGCGCGCGCCCTCGCCCCATGACTCGGTGTTCCACGGCGCCATCGCCGACACTGCACCTGACGCCTGGGGTCGGCGCGTCATCGCGCGGGATCATGCCAAGCGCAGGCGCGAGGATCCAAGCCTGTCGGCCCTCACCGAAATGGACTACCTGTTGGCGGTGGACGATTTCAGCCGGATCGGCGCATTGCGCCTGCGCGACGACGAGCACCGCTATCACCGTACAGCCGAGGAGGGGCGGCGCAGTACGCCTGCGCTGATCGAGCTGGAGCGGATCTATCACGCCAGCCGAGCGGTCGAGCGCGGCCAGGAAACAGCCGACGACCTGCGCTACCTGCGCGGCAAGGGCACCTCGCTTGGCGGCATGCGGCCCAAGTGCACCATCCTGGACGAGGACGGCACGCTGGCGATCGGCAAGTTCCCCAGCGTGCAGGACGCCCGCAGCGTCACGCGCGGCGAAGTCCTCGCACTGCAACTGGCGCAGCGGGCCGGCATCGATGCCGCGCCGGCGCGCATCGTGCAACTGGATGATGTCCCCATCGCGGTCATCACCCGCTTCGACCGCGACGCCGGCCATGCCCGCATTCCCTACCAGTCGGCAGCCTCCGTGCTCCAGGCCTCGCGCGACGAGGACCGCAGCTATACCGAAATTGCGGATGCCCTGCGCAGCATTGGCTACGATCCCATCCCCGACATTCGTCAACTCTGGCGCCGGCTGGTCTTCAATCTACTGATCACCAACGTCGACGACCACCTGCAGAATCTCGGCTTCCTGCACACGGCACATGGGCAATGGCGGCTGGCACCGGCGTTCGACGTCAATCCATTTCCGGACAAGGAACGCGAATCCAAGACCTGGCTGAGCGAGGACGAGGGTCCCATCACCGACATCGCCATGCTGCTGGCGCGTTGTAGCGATTTCGCGTTGGATCAGCAGCAGGCTCTCGCCGTTCTGGCCGAAGTCCATGCGGCCGTATCGGACTGGCGCACCCTCGCACGTTCACCAGCCGTGGGCTTGCGCGCCAGCGAACTGGACGACTTTGCGCCGGCGTTCGAGCACGACCAGATGGAGGCCGCCGGCCGGTCACTCGGTTGACATCTACACGGGCAGCCGTCGCCTTCACGGCGACCCCGGCCTGCCGTCGCGGTGACCACCAGATGCACGCCATGCACGCCGACCTCGTCAAGCGCTTCTACCATCCCCAAGGACGCACAGCGAACGGCCCAAGAATGCACTCATCTCGCTATAGATCTGGTGTGCAAAAAACGGGCAGTCCAAGAATTGCACATGTGCAATCGGTGTGCTCAAATTGCACACACGACCTTGCAACTATATGAAAATAAAGGGTTTTATCCCCGCTCCATCATCGGCGCGACGGACAGACGCAGCGGCGCCGCGTACGCATCGGCATGCGCGCCATAGGATGGAAGGATGGAACCGGTCATCGTGTCTGGAGGGCTGGAGGGCGCATGGCGCGCGGGTCGCATCGGGGCCGGTGGCGTGCAGGCCGCCCGCCGCGACGGGGCGTCAGGATACACGGCGCTCCGCGGCTTCATGCCGCAGCCGGCGCGGACCGGTGATCCTGTGGCGCCCTACCGCTGCGCGCAGGAAGCCCGATGGTGTTTCTCCAGGTGTCCGGGCTGCTCCTGCTGGCGTGGTCGTCCGGTGCGATCCAGCTGTCGCAGCGCGCCCGCGTGGCGCACAGCGCGCCGATGTGGCTGGCGGTCGCCTGGGCGCTGGGAACCGTGGCCTGCATCGGTCTCGGCGCGTCCGGCCTGCTGCGATACGGGGAGTGGCAGTCGCTGTCGACCGGCCAGGCGTTGCACCGGCTGTTCGGCGAAGGCAGCCTGGCGATGCGGCGCTCGGAATGGGCGGCTTTGAACCGCGCGGCCGGCGTCTATCTCAATCTCGATATCGTCTGGACGCTGCTCGCCCTGTGCCTCGCGCAGTTCCACTCGGCGATGTTCTGGGCCGGCGTCGCGGAGCGGCGGCGCCACGCGCGGGTCGTGCGACACCGCGCGGGTTGAGTCGCTTACTCCGCGACGATGGCCGCCTGGCGCGGCGCGACCGACACCGGCACCACCTGCAGTTCGGCCTGCGCGCCATCGAGCAGCGGCGCGGCTTCGATCTGGCTGCCGTCGACCGGGACCGCGCCATGTGGACTGGACTGGCTGACGATGCGCACCAGTTCGGTCGAGCCGTCGGGCCACACCACCCGGAAGGTATTGCCGGGCGGCAGCGCGAGGAACGGCGTGGCGCTCTGCGCGCGATACAGCGCGGCGATCTGCGCGGCGCCGAGCTGGCGTTGTTCGAGCGGCGCGGCGGTGGTGGTCTGCGCGACCTGGGTCAGGCGCCGGTAGTTCTCGCCGACCGCATCGACGACGACGCCGGCAACGGCCACCGTATAGCCGACGAACAGTGCGGCCCAGAGCCAGAAGCGAAGTTTGCGGGGGAGCATGCGTTTCATCGCGTCACCATTCCGAGCAGTTGCCGGGACGCGGGGGCGCCCTCGACCAGGGTCTTCTTCATTCGATCGATCTCTTCTTCGCCCTGGCGCGGCACTGCCGCGTCACGCACGAAGGCGGAAAAGTCCTGCCGCGGATCCCGCGCGCAGATGCCACCGTTGGCGCAGTACTCGGTCATCAGCGCGCCATCGGCGCTGCAGTCCAGGCCGAGATCGCAGGCGGCAAGCTGCCAGGCCAGTTGGCTGGCCTGGGTCCCGGCGACGGCATCGGCGAGCGCGACGTCGCCGCTCGCCGCAACGCCCATCGCCGGCGACAGCGCAACGAAGGCTTCGGGATCGCGCGAGGCCTGCACGCGCGCGACGAGCCCGCGCCGGTAGTCCATGTCGTCCTGAAGCGGCGCGCCCATCGCGAGCAGCGCGGCTTCGGCAGCGAGACTGCCCGCCTCGGCCGCGTCCTGGCGCCGCTCGACCAGTTGCACGAACGTCGGCGCATCGCCGGGCACGAAACGTCCACAGCGCGTACCGATGCGGCCGCGGGCCGCGCCCAGCGCGTGCGCCGCGTCGAGCTGCAGACCCTCGATCAGTGCGCTGTCGCGTGCGAAACCGGCCGGGTCACGGGCGAAGCCGGCGCAGTACTCGTCGACACGGGTGATCACCCAGCGCGCATCGGCGTCGCCAGCGTCGGCCAGCGGCTGCAGCGTCTGGCGGAACGCGAACAGATCGTCGACCTGCTCGAACGCGCGCTGCAGCGGACGCATCGCGGCCGGCGACCATGCGGCGACACGGTCCGTCTGCGGCCGCGTCGCCGCATGCGGCGCGGATGCATCGACCAAGCCGCGGGCGTCCACGTCGGCATTCCATTCCGCATCAGGGGCGTCGGCGTCCGCGCCCGGCACAGCCGGGCGCCACATCGCCACGGCGGCGACGAGAGCTCCCAACAGCGCGATGGCGGCGAACACTCGGACGGTCACGTCGGATCCTGCTGCGCCCGGCCACTGCGGGAGGGAATGGCCGCGAGGCGGCCGTGGCAACGACGCGGCCAGGGCGCAGATTGCGAAGATGGCGGTCTGAGGGGGATTCTAGCCGACCTGCCGGCCGCCATCCCCGATGACGGCAGGCCGGACTGTGCCGCGGATCGCGCCCGGCGCGCGACCGCGTGCGCATCCCGGATCTCCGCACCCGCGACGCAGACCGCAAGGCCCGCCGCTTCACGTGCTGCGCGTCCCGTGCCGGCCAACGTCGCCGGAGCTCCCGTATGCTTCGACGCAGGATCAGGGGCATCCGCCAGCGCGGGTGCGTGAGGCGCGCCTCCGCGTCGAGTCGACCACTACAGGCGCGCCGATGTCCGCCACCGCCGTTTCTGCCCGCTTCACCCATGTCCTCGCGCTGCCGGGTCCATCGGCCGCGCGGCCCGGCCACGAGCGCGCGACGCTCGGCTGGGTCGCCACGCAGGTCGCGCGCATCCTCGCGCTGCCGTTCGCGGGCTTCGCCGATGCGGCGCCCGACCTGCCCGGACGCCCCTACCTCGTACCGCAGGACACGCTGGTCGCCGGAGACGCCACGCGCTGGAGCATCGCCGACGACGGCGCGCTGCTCGGCGGTGCGGTGCCGCATGCCTTCGTCGCCAGCAAACTGATCACCCACGCACTGGTGTCGCCGGCAGCGGCCGCGCCGGCGGGCTGGCAATCCGGACTCGGCGAGGCGATGCGCGATGTGACCTTCGCCGGCTTCAGCGTCTTCGCCCCCGATGATCTGCACGAGGCCTGCCGGCGCCTGCTCGAGGCGGGCGGCGCCGCACGCGTCAAACTCGCCGACGGCATCGGCGGCGGCGGCCAGCACGTCGTCCGCGATGTCGCGTCCGCTGCAGCGCTGCTGCGGACGCTGACGGCGGCGCAGGTCGAGGCCGGCATCGTGGTCGAGGCCGAGGTCGCCGATGCCGCGACCTACAGCGTCGGCGAGATGTGGCTAGGCGGACGCGCCATCGCCTATGTGGGCACCCAGGGTCTTTCGACCGGCCGCGACGGCCGCCCGGTCTACGGCGGCTCCACGCTGTCGGTCGTGCGCGGACGCATGCCCGATCTGCTCGGCGTGTTCCGCCAGCCGCGCCTGCAACGCACCATCGAGATGGCGATCGCCTACGACCGCGCCGCACAGGCCGCCTATCCGGCGCTGCTGTGCTCGCGGCGCAACTACGACGTGCTGTGGGGCAGCGATTCCCACGGCAATCCGCACGGTGGCGTGCTCGAACAGTCCTGGCGCGTCGGCGGCGCGACGCCGGCAGAACTCGCGGCGTTCGATCTGCTCGACCGCGAACCTGCGTTGTCGCGCGTGATCGCCTCCACCGTCGAACGCCATGGCCCGGTGCGCGTGCCGGCGCATGCCGAGGTGTACTGTGTGCTCGACGATCCGCACTGCGGGCTGATCACCAAGTTCCGCCACGCCGGCCCGGACATCGACGCGCCCCTCTGCCTCGGAGAGTCCGATGGAAGCACGCCTCTCGACGCTTGAGATCCCGGTCGACGGCGAACGGCTCAGCGCCACCCTCCTCGCGCCGGCGACCCTGCAGCCGGGCGTTCTGTTCGTGCACGGCTGGGGCGGGCGCCAGCAGCACAACCTCGTCCGTGCGCGCGAGGCGGTGGGCCTGGGCTGCATCTGCATGACCTTCGACCTGCGCGGGCACGCGCGCGACGCGGCGCAGCGCGACACGGTCTCGCGCGCGCAGAACCTCGACGACCTGCTGGCCGCCTACGACACGCTCGCAGCGACGCCGGGCGTGGATCCGGAGGCGATCGCGGTCGTGGGCATCAGCTACGGCGGCTATCTCGCCGCGGTGCTGACCACGCTGCGGCGCGTGCGCTGGCTCGCGCTGCGGTCGCCGGCGCTCTATCCCGATGCGGGCTGGGACGCGCCCAAGACCTCGCTCAACGCCGATCCAGGCCTGATGGCCTATCGCGAAGCCACGCTCGCGCCGGACGACAACCGCGCGCTGCGCGCCGCCGCGGCCTACGCCGGCGACGTGCTGCTGGTCGCGGCCGAGCGCGACGTGATCGTGCCGATGCCGGTGCACCACAATTTCGAGACCGCGTTCGGCGCGGCGCGCTCGCTGACCACGCGGGTGATCCGCGGCGCCGACCACGCCCTGACCGAGAAGCGGCACCAGTTGCAGTACACCGGGCACCTGATCGACTGGCTGACGGACATGGTGGTGGGCACCCGCGAGCACCTCGCCCGCGACGCGGTCGCGCGCCAGAAGGCGCTGGCCGCCCGTTGACGGCGTGCAGGCATGTGGCTGCGCATGGTGATCCGCCACCACCGACGGAAACTCCATCCATGCAGGCGTCTCCGCACATCATCGTGCCGACCGCCGCCACGTTCGCACTCGCCGCCCAGGAGAGTCTGCGCGAGGCTCCCGCGACCGGCACGCTGGCGGAGCGGTGACGCGGACCGCCCTTTACGCGCCGCGCACAGCGGACCAAGATGCCCGCCCCCCTGCCCCCGGACCACCCGATGCCTTTCCTCGAACTGAGTCTGCGCTGCACCGAAGCCGAGCAGCCGCGTTACGCCCACGCCCTCGAGGACATCGGCGCGCTGGCCGTGACGATGATCGACGCCGATGCCGACACCACGGACGAGCAGGCGATCCTCGAACCGGGCGTCGGCGAGACCCCGCTGTGGCACGCGATCGTGCTGACAGCGCTGTTCGAGGACGACACCGACGCGCTGCGGGTCCTGTCCGCGCTGGAGGCGTTCGATGCCGGGCTGGACTGGAGCCGCGCGAGTTTCCGCAAGGTCGAGGACCAGGACTGGGAACGCGCGTGGATGGACCAGTACGCACCGCTGCAGTTCGGCGCGCGCACCTGGATCGTGCCGTGGAATGCCGGGTTGCCCGAGGCCGCCGGCGACGACGCAGTCGTGATCCGGCTCGATCCGGGCCTGGCCTTCGGCTCCGGCACGCACCCGACCACGTCGCTGTGCCTGCAGTGGCTGGATGCCCTGTCGGCCGAGGGCGTGCTCGCCGACGCCGAAGTGCTCGATTACGGCTGCGGCAGCGGCATCCTCGCGCTGGCGTCGCTCAAGCTCGGCGCCGCGCGTGCGATCGGCGTCGACAACGATCCGCAGGCACTGATCGCCTCGCGCGACAACGCCGACCGCAACGAGGTCGGCGCCGCGCTCGACGTGTTCCTGCCGGCCGAGGCGCCGCAGGGCACCTATCCGGTCGTCGTCGCCAACATCCTCGCCACCGCGCTCGACGCGCTGGCCGAGACCCTGGCCGAGCGTGTCGCGATCGGCGGGCGCATCGCGCTGTCGGGCATCCTCGACGGCCAGGAGGAAGACCTGTTGCGCCGTTACCGGCCGTGGTTCGAGCAGTTGGCGGTCACCCGCGAAGGCGACTGGGTGCGCATCGACGGCGTGCGCAAACCGGGCTGAGGCACCGCGCCCGCAGCGCGGCGGCGTGATTCAATAGCCGCATGTTCATCAACTGCAAGCACTGCGGTTCGCTGGTCGCCACCGACCCTGCGACCGACCAGCCGCCGGAACGCTGCCCGCGTTGCCGCGGCGTGCTGCGCAGTGCCGCGCCGCAGGTGTCGGTGGCCTCGCTGCTGAAGACGCCGACACCGGTTGCGGATGTGGCGGTGCCGGTGGTCGGAACGCCGGCAGAACAGCAGGCGCCTCCTCCCGCGACACGCGCATCGTCGATCAGGGGGCAGGACGACCTCGTCGAAACACCCGCGCCCGCGGATGCAACAGTCGATCGCGTTGCCGTCGATGACACGGCTGCGGACGTGACCGCGACCGCACCCGTCGAACCACCGCTGACTGCAGAAATTCCGCCGCCGGCGCCGACGCGCGCATCCCCGAGCTTCGCGCGTCGCGCCGCGCCCGGCCCGTTCGATGCACGCATGCGTCGGCAACATCGCATCCTCTCCGGCGCCGTGGTCGCGTTGACCCTGCTGCTCGGCCTGCAGGTGCTGCTGGCCGATCGCGCCCGCCTCGCAAGCGACCCCGGCTGGCGCCCGACGCTCGCACGTCTGTGCGGCGTGCTGCGCTGCAGTCTGCCGCCGTGGCGCGAGCCCACGGCGCTGACCGTGCTGGCGCGCGATGTGCGACCCGATGGCGCGCGGCCCGGGCAGCTCCTCGCCACTGCGACTTTCCGCAACGATGCACGCTGGGCGCAGGCCTGGCCGCGGCTGCGGCTGACGCTGTCCGACGTCGACGGCCGTGCCGTCGGCACCCGCGTGTTCACCGCGCACGAGTATCTCGACACCGCACCGGCGCAACCGACCCTGGCCGTCGGCGACAGCGCCGATGCGCGCCTGCGACTCGTCGAACCCGATGCCCGGGCGGTCTCGTTCGCCTTCGATTTCCTCTGACACCGCATTGGCAGCCGTCCGGGGCCCGCGCTAGACTGGCCCGCCGTTCCGCTGTCCGCATTGCCGTCGTCCGCGACATGATGGCGGCGACAGCGACGCCGCCTTTCCGAGAGTCGACTTGAACGCAGACCGCACCGACAGCAGCACGCGCGAAGCGCCGCGTACGCCCCTGCGCGAACACGTCGCGACCTCGATCCAGCGCTATCTCGGCGATCTCAACGGCAACGACACCGACAATCTCTACGAGGTCGCGCTGCGCGAACTCGAGATCCCGTTGTTCGTCGAAGTGCTGAACTTCTGCGACGGCAACCAGAGCCGCGCCGCGGCGATGCTCGGCATCCACCGCGCCACGCTGCGCAAGAAGCTGCGCGAGTACGGGCTGGCCTGAGCCACCAGCGTGCGGCCGTTATAATTCCCGGCTCCCTCGCCCGCAGTCGACTTCCATGACCGTCTCCGTTCCGTCCGGCGCGCCCACCGCGATCCGCCGCGCCCTGCTGTCCGTGTCCGACAAGACCGGTCTGATCGAACTGGCCCGCGCGCTGGCCGCGCGCGGCGTCGAACTGCTGTCGACCGGCGGCACCGCGAAGGCGCTGCGCGAGGCCGGCCTGCCGGTGCGCGACGTCAGCGACGTGACCGGCTTCCCCGAGATCATGGACGGCCGGGTCAAGACCCTGCACCCGAAGGTGCACGGCGGCCTGCTCGGGCGCCGCGGCACCGACGATGCGGTGATGGCCGAACACGGCATCGACGCGATCGATCTGCTGGTGCTCAATCTCTACCCGTTCGAGCGCGTGGCCTACGCGCCGGACGCGAAGTTCGACGACATCGTCGAGAACATCGACATCGGCGGTCCGGCGATGCTGCGCGCGGCGGCGAAGAACTTCGCCCATGTCGCGGTGGCGACCGATCCGGCGCAGTACGACGCGCTGCTGGCCGAACTCGAGGCCAACGACGGCGCGCTGTCGGCGCAGACGCGCTTCGCGCTGTCGGTCGCCGCGTTCAACCGCGTCGCGCAGTACGACGCGCGCATCAGCGACGTGCTGTCGTCGATCGCCGAACCCTCCGACGCCGGCGCCGCGCAGCGCGCGCCCTTCGGCGGCCAGAGCAACGGCAACTTCGTCAAGCTCATGGACCTGCGCTACGGCGAAAACCCGCACCAGCAGGCGGCGTTCTACCGCGACCTGCATCCGGCGCCGGGCACGCTGGCGACGTTCGAGCAGCTGCAGGGCAAGGCACTCTCGTACAACAACATCGCCGATGCGGATGCCGCGTGGGAATGCGTGCGCCAGTTCGACGCGCCGGCCTGCGTGATCGTCAAGCACGCCAACCCCTGCGGCGTGGCGGTGGGCGCGGCCTGCGGCGATGCCTACGAGCTCGCGTACGCGACCGATCCGACGTCCGCGTTCGGCGGCATCATCGCGTTCAACCGCACGCTCGATGCGGCGACGGCGAAGGTGATCCTCGACCGCCAGTTCGTCGAGGTGCTGATCGCACCCGACTACGCGCCCGGCGCACTGGATGTCGCGACGAAGAAGGCCAACGTGCGCGTGCTGCGCATTCCGCATGGCGGCCCCGGATCAAGTCCGGGGCAGGCGGCGGGAAACAGTATCGACATCAAGCGCGTGGGCTCCGGCCTGCTGATGCAGAGCGCCGACCTGCGCGACGTGACTGCGGACGAACTCAAGGTCGTCACCAGACTCGGGCCGGACGAGGCGCAGCTGCGCGACCTGCTGTTCGCCTGGCGTGTCGCGAAGTTCGTGAAGTCGAACGCGATCGTCTACGCGAAGGACCACCGCACGATCGGCGTCGGCGCCGGCCAGATGAGCCGCGTGTACTCGGCGCGCATCGCCGGCATCAAGGCGAGCGACGCGGGCCTGGTCGTGCCGGGTTCCGTGATGGCGTCCGATGCGTTCTTTCCGTTCCGCGACGGCATCGACGCGGCGGCGGAAGCCGGCATCAAGGCGGTGATCCAGCCGGGCGGTTCGATGCGCGACGGCGAGGTGATCGCCGCCGCCGACGAACACGGCATCGCGATGGTGTTCACCGGCGTGCGCCACTTCCGCCACTGATCGCCGCGCATCGCGCATGCACGTCGGCGTGAAAGGCGCGCGCCGACGCCGCTGCTAGAGTCCGGCGCATCTTCTTCGCAGGATGCGCCGATGTCGTGGCCCCGCTCGACGCTGTCGCGTGCCGCCTTTCCCGCCTGTCTGCTGCTCGCGCTCGGCGCCTGCGGCCAGACGCCTGCGCCACCGGCGGCCGCCGCGATGCCTGCATCGGCACCGGAGACGATCGCCACGCGTTCTACTGACGTGCCGCGCAACGATGCGCCGTCCGTCACCGGCCTGGACGGCGGTGCGGTCCGCACCTTCCTCGTCACCCAGTACGGCGAACTCGCGCAGTTGCAGGGCGACTGGCCGGGCACACCCGTCGCCGAGGGGCTCGGCAGCGATGCCGCCTCCCGCGAAGTCTGCGCACGCGAGGCGATCGGCACGCCGGACGCACCGGCCGAACTCCTCGCCGTCTGCGGCGTGCCCGATGACGCCGGCCATGCGACCACCGCGCGCATCGACTTCTTCCTGTTGCGGGCGGACGCGGACACGGTCACGGCCGCCGCACATACGCACGCGGACGGCTTCGGCAGCACCGGCGATGTCGCCGATGTCGACGTGCGCCGCTTCGGTCCGCGCCTGTACGGCTTCGTCGTCGAGGACGGGTTCACCGGCCAGGGCATCACGATCGGCAACACCAGTCTCGTGCTGCCCGATGGCGATGGCTTCAAGGTGGCCGCGACGCTGCGCAGCAGTCTCGACAATCTCGGCGCGATGGCAGGCTGCGCCGAGCGCGACGACTGCACGCCGGACGCGGCCTACGATCTGTCGTTCGAACTCGCGATCGACGATCAGGGGGCCGGCGCGGCCGCCTGGCCACTGCGCGTGCGTGAACAGGGCGAGGCCTGCGGACGCCGCGTCGAGCGCACGCATCGGGTGCCGTTCGACGTGGCGGCCGGTACGTGGGCCGTGCCCGCGTCGCTGCAGCGCGAAGGCTGCGATTGATCCGCTTCCGATGCGGGCGCCCGCATGCACCTGATCGACGGTGTGATGCGGAAGCACGCAGGCACGTCATCGGCGACCGCTCGAAGCCTCGGTCATGGGTGCTTCTGTGGGAGCCCTGTCGTCGCCGGTGCCGCGCACCAGGCCGTAGACTATGGCGGTCCCCATCCATGGTCCGGCGTGCATGAAGAAGGTTCTCGTCATCGGTTCCGGCGGTCGCGAACACGCGCTGGCGTGGAAGCTCGCGCAGTCGCCGCAGATCGGCGAGGTGCTGCTCGCGCCGGGCAATGCGGGTACCGCGAAGGAAGCCGGTTGCCGCAACGTCGACGTGTCGGCGACCGATCTCGATGCGCTGCTGGCGCTGGCGAAGTCCGAAGGCGTCGACGTGACCGTCGTCGGTCCCGAGGCGCCGCTGGTCGCGGGTGTCGTCGACCGCTTCCGCGACGCCGGCCTGCGCATCTTCGGGCCCACCGCCGCCGCCGCGCAGCTCGAAGGCAGCAAGGCCTTCGCCAAGGATTTCCTCGCCCGCCACGCGATTCCCACCGCGGGCTATTCGGTGTTCACCGATGCCGATACAGCCATCGAGTATGTGCGCCAGCACGGCGCGCCGATCGTCATCAAGGCCGACGGCCTCGCCGCGGGCAAGGGCGTGATCGTCGCGATGTCGCTGGCGGAAGCCGAAGCCGCGATCACCGACATGCTGTCGGGCAACGCGTTCGGCGCGGCCGGTGCGCGCGTGGTGATCGAGGAATTCCTCGACGGCGAAGAGGCGAGCTTCATCTCGATCGTCGATGGCCGGGCCGCGCTGCCGATGGCGACCAGCCAGGACCACAAGCGCGTGGGCGACGGCGACACCGGCCCCAACACCGGCGGCATGGGCGCGTACTCGCCCGCGCCGGTGGTCACGCCCGAGGTGCACGCCCGGGTCATGCGCGAAGTCGTCGAGCCGACCGTGCGCGGCATGATCGCCGACGGCGTGCCGTTCACCGGCTTCCTGTATGCCGGCCTGATGATCGACCCGCACGGCGCGCCCAAGGTCATCGAGTTCAATGTGCGATTCGGCGATCCCGAAACGCAGCCGGTCATGCTGCGCCTGCAGTCCGACCTGCTGGATCTGATCGAGGCCGCGATCGACGGACGACTGGACAGCGTCGAGGCGCAGTGGGATCCGCGTCCGTCGCTCGGCGTGGTGATGGCCGCCGAACACTATCCGGGCACGCCGCGCACCGGCGACGTCATCAACACCTGGGACACGCCGTCGCTGGCCGACACCAAAGTCTTTCATGCCGGCACGAAGCTCGATGCGCACGGCCAGGCCGTGACCGTCGGCGGCCGCGTCCTGTGCGTGGCAGCGCTGGGCGAGACCGTCGCCGATGCGCAGACGCGCGCCTACGGCGAACTTGCCGGCATCTCGTGGCCGGGCGAGTTCCACCGCCACGACATCGGCTGGCGCGCGATCGAACGCGAACGTGCACAGAACACCTGACGCGTCATTCGCCCAAGCCGGAGCCCGCTCGTGATCCCAGGCAACGCCCAGCTCAGCATGACCGTGCTGATGACGCCGGACATGGCGAATTTCTCCGGCAACGTGCACGGCGGCACGCTGCTGAAATATCTCGACGAGGTCGCCTACGCCTGCGCCAGCCGCTACGCCGGTCGCTACGTGGTCACGCTGTCGGTCGACCAGGTGACGTTCCGCGAACCGATCCACGTCGGCGAGCTGGTGACCTTCCTCGCATCGGTGAACTACACCGGCCGCACGTCGATGGAAGTCGGCATCAAGGTCATCACCGAAGACATCCGCAACCGCGCCGTGCGCCACACCAACAGCTGCTTCTTCACGATGGTGGCGATGGACGAGGACGGCCGCTCGACGCCGGTGCCGCCGCGCGAACCGCAGACCGACGAAGAGCATCGCCGCTTCCGCCAGGGCCAGCAGCGTCGCGAGATCCGCCAGGAACTGGAGCAGCGCTATCGCGCAGTGCGCGACGAGGCCACGCCGGACTGATCACGCACGCTGCGGCACCATGACGCATCCGGCGCGCCTGCCGCGCGCATGTCGAAGAAGGAGCCCGCATGATCCGTCGTTCCCTGCTCGTCCTCGCACTCGCGCTGACGCCGCTCTCCGGCAGCGCGATGCAGCCAACGCAAGAAGCATCCGATGCGCCTGCATGGCGTACGCAGGTGTCGGACACGGCACCGACTGCGCGACACGAGAACGCATTCGTCGCACTCGATGGAAAGCTGTATCTGCTCGGCGGTCGCGGCGAGCGCGCCCTGGAGATCTTCGATCCGGAGACCCGCCAGTGGACGCAGGGCACCGCGCCGCCGCTCGAACTGCACCACGTGCAGGCGGTCGCGCATGACGGCCGCCTCTGGCTGCTCGGCGCGCTCACCGGCGATTTCCCGGACGAACCGGCCGTGCCTGTCGTCTGGATCTACGACCCGGTCGCAGACGCGTGGCAGGAAGGTCCTGCCGTGCCCGCGCATCGTCGCCGCGGCGCCAGTGGCGTTGCGGCGCACGACGGCCTGTTCTATCTGGTCGGCGGCGTGACGCGCGGGCATACCGGCGGCTACGTGCCGTGGCTCGATGTGTTCGATCCGGCCAGTGGCACGTGGCGCCAACTGCCCGATGCACCGCATGCGCGCGACCATTTCCATGCCGCGGTGCTCGACGGCCGGCTTTATGCCGCAGGCGGCCGCACCAGCGCCCAGGACGGCGACGCGCCGATGCGTTCGGTCGCGGCGGTCGATGTCTACGACATCGCGGCCGGCACATGGTCCACGCTCGATGCACCGATTCCGACGCCGCGTTCGGGCACGTCGACGATCGCGCATGCCGGCCGCGTGCTGGTGCTCGGCGGCGAGAGCGACGCGCACCGCCACGCGCACGACGAAGTCGAGGCCTGGAATCCGGCCGCGGGTCGCTGGGAACGCCTGCCCGCGTTGCCGACCGGCCGCCACGGCACCCAGGTCACGGAACTCGATGGCGCGCTGCACATCGTCGCCGGCAGCGGCAATCGCGGTGGCGGCCCGGAGCTCGCCGATCATCTGGTGCTGGACGCGCCCGTGGAAGATTCCCCCTGATCCTCACCGCGCACACCGGCATGCGTGCCTGCTAGGCTCCGCGCAATCGCACAGGAGCCTGCATGGCCGGCCAGTCCCAGTTCGCGCTGCTGAAGCAGCGCCGCTTCATGCCCTACTTCACGGTCCAGGCCCTGGGTGCGTTCAACGACAACGTCTACCGCCAGTCGATCATCGCCCTGCTGATCGTGATGGGGGTCAGCCTGTCCGAGCGCACGCTCTACACCAACCTCGCGCCTGCGATCTTCATCCTGCCGTACTTCCTCTTCTCGGCGATCGCCGGGCAGATCGCGGAGAAGGTGGAGAAGCACACGCTCATCGTCATCACGACGACGATGGAGATCGTGATCATGTCGATCGCGGCCGCCGGCTTCCTGCTCGGGAACATGCCGGTGCTGCTGCTCGCATTGTTCCTGACCGGTACGCAGTCCACGCTGTTCGGCCCGGTGAAGTACTCGATCCTGCCGTCGGTACTGCGACCCGAGGAACTGACCGGCGGCAACGGTCTGGTCGAGATGGGCACGTCGATCGCGATCCTCGCCGGCATGATCTACGGCGGCCTGGTGATCAAACTCGCCGGCAGCCACGGACCCGAAGCGGCCGCGGTGTCGGTGGTCGTGCTGGCGGTGGCCGGCAACCTCGTCGCACGACTGATCCCGAAGGTCGACGCGGGCGCACCGGCACTCAAGGTCAACTGGAATCCGATTCCCGAATCGCGGTCGATCATGCGCCTGGCCAAGCGCCAGCTCGCGGTACGCAATGCGATCCTCGGCGTGTCGTGGTTCTGGTTCGTCGGCACGGTGCTGACCGCGCAGTTGCCGACCTATGCGGAACTGCACCTGGGTGGCGTGGCCAACGACACCACGCTGTACATCTTCGCGCTCGCGCTGTTCTCGGTCGGCGTGGGCGCCGGCTCGCTGTTGTGCGAAAAGCTCTCGGGACGCTCGGTCGAGATCGGCCTGGTGCCGGTCGGCGCGTTCGGCATTACCGCGTTCCTGCTGGATCTGTATTTCGCGCGTCCCGGCGCGCCGCCGGAAACCGGCCTGACGATCGCGCAATTCCTCGGCGACTGGGCCGGCTGGCGCATCGTCATCGACCTGACCGGCATCGGCATGTTCACCGGCTTCTTCGTCGTGCCGCTGTTCGCGCTGATCCAGAGCCGCACGCCGAAGTCGGAACTCTCGCGCGTGATCGCCGGGCTCAACATCCAGAACTCGCTGTTCATCGTCACTGCGGCCGTGCTCGGCGTCCTGCTGCAGATGGACGGTTTCAACGTGGGCAGCGTGCGGATTCCGTTGCCGGGGCTGGGCATTCCGCAGCTGTTCCTCGCGTTGGCGATCGCCAACGGCCTCGTCGCACTTTGGATCTTCACCATCGTCCCCGAGTTCCTGATGCGCTTCGCCAGCATGCTGCTGGTGCGCGTGCTCTACCGGCTGCGCCCGCGCGACATCGAATCGTCGGTGCCCGCCGACGGCGCAGCGCTGATCGTCTGCAACCACGTCAGCTACATGGATGCGCTGATCCTGTCGGCGGCGATTCCGAGGCCGGTGCGCTTCGTCATGTATCACCGCATCTACAACGTGCCCGGCATGCACTGGATCTTCCGCCACGCGAAGGCGATTCCGATCGCCGGTGCGAAGGAAGATCCCGAGCTGATGCAGCGCGCGTTCGACGCGGTGGATGCGGCGCTGGCCGAGGGCGAACTGGTCGGCATCTTTCCCGAAGGCAAGTTGACCCGCGACGGCGAAATCGCCGCGTTCAAGTCCGGTGTCGAACACATCCTCGCGCGCGCCGCGGAACGCGGTCAGCGCGTGCCGGTTGTGCCGATGGCGCTGCGCGGCATGTGGGCGAGCATGTGGAGCCATCGCAGCGCGTCGTCCGGAGGCGGGCGCATGGCCCGCATGCGCGTGCCGCGCCGGGTGCGGGCGCGCATCGACGTGGTGGCAGGCCCGCGCATCGAGGACGGCGCGCCGGTCGACGCCGGCATGCTCGAATCGCAGGTCCGGGCGCTGCGCGGCGACGCGGCCTAGGAGCGTGGGCGGCAGAAATGTTCGAGGCGAAAAGTTCGCTGCGCGAGGCCAGATTTTCGCCGGTTTGCAGGCTCGTAGTGGTGCTACGGGCCAAAAACCGGCGGAAATATGGACCGTGCAGCGGGCTTTGCAGCCCGGACGATTTCTGCCGCCCACGCTCCTAGGCGCACGTTCCGACATTACATCGCGCGTGTCTGCCGCTAAAGTAGAGCGTCCCCGTCCACGGACGGCGGTCATCGAAATGTCCCAACCATTCCAGCGCCCAGGAGCTTTCTAGATGAGTTCGATTCCGCCGCCACCCGGCTCGTATGGCACCCCGGAAGCGCCGCTTCCCGGTTCCCCGATCGCCCCCGGCACCGTGCCCAACCACCTCGCATGGTCCATCGTCGGCACCGTGCTCGGCTTCTGCCTGTGCTGCCTCATCGGTGCCGTACCTGGCATCGTGGCGTTGGTGTTCTCGTCCAAGGTCAACACGCTGCTCGGACAAGGCGATCTGGCCGGTGCCCAGCGCGCTTCGAACACCGCGAAGACCTGGTGCATCGTGGCGACGGTGCTCGCAGCGATCGGCCTGCTGCTCAACGTCCTGAGCTTCTTCACAGGTGGTACGGAGCAGTATCAGATGCTGCTCGAGCAGTTGCAGAACGCCAGCTGATGCACATGGTCAGGCGCCTGCCGCGGCCGAGTGCCGGAACCGTCGCCCTTGCGGGCGCCGGCCTTGTATTCGCTGCGGCAGGCGTCTGGCTGCTGCGCACATTCGATCCGAACGCACCCGGCAACCCGTTCCTGCCCTGCCTGTTCCAGTCGACCACCGGCTTTTTCTGCCCTGGCTGCGGCGTCACGCGGTGCCTGCACGCGCTGGTGCACGGCGATGTCCTGCAGGCGATTGCAATGAATCCACTGGTGGTGGGATTGCTGCTGCTGGCACCCCTGACGGTTGCGTGGCGCGCAGGGTGGCAACCGGCGTGGCTGCGCCCGGCCGCACGTCTCATTGCATCCCCGAAAGCCTGGATGGCGCTGCTGGCGATCTACTGGATCGCGCGCAACCTGCCGTGGTTTCCGTTTACCCTGCTCGCGCCGGTGTAGGCACGCGCGTCTACCGTTATCCTTGTCGCCCGCAGCAGGCCATTCCGGCCGCACGTCGATCAAGGGAATGCGCGATGTCCTCGCAACCGCCAGCGCCGCCACAGGTGCAGCACGTCCACCACCACTACGTGCCGGTGAAGTCCGGCGGCACCGCCGCGCTGCTGGAAATCCTGCCGGGCATGCTCATCCAGACCTTCGGCATCGGCCACATCTATGCCGGCAACGTCGGCACCGGGCTGCTCTTCATGTTCGGCTACTGGTGCGTCGCCGCGGTGAACCTGATGCTGTGCTTCGTGGTGATCGGATTCTTCACCTGGCCGATCTGCTGGATCGCGACGGCGATCATCTCGACGGTCATCGCCTCCAATTCGGTCAAGACCGCGCGCGCCTGAATGCCGCTCCGGGCGGCTCAGGTCTGCGCCGCGTGCCACTGCGCGATCAGCCAGCGCGAGATCGACAACTTCGGCGAGAGCTTCAACTCGGGATGCGCCTCGCCGAGCGCGAGTCCGATGTCGTCGACCCCGAACCAGCGCGCGTCTTCCAGTTCGTCGTTGACCTGCGGCACGTCCGGGCCGGCCTGCGCGACGAAGCCGAGCATCAGCGAAGCCGGGAACGGCCATGGTTGCGAGGCGAGATAGCGACACCCGGTGACGCGCACCGCGCTCTCCTCGAACACTTCGCGTACGACGGTCTGCTCCAGCGTCTCGCCCGGTTCGACGAAGCCGGCGAGGGTCGAGTACCGCCCGGCCGGCCATGCGGCCTGACGACCGAGCAGCAGGCGCGAGCCGTCGGTGACGGCGACGATCACCGCCGGATCGGTGCGTGGGTAGTGCTCGATGCCGCAGCCGGTGCAACGTCCCAGCCAGCCGGCGCGCGCGTATTCGAGCGGCGCGCCGCAGGCACCGCAGAACCGATGGCGGTCGCGCCAGTGCAACACCGCGCGCGCCTGGGCGAACGCAGTCGCCTCGCGGACCGGCCATTGCGCGGCGGCGGTGCGCAGATCGATCGTCGCGGGCACGTCGAGCGTGGCCGGCGCATCGATTGCAGGCAATGCGAACCAGCCTTGCGCATCGTGCAGGCCCAGGAACACCGCCGAAGCCGGACGCTTGCCCACCACGGTGCCGTCGAGCGCGGGCGGCATGCCGTGCGCATCAATGCGGGCATCGCCCCTGGCATCGAGCACCAGCACGCGCGCCTCCGGCCACAGGCGGGCCAGCGCGGCGGAATCGGTCCGGAGATGTTCTGCGCGATCGAGCGGCGCGTGCGCGAAGCTGAAGTCCATCGGCCGATTATCGCCCCGACCGGGCAACAGGCGTCATGTGGGAGCGGGGGGGGGGGGGGGGGGGGGGGGGGGGGGGGGGGGGGGGGGGGGCGGCGGGGGGGGGGGCCCCCCCCCCGCCCCCCCC
>NZ_JAIWPU010000053.1 GCF_021191705.1 Proluteimonas flavola
CCGGCGGCGCCCCGCCCGCGGCCGCGCCCCCCCCCCCCCCCCCCCCCCGCCCCCCCCCCCCCCCCCCCCCCCCCCCCCCCCCCCCCCCACCCACACGGGCAGCTCAGACGTTGAAGCTGCTGCCGCAGCCACAGGTCGACTTGGCGTTCGGGTTGCGGATCGTGAACTGCGCGCCGTGCAGGCTCTCGACATAGTCGACCGACGCGCCCATCAGGTACTGCAGGCTCAGCGGGTCGACCACGAGGGTCACGTCGTCGGTCACCACGGCCAGATCGTCGTCCGTGCGCTGCTCGTCGAACTCGAAGCCGTACTGGAAGCCCGAACAGCCGCCCCCCTGGATGTACACGCGCAGGTTGAGCGCGGCGTTGCCTTCGCCCTCGATGAGTTCGCGCACCTTGGCCGCGGCCGCAGGCGTGAAATCCAGCGGACGCTCCAGCGACTGGTAACCGGGACCTTCGATGGTGAGCACGTCGTTCATGGCGGACAGGATGGGGGTGCGCGGGCCGTGCTTCAAGCGCCCGGTGCGGAACGCGGCGTCACGTCGGCCCAGCTGAACGGCCGCTCGACCGCGCTGCCACGCTCGGGTTCCAGGCGCACCACGACGCGCAACGGCTGGAAACCGGACGGCAGCACGATGTCGCCCTCGACCTGCTGGAAGTACTTGAACGAATACGCCACGCGGGCGGCATCGTCGCGCTGGCGCAACTGATCCCACTCCAGTGTCTCCAGACGCCCGTCGCGGGTGCCTTCGACCGACAACCGCATCGTACCCACGCTCGCCGCCTCGCGGCTCAGGCTCTGGGTCAGGGTGGCGGTGTAATGCCAGCCGTGGTCGGTGCGCGGTTGCATGCGCAGTTCGTGCACGGTCAGACCGCGACGCTGCGCGGTCGCGCCGACGAAACGCTCATAGAACGCGACATCGGCGCGCAGCGCGGCGATCTCCTCGTCGCGTTCGGCCAGCGTGCCCTGCAGTTCGCGGTTGGCGTCACGGCTGATCTGGTCGGACCGGGCCAGCGTCGAGACCTGCTGCTGCAGGCTGTCGAGCTCGGCCTGCTGCGCGGCCAACTGGCGCTGCGGATTGCCCGGGGTCGGCGAGAACGTCTGCCAGGCACCCCAGAGGCCGAACAGCAGCGCGAGCGCCACAACGACCGCGAGCGCGATGACGATGCGCGCCCCGCGCGCACGCCGGGCGGCCGGTGGCGGCTTGGCCACAGGAGGGAGAGTGTCGGTCATCGCCACGGTATAGCCAGCGCCCGCAAGCCGCGTCAAGGCGAAGCCGGTCCTATACTCGCCGGCGTTGTGCACCCGTTGTCGTTCGCCACGGAGCGTCGCGATGTCCGAAGCCCATCTGTTCGCGGTCGGCGTACTGCTCGCCTGGCTGGCCGGCGTACGCGCCTACCTGACGGTATTCGGCGTCGGCCTGGCCGGCGCGTTCGGCTGGCTGGATCTGCCACCGGCACTCGAAGCCGCGGCCTCGCCCTGGGTACTGGGCGTATCGGGCGTGCTGGCGCTGGTGGAATTCTTCGCCGACAAGATTCCCGGCGTCGACTCGGGCTGGGATCTGCTGCAGACGCTCGCACGCGTCCCGGCCGGTGCGTTCCTCGCCGCGGCCACGTTGTCGCCCGACGGCGATCTGGGCGCCGGCATGCTCGCCACCGGCGCCGGTGTCGCCTTGGCCAGCCACGCGCTCAAGGCCGGCAGCCGTCTATTGCTCAATGCCTCGCCCGAGCCGGTCAGCAACCTTGCCGCGTCGACCACCGAGGACGTCGTCACCGTCGGCGCACTGTCGCTGGCACTCGTGTCGCCCTGGCTCGCCATCGGGCTCGTCGCGGCCTTCGTGGTGCCGTGTATGGTCGCGATGTGGTGGTTGTGGCGACGCCTGTTGCAGCGCGCGCCGCGGCCCGTCCACGGCTGACCGGAAGGCGCGCGCCTGCCGCGCCGCCGGCGCGATCGGAGGGCACCGGTTAAATGTTGCCTGAACCTCCACATCGCGTCACAGTGCCCCCTCAATGTCAGATGCCGACAGCAAGCAACGCGCCGAGTTTCCGCCGACTGCCTACTGGCGGCGTTGGGCCGCCGATGCCGGACAGCCCACGCTTCCCGACGATCCCGCCGAGGTTGTGGGCACCGGGACACGGACCGCATCGGTGCCGCCCGGCGCGGCAGTCGAAGCCCCGCATCGCGTCCTGATCGTCGAAGACGATCCCAGCCAGGCCCTGTTCGCCGAGAGCGTGCTCAACGGCGCCGGCCTGCAGGCGCGCGTGGTGTCCGTGGCCAACGCGTTCATGGAGGTTCTGCGCGAGTTCGCGCCCGACCTCGTCCTGATGGACCTGCACATGCCGGGCATGGACGGTTCCGAACTGACTGCGCAGCTGCGTGGACAGCCCGCGTTCGCCCATATTCCGGTCGTGTTCCTGACCGGCGACGCCGACCCCGAGCGCCAGTTCGAACTGCTCGAGGTCGGCGCCGACGATTTCCTGACCAAGCCCGTGCGCCCGCGGCACCTGATCGCCGCGGTGCAGAACCGGATCCGCCGCGCCCGCGCGTTGCAGCAGATGCCCGACCCGGGCCGCAATCCGTTGACCGGCCTCAACAGCCGATTGCAATTGCTGCGACACCTGGCCGAGGCCATCCCGGCCGAATCCCGCGGCGCGCTCGGTTTCGTCGAGATCGAAGGCGTCACCGCGCTGCGCGACCGCTACGGCTATGCGGGCCTGGAAAGCATCCTCACCGATGCGGGGCGTCATCTGCGCACGCTGGTGGGCGATGCATCGGCAACGCGTCTCAACGACAACACCTTCCTGGTGTTCGCGCCCGATGTGGCGCGCATCGATCTCGATGCCTGGGCGCGCAGCCTGCGCAACGGCATCGGCAGCCACCCGTTCCCGTTCGCCGACCAGACCATCCGCCTGCGCGCACTGGTCGGTTACGCCGATCTCACGCACGGCTACGACGGCCCGCCCGGCGCGCTGGCCGCCGCCGAGCAGGCGCTACGCGAATCGCGTGGTACGCCGCTCGGCATGGCCGTGCACATGCCCGCGCCGGCCGTTGCAGCCGGCGAAGCCCAGCGCGGCCTGGCCGACGACCTGCGTGACGCACTCGCCGAACAGCGCATCGAACTCGCGTTCCAGCCGATCGTCGCCGTCGCCGGCGGCGAAGAAGCGCAGTACCAGACCCTGCTGCGCCTGCGCGGCCGCGACGGCGACCTGCACTCCGCCGCGTGCGTACTGCCGGCCGCCGAACTCGCCGGCCTGCTGCTGGAGATCGACCGCCGCGTGATCGAACTGGCGATCGCGACGCTGATCGAACGACAACGCGCCGGCAGCACGATGCGGCTGTTCGTCTCCCAGTCCTCGAGCAGCCTGATCTCAGGCGGCTATGCCGACTGGCTGCTGCAGCAAATCGAACTCTCCAAGGTGGCGGGCGCATCGCTGGTCATCGACGTGCGCCAGGACGATGCGCTGATCCACGCACTGTCGTTGCAGGACTTCTGCACGCGCATGGCGCCGGTCGGCGTACAGGTGTGCCTGGGCCAGTACAGCGCCAGCGAAGAGTCCGACGCGCTGCTCGCGCAGCTGCCACTGGGCTTCGTACGCCTGGCCTCGCGCTACTCGCGCCAACTGGATGCGCCACGCGTGCGCGACGAGATGCGCGTGGCGGTGGAGCGCGCGCACCGGCTCGGACTGCAGGTGATCGGCCAGCAGGTCGAAGACCCGCAGGCAGCGGCGACGCTCTGGATGAGCGGCATCGATTTCATCCAGGGCAATCTCGTCCATCGCGTGGCGAACGTGCTCGACTTCGACTTCCACCACTCCGTGCTCTAGTGCCGCGTCCCGCATCAGATGCCGGTCTGCACGTGCCCTCGGCGCGCATCGCCGCGTTGCCTGGCTTGCCAAGACGGTCGGTATTGGCTGCGCCAGGCGCCTTGCGCTGCACGCCGATCGCGGCGCGCAGCCTGCGACATCTGATGCGGGACGCGACACTAGGGCCCGCTGCCCGATGATCGCGCGCCGCCGCCCCTCCGCCCTGATGCTGCGCTGGCTCGCGCTCGGGGCGGCCGGCGGTGCCGCACTGACGATGGTGCTGGCCGCCGTGTCGGTGCCGGGCCCGTGGCAAATGCTCGCGCTGGTGCTGGCGCTGGTCGCGGTGGTCGCGTCGATCGGCGTCAGCGTGCACATGCACCAGAGCGTGCGCGAACTCGAAGCGGCCGACGAGCGCCTGCGCCAGGACGAGCAGGCACTGGGTGAACTGCAGCGCGAACTCGAAGAGCGCACCAGGCTCGAACTCGAACTGCGCCAGGCCAAGAACGCTGCCGAATCGGCGGTGATGGCCAAGGGCGAGTTCCTCGCCACGATGAGCCACGAGATCCGTACGCCGCTCAACGGCATCACGCCGATGCTCGACCTGCTGATGCATGCGCGCCTCGCCCCCGACCACGCCGAACTCGTGCGAACCGCCTACATGTCGGCGCAGCAGATGCAGCGCATCGTCGACGACATCCTCGACTATTCCAAGCTCGAGTCGGACAAGCTCGACCTCGAAGTCACCGGCTTCAACCTGCGCGAATTGATGGACGGCGTGATCCAGGTGATGGCGCGCGCCGCGCAGACCAAGGGTCTGCGGCTGGGCCTGCAGTTCGATCCGTCCGTGCGCCTGTCGGTGCGCGGCGATCCGGTCCGCCTGCGCCAGGTGCTGGGCAATCTGATCAGCAACGCGGTGAAGTTCACCGAGCGCGGCAGCGTGTCGGTGCAGGTGCGCCGGCTCGGCGAAACCGCCGCCCAGCACCAGCTGCGCTTCGAAGTCCGCGACACCGGCATCGGCATCAGCACCGAAGGTCGCTCGCGCCTGTTCCAGGCCTTCAGCCAGGCCGACGCGTCGACGACGCGCCTGTACGGCGGCACCGGTCTGGGCCTGGCGATCTCGCGCCGCATCGTCGAACTGATGGATGGCCGCATCGGTGTGGATTCCGAGCCCGGCGCCGGTTCGACGTTCTGGTTCGAGATTCCGCTGCGCAAGGCGCAGGGCGACATGCCGGCCGAAGACGCGAGTCCGCGCGATGGCCGCGCGCTGCTGCTCAGCGCCGATCCGCGGCTGCGGTTGCGGCTGAGCATGCTGCTGCCCAACTGGGGCCTGCGCGTGAGTTCCGTGGAGACCACGCAGGAAGCGCTCGACCGCCTGCGTACCGCCGCGAATCAAGGCCCGCCGTGGGCCTATTCGGTCGTCGTCGCGGACCTGGCCGGGATGCGTAACACCGCGGTCCCGCTGTATCGCAACGTCACCCGGCAGGCAGCCTATGGCGATCTGCGCCTGGTGTGCCTGTATGGCGACGAGGCGGTCTCCGAAGAATTGCGTCGAGGCGCGACGCTGTTGAGCCGGCAGTCGCCCGACGCCGACCTGCGCCAGGCCGTGCTTGGAATCGAGCGCGCGGTCGCACCGCCTTGCGCGCCTGTGGACGATACCGATACGCCACCGCCAGTCACGCCCGTTGCCGGAAACGCGCCGGCGCCGATCCCTGAACCGCCGCGTACACCGGCGTTCGCACCCGAGCCGACGTCCGTGAAAACCATCGATGCGCCCGCAGATGCCACGCGCAACAGCGGTCCACGCAGACCGCGCGTGCTGCTGGTCGAAGACAATCCGGTCAATCTGATGGTCGGCCAGCGCCTGCTGTCCGTGCTCGGCATCACCTGCGATACGGCCAGCAACGGCGAGACCGCACTGTTGCGGATCGCCGCCTCGCGCTACGACATCGTGTTGATGGACTGCCAGATGCCGGTCATGGACGGCTACACCGCGACGCGGCGCTGGCGCGAGCACGAGGCGGCCGAACACAGCGCGCGCCGATTGCCGATCATCGCGATGACTGCCAATGCGATGGCAGGCGACCGCCAGAAATGCCTCGCTGCGGGCATGGACGATTATCTCGCCAAGCCGGTCACCCGCAGCGAACTCGAACGCTGCATCCAGCGCTGGTGGAATCCGGAGGCCGCGCCCGTGGCCGTCGATCCGCCAGCCCCATCCGTAGACACCGTGGGCGATGCATCGGTGGTGCCGACGGGATGGACCGCCGCATCGCAGCCGATTCCGTCAACTCGAGGCGACGCCGAAGCCGACCCCATGCCGATCACCATTCCCATGCCGACGCCTGTCGCGGACCGCAATCCGTGGCCGTCGGTCATCGATCACGAAGTGCTCGACGATCTGCGCACCGTGCTCGGCGACGAGGTCGACCGCCTGATCGACGTCTTCCTCGACGACACCCCGCGCCTGCTGTCGGCGCTGGAGAACGCAGTCGATGGCCCGGACTATGACGGGCTGCGCGACGCCGCGCATTCGCTCAAGTCGTCGAGCGCGAATCTCGGCGCGATGTCGCTGTCGGCGGCGGCACGCCGGATCGAAACCGGCGCGCGCGAGCGCGACCTCGAACGCCCGGCCGTGGCCGTGGCGCTGGTCTCCAACGAGTTCGCACGCGCGCGGCGCATGCTGCGCGAAGGCCGGGTTCCGGGCCCGGCCTGAGATCATCGCCCGTCGTGTGCGGGCAACCCGCGCACGCTGGGCTCAGTCTTCGAGCTGGCTTTGCAGGTAGTTCTCCACGCCGATGCGCGAGACCAGATCGAGCTGGGTTTCCAGCCAGTCGACGTGTTCCTCTTCCGATTCGAGGATGTCGACCAGCAACTTGCGGCTGACGAAATCGCCGGCGTTCTCGCAATGCGCGATGCCTTCGCGCAGCGTCGGCAGACCGTCCATCTCCAGCGCGAGATCGCATTCGAGCGTCTCGACCGGCGCCTCGCCGATGCGCAGCTTGCCCAGCGCCTGGAAGTTCGGCAGGCCTTCGAGGAACAGGATCCGCTCCGACAGCGCGTCGGCGTGCTTCATCTCGTCGATCGACGCCTTGCAGGCATGCTTGCCGAGTTCGTCGAGGCCCCAGTTCTTCAGCATCTTGGCGTGCAGGAAGTACTGGTTGATCGCGGTGAGCTCGTTGTAGAGCGCCTGGTTGAGAAAACGGATGACCTGCGCGTCGCCCTTCATCGAGGGATGCTCCTGATATCGCGGAATGCGCACACTCTATCCATCCGTCACTGGCGATGACGGAACGCGAATCGTGATCATTATTCGGCGCAGGCCTTGCCGCGCGGATGCAGCTTCAGGCAGCGGAAGCGATCAGCGGCAGATCGATGACCGGCGCGCGGCGCGCGGCGTGATAGTCGTCCATCAGGCCCGAGGCCATGTCCAGGCAGCTGCCGCAGGTGGCACCACAGCCGGTGCGCATCGTCAGTTCGCTCACTTCCCGGCAGCCATTGGCGGCCGCCTGACGGATCTGGGAGTCGGTGACGCCGTTGCAGATGCACACGTACACGGCTGTGGTCCTGGCGGAAGGCTGGAGTCGCCATTCCGCCATAAACGAGAATCAGTGTCAAACAAGAACCGTTCAGCGCGTCCCGCCGTCGTCGCGTCCGCGCACGGCGGCGTCCGGCGTACGAAGCGCGCCACGGCGCTGCGGCCGACGGCTGCGCGGCCGGGTCTCGATCGCGGACTGCGGAATCGCCTGCGCGCCGGCAACCTGGCGGGCGTACTTGGCCAGATGGCTCAGGGCGCTGGTGTAGACCCCGCGCTTGAACATCACCACGTGTTCGAGCGGATACCAGAAATCGACCCAGCGCCAGTGATCGAACTCCGGCGTCTCGGTGAGATCGAGCTGCAGATGCGCCTCTTCGCCGACGAACTGCAGCAGGAACCAGACCTGCTTCTGGCCTACGCAGACGATGCGGTCGTTGCGGCGGATCGCGCGCTGCGGCAGGCGGTAGCGCAGCCAGCCCGGCGTGGCGCCGAGCACGGCGACGTGTTCGGGCCGCAGCCCCGTCTCCTCGCGCAACTCGCGGTACATCGCCTCGAGCGGCGTCTCGTCGGTGTTCATCCCGCCCTGCGGGAACTGCCAGCCATCACGCCGGACCCGACGCGCCCAGAAGACGCGGCCATCGGGGTGCATCAGCACGATGCCGACATTGGGCCTGAACCCGTCCGGATCGATCACGACGCGGACTCCTAATACGATTGACTTGCGTCACTGGCTTCGACTCTGCCATGGGCCGCGTGACGGGACAAGCCGCAGCTGAACGACGGCCCGGCCCACAAAAAACCCGCCATCGGGCGGGTTTTCGACGCTTTCGCATTGGTGGCTATGGGTGGACTCGAACCACCGACCCCAGCATTATGAGTGCTGTGCTCTAACCGGCTGAGCTACATAGCCATCGGGCCGTGCGGGAAATCCCGCAACGAGCCGCGCATTCTGCTACTCCGCGCCGCCCCCGTCAATCCATGACCGGGCATGCCGGCCCGGCGCGCCGCTCCATTGCAATGCCCTCAGCGCGCTGCAGGGGCCGCATCGAGGCCCAGCTGATCGAGCATGAAGGCGTACATCTCCGCCGATTCGCGGTAGCGACGGAATCGACCCGACTTGCCGCCGTGGCCAGCTTCCATGTTGGTGCGGAACACCACCGGATGCGTACCGGTGTTGAGGTCGCGCAGCCTGGCCACGTACTTCGCCGGCTCCCAGTACTGCACCTGCGAGTCCCACAGGCCGGTGCCGACGAACATCGCCGGATAGGCCTTGGCTTCGAGGTTGTCGTAGGGCGAGTAACCGAGGATGTAGTCGTAGTAGCGCTTCTCTTCGGGGTTGCCCCACTCGTCGTACTCGTTGGTGGTCAGCGGAATGCTCGGATCGAGCATCGTCGTGACCACGTCGACGAACGGCACCTGCGACAGGATCGCGCGGTACTTCTCCGGCGCCATGTTCGAGATCGCACCCATCAGCAGACCGCCGGCGCTGCCGCCGTAGGCCGCAACGCGATCCGGCGCGGCGTAGCCTTGGCGGACCAGATCGTCGGTGACGTCGATGAAGTCGGTGAAGGTGTTGATCTTGTTGAGCAGCTTGCCGTCGTCGTACCAGGCGCGGCCCATTTCCTCGCCGCCGCGGATGTGCGCGATGGCGTAGACCATGCCGCGGTCGAGCAGGCTGACGTTGGTGACCGAGAAGCCCGGATCCATCGACGCGCCGTAGCTGCCGTAGCCGTACTGCAGCAGCGCGGCGGTGCCGTTCTTCTCGAAGCCCTTGCGGTAGACCAGCGACACCGGGATGCGCTTGCCGTCGCGCGCCGTCGTCCATACGCGCTCGGTGACGTAGTTCGACGGCTCGTAGCCGATCACCGCCTGCTGCTTGAGCTGGCGACGCTCGCCGGTCTGCGTGTTGACCTCGAAGGTCGTCGCCGGCGTGGTCAGCGAGGTGTAGCCGTAGCGCAGCCACTCGGTTTCGGGCTCGGAGTTGACCGCCAGACCCATCGCATACGCCGGCTCGTCGGCCTGCACGAACGCGTCGCCGCCGTCGGCCTTGAGCACACGCACGCGGGTCAGCGCCTGCGCGCGTTCCTCGATCGCGGTGAAGCCGTCGAACAGCTCGTAGCCTTCGATGTAGACGTCGTCGCGGTGCGGCACGAGGTCGGTCCACTGCCCGCGCGAGGTCGCATCGCTGGGCGCGGTGACGAGCTTGAAGTTCGTCGCCTTGTCGGCATTCGTGCGGATCACCCAGCGGCCGCCGTAATGGTCAGCGTCGTATTCGACATCGCGCGCGCGCGGCGCGAGTACCGCGAAGGTCTCGGGATTGTCGGCCGGCGCGTAGCGGGTTTCGCTCGACACGGTGCTGCCGACGCCGATGACGATGTACTTGTCGTCGCGCGTGCGGTCGATGCCCATGTAGAAGCTGTCGTCCTTCTCTTCGTAGACCAGCACGTCATCGGCGACCGGCGTGCCGAGCACGTGCTTCTTCACGCGCACCGTCAGCAGGGTTTCCGGATCGTTCTCGACGTAGAACAGCGTCCGGTTGTCGTCGGCCCAGACGAGGTTCGCCGACACGCCCGGAATCGATTCGGGATAGACCTCGCCGGTTTCGAGATTCCTGAAGCGGATCGTGTACTGGCGGCGGCCATTGGTGTCGTCGGCATAGGCGAGGATGCGGTTGTCGCGGGTGACGTCCCAGTCGCCGACCGCGTAGTAGTCCTTGCCGTCGGCGAGCTGGTTGACGTCGAGCAGGACCTGCTCGCCGCTGAAATCGGCCCTGGCGTTCGCAGCCTGGATCGACAGCGCATCGACGCCGGCGCCATCGGCCCGGCGCGCATGCACCGGATAGTCCTTGCCGGTCTCGAATCGCGAGTAGTACCAGAAGCCGCGGTCGCGGTACGGCACCGAGCTGTCGTCCTGCTGGATGCGGCCGACGATCTCGTCGTACAGCGTGTCCTCGACCGGTTTGAGCGGCGCGAGCATCGCGTCGGCGTAGGCGTTCTCGGCGTTGAGGTAGGCCAACATCGCCGGATCCTCGCGCGTGTCGTCGCGCAGCCAGTAATACACGTCCTCGCGCGTCGCGCCATGCGGCGCCTTGACGGTGTGCGGGCGCTGTTCGGCGTCGGGCGGGACCGGCGCGGCGGCGTGGGAAGCGGGGGAAACACTCATCAGGCTCAGGCTCGTCAGGATCGGCGCGGCCAGCAAGGCGGCCGCGCGGGGGAAAGAAGTCTTCATAGGTGGGTCCACTCGCTGCCGATGCAACGCCGATAAGAACACCGGCCGCGAAAGCGGCCGGTGCGGGATCGAATCACTTGCCCAGTTGCTGCCACAGGAACGTCAGGTAGAGCGCGTCCATGTGCGCCTGCTGCCGGTTGTTGGCCGCGCCGCCGTGGCCGCCTTCGATGTTCTCGTAGTAGCGCACGTCCTTGCCGGCCTCCGACATCAGCGCGTGCATCTTGCGCGCATGGCCCGGGTGCACGCGGTCGTCGCGGGTCGAGGTCAGGATCAGCGTCGGCGGGTAGTCCTTGGCCGCATCGAACAGGTGATAGGGCGAGAAGGTGCGGATGAATTCCCACTCTTCGGGCTTGTCCGGATTGCCGTACTCGGCCATCCACGACGCGCCCGCCAGCAGCTGGTGGTAGCGCTGCATGTCGAGCAGCGGCACCTGGATCACGACCGCGCCGAACAGCTCCGGATACTGCGTGAGCATGTTGCCGGTCAGCAGGCCGCCGTTGCTGCCGCCGCGGATGCCCAGGTGCGCGGGCGAAGTGATCTTGCGGTCGATCATGTCCTGCGCGACCGCGGCGAAGTCCTCGTAGGCCTTGTGACGGTTCTGCTTGAGCGCCGCCTGGTGCCAGCGCGGGCCGTACTCGCCACCGCCGCGGATGTTGGCGACCGCGTACACGCCGCCCTTCTCCAGCCAGCCCTTGCCGACGCCGCCCGAGTACCCGGGGGTCAGCGAGATCTCGAAGCCGCCGTAGCCGTAGAGCAGGGTCGGACTGCGGCCGTCGAGCTGCATGTCCTTCGGCCGCACGAGGAAGTAGGGCACGCGCGTGCCGTCCTTGGACGTGGCGAAGTGCTGCTCGACTTCATGCGTGCTGGCGTCGAAGAACGCCGGCATGGTCTTGAGCGTTTCCGGCGCAGTGGCGCTGCCGACCTCGGCCAGCATCAGCGTGCTCGGGGTGAGGTAGTCGGTGACCGTCATCCACACCGCGTCGGATTCGTCGCTGTCGACCGCCCTGACCGCAACCGTACCCAGGTCCGGCACGCCGGCCAGGGCGCTGCGCGCCCAGCCGCCCGCGCCCGGCGTCAGCACGGTGAGCGTGTTCTTGACGTCCTCGAGCACGTTGATGACGAGGTGGTTCTTGGTCCATGTCGCGCCGGCGAGCGAGGTGGTCTCGCTCGGCTCGAACAGCACGTCGAACGCACGCGCGCCGCCCATGAAGGCGTCGAAGTTCGCTGCGAGCAGCGAGCCCGCGGGATACGTACGCCCGCCCACTTCCCAGGCCTCGCGCAGTTCCAGCATCAGCCAGTCGTGATGCACGGACTTGTTGGCCGAATTCGGCGCGTCGATCTTCGTCAGCTGGCCCGGCGCTCCTGCGCATCCTGCGCCCGCGCCACTCGCACATCCATGTGCATCGTCGGCGCCACGCAGGTAGAGCTCGTCGTTGTAGAAGGCCAGCGTGCGACTGACGAAGTCGCGCTCGAAGCCTGGCGTGTCGTCGCGCATCGCGGCGATGTACATGTCGTCCGGCTGGCCTTCGTAGACCAGCGTGGCCTGGTCCATCGACTGGCCGCGCGCGAGCTGCTTGACGATGCGCGGGTAGCCCGAAGAGGTGAGCGAGCCGTCGCCGAAATCGGTGTAGATGTAGACGGTGTCCTGGTCGATCCAGCCCAGCGCGCCCTTGGCTTCCTCGCGGAAGAAGCCGCCGTCGACCCAGGACTTCGACGCGAGGTCGAATTCACGCGTGACGTCGGCATCGGCGCCGCCGCGCGACAGCGCGATCAGGCAGCGCGTGTAGGCAGGTCGCAGGCAGTTCGCGCCATGCCACACCCAGTTCTCGCCTTCGGCGGCGTTGAGCGCGTCGAGGTCGAGCACGGTCTCCCACTGCGGCTGCGGCTTGCGGTATTCCTCGAGCGTGGTGCGGCGCCAGATGCCGCGCTCGTGGTTCCGGTCGCGCCAGAAGTTGTAGTACCACTCGCCCTGCTTGTAGACGGCGGGGATCTTGTCGTCGGAGTCGTAGATGCCCAGCAGGTCGGATTCGAGCTGCTTGAACGCCGGCGTGGCCGCCAGTTCGGCTTCGGCCCTGGCGTTCTGCGCGCGGACCCAGTCCAGCGCCTTCTCGTCGGTGACGGCTTCGAGCCACTGGTGGGGATCGGACACGGCGGCCTCCTGGGCAGATGCGGCGCCCATCGACAGGCCGGCGGCGACGGCCGCGGCGAGACAGAGCTTGGACAGTTGGGACACGGGAACTCCGGTGGCGCTGGACGGATAGCCGGCAACGCTAGCACGCAGCATGGCTCCGGGCCGCGTGACCAAAGTCACGTGCTGCCGGACTGCCGCAGGACGCTCGGGTCAGCGCAATCCGGGCAGCCAACCGGCTGCGACGAAGGCCGCACGGATCGACACGCGCCCGCGACGACGCGGCGCCGGCCGACGCCGGGCCTGTTCAAGGCCTGGCCGACGCCGCCGCAAGACCGCTGACGAGGCCAGCTTGCGGCGGCGCGGCAGGCGACGCAGGAAAAGAGTGAGCCAGGCGATCGCGGGCATGCCGATCAGCCACAGCGGCGGCCAGCCGACCGGAGTGGCACCGGTCCGCAGGCCGGGGAACGACAGCAGCGCGACCGCGCCGAGGAACAGCGCACCGATCAGCAGCGCGCGCAGGGCGCCATCGGCGGGGACGTCGGCATCGGGCGAGGCTTGGGCGATACGGGACATCTGCGCAGCTCCTGTGGACGCGGTGATCGATGGCCCGGCTGGGCATGGCCGCAGTCTGCGCGGCGCGCATCTCAGGGGCTGCGACGCTGGAGCGGATCGATCGACACCGGGTCTCGGCGGGACACGGATTCCGGATTCGAACCGCCTGCTGGATCCTGCAGGCGTCGCTGTCCGCGGGACGGACCGGCAAATGCCGGACGTTACGCGCCAGTGCCGCGCCCCGTCCGGCGCGCTTCGCGCGCCAACCTCTCCCGCAGGCGATCGCGCGTGGCGCGGGGCTGGCGCCCAGTCGCCGGCACGATCAGCCAGCGCGTGGTGACTGCCGACGCCTCAGCCTTCGTACTTCTGCAGCGCCATCATCAGCAGCGAGCGCGCCTGCTCACGCAACGCGACCGGTTGGACGACTTCGGCGTCGGCGCCGTAATGCAGCACGTCCATCAGCAGTTCGCGCGCGCCGCTGTAGGGCACCTTGAGCTCGTAGCGGCCGTCGGGCAGGAACCGGCCCTGCTGCTGCGAATGCCAGTGTTCGTCGGCGACCCAGCGCGCGGCCTTGGCGCTGAAGAGGATCGTCGCGACGCCCTTCGGCGGGCCGGAGAAGATGCCGTAGCTACCGGCCAGGTGCGTGTCGAGTTCGGCGTCGTCGATGTCGCGCGCATCGGCGGAGAGCACGCGCGCATTGGTGATCCGGTCGACCGAGAAGCTGCGCAGCGCGTCGCGATCCTGGTCCCAGGCATCGAGATACCAGTTGTCGCGGTAATGGGTGATGCGCTGCGGCGACACGGTGCGACGGGTCTTCTCGTCGGTGGAACGTGCGCGATACTCGAACGCGAGCTGCTTGCGCTGCAGCACCGCCGAGCAGACGTTGCGGAACGCATGCTCGTCCATGCGCCGGCCGCGATGCGGAATCACCCGCACGCGCTGCACCGGCCATTGCTTGCCGGCGGAGTGTTCGTCGAGCAGTTTCTCGATGCGCGACTGCAATGGCGCCAGCGCGCTCGACAGCACCCCGCCGCTGCTGCGCGACATCAGCTGCTGCGCGGCGAGCAACGCGTGCAGTTCTTCCGAATTGAGCCACAGTCCCGGCAGTTCGAAGCGGCCGCCTTCGTCGCTGTCGTAGCGGAAGCCCGCGTCGCCGTCGCCGACGATCGGCGCCATCAACGCGTCGCGCAGGAAGGCCAGGTCGCGGTAGACCGTCGCGCGCGAGCATTCCAGCTCGTCCTGCAGCTTGGCCACCGTCACCGGATAGCGCGAGGTCTTGAGGATGCGATGCAGCGAGAGGATGCGTTCGTATCGGTCCATGCGGCCGATTATGGCGCCAGTCGGCGGCGACGGCGTGACCTGCGTGCGGATAACCAGCGGTTAACGCAGGCCGCCGCCACGCCCGCCTAGACTCCGCCATCGGGGCTGGACCGGGACGACATGGCGCAGGGAACGCGAAGCAGGACCGCCGCCATCGCGCTGGGCGCGACCGTGCTGGTGCATGCCGGGATCGCCTGGTGGCTGCTGGGGCTGCGGCAGACGGCGCTATCGCGGGAGACGGACGCGCTGGTGGTGACGTGGATCGATCGGCCGGAGCTGTTGATCGACATCGCCGTGCCGGCACCGACGCCGCCTGTGCGCGCCACCGCCGCCATGCCGCCGCCAGCGCGGGCGCACAGCGTGCTGCAGGCGGTCGATGTGGAGACGCCGTCGGCCGCTGCAGACGCGCCGCTGCCGACGGCCGCCGCCCTGCTGGAACAGGCCGGCGACTGGGCGCGCCAGCAGGTGCCGGCCGTGGAGTTCTCGCACGATCCGCTGCGCCGCCGCGCGCAACCCATTGCCGATGGCCGTTTCGCGATGCGCCGCTCGATCACGCCCGCCGATGTCGCGCGCGGCATCGGCCAGCTGTTCGGCGGCGCCGGCTATACCCAGGATCCGTGCCCGCAGATCCGCCGCAACATCGCCAACCTCGGCACCGGCGGCGATGCGGAACTGCGGGCCGAGGAGATCCGCCGCCTGCAGCAGTTCTGTCTGTAACCGCTCAATAGCCGGCGAGCGACTGGCGCACGCCGGCCGCGACGCGCGCGGCCTGTCCGCGCAGTTCCGGCATCGCGATGGTTTCCCACAGTTCTCCGATGCGCGATGCACCGAGCGTCCACAGGCCCGGCACCGGATCGCCGTTCGCATCGAGCACTTCGCCGTCGCCGCACGTCGCCAGCCCCAGCCCGAGCGGGCCGGGCGCGACCAGGCCGCGCGCGCGCAGCGCGGGCAACAGGCGTCCGGGCGCGTGCGACAGGCGCTTCTCCATGCCGGTCGCGTTGACCACCACGTCCACGATCGTCGATGTCGGCGCGCCGCCGCGTGGCGTCCAGTCGATGCACACACGGCCCGCACGCGCTTCGATCCGGGAAAGCCGTCCGGCCTGCAGCGAGAAACGTCCCGTCGCCGCCATGTCGTCGACGATCGCCGCGACGCCGGGCGCGATGCGATGGCGGTGGATGTCCCAAAGCCGCGCCGCGTGGCGCAGGAACCGGCGTTGCTCTGTCTCGGGCCAGGCCTGCCACAAGGCGCGCACGTGCGGCCGCAGGCGCTCCAGCGCATCCTGCCAGGGCCGCCCCTGCGCGACCGCATCGGACGCCCACTGCCGCAGCAGGCACATGCGGGCGCGCACGCCGAGCGGCATCATCGCGTCGACGCCGCCAGGCTGCGGTACGGTGCCCGGCGCATGCGCCAGCGGCATCAGGCCGTTGCGCGAGAGTGCCCGGATGCGCCCGCGATGGCCGTTCGCCTGCAGGGTCAACAGCACGTCGACCATGCTCAGGCCCGCACCGACGATGCCGATGTCGGCGTCAGGCGCGATCGCCGCGACCGCGTCGTAATCCCAGGCATCGACCGTCTCGATGGCAGGTGCCGCGCGCGGCAGTGCCGCCGGCAGGTTGCCGATCGCCAGCACGACGGCGCGTGCGTGCAACCGCCTGGCGGATGCGAAGGTCGCGACGCAACCGGCGCGGTCGCGTTCGAGGTCCACGACCGCCGCCGCGTGCAGATCCAGCGACGCGCGCGCGGGATGCGCATCGAGCCGCGCCTGCAGATAGCGCCCGTAGAGACGCCGCGGTGCGAACTGCGCGGCCAGGGCCGCATCGTCGATCCCGACGGATTCTGGCTGCCTGCGCAGCCAGGCGAGGAAATCGTCGGGCGCCGCATCGAATGCGCTCATGCGCGCGGCATTGACGTTGAGCACATGTTCAACGCGCGGCGTCGAGTAGGCGACACCGCGGGCAGGCGCGGGCCGCGGCTCGGCCAATGCGATGCGCAGGCCGCCCTGTTCCAGCAGATGCAGGGCTACCAGCGCCCCGCAGGCCCCGCCGCCGATCACGAGCACGTCGACGGATCCGGGCACGGCTGCGGTCATGGGCGATCCTGTCACGACGGGAACGCGCAGTATCCCATCCTCGTCCGGAGCAGGCGCGCGGCGATGGTTCACCCGTGATCGACGGTCTTCATCAGGCGCCCGGTCTCCACTGTTTCCTGATGTCAGAACCTGTTCACGGTCCCGACGCACGTCGTCTCGTCCCGGCTTCTGGTCGCCGCGACGCCGCCGGCTCCGATATGGAGACTCTGCAGCGCACGGGCCGCGTGGCACGCTGCCCGGCGGACCGCAGGATGTGTCCAACCCTCACGGGGCTCGGCGCCTGCCTCGCGCTCTGCAAGGGCGCGCGGTGGACCGGGTGCCATCGCCGGGCATTGCACCGCCCGCTTCCGCGGCGCGCGCGCTGCGGTGCTGGCCCTGCCGCCGGCGGGCTGGCAGCTGGCGCCGACCGGCAGTGCGATGCCGGTCACGATTCCTGAAGCCCGCTTCGACAGCAATCCGCCCGTGATGGCAACTGCCATGCAAGCTTCGGCATAATCGATCTGTAACCGCTTACATGAATGGCTGAAATGCTTGCTGGCTGGTGGCTGGCCATCGTGGGCCTGCCGATCTACACACAACCGCTCCCTGCCGCACCGGAGCTGCCTGCCATCGCCGCTGTCGCTGCGCGGCAGGTGCCGCTGCGCCGTCCCTGCTACCGGCTCTCATGCCGCGACGCGGAATGGACGGCTGGCGCCGCGCGCCAGCGGATCTGGTCGCCGAAAGCGCCCGGTGTGCGCCCGCGGACCGTCGCCCCGCCCCTGGTCAAACTCCCGGACCGGCGCCTGGCACCGCTGCACTCGCCGTTTTCCAGTCGTGAGTTCGTCCATTCGGGCGGCAATCACGTGAAGTGGGACACCCGCTACGGTCTCGAAGCGATCCGCAGCCCCGAGACCTCGCTGCGCATCGAGTTCGGCACCGGCGTGCGGATCGAGCCCTACACCGACTTCGGTACCGCGGCGATGGGCCCGATCGCGACCGGCCAGCTGCAGCTGTCGCAGGAGCTCGGCGAGCGCGCGTCCTTCACTCAACATGTGCAGGTGGAAACCGGGCGCGAGAACACCTTCCTGCGCCAGACGCTGGCGTTCGACTACGAGTTGTTCCCGCAGTGGACGCTCCGCTCCGACTTCGAACTGCGCCACGACACGCTGGGCAACGGCGGCCGCGGCAGCACCGATACCGAAGGCTCGGTCAAGCTCCGCCGCACCTTCTGACCTCGCCGCCCGCTTCGCAGGACGGGTAGAGCGTAGCGAACCCCATCACCTCCGCAGATCAGAACGCTGGCTTTGCCAGCCGTTCGTGCCGCTCACCCCGGCAGGAATGCCCCCGCCCCGGCTTCCAGCAGCAACGATGCGACACGCGCGCCAAGCGCATCGCCCTCGGCATGCGAGGACTCGCCGCCTGCGCGCACCGCGCGGCCGTCCTGCGCCGAACCGACCAGGCCTTCGAGCCGCAACCGTTCGCCGTCGAGCCAGGCGTAGGCCGCGACCGGCACGTGGCAGCTGCCATGCAGCGCCCGGTTCATGGCGCGCTCGGCCTCGACGCAGCGCCGCGTGGGCGCATCGTCGAGCGTCGCCAGCAACGCGTGCAGCAGCGGCGCATCGTCGCGGCATTCGATCGCGATCGCGCCCTGCGCCGGCGCCGGCAGCCAGTCGGGTGCATCGAGCCGCGCGCGGATGCGCGTCTCCAGTCCCAGCCTCTGCAAACCCGCGCAGGCGAGCACGATGGCGTCGTAATCCCCGGCGTCGAGTTTGGCCAGGCGCGTATTGACGTTGCCGCGCAGATCCACCAGGCGAAGGTCCGGCCGCCGCGCACGCAGCTGCGCCTGGCGACGCAGCGACGAGGTGCCGACATGCGCGCCGATCGGCAGCGCGTCGATGCCATCGAAATCGTTGCTGACGAAGCCGTCGGCGTGGTCGGCGCGGGCGAGGATCGCAGGCAACGCGAAACCGGGTTCGAGTGACATCGGCACGTCCTTGAGCGAATGCACCGCGCAGTCGGCGTCGCCGGCCTGCATCGCGATTTCGAGTTCCTTGAGGAACAGGCCCTTGCCACCGATCGCCGCCAGCGAGCGGTCCAGCACCTCGTCGCCACGCGTGCTCAGCGGCACCAGCGAGACATCGAGTCCGGGATGGCGCGCGCGCAAGGCGGCGGCCACGTGCTCGCTCTGCCACAGGGCGAGCGGACTCTTGCGGGTGGCGATGCGCAGTCGATCCATCCGCGCATTATCGGCGATCGTCGCCGGGCCCGCTTGCCGCAGGATCAGAGCTGACGCACGGTGTCGCGCAACTGCGACACGCAACGGCGGCTGACCTCCAGCGGCCGGTCGCCGTGACGCAGCACGGCGTGCACGTGACCTTCGAGATCGCGCCGCAGTTCGACCAGTTCGTGCCGGGCGACCAGGCAGTTGCGGTGGATGCGCACGAAGCGGTCGCCGAACTCGTCTTCGAGCGACTTCAATGACTCTTCGACCAGATCCTCGCCGCGTGCGTGATGCACGACGACGTATTTCTCCTCGGCCTGCAGATAGCGGATGTCCTCGACCGGAATCAGCCGCAGGCTGCCGCGCAGGCGTGCGCACAGATGCGTGCGCCGCTTGTCGTCACGCGCCTCGCCATCAACGTCCACGTCGCGCCCGGCGGTGAAGGTGCGCGCACGCTCGACCGCGACCTGCAGGCGCTCGGGCCGGACCGGCTTGACCAGATAGTCCACGGCCGCAGCCTCGAAGGCCTTGAGCGCGTGCGCGTCGTAGGCGGTGCAGAACACGATCGCAGGCCGCGGCTCGAACGCGCTGAGATGCCGTGCGACCTCCAGCCCGTCGATGCCGGGCATCGCGATATCCAGCAGCACCAACGCCGGATCGTGTGCGGCGCAGGCTTCCAGCGCACTGCGACCATCACCGACCTCGGCCACGATCTCGATGCCGGCGAGCTGTGCCAGCAGCCCCCGCAGACGCTCGCGTGCGAGCGGTTCGTCGTCGGCGATCACCACCTTCATGGCGTGCGTCCTCCCGTGACCGGCACAGCACCGTCCGTCGGCACCGGCACCTGGATGGTGCACGCATAGCGCCCGTCGTTCCACCCGTAGCGCATGCGGGCGCGTGGCCCGAATGCGAAACCGAGCCGATGGGCGATACTGCGCTGGGCATGGCCCGCGCCCTGGGCGGGCGCGTTGTCGGGCGGCAGCGAGGGATTGGCGACCTCGATCTCGAGCATGCCGGCGTCCATCGTCAACCGCACGTCGATGGTGCCGCCTTCGGGCAATCGCGAGATGCCGTGCAGCACCGCGTTCTCCAGCACCGGCTGCAGCACGAGCCGCGGCATCGGAAATGTCCACGGCAGGTCGCCCTGCCTGTCCCATGCCACGCGCAACCGGTCGCCGAGGCGCAACTGTTCGATCGAGAGATAACGCTCGGCCAGCGAAACTTCCTCCGAGAGCGTCGACGTACCTTCGCCGGCGCCGAGCGCGGCGCGGAAGAGATCGGACAGATCCAGCACCGCACGCTCGGCAACGACCGGATCGCGGCGCAGCAGCGTGGCGATCATGTTCATGCTGTTGAACAGGAAATGCGGACGGATGCGCGCCTGCAGCGCATCGGCCTCGGCGCGCGCATGCGCGGCGACCTGTCCCTGCCACCGGTCGATCACGTAGAAATAGCGCAGCGCGATGGCGGTGAGCAACGCGACGACCGCGCCGCTGCCGCCGACGAACCGCCCGAAGGCGGGCAGTCCCGCGCCGTCACCGACGCTGGCGAACAGGCCGTGCACGATCGCCGACGCGACCACCGCGACACCCAGCGCGAGCACGACGGCCATCACCGCGCCGAAACGCACCGGAAACCGCGACAGGAAGCGCCGGCATGCACACAGCAGCACCGATACCGCCAGTGCGAGCCACAACGCGTAACCGCTCGCGGACACGAAGGCGGCGACATCCCAGGGCGCGGCCGGATGCGGCACCAGCAACACCACCAGCACGGTGAGCTGGGCGAGGCCCAGCATCGTCAGCAACCGCGGCAGCCGGCACAGATCCGGCAACCAGAGGCCGTCGGGCGCCGGTGCGGCCATGCTCAGCCGGCCGCGAACCGCGTGTCGAACCAGTCGCCGAGTGCGGCGATTTCCTCGGCGCACACCGAATGCGGCATCGGATACTGGTGCCAGTCGACGTCGAAACCGGCCTGGCGCAACCAGGCGCCGCTCTGTTCGCCGGCGCCCAGCGGTACCACCGGATCCTGCGTGCCGTGGGCCATGAACACCGGCTGGCGCGACGCGCCGTCGACCAGTGCGGCGTCGGCATTGCGCGCCGCAGGCAGATACGTGGACAACGCGACCAGTCCGGCCAGCGGCACGCTGCGCCGCAAGCCTGTTGCCAGCGTCACCGCACCGCCCTGCGAAAAGCCCGCGAGAATCACGCGCGATGCGGGAATGCCGCGCGCGGCTTCGCGATCGATCAGCGCATCGACCTGCGCCACGGATTCGAGCACCCCGGCCTCGTCCGCGCGGTTGGCGAGATCGAAGTCGAGGATGTCGTACCAGGCGCGCATGCGCACGCCGTTGTTGATCGTCACCGCGCGCACCGGCGCATTCGGGAACACGAAACGGATCGCCGGCCAATCCTTGCGCAGAAGCTCCGGCACCAGCGGGACGAAATCGTTGGCGTCGGCGCCGAGGCCATGCAGCCAGATCACGCTCCACGCCGGTGCGGGGCCGGTCTCGCGTTCGATGCAGTCGAGCAGTGCGGGGGTCTGGGAATCCATGCGGAATCGGGAAACGGTCGGAGGCGCCAGTGTAAGCGCTCCGTCCCGTACGCCTAGGAGCGTGGGCGGCAGAAATGTTCGAGGCGAAAAGTTCGCTGCACGAGGCCAGATTTGACCAGCTTCGCTGTTGCAGAGCATTTCGCCGGTTTGCAGGCACGTAGTGGTGCTACGGGCCAAAAACCGGCGGAAGCGCTTCACAACAGCGAAGCTGGTCAATATGGACCGTGCAGCGGGCTTTGCAGCCCGGACGATTTCTGCCGCCCACGCTCCTAGCTGCGCGCGACTGGCGAGGCCGTCGTTGCGGCTTCCGGCGAATGCGCCTGGGCACGCAGCGCGGCGGCGCGCACGAGTACCTCGGGCGGCGACTGCTCCTCGGGCGTCGAGAACAGTCCAGCACGGCGCATCGCCCGGCCGAGGCGACGCGACGAAGTCAGCCGCACGATCGGGATCGAACCGACGAGGCCGACGATCATCGGCGACATCCACAAGGCGAGGCCCGGCGACATCAGCCAGGCCCCCACGCCCATGACCACGCCCAGCAGCGTGGTGCCGCGATAGTTGCGCCACAGGTCGCCCCAGGTCTGGCGCCCGTCGTCGCGTCGCTGCGCATCCCAACCCGAGTCGCGACCCGCCAGCACTTCGGCGACGCCGCGCGACTGCACGTACATCGTGATCGGTGCCATCAATGCGGCGAGTACGTTCTCGATCAGCAGGCTGATGAAGCCGCGCCACGCGCCGCCACAGCCGCGCCGCATGCGCGCATCTGCGAGCGTGGCGATGTAGCCCAGGGCCTTGGGCGCGAACAGCAGCACCATCGTCAGCACGAACACGCCGAGGAAGCGGCCGTCGTCGATCGCCATCCAGTACGCCGCCGGAGACAGCCCTTCGACGAACGCACCATGCTGCAACGGCACGGCCAGACCGATCAGCACCAGCATCGCCCACAGCGGCGCGGTGAGGTAATGGCCGATCCCGATCAGCAGATGCCAGCGACTGACCCAGTGCAGGCCACGCGCCGGCAGCACGCCGCCGTGCTGCAGGTTGCCCTGGCACCAGCGCCGGTCGCGCACCAGCATGTCGGTCAGAGTGGGCGGGCCTTCCTCGTAGCTGCCTTCCAGCGTCGGCACCATGTGCAGCGCCCAGCCGCCGCGGCGCAACAACGCGGCTTCGACGAAATCGTGGCTCAGCACCGCACCGCGGAACGGCGTGGTGCCCTGCAGTTCGGGCAGCCCGCCATGCGCGGCGAATGCCTCAGTGCGGATCAACGCGTTGTGGCCCCAGTAGTTGCTCTCCGCGCCATGCCACCAGGCGACGCCGTGCGCGATCACGGGGCCGTACATGCGGCCTGAAAATTCCTGCATGCGCGCGAAGACCGTCGCACCGTTGACGATCACCGGCAGGGTCTGCACCAGCGCGACGTCGTCGTTCGCCTCCATCGCCGCCGCCAGTCGCACCAGCGTATCGCCGGTCATCAGGCTGTCGGCATCGAGGATCAGGAACTGCGGATACGCACCGCCCCAGCGGCGCACCCAGTCGGCGATGTTGCCGGCCTTGCGCTCGTGGTTGTCCTCGCGCAACCGGTAATAGAGCCGCGCCTGCGGCATCGCGATGCGTAGCCGCTCGAACGCGATCACCTCGCGCCGCTGGATGTCCGCATCGCGCGTGTCGCTGAGCACGAACAGATCGAAATACTCGCCGCGACCGGTCGCCTGCAGCGATTCGACGATCGCCTGCAAGCCGGCGAGGAGACGCTCGGGATCCTCGTTGTACGTCGGCATCAGGAGCGCCGTGCGCACGCCGAGAGCGGGCAACGGTGCCTGCGGATCGATGCCGAGCCGCGCCGGTCGTTTCATCAGGACAAGCACGAAGCCCGCGAGCGAACTCGCGAACGACTGCACGATCCACGCGAACAGCGGCACGAAGACCAGCAGCAGCAGGCCTTCGAGCAGATCGATGCCCCCGATGCGCAACAGCCACCAGATCTGGTAGGTCGCAAAGAGCGTCAGCACCGCCGTGGTCGTCACGATGAACGCGCGGCGCCAGGCCATGCCGGTCGGCGCACTGGGCAACGGCCGCGTGGTCAGCCGCCCTTCGCGCAGCGACTGGATCGGCATCTGCACCGGCGATGTTTCGGGCAGGGCCGGGCGCTCGACGACACTCATGCGCTCCACCGGTAGACCCAGGTTTCGGAAACAACGGTGCCGCCACGATGCAGTCGCGTACGCAGCTCACTGCTCGTCCGTCCGTCGGGCGCGAATTCGAAGCCGACGCGCCAGCCACCACCCGGCCGCGCGTGCACGACCGGATTGGCAACCCGGCCTGTATTCGCCGCGACTTCGATCTGCGGCACTTCGCTGCCGATGTCTCCACCCTCGAAATCGATGACCACCAGTCGGATCGACCGGTCCTCACCGGGGCGTGCACCGATCCGCGTCGCCGCGACATGTGCGAGCCCCGGCTTCCACAGCTTGCTCGCAGTCCAATGCAGTCGATAGCGCCAACGGCTTTCGCTGCCGGCCTTCAACAGTGCGGCCGGCCGCCAGAACGCGACGATGTTGTCCTGGTACTCGTCGGCGGTCGGAATTTCCACCAGGTGCACTTCACCGCTGCCCCAGTCGTCGAGCGGCTCGATCCATGCAGACGGCCGCTTCTCGTATCCAGCCTCGGCATCTTCGAAGTCGTCGAATCCGCGCTTGCGTTGCATCAGACCGAAGCCGCGCGGCGTCCGGTCCTGGAATCCGCTGTGCTGGATCGACGATGGGTTGCTCAGGGGTCGCCAGACCTGCTCGTCGGTGCCGGTCAGCAGGCCCAGACCATCGGAGTCGTGGACGGATGGGCGGTAGTCGTCGATGCCGGTGCGGTCGGACGCATCGAACTGGTACATGCTGGTCAGCGGCGCGATTCCGGCGTGGGCCAAGTCGACACGTGGGAACAGGCGGGCATCGACCTCGAATACGGTGTCCTCGCCCGGCTGGATCCGGAAGCGGTAGGCGCCCGACACACTCGGGCCGTCCAGCAACGCGTCGATGGTGATCGTCGTGCTGCCGGCGTCGGGCCGGTGCAACCAGAATGCGCGGAACACCGGAAATTCTTCCGGGCCCGGATCGCCACTTCCAAGCGCGAGCCCGCGCGCCGACAGGCCATAGGCGAGCCCCTTGCCGACCGCGCGGAAATAGCTCGCACCGAGGAACACGCACAGTTCGTCGAAGTAGTCGCGACCATTCAACGGCGCGTGCAAACGGAAACCGGCAAAGCCGGTGGTGTCGTCGAGCGCGGGCGCCGGATTCGGGCTGTAGTCGAACAATGCGGTCGAAAACGGCACTTCACGAGCCTGATCGTCTTCGACGACGTGGATCGCGATGCGCGGCTTGAACAGGAATCCACGATGGAAGAACTGGAGCTGGAAGTCGACACCCGGCAGATCACGCCAAAGTGCGCGGTCGGGCCGATAGCGGAAATCGCGGTATTGGTCGTAGTTCGCGCCTGCAAGCGCTGGAGGCAATGTGGTTTCCGGTGGCACATAGGTGTTGGCCGCGAGCGCACGCGCAAGCTGCACGACCGTGTCGACATCGAACGGAGTGGGCGTCGCGCCCTCGGCTGCTGCAGCCAGTGCCGGCCACCAACCGCCCAACACAGGCGCAGCCATTGCCGTCTTCAGAACATCACGTCGTCGCACCGAAAGCCCACCGGATCGTATTCAGGTCCGCCGCAATGTAGCGGCGCAGGTGTAAGGATGTTGCGAAACACGTGAACCGTCTGCGCGGCATCAATGGCGCACAGTCAGGATTCGAATGCCTGAAGCCGCACACCGACCACAGCGAAGTGGCCGCAGCAGCCTCAACGGCTTGCTTCGACTGTCGCCATTCGGAGTGCGAGCGCGAAGGATGACGATCAGACAGGTAGTCCCGAACCACGAACAACCGTCTCGAAGCGCACTACAGATGGTGGGCCCACCAGGACTCGAACCTGGAACCAAAGGATTATGAGTCCTCTGCTCTAACCATTGAGCTATAGGCCCGCGGCCGGCAATCGTAACAATTCGCCTGACACAAGCGGAGTGCCGAGAGCGGACAAGCCTTCCTGGAATCCGCTTCAGCAACAGGATTAGCCAGGCAGTGAGAGAGCGCAGCGCCCCCATGACCGCGCGCATGCGTCCGGTCTCGCTCGCAGCCAGCTCCCGCCCGACACAAACGGCCCGAAAACTCGCCCTTCCCGAGCGGCCGACATCTTTCTCGCGCCTTCTGCCGAGCCACATTCTGGCCGCCGGGAGATTCTCTTCGGGCGCATGGAGACCAGATCCCCACGCCGCCTGGCGTTGGCGCCTGACTGTCGCGCCTGCTTCGGCGCCCTGGCCGGATCCGACCCAAAGAAAAACCCCCGCCGGAATCCCGGCGGGGGTTTTGGGTAAAAACCCTGGCGATGACCTACTCTCGCATGCTGGATGCACACTACCATCGGCGCATGTACGTTTCACTTCCGAGTTCGGAATGGGATCGGGTGGTTCCATACAGCTATAGTCACCAGGGAGAGGGTGGAGGGTCGCAGGTCGGCCCGATTCTCGACGCAGGT
>NZ_JAIWPU010000054.1 GCF_021191705.1 Proluteimonas flavola
GCGGCTGTGCGCCGTGTCGGCGCAGCGAGGACAGACGAAGCCATCCGGCCAGCGAGAGGCCTCCAGTGCCTGCTCGCACTGGCGCTCGCTGCCGTAGCGCTTGAGGAACGCCGGCAGCGACAGGCCCGGCTGGAACTGCACGCGATTCATGGCCATCATCCAGACTCCGAGGAAGAGGGCGCCATCCTCGGCTCCCGCCCTCTCACGGGCTGCGACTGCGCTGAAAGATCGTGCTAATCAGGATGGGTTAACGTCCATGGATCCCCGCCTTCGCGGGGATGACGGACTTGTTCAGAGGATTCAAAACTAAGGACAAACCTGACCAGTGCTGCCTTCCAGCGAAGGCGCGTACATCAGGCGTTTCAACGCGCGCCAGTACATCCTTCGTACAGAATACGGCAGTCGCCACCACACGCCTGCATTGCGGATTTACGCGCACGCCGCAATGTGCGATCTCTCGACGCAGCGGTTTCCGTGGCCGAAGTTGCCACGGAAGCACATTGATTTACAAAAACCAGATTTACCTCGCATGCCTCGCCGCCGCGCCGAGCGCACATTTCGAGCGACGCAGCGCTCGCTTCATCTTCCGTCCGATGATTGATTGCCCACCCTGTTAGGGAAATCGCACCTTCTTCAGCAGCTGCTATCGCGAACGCCCCCCAAGATTGGCTCTGATTCGGCGCTCGCGTATCACCTGCGTTATGCGCAGGCAGAAAGACCGTGTGATAGCTCGACGAGCTAGGATCCTGCGCGAACAAGGCGCTACTGCCAAGAGTAAGCAAACAAAGGGCAGTCCGTAGAAGCGTCCGCATATCAATCCTCCATGACGTGTCGCACCTCGTGATCACCCACCGCCTCTTCCCGCCGCGGTCGTCTTGGGTGGTTCGTCTCCCGACCTATTCGAGACAGTTCGCTGCCTGTAATCCGAATCCTGCCCGGAACTGTTCCTCCCGAGCGTACCAAAGCTCGAGTTCGCTGCGAACTGCCCCAGCGTCCCGCTGAAGAACATCGCCGCCATCGGCGGTGCCATGACCATCAGCACCGACATCAGCAGACCGATGCCGCCCTGTTGCATCGCCGCGGCGTTGAGGCCGCCCGACGGCACGACCCCGGGCACGTCGAGTATCTCCTGCGTCATCAGCGTGTATTGCAGCAGTATGGCGGCCGCCGTGATCGCGACCAGCTTGGTCGCTACCGACACCATGAAGGACAGCACGGCAAGACTGAACATGGTGCCGAGTCCGTAGAGCAGCCAGCGCTTGAACAGGTCCCTGGTCTGGTCGAACATCAGGCACAGGATGAACAGCGGCCCGAATCCGACGAACAGCACCAGCGCGATCTTGTAGAGCAGCAGCAGCGCGCCGCCGACCACGGACGGCCCGGCGATGCCGATACCCATCAGCGTGATCGTCCGGTCCTGGCTGGTTTTGTTCTGCGGGTCGTCTGTACCGACGCCGACCCTGTCGACCAGCACGAAGATCAGTCCCATGATCTTGAGGTTCTTGTCGATCGATTGCTCGGGTTTCTCATCGGTACCGGTCACGATGGTGTTGATCGACTTCGGCAGGCCGTCGGCGAGAAAGCTGGTCAGGTTGGTCCCGGCGAACGACATCGCAGTGGCGGCCGAGACGATCAGGAACACACGCAGCGAACCGACCACCAGGCCCATCATCGATTCACGGCTGCGCCCGGTGACGATCATGAATCCCTGCATCAGGACCCACAGCGTGCAGAGCGTCAGCGCAAGCCCGCTGACGAACTGAGTGCCACGCGCAATCAGACCGGTCTGGAACGAGGCGATCTGCGAATTCATGAACTCGAAGATCAGCGCGAAGAACGCCCACTGGGCGAAACCGGCCAGACTGTCCATGTCGAACTCCGAGGTCGTTACAGCGAGGCAGGCAGGTCCACGCTGCCCCTGCCGGTGAACAGATTCCGGGTCAGCGCGATCTGCGTGTGCCGGATATGTGCGACCCGCGCCTCGTAGGCGCGCATATAGGTCTGGTAGCGGTCGCGGTCGTTGTCCATCAGTGCGGTCAGCGCCAGCAACTCGTTGGAATTGGACTGCAGATCGGCGTAGTCCCCGGTGCCCAGGGCGCGACGGCGCTGCTCGATGGCCTCCAGGCGCGAATGGTGCTCGGCGGCACGCTCGAACATGCGCATCGCGAACGCGTATTGCGCGAGCTCGGTCTGCACCAGTTCCCGGCACAGCGTGCGCTGCTGCTGCCCAAGACCGCTCGATATGCCCGACGGACAGAGCCTGCCGATACCCAAGGGCGCAGCCGACGGCGCGGCCGGATCGAGCTTGGCCGTGCCTTCCGGCTCGGCGACGAGCGCGATGGTTTCTCCGGTCGGTTTGTGATCGACCTGCAATCGCGTATTGACCTTCTGCAGCTCGCCGACGACGGTGGTGCTGCCGCCTCCGCCGATCCGGTCGCGCAGTTGCTGGACCTGCTGGTAGGTCTCGCGATCATGGACCTGCCATGCGGCCGCGGCGGCGCCCGTCGCGAGAACGGCCGCGACCGCGATGGCGACGACGAACCGGCGCCTCACGCGTGGCCACCCGAGGCGGATTCCGAACGTGCGTTGCAAGCCGTTCGCGAGGCTGTGCGTCCTCGCCTGATGGATGGTCCGGGACCTCATGCGACACCTCCTGTGTCCGTGCGGGTTGGAATGCTCATCGATCCGCCAGTGCCGCGGCTTCTGGATGTTCGACCGGCTGGCCGCGGGCATGTACCGGCCGGGCGTGTCCCGAGCCTTTCCGCTGCGCGTAGAACGCCGGAAGCCACTGTCCGGGATCGAGATCCCCTCGCTCGACGTTGAGAGAGGCCGCTTGCTCGGCGACGATCCGATGCATGATCTCGATGTTGTCGGTGCTCGCAGAAATGACCGCCAGCGCATCGTCCATGCCCCGCAGATTCAACTGGCAGACGGTCGAAGCATGGCCCTGTTTGACCAGGAAGCTGCGCGAGCGCTCGTCGAGCGAGCGGACGACCTCGAACTCCGCATCGGTCAGCTTCAGGCCTTCGACGTAGTCCTTCCGCGCCGCGTTCGGATTGGGCAGCAAGATCAGCGTCGCCGTCTGCTCGATCAGGGCCGCGGAAATGTCGCTCGCCAGCGCATCCTCCGGACTCTGCGTCGCGAAGATGCCCAGGCCGTTCTGCTTGCGGATCGTCTTCTGCTTGTTCTTGGCGAACTCCTTGAGCGCGCCGCCGCCGTCGAGGATCTTCCAGAACTCGTCCATGACGTAGATCAGCGGCCGGCCGTCGATCAGCGCCTCGAGCCGGTGCAGCAGATAGTTGATCACCGGCACGCGCACTTCGGGGTTGTCGATCACGTCGGTGTAATCGAAGCCGATGATGCAGGCGCGCTCCAGATCGATGACATCCATCTGGTTGTCGAACACCCAGCCAAATGCATGACCCGCCGTCCACTTGCGCAGACGTGCATATAGTCCGTCGTCGCCCATGTTGGGCAGACTCTTCTGGAAGTTGCTCATCGACCGCAGTTGCGGCGGCATGTCGAGGATGCTTTCCACTGCCCGATGGATGTCCTCGTCCTCGCGCGCGGTGTACTGGGACTTGCCGGCGAGCACCTTGACCAGACCGGCGAGGAACTGGATGTTGGCCTCGGTGTTGGCGCACTGGAACGGATTGAAGCCGGTGGGCGCACCGCTCTCCAGGGCCAGATAGGCGCCACCGCAGGCCCGCACGAAGATCTCCGCGCCTCGGTCCTTGTCGAAGAAGAAGATCGTCGGCACCGGGTCGAACTTCTGCACCTGGCTGAGCAGGAAATTGATCAGCGCCGTCTTGCCGGTGCCGGACTTGCCGATCACCATCGTGTTCGCGATCGCTTTCTCCCCGAACGAATTCTCGGACGGGTGCGTCGCGTGGAAGTTGAAGTAGTAGGGCTGGCCGTTGGTGGTCTGCAAGGCCGTGACGGCATCGCCCCACGGATTCTGCGCACGCTTGCCGGTGGCGAAGTTGTGCAGCGGCGAAAGGCCCAGGAAGTTCAGCGAACTGACGTTGGCCAGGCGAGTGCGGAATTTCCAGTTCGCCGGGAACTGGGAATAGAACGACGCGCAGACCGCGAGGTCTTCCTTCACCGACACGAAGCCCGCATTGGACAGCTCGGCGCGGGTCGTGGCGATGTGCTGCGCCAGCGTCGGCTGGTCCGGGGCGTACAGCGCCATGATGAAGTGGTATTCGCCGAGCACGAAGTTGCCCGAGGCGATCCCGTCCATCGCATGGTCGAGTTCGGCGATCTGGCTGACCGCCTTGTCGCCGGAGGAGATCATCATCCCCTTGGTGCGGTCGAGTACTTTCAGCGCGTCCTGCCGGCCCATGGGACTGAAGGAGTGCGTGATGACGTACTCGAAGTCGAGGTACTTGAGCGCGTTGAGGATGCCCGGCCAGGTCGCGTCGGTGTAGTCCTTGATGTTGAGGATCGCGCCGAACTGGTTGCCGCCGCCCGGCGTGCTGACCACGAAGTCGCCGGTCCGGGCCGAGAACGTGTGCCCGCTCACCGCGAGATAGTCGCAGACCGGTGCGCGCAGCACCGGTACCGGCGCGTCGATCCGGTTCAGCAGATACGCGAACAGCTCCAGCGTCCCGGAGAAGACCACTCCGTTGTCGCCCGTGTACATGCCCAGCCGCGCAGGCGCGTAGTCCCTGAGCACGGCTTCCACGTTGCCGGCCAGTTCGACGAGCTTGACCACGGCCTGATCCTGCTCCGCCTGCAGACGCGCAAGATCGGAGGACTTCTCGACGAGCTTCTTCCCGCTGACGATGGGCCGGAAGATCATCGTCAGGTACAGCTCGTTCTGCATGATCTTCTGCGTGGAGAGCGTTTCGAAGTACCGGTCGGACAGCGCCTGGTTGAACGCCTGCGCGAATGCGGCCGGCATGTCGATACGGCCGCGCCTGCGCACGTCGTGGACCCAGAAGGCGACGTTGACGAAGTCCGGCGCGCGCAGCGTCTGCAGCATGCGGTTGAAGGTCGCGTGCCGGTGCTCGAGTTCCCATGTCTCCCGCCCCACGAACGGCAGCCCGCCCAGACGCCACGTCAGCAGATAGTCGCTGCCGGTGGTCTTGACCACGTGCGGCGACACATGGGCCGACAAGGGCACGAACTCGGCGATCGAGGTGGCGGGCGCGCGCATGGTCAGGATGCCCTGCGACCGTCGTGGATCTCCGACCGGTAGCTGTTGGCCGTGAAGATCCAGACGCCTTCGTGCCGGCTGACATTCCGGGCCCTGAGCCGGAACATCCAGCGCAGGCCGAGTAGCCGGAAGATCATCTCGTCGCGTCGGGCCATCTGCCGCATGACCATGATCACGAACGGCAACAGGACGAGGAAGAACATGTCGATATAGAACGTCAGCAGCAGACAGGCGCCCGCCCCGACCGCGAACGGCAGGTAGGGCACGCCCATGAACATCGGCGGGCGCGTGCAGCCGCGGAACAGGATGTCCTTATGCATAGCCCGGCAGCATCTGGACAACGGCCATGGCGGTCGACGTGACATCGTCAGGCAGCAGCATCTTGGCGATCTGCGCCGCGGCGCCGATCAGGAAGCCGCCGATGAGCACGGGCGCGACATCGCCGATGCGCTTGTGGTTGAACGCGACCTGATAGCCGGCAAAGATGATCGCGATAGTGACGACCGCGATCGATGCGACGTTCAGCAGCGCATTGATGTTGCCGAAGAAGCTCTGCACCCGCGTGGTCGCGCCCGCGACATCCTGGGCCCAGGCGACGACCGGGAGCAGCGCGAGCGACCCGGATGCGAGCGCCGCGTGCAGCGGCGTGCGGGCATGGCGGACGCGGTCTGGAATGAGGGTCTTCTGCATGATGCTTTCCTTGGCGTTGGTGTTGGCGGTGGGGAGTTCGAGGCCTGTCCGGTTCGCTCAGAACACGAAAGCGGTATCGGCCGGTTGACCGGGTGGTACGGGCTGGCGGGGCGTGTTCGATGGCTGCGCGACCTGCTGGGGCGGGGCCGAACTGAGCCGCACCGTGACCGGTGCGTCGTCGTCGATTCGCGGCGATGTCGCGTCCGACGTCTGGCCGACAGGCGCCGACTGCGCGGCCGGGCTCGCCTGCATGTCCAAGGGCGCATCCGCGCGCGTTTCCTGCGCGGATGGCGCAGCGGTGAAGCCGGACGCGTCCGTACGCGAAACGCGGGCGGCCTCCTGCACGCGGCTGGCGACTCTGGATGACGGCAGGGCGATGCCGCTGCCGCGTGGAGGTGTCGCAGACGCCGACCCGGTTCGAACGACCGGAATCGACGCGGCCGGCGCCACCGCCTGCCAGGAGGCGAGCACCTTCTGCACGTAGCCGTGCTGGTAACCGGTGACGAAGTTGCCCGAGTAGTAGCAGCTGAAGGCCTTGCCCCAGTCGCCGCCGGCCCGCGTATGGCATTCGGACAGGATCTGTGCACCGGCACGCAGGTTCGGGCAGATGTCGAAGGCTTTCTCGTGGGAGTCGAGGCCGTAATGGCGCAGGTTGTACCGGTTCACCTGCGCCAGCCCGAGCGAGAAGTTGTAGCCCTCGCGTTCCAGCATCCGGCTGGTCGACAGCGCTTCTTCGAGGCTCCGCGGCTGGCGCGCCAGGCGACCGCCGACGACCCCGATCGCGAACGGGTTGTACGAGGACTCGACGCGGACCACGTGGTGCATGACCTCGGCGGGGACGGCAAGCCCCGCGCAACCCATCAGTTCCATGCCGGGAAGCATCAGCAGGTCCTCCGTGCCCGGAACCGGCAGACCAACATGCGCGAACGCGCGGATGTCGGCGCCCGGCTCATGCCGCCACCGCGTGTTCGGGCTCGAAGTCGATGCCAGTGATGAAGCGCCGGCCCGCGTGCGCCTTGATGTGGACGACGATCTCGATCGTCATGCGCAGCAGGCGCTTGATCACGTCGAACTCCAGCCCCGCCCCTTCCGCGGACGCCTTGACCATCAGCGCGAGCTGGTCCCAGGTCTGCCCGGTGCTGCCCGCGTGGCAGCTGGTGATCGATCCGGGGTGGCCCGAGGCGCAATTGCGGATGAAGTAGAACGACTCGTCGCCGCGCAGCTCGGCGAGGATGATCCGGTCCGGCTTCATCCGCAGGCAGGCTTCCATGCAGCTCTTGGCGGTGACGTTGCTCGCGCTTTGGCCACCCTTCGAGTACAGCAGATGCACCACGTTGGGCTGGCGCAGGAAGAGTTCGCGGGCGTCCTCGATCGTCACCAGCCGCTCGTGCCCAGGGATATGGTCGACGAGGGATTTCATGAAGGTGGTCTTGCCGCTGCCGGTCGCGCCGGCCACGACGATGTTCTTGTGATAGCGGACGGCCTGGCGGAAGAACTGCGCGTAATCGCGTGCGCGGCGGAGTTCGAGCAGTTCCCGGTCCTGATCGCTGATCGACGCCGACGCCTCGGGGATCCCGGCGAAGAAGCCGTCGCGTTCGTACTCGTCGAGTGTTCTGGCATGGCGCGACGGCAGCCGGATCGTGATCGAGACCTGCCCCGCGTCGCAGGCGGGCGGAATCACGAACTGCGCGCGTTGCCCGGTGGGAAACGTCAGCGACACCATGGGATCGACATCGGTGATGCGCTGGCCGGTATTGCTCTCGTTGACGATCGATGTGCAGAACTGGCGCGCGCGCTCGAATGTCAGCGATGGGATGTCCATACGGCGCCAGCCGTCCCGGGTTTCCAGATACAGCTCACCCGGCCGGTTGATGCAGATCTCGGTGACGTCGGTGGACTGCATGTGCGCACCGATGCCGAGCACCTCGTACTGGTACTCGAGGAAGCGGTTGGAGAGCTGCGCGACGGTGGCGGGCTGGAGGTCCATGGCCGACTCAGCGCACCACCGCGGAAAAATCGACATCGCGTGCGACGTAGACGTTGACCACCGCGCCCTGGTTGATCGTGACGGTCGGTGGACGCGCCATGTTGCGCTCCAGCGCCATGTTGGCCATCCGCTCGAGCGTGCGTGCGGTGTTGCTCTCGTAGGGATTCTGCACCACGAAGCCGTTGCCGAACGACGTCTGCGGCCGGCCGTGTTCGGCGGCGGCGTACTTGAAGGCGTCGCCGAGCATGCTGATCAGCAGGGCCGAGGCGAGCCGCTGGCCCCAGTGCGCCGTGTGGTGGCCCGAATTGCCCGCCGAGCCGAGTGCGTCCACGCCCGGGCTGCGCATGTTCACGTCCAGGCCGGTCGGCGTCGTGATCCGGTCCCAGACGATCGCGGCGCGATCGCCGATGACGCTGTCGGCGTTGTAGAAGCCCATGACCTTGGAGCCGCGCGGCAACAGCAGGCGCCTGCCGTTCACCGAATACACCGGCTCGGTCACGATGCAGGAGGTGTAGCCGGGGAAGTCGCTGATGACGCGGGACTGCAGCACGCACCGAATGTAGGTGCCACGCAGCAGCAGGGTGTCGGGACTGTAGAGCGGGCGCGCACTGGTCGGTCCATCCGCGGGCGCCTGCATAGCGGACGCCGGTGCGGCCGCGCCGAACCCCTCGGGGGCGCCCACCATCCCCGCCGGTCCCGCGTTCGGCATGCCGGACATCCCCGGGCTGCCGGCGACATCCTGCATGCGTCGCTCCAGCAGCGAGGGCAAGGAGTTGCCGGAGAAGATGCCGCCCGACAGCGTCTCGCCCATGCCTCCGGAGGATGCCGGACGCGGATCCTCGATCACCGGCAGTGGCGGCAGCTCCGGCTGCGGTGCCGCGGGCCTGGCGACGGGGAGTTCTGGCAGGTCCCGCGGGGCGGCAGGAATCACCACCTGTTCGCCCGCCGGCGTACGGGGACGCGCATCCTCGCCGGTCGGACCGCCGCTCGAGAACACCCAGAACGCGAGCCCACCGAGCAGCAGCACGATGCCTGCGAGAAACACCAGCGCGCGACGGTTGAGACGCTGGACCTCGGCCGACTGCAACACAGGTGCGCCCGCATCCAGATCCGCCTGATGGCCGACTCGTGCCTCGTAGGGACTCGCCGGGCCGCGACCGCCCGGACCGGGCGCGCGCTCGTTGTCGACGGGATGCTCGCTCACGGCTCAGCACTCCTGCGCAGGCCGACGACGTGCACGCCGTGCCGGACGACCAGAAACGGATAGGTCCCGTGGACCACGATCACATCGCCTTCGACGGTCGAATTGACGACGAACTCGTCGCCGTTCTCGCTATCCCGGGCGAACACCGCGGGAAAGTTACCGCTGGGAAAGCGGGTGCGATCTCCCATGCGGATGTAGGTAAAGCGACGATCGTCGTAGACCGTCGACGGCACCAGCCAGTGCGGCGTGCGCCGGTGCTGGGTGTAGTCGTAACGGAAGTGGTACTGGCGGTCGGGCTGGAGGCCGGTACTCAACTCGGCGGCCGTCTCGCGCGTCTCGCGCGTCTCGGGCGTCTCGGGCGCGAAACGGGTATCGCCGGGATAGCTGAAGCGAATCTTGTACTGCACGCCTGCGGCACGCGCCTGGTCGAGCGAGCGCCAGTCGCTCGCGACGACCTTCATCTCGAAGATGTAGGCGTGGGCGGCGGTGCGCACCAGCAGATTGGTGTCGACATCGACATTCCGCGGCTTGACGTAGAAGACGTTGTCGCGGCGACTGATCTCCCAGCCACCACTGAAACCACTGCTGTAGTCGAGGATCTGCTCGTGCGCGCTGAGCTCGATCTGGGTCGTGATGCCCAGACCGGCCCGTACCTGATAGACGGCATCGGGCTGGTACGCGTACTCCTCCACGACCTGTGCCAATGCCATGACCGGGCAGAGCAGCAACAGCGCGAGCAGCGCGCGGAATCCGGCTGCCATGGGACGGTTCCGTACACCACCACTCATGGGGCCTCTCCGGTCATGGCAGGTTCGATCGGCTGGATGTCGGCGCCGTCATCCGACCAGCCCTGCGCTGGCGCGGCAGCGACGATCGTCGAGGGCGGCGCCGCAGAACGCGGCCCCGGGAATTCCCGCTCCGGCACAGGACCTGCGGCGAAATCGAGATCGACGCGGTAGTTCGTCACCCGGAAGCCCAGCGGATTGAGCAGGCGGTCTTCGTCGCTCAGCCGCAGCTCCTGGTTGTAGGCGAATTCGAGCGTCGCGATCCGCGCATCGATGGGCTCCACGCGCCCGTTCGACTTGTCGTAGAGGCTGCGCTGGAAGCGCACGGTCGCGCCCGACGGGCGACGGCCTTCGCCTCCGCCGATCAGCACGATGCTCAGGATCCGGGTCCGCACCGATCGACCCGTGCCGTAGATGCGGAACGGACGCTCAGGATTATGTTCGGCATGCAGGTTGATGTACGCGGGTGCGACCGCGGGACCGGCCATCGACAGCGTGGTCCGCCAGTTGCGCTGGCCAATCAGCCCCGAATCATAGGATTCGCGCGCGAGCACGAACTGGGCGACGTTGCTCTTGTTGATCGCCTCTTCCATCGTGACGTCGCGCTCGTTGAAGTTGCCCGCCAGCCGCGCGACGCTCGCGGTGCCGGTATAGGGATCGGCCATCACCAGATAGGGCACGCGCTCCTTGAGCGGCAGGAACAGCACATAGCCACAGGCGAGGATCACCGACATCGCGACCGCGCAGCCCGCCACGCGCCAGGCGCGCCGCTCGCTGCGCCGCATCTGGTCGGTCAAGGTGAGTTCGTAGCTGACGCCTTGCGCGACGGCCTTGTCGATCTCCGGGGATGCGGTGCGTTTGCCGAACATGCGCGCCCCGTCAATCCGTGGCGCCGGCGGCGGGCGCAGCCGATGCCGCCTGCGCGTGGCTGACCACGATCGCGCCGCGTTCCGTCGACACCTGCACGCCCTGCGCCGCATACGCCGACGACAGCGCCGATGCTGCCTGCTCGATGCTCGTGGTCCGGAGCAGCGCCACCGGTGCGTGCAGCGTGTAATCGTTGGCGTGCAGATACGACAGACCGATGCCTGCATCGTTCGACCAGCGCGTCAGCAACGTCTTGAGGGTCTGGTCGGACGGAAACGCCTGGAACATGTAAGCCTGCTGCAGGGGAATCGCCTGCGGCGCCTCTGCGAACTGGTGGACGGGGCGCCACTTCCCGCGCAGGTCGGCTGCCTGCGGTGTTGCACAGCCCGCGAGCGCGATCAGGCAACTGCCGACGATTCCTGCGGACATCCATCCTGCGACTGGTGTGCTCGTACCCACGCGGCTCTTCCCTGATGTGCGCGTCCGGCTGCGTTGCGTGCGCCCCTCATCGAGCGCGCGACCGCCGAACGTGCGTCCCCTGGCTGCTTCGCATGACACGCTTGCCGGCGGCTGCGAAGCGATGACGAGCCGAAGCTAAGCGACGCGGAAAAATCACGTCAATGCGTCTGCGTCCTGTCTTCGAACAACGTGAAGCGCACAGATCCGATTGCGGAGCGCATCCCTTAAGTAACTGAAAAAATTGTATTTTTCTCACCTCGGGACATGGCGCCCGACCTTTCCTGCAATGCATGCAGGCCTGCGCTGACACGCGATGACACGATCCCTGCGCGCACTCGGGTGATTTTCCGACCCATCGCCCCGGGGAATCACATCGGCATCTTCGGTGCGTCCGCCCGCATCCTCGTCTTCAATGAACACAGCACCTGCGAGAACCATGGAACGAACGCAGATGGAAGACTTCGTCGCGAGCGCAGCGCTGCTGGCCGCGCATCTGACACAGCAGTGCGAGCAGGCCGCTGCCGATCAACGCGAGGCCGCCAGCGCATTGCAGGAGGCTGCAGCAGGCGTCGCCGAGCACACCGCCTCAGGCCGCGATGCACTGCTGCGGGCCACGACCACGGCGGTGCGCAACGCCCTGACCGGGCAACTCGACGCCACCACTGCGCGCGCGGATGCGGCCGCGCAGCGCCTCGAGCATCTCATCGCGCACCTCGATCGCACACAGGCAGGCCTGGCCGCGCGATCGCGCATGCTGGGCGGCGGTGCCCTGCTGGCGCTCGTGCTGGGCGCCGTCGCCCTCATCGGCACCAGCAGCTATGTCGCGAAGTTCAACCTGGATCGTGCGGAGCGCGCGAGCGTGCGGGCGGACGTGCTGGAAGCCCTGCAGCAGGTCGCGATCACCGCCTGCGATGGCCGTCCCTGCATCAAGCTGGACGACGGACTCAGGCGCTGGCCGTCGAACGACGACTACGTGTTCGTCGATACGCAGCAGGCGTCGCCATGACCGGAGGCACAGCGAAGGCCGGGCAACGCGTCCGAAGGACTGCACATGTCGACTGAGCGCTGGATCGGCACGGCACTCGTCACCGTCGGCGCCGCCGTGGCGGCGCTCTATCTGGCCGGCTATCTCGTGCTCGTGCTGCTCGGGCTGGACACCGCGCTGCTCGGCATCGGCACCTGGTACGCCTATGCCAGCGTCGTCGATCATCCGCAGGTCGCGCCGCATGCGTGGCGGATCTGGACGGCGGGCGGCATCGGCTTCGGCCTGATGGGCCTGGTCTGGCTGGCGCTGCTGGTGATGCTGTTCAAGCTGCGCAGCCACCGCAACATCCACGGCCGCGCGCGTTTCGCCGGCATGCTCGATCTCGCCAACAAAGGCCTGTTGAAGCACCGCGACGATGGCATCGTCCTCGGCCAGATGAACGGCAAGCTCCTGCGCCTGTCGGGCCAGCAGTTCGTGATCCTCGCCGCGCCCACACGCTCGGGCAAAGGTGTCGGCGTGGTGATTCCGAACCTGCTCGATTACCGCGAGTCGGCCGTGGTGCTCGACATCAAGCAGGAAAACTTCGATCTGACCTCGGGCTGGCGCCGGTCGATCGGCCACGAGATCGTTCTGTTCAATCCCTTCGCCGAGGACCGGCGCTCGCACCGCTGGAACCCGATGACCTACGTGTCGTCGGATCCGTCGTTCCGGGTCTCGGACCTGCAGGCGATCGCCGCGATGCTGTATCCTGACGGCGAGGACCGCGACAGGTTCTGGACCAGCCAGGCGCGCAATGCCTTTCTCGCGTTCACGCTGTACCTGTTCGAACGCGCCGACCACGTGGACGATGCGCCGATGCCCACGCTGGGCGAAGTGATGCGGCTGTCGTCCGGCGATGGCAGCGAACTGAAACCCTACCTGCAGAGGCTGTCCGAAGCGCCCTTCCTCGGCGCGCAGGCGCGCACCGCGTTCGCGGGTCTGCTCTCCCAGGCCGACGTGACCTTCGCCTCGATCATGGGTTCGTTCCGAGAGCCCCTGAACGCCTGGCTCAATCCGGTACTCGATGCGGCCACCAGCGGCGACGATTTCCGGCTCGACGATGTGCGCCGCAAGCGCATGACCATCTATGTCGGCATCCAGCCCAACAAGCTGGCCGAGAGCCGGCTGATCGTGAATCTGTTCTTCAGCCAGTTGATCAACGTCAACACCCGGACCCTGCCGCAGAACGACGCGTCGCTGAAGCACCAGTGCCTGCTGCTGATGGACGAGTTCACGTCCATCGGCCGCGTCGACATCATCGCCAAGGCCGTCGCCTACATGGCGGGCTACAACCTGCGCCTGCTGCCGATCATCCAGTCGATGGCCCAGCTGGACGCGGTCTACGGCAAGGAACTCTCGCGCACGATCATCACCAATCATGCGCTGCAGATCATCTACGCCCCGCGCGAACAGCAGGACGCGAACGACTATTCCGAAATGCTGGGCTTCACCACCGTCCGTCGCCGCGCACGCACGCGCTCGCACGGTGGCGTCAGCAACGTGTCCGACAACGAGGTGCTGGAGCGCCGCGCCCTGATGCTGCCGCAGGAACTCAAGGCCATGGGGCCCGAGAAGGAAATCGTGCTCTACGAGGGCCTCGCGCATCCGGTGCTGTGCAGGAAGGTCCGGTACTACAAGGACGGTTACTTCACCAAACGGCTGTTGCCCAGGGTGCAGATCGAGCCGCTGTCGCTCGATCGGATCCAGCCGGGCGCATCCACCACAGACAACTCCACACGCATGGAAAAGCACTCGTCCGGACGAACGACATCGCCCGCGTGATGTCCTTGCACGGGCAATCTTTCCGGGCGTCTGTCGGGACTCGGCAGCAACAGGATCGACACAGTTCCAACCAAGCCTGCGACGCCCGTCGTGTGTCCTCGCCCCCCGCGAACCGCGCCATCGGGCCGATGGGACATCGGCCGGTTAAACTCCACCCATGCTGCGTCGAATCCTTCTGTGCGGCGGCCTGTTGGCCGCCTTCGCCATCCCCTCGTCCGCCCTTGCCTGGGGCAAGCTCGGTCACCGTCTGGTGGCGCAGGTCGCAGATCGCGATCTGACGCCTGCCGCGCGCGCGGAGGTGTCCAGGCTGCTGGCCGGCGAACCCGATCCCACCCTGCCCGGCGTCGCCAGCTGGGCGGACGAACTGCGCGAGCACGATCCGGATCTGGGCCGGCGCTCGGCGCCCTGGCACTACGTCAACATCGGCGAGTCGAACTGCCGTTACGAGGCGCGACGCGACTGCCCGGATGGCAATTGCGTGGTCGAGGCGCTGAAGGCCCAGACCGCGATCCTCGGCGACCGCACCCGTCCGCGCGCCGAACGGGCGCAGGCGCTGAAGTTCGTCGTGCATTTCACCGGCGATGCGCACCAGCCGATGCACGCCGGCTACGGCCACGATCGCGGCGGCAACGACCGGCAGATCAATTTCCACGGCCGCGGCACCAACCTGCACGCGCTCTGGGACAGCGGCATGCTCAACAGCCAGCGCCTGTCCGGCGATGCATGGCTGGCACGGATCGGCGCGCGCGCGCCGTCGGCCGATGCCGGCGGCCCGGTGCACCTGCCGCCGCCGGCGGCTGGCTGGGTCGAGGCCGCGTGCCGCATCGCGTTGTCGCCCGGCGTCTATCCGCAGCGCGCGCGCGTCAGCGAGGCCTACGTGACCACGCATCTGCCGCAGGCCGAGCAGGCGCTGCGCGATGCCGGCGCCCGTCTCGGCGCGCTGCTGAACGCCGCGCTCGCGACGCCTGCGCAACGCTGATCTCACGCAATCGCAACGTCCGCGCGGGCCACGTGGACTAGCATCGGAGGCGGGATACATGCCGTCCGGCCGGCGTCTGCCGCCCACGCTCTCAGGAGGATCGCGATGCCGCAACCGCAGGTCACCCCGTTCCACCACGCCGGCAGCGGCACGTGGAGCTACATCGTGCGCGATCCGTCGTCGAACGCGGCGGCGATCGTCGATCCGGTGCTGGACTTCGACATGGCGGCGGCCCGCACGTCGACGGCCTCGGCGATGCTACTGCTCGAATACGTTCAGGCGCACGGCCTCGACGTGCAGTGGATCCTCGAGACGCACGCGCACGCCGACCATCTCTCGGCCGGCGACTGGCTGCGCGGGCAGTTGCCCGACGCGCGGCTGGCGATCGGCGACGGCATCCGCACCGTGCAGAAGACCTTCCGGCCGATCTTCAACCTCGGCGAACACTTTCCCGTCGACGGGTCGCAGTTCGACCGGCTGTTCGAGGCCGACGCCACGTTCGCGATCGGCGCCCTGCCCGCACGCGCGATCCCCGTGCCCGGCCACACCAGCGACAGCAATGCCTATCTGATCGGCGACGCGCTGTTCACCGGCGACTCGCTGTTCATGCCCGACGGCGGCACCGCCCGTTGCGATTTCCCCGGCGGCGATGCGGCCACGCTGTACCGCTCGATCCAGCGCATGTTCGCACTGCCCGACGCCACCCGCGTATTCGTCTGCCACGACTACGGTCCCGGCGGCCGCGCGGTGGCCTGCGAGACCACGATCGGCGCGCAGAAGCGCGAGAACATCCACGTCGGCCACCACATCGACGAGGCCACCTTCGTCGCGCTGCGCGAGGCCCGCGACGCCACGCTGCCGATGCCGGCGCTGCTGCTGCCGTCGGTGCAGACCAACATCCGCGCCGGCGCCCTGCCCGAGGCCGATGCCAACGGCGTGCGCTACATGAAGCTGCCGATCGATACGGTCTGAGGCGCGTTGTCGGCGCTGCAGCCGGTCGTTATGCTCGTGCGTTCATAACGAGGGGAAACCGCCATGGTCCGGGGTCGTCATCTGTCCGCACTGCTCCTGCTGTGCGCCACCGCGGCCCATGCCCAGGCGCCTCACGCGCACGACCACGCCGCGCACCAGCGCGCCGCCGCGCCGGCCGACCCGTCTCCGGTCGTCGTGCCGCTGGACGAGGCCGCACGCGCCTCGCTGAGCCGTCACAAGGTCGAGGCCACCGCGCACGGCCGCACCCTGCGCTGCGAGGGTGTCGCGCTGGCCGCGCTGCTGCAGGCCAGCGGCGCCATGCCCGACGCGCCGCTGCGCGGCGCGCATCTCGACCGCTACGTGCTGGTCAGCGCGCGCGACGGCTATCGCGCGGTGTTCTCGCTCGGCGAACTCGACGCGACGCTCGGCAACCGCGGCGTCTATCTGGTCGACCGCTGCGACGATGCACCGCTCGACGCCGACAGCGGTCCACTGCGCCTGCTGGTCCCCGAGGACACGCGCCCGGCGCGCAGCGTGCGCCAGATCGAACGCATCACCGTCATCGCCGCGCCCTGATCCTGCCGCTCTCCCGACCGGAATCGCCATGCACATGCTCCGCTCCCCCCGCTGGCTGCGCACGTCCGCCGCCCTGCTGCTCGCCGCCCTCGCTGCGTTCGCCCTACTGCCGGCCACCGCACAGGAGCGCGCACCGATCACCGTCTTCGCCGCCGCCAGCCTCAAGGAATCGATGGACGCCGCCGCCGCGCGCTACCAGCGCGACACCGGGCAGCCGGTCCGCGTGTCGTATGCGGCCAGCTCCGCGCTCGCGCGCCAGATCGAGCAGCGCGCGCCGGCCGACGTGTTCGTCTCCGCCGACCTGGAATGGATGGACTGGCTGCAGGAGCGCAAGCTCATCGATGCCGGCTCGCGCCGCGTGCTGCTCGGCAACACGCTGGTGCTGGTTGCGCCGGCCAATAGCGCCGCGCAGCCGCTCGAACTCGCGCGCGGCACCGACCTGCTAACGCTGCTCGGCGCGCGCGGCCGCCTGTCGCTGGCGCTGACCGCCAGCGTGCCGGCCGGCAAGTACGCGAAGGCGGCATTCGAATCGTTCGGCAGCTGGGATGCGCTGCGCCCGCGCGTCGCCGAGTCAGACAGCGTGCGCTCGGCACTGACCCTCGTCGCGCGCGGCGAGGCGCCGCTGGGCGTGGTCTACGGCAGCGACGCGCAGGCCGAGCCGCGGGTTCGGGTGCTGGCGACGTTCCCGGCCGACAGCCATCCGCCGATCGTCTACCCCGTCGCGCGCGTGGGCGCCAGCCGGCAGCCGCGGCAAGCCGACGCGTTCGTGCGCTGGCTCGACGGCGAAGCCGCGTCGGCGATCTTCCGCCAGCACGGCTTCTCGATCCGCTGACCGATGTCGGCCGGGTCCTCGCTGCTGGCCTTCGGCCCCGATGAACTCGTCGCCATCCGGCTGAGCCTGAAGGTCGCCGCGGTGGCCGCGCTTTCCAGCCTGCCGTTCGGCATCGCGATCGCGTGGCTGCTCGCGCGTCGGCGATTCTTCGGCAAGGCGCTGCTCGACGCGCTGGTGCACCTGCCGCTGGTGCTGCCGCCGATCGTCGTCGGCTACGTGCTGCTGGAGCTGTTCGGCGGCAACGGGCCGATCGGCCTGTGGCTGGAACGCACGTTCGAATTCACGTTCGCATTCAGCTGGACCGGTGCGGCGCTGGCGAGCGCGGTCATGGGCTTTCCGCTGATGGTGCGCACGATCCGGCTGTCGATCGAGAATGTCGATCGCCGCCTGGAACAGGCTGCGGCGACGCTGGGCGCCGGGCCGCTGCGCGTGTTTTTCACCATCACGCTGCCGCTAGCCTGGCCGGGCCTCGTCGCCGGAGCGGTACTCGCGTTCGCCAAGGCGCTGGGCGAATTCGGCGCGACGATGACGTTCGTCACCAACATCGCTGGCCAGACCCAGACGATATCGATGGCGGTCTACAGCCTGCTGAACATGCCCGACGGCGAAGCGGGGATCTGGCGACTGGTGCTGGTCGCGATGGCGATCTCGTTCGCGGCGCTGCTCGCCTCAGAATGGCTGGTGCGCCGCCAGCGCGGCGAGGTGCACGACTGATGCTGCACGTCGACATCGACCTGCGCCGCGGCAGCTTCGCGCGCCACATCCGCATCGACGCCGCGCAACGCGTGCTCGCGCTGACCGGGCCGTCGGGCGCCGGCAAGACCAGCGTGCTCAATGCGATCGCAGGCCTCGTGCGCCCCCGCGCAGGACGCATCGAGATCGATGGCCGCGTGCTGTTCGACAGCGCCGCGCGCATCGACGTGCCCGCGCATCGCCGGCGCGTCGGCTACGTGTTCCAGGACGCGCGCCTGTTCCCGCACCTCGACGTGCTGCGCAACCTGCGCTACGGCCGCCACCACGCCGGCGCCGACACCTTCGAACTCGATCACGTGGTCGAACTGCTCGGCATCGGCGCTCTGCTGCAGCGCCAGCCGGCGAATCTCTCCGGCGGCGAAGCGCAGCGCGTGGCGATCGGCCGTGCGCTGCTGTCGCAGCCGGCGGTGCTGTTGTTCGACGAACCGCTGTCGGCATTGGACGAAGCGCGACGCGAGGAACTGATTCCGTGGCTGCAACGCGTCCGCGACGACGTGCGCCTGCCGATGCTCTACGTCAGCCACACCAGCGACGACGTACGGCGCCTCGCCGATGCGGTGCACACGCTGGCCTGAGAACCTGTTCACGATCCCGACGCACGTCGCGTGGCCGCGTTGCGGCCACCCTGCGGGCCGGGCCTGTGGACGGGTTCCGAGCAGGCGACACTGCGTTCACCGCCGATCTGCGGCAATCGCAGACCCGCCTGCAGGGAGTTCACCATGTCCCGCACCCATGCGATTCCGCCCGACCAGACACGTCGCTGGCTCGAACCCGGCCCGGTCGTGCTGCTGTCGACGGCACACAACGGCGAACGCGGCATCATGACGCTGGGGTGGCACATGATGCTGGGCTACGACCTCGTCGGCACCTACATCGATCCCGGCAATCGCAGCCATGCGCTCGCACGCGGCAGCCGCGAGTGCGTGATCAATCTGCCAACCGCCGATCTGCTGGATACCGTCGTGCGCATCGGCAATTGCAGCAGCGCCGACGAGGACAAGTTCGAACGCTTCGGGCTGACCGCAGTCGAGAGCAGCGAGGTCGACGCACCCGGCATCGGCGAATGCCACGCCCGCTTCGAATGCCGCCTGCACGAGACGCGGATCACCGCCGACTACCCGCTGTTCGTCTGGCGCGTGGTCGCCGCGCACGCGGCGAAGCGGCCGAAATGGCCGCGCACCGTGCATTACCGCGGAGCCGGGCAGTTCATGATCAGCGGCGACGAACGTTCGCGGCGTGCGCTGTTCAAGCCGGAGATGCTCGAGTCCTGATGCCCGCGGCGGCGCAGCGCGACAGTCGGCAGCGCATGGGATCGCTCGACTGCTGCCGGCGTCGAAAACAGGAGTCCGGAATGCACGTTTCACTTCGCACGGTTCTGATCCTCGTCATATCCGCCGCTGTGGCGGTCGCGACCGGATGCAAGCGGAACGCTGCGCCCGTCGAGCAGGCGACGGCCACGACCGCAGTTGGGCCGGGCGCAAGCGGGTCCACAGACGGCCCGGACGATGTCGCCATCGAGCGCGCCGGGGATGCAGCCGCCTCGGCAGGCTGGACGCTGGTCAATCCTGAAGCGCTGTCGCGGGTGCCGCCCGCGCGCCGCCCACTCGCAGGACTCGGCCCCGCCGAGGCGCTCGACGCGATCGCGCGCGATGCCGGCCTGCGTGCGCAGATCCACGCAGGCCGCGTGCGCTTCCTGCGCGGTGCGCCCTACGCGGCGATCGACGACCGCGCGGAAATCGATCTGCTGATCCTCGACGCGTCGGCTGCCGACATCCTCCAGCACATCGCCACGGCAGGGCGCACCGGTCTCGACGTGGCCCCGGGCGTGGACCTGGAACGTCGCATCTCGATGAACCTCACCCGCGTGCCCATCCGCACCGTGCTGACCCTGGTGGGCGACGAGACGGGCGCCGACATCACGCCGCATGCCAATGGAATCCGGGTCCGCCCGCGCATGCAGCCGGCAGCGGGACCCTGAGCCGGCGTATCGACAGATGATGCAGCTGCGACACAGGTCCGGTCGCAAGGTGCACCCGGATCCGGCCTCTTCCGCGCCGGCGGCATCGACACGTGAACGCATGCTGGAATGCCTGGCGGTATGGTGTCGCCACACTTCGTGATCCGACCCGTCGAACGCAAGGAGCCTCCGATGTACAACGTCCGTCTTCCACGTCCGGGCACGCTGCTGCCGATCGTCGCCATTGCCGCGATGCTGACCGGCTGCAGCGGCAACACAGGCGACGACGCGCCCGGCGCACTCGCACCAGACGCCGCGGCGGCGCCATCGCTGGCGACGCCCGCGCCCGCACCGGGCACAGCCACCGGCGAGGTGCGTTTTTTGTCCGGCACCAGTTACGCGGCCACCGGCGCCCAGGCCGAGATCGCGCTCGACGCCAGGGAGGAACGTGCCGGCGACGTGCTGCAGCGGATCGCCGAGGCCAGCGACGTGCCTCTGGACATTGCGGACGGAGTGAACCTCGACCACAAGGTCACGCTGGACTTCAACGGCATTCCGATCGGTACGGTGCTGAAGCTGCTGGGTCAGGGCACGGACACGGAGATCGCCGCCGAGGCCGATGCGATCCGCGTGCGCCGCGCGACACCCGCATCCTGACGCACCCGCGCGGCCGGCCGCCAACGGTCACCGTCGCCGCTGCGCGCCGGCCATCTCGCAACCGTGCTGCGAAATCAGCGGTTGTGCCGCCGCCGATTCACGTGCGGCTGCGTATCCTCTCGCCATGACCGCCTACGTCGACGCTATCGAAGACGCCGTCAGCCGCATCCATGCGCATGTCGACGGTGCCCTCCACATCGGTGCGCCGCTCGGCATCGGCAAGCCGCACCGCCTGCTCAATGCACTGTTCGATGCCGCCATTGCAGACCCCGCGCGACCGTTCACGCTCTACACCGCGCTGTCGCTGGACCCTCCCAAGGGCGGCGACGATCTCGAAGGCCGCTTCATCGGGCCGTTCGTGAAACGGCATTTCGGCGAGGATTTCGTCCGGCTGAAGTACGTGGATGCGCTGCGCCGCAACGCGCTGCCGCCGCATGTGGAGATCGAGGAGTTCTACATGCAGTCCGGCGCGATGCTGGGCTCACGCCAGGCGCAGCGCCGCTACGCCAGCCTCAACTACACGCACGTGGCGCGCGCCCTCGCCGACCGCGGCGTCAACGTGCTGGTGCAGAAGGTTGCGGCCAACGACGACGGCACGCGTTTCTCGCTGTCGTCGAACACCGACCTGACTTTCGATGCGATCGATGCGCTGCTCAAGGCCGGTCACCCGCGGCCGCTGGTGGTCGGCGAAGTCGATCCCGCGCTGCCCTGGCTCGATGGCGCAGCGGCGGTGGACGCCGCGTTCTTCGATGTCGTGATCGCACCGCCGCCGCCTTACCCGCGCCTGTTCGGCCTGCCGCGCCAGCCGGTGTCGGACGCCGACTACGCAATCGGCTTCTACGCCAGCGCGCTGGTGCGCGACGGCGGCACGCTGCAGATCGGCATCGGTGCGCTGGCCGATGCGCTGTGCCACGCGCTGGCGCTGCGCCATACCGACAACGCGGCGTACCGGCGCGTGCTGCATGCGCTCGATCCCGACATCGCCACGCATCGCGCGGTGCAGGCCAGCGGCGGACTCGATCGGTTCGAGATCGGCCTCTACGGCTGCAGCGAGATGATCAACGAGGGCTTCAAGCGGCTGGTCGAAGTGGGCGTGATCAAGCGCCGCGTCGTCGACAAGGCCAGCCTGATGCAGCGCGCCAACGACGGCACCGCCAGCGCGCTCGATCGCGACCTCATCGAGCGCAACGGCGAGTTCCTGCATGGCGCGTTCTATCTCGGCTCGCCGGACTTCTACGCCTGGCTGCGCGGCCTCGACGACGAAACACGCCGCGGCATCGGCATGAAGCGCGTCGGCGAGGTCAACGAACTCTACGGTCTCGACGAAGGGCTTGGACGGCTGCAGCGCCGCGATGCACGCTTCTTCAACAGCTGCATGATGGCGACCGCGCTCGGCGCGGCGGTGTCCGATGGACTGGAAGACGGCCGCGTGGTGTCGGGCGTCGGCGGCCAGTACAACTTCGTCGCGATGGGCCATGCGCTGCCCGATGCGCGCTCGGTGCTGCTGCTGCGCGCCGCGCGCGATGCCGGCGGCGGACGCGAGGCCAACATCCGCTGGCACTACGGACACACGACGATCCCCCGCCATCTGCGCGATGTCTACATCACCGAGTACGGAATCGCCGACATCCGCGGCGCGACCGACGAGGACTGCACGCGCGCGATGGTGCGCATCGCCGAGGCGCCGCACCAGGCGGGGCTGGTCGCCCGTGCGCAGGCGGCCGGCAAGCTCGACGCGCGCTTCGTCGTGCCCGCGCCCTGGCAGCGCAACACGCCGGACACGCTGCGCGAGTCGCTGGCGCCGCTGCGCGCCGACGGCAGCCTGCCCGACTATCCGCTGGGCAGCGATTTCGATGTCGTCGAACAGCGCCTGCTGCGTGCACTGGCCTGGCTGCGCACGCAGACCGCGACGCGCCGCGGCAAGCTGGCGACGGTGTTCGACGCGCTGCGCGCAGGCATCGGCGACGACACACCGGCGCTCGCGCGCATGCAACTGCAGGCGCCCAGCGGATTCAATGAACATCTGATGGCACGGCTCGTGTCGCTTGGCCTGCGCCGGACCGCGCGGGCCAGTGCGCCCCGGGATGCGATCGCGCCGACATCCGCTGCCTGAGGCACGGTTGCGAACTCGCAGCGCGCCTCCATCTCGTTCGACGACACCCGTGCAGGATCCGACCATGACCACCCGCGCCGACCGGCTCCGCGATGCCCTTGCCGCGCTGCAGCCCACGCACCTCGATGTCGAGGACGAGAGCCACATGCACAGCCGCGGGCTGGAAACGCATTACAAGGCGGTCGTGGTCAGCGCGGCGTTCGACGGCAAGCGGGCCCTGCAGCGGCACCAGGCGGTGTATCGCGCACTCGGCCCGCAGATGCAGCAGATCCATGCGCTGGCGCTGCATACGTTCACGCCGGAGGAATGGGCGGCGGAAGTGCAGGTGCCGGATTCGCCGCATTGCCGGGGTGGGAGCAGGCACGATGCGGTGAGGTAACGCCGCTTTGACTCTTCCCCGCGTTTGCGTTGATCGACTGGACGCTGCTCCAATCGCTCACATGGCGATGCATATGTCCTCGACGCTCCCGATCACCAATGAACGCGGCGAGTCGCTCATTGCACTCTTTCCTGCGGGTGACCCACCTCCGCCGGAGCTGCCTGAGGCGTCCTTCGCCCTGGTTCTGGCCCGCCGGGGTCGAGACGTTCTGCTCGTCCACAACCGGCGGCGCGGCGTATGGGAATTGCCCGGAGGTTGGATCGATTCCGGCGAGTCGGCTGAACGATGCGCGAGCCGTGAACTCGCCGAAGAGTCAGGGCAGAAAACCGATCGCCTGAACCTCTGCGCCTGGATGTTGCTGGAGCGGGCGAAGGGCCGGGGATCGGAGCGGATCGCGGGCAAGATTTTCGCAGCGAACCTGACGGATTCCGCAGCGTTCCTCGTAACCGGCGAGATCGAGCGAATTGGCTATTGGAGACCTGATGCGCTGCCATCCCCCACTTCGCACATCGATGCCGCACTGGTGGCGCACTTTTACGATCGCTGACATGGCCTGCTGTTCGGCTTTATCGTGATCCTGCGGGGCATCGGCTCTTACCCGGTTTCTTCCGGGGATCACTTTCCCAACGAGCCGAAGAAAAAGCCCGCTTTCGCGGGCTCTTTCGTCCACTACTGCAGATCGTACGTAACGATCAGAGCGCCTTCGCCGCCTCGACGATCTTCTCGACCGTGATGCCGAAGTGCTGGAACAGTTTGTCGGCCGGGGCCGAGGCGCCGAAGGTGTCGATGCCGATCACGGCCCCGTCCAGGCCCACGTAGGCGCGCCAGAATGCGGTGACGCCGGCTTCGATCGCGACGCGCTTGCGCACGGCGTTCGGCAGCACGGATTCGCGGTACGCCGCGTCCTGGCGGTCGAACACGTCGGTCGAGGGCATCGACACCACGCGTACGGTGTCGCCGAGCCGCTCGGCCGCCTGCGTCGCCAGACCGATCTCCGAACCGGTCGCGATCAGGATGATCTCCGGCGTGCCGACCGAATCCTTCAGCACGTAGCCACCGCGCGCGATGTCGGCGACCTGCGCCGTGTCGCGTGCCTGGTGCGGCAGGTTCTGGCGCGAGAAGATCAGGCAGCTCGGCCCGTCCTGGCGCAGGATCGCCGACTTCCACGCCACCGCCGATTCGACCGCGTCGCACGGGCGCCACACGTCGTTGTTCGGGATGTAACGAAGCGACGCGAGATGCTCGACCGGCTGGTGGGTCGGGCCGTCTTCGCCCAGGCCGATCGAATCGTGCGTGTAGACATGGATCGCATGCGCGGGGATCAGCGCGCTCATGCGCACGGCGTTGCGGGCGTAGTCGCTGAAGACCAGGAACGTCGCGTCGAACGGAATGAAGCCGCCATGCAGCGCCAGACCGTTGGCGATCGCGCTCATGCCGAACTCGCGCACGCCGTAATAGACGTAGTTCGCGTTGGCGTCGGTGCTGGCGGCGGACGTGCTGCCCGTCCACAGGGTCAGGTTGGAATGCGCGAGGTCGGCCGAGCCGCCGATGATTTCCGGCAGCAGCGGTGCGAAGGCTTCGATCGCCATCTGCGAGGCCTTGCGCGAGGCGATCGTCGGGCCGTCGCTCTGCAGCCTGGCGATGAAGGCATCGGCGTCGGCTTCGAAACCCGCCGGCAGCGTGCCGTTCGAACGGCGCAGGAACTCGGCCGCCAGTTCCGGGTGCTGCGCCTGATAGCCGGCGAACAGCGCATCCCAGTCCGCCTGGCGCTGCCTGCCCGTCCCGACGGCGTGCCAGGCGTCGCGGATCGGCTGCGGCACTTCGAACGGTCCGTGCGTCCAGCCGAGCGCGGCGCGCGTGGCATCCGATTCCTCCTTGCCCAGCGGCGCGCCGTGCGAGGACTCCTTGCCGGCGCGGTTGGGCGAACCGAAACCGATCGTCGTGCGGCAGCACACCAGCACCGGCTTGTCGTCTTCGGCGGTGGCGGCGGTGATCGCGCGCGAGATCGCATCGGCGTCGTGGCCGTCGACGTCGCGGATCACGCGCCAGCCATAGGCCTCGAAACGTGCCGGGGTGTCGTCGGTGAACCAGCCTTCGGTGTTGCCGTCGATCGAGATGCGGTTGTCGTCCCAGAACGCGACCAGCTTGCCCAGGCCCAGCGTGCCGGCCAGCGATGCGGCTTCGTGCGAGATGCCTTCCATCAGGCAGCCGTCGCCCATGAACACCCAGGTGCGATGGTCGACGACCGCGAACCCGGGACGGTTGAAACGCTGCGCGAGCAGGCGCTCGGCGAGTGCGAAGCCGACGGCATTCGCGAAACCCTGGCCCAGCGGGCCGGTGGTCGTCTCGACGCCGGGCGTCTCGTGACGTTCCGGGTGACCGGCGGTCCTGCTGTGCAGCTGGCGGAAGTTCTTCAGCTCGTCCAGCGGCAGGTCGTAACCCGAGAGGTGCAGCAGCGCGTAATGCAGCATCGAGCCATGACCGTTCGACAGCACGAAGCGGTCGCGGTTGCACCACTGCGGGTTCGCCGGGTTGTGGCTGAGGTGGTCGTTCCACAGCACTTCGGCGATGTCGGCCATGCCCATCGGCATGCCGGGATGGCCGGACTTGGCGGCATCGACGGCGTCGATGGCGAGGAAACGGATGGCGTTGGCGAGTTCGCGACGGGTCGGCGTGGTCATGGGCTCGGGGACGGGCGGCTGCGGACGGGAGCCGGCAATTGTCCCACGAGCGCCGCCGCACTGCCGGCCCGCATGTCCGCGCCGGTCAGGCGCGGGGCCCGGCCGGTGGACGCCTGTCCGGCGTGTCGTCCCCGTCGGCGTGGGTCACTCGCAGCTGGCCGTCCTCGCCGATCACCATGTCGTCGTGCTCGTGCGCCGCCTCGCTGCGGCCGATGACGACCGAGCCGACCATATCGCCGCCGATGTTGACCGTGGTGCGGCACATGTCGAGGAAGCGGTCGACGCCGAGGATGATGCCGATGCCCTCGGGCGGGATGCCGAACATCACCAGGATCGTCGCGATCACCGGCAAGGACCCGCCAGGCACGCTGGCCGCGCCGATGCCGCCCATGATGCACATCACCAGGATCATGATCTGCTGCACGAACGTCAGCTCGATGCCGAACAACTGGGCGAGGAACAGCACGGTCACGCCCTCGTAGAGCGCAGTGCCGTTCATGTTGACGGTCGCGCCGAGCGTGCAGACGAAGCGCGCGACACGTCGCGGCACGCCGAGATTCTCCTCGGCGGTCTTGAGCGAGGTCGGCAGCGTGGCCGCGCTCGACGAGGTGGAGAATGCGGTCAGCAGTGCCGGCTGCGAGCGGCGGAACACGTCGATCGGCGAACGCCGGCCGAGCACGAGCGTCAGCACCGAGAACGTACCGAAGAAGTGCAGCGCCAGCGCCAGCACCGCGGTCAGCACGAACCAGCCCAGCTGCACCATCAGGCCCAGGCCCATGCGCGCGGTCAGCGTGAACAGCAGTGCGGCGACGGCGTACGGCGCCAGGCGGATCACCCAGTCGATCAGCTTCAGGCTGATGTCGTAGACGCCCTGCACCGCGCCGACGAAGCTGCGCGTGCCCGGCGAATTCACCACCGTCGCGGCGATGCCGAACAGCAGCGCGAACACCATCACCGCGATCAGGTCGGTATTGGCGGCCGCGGCAACGGGATTGCGCGGCACCATGTTGAGCAGCATGTCGACGAGGCCGATCTTCGCCGGCTCGGCGATCGTGGCGCCGGCGGCGGCCGAATCCGACAGCATCGCGTCGCGCAGCGCCGGATCGATGCCGGCGCCGGGCTGGACGATCGACACGACCACCATGCCGATCACCACCGCGATGAAGGTCGTGCCGAACACCCAGACCAGGGTCTTGCCACCGAGGCGACCGAGCGAGCGCGGGTCGCCGATCTCGACCACGCCCAGGACCAGCGCCGAGAACACCAGCGGCACCACCAGCATGAACAGCAGGCGCAGGAACAGCTGGCCGATCGGCTCGGTGACATACCGGATCAGGCCCTCGACCCATCCCGAGAACGCGGGCGGCACGCCCTCGACGGTCAGGTGGCCGGTCAGCAGGTTGATCGCCAGGCCGGCGATCGCGCCGACGAGGAAGCCGATCAGCATCTTGGTGTGCAGTGGCATGCCGCCGGATCCGGATGTCGAGCTCATGTAGGGCGCCTGCTGGAAGACAGGGCAGCTTAACAAACAGGTTCCGCGGCGCGCGCACCAGCGGCCAGTCGCGAGCAGGCAGCCCCGCACCGCGCACGACGACGGGACGGGGCCGCCGGACAGCGCGATGCGCGGTTTCCGGACGCGATCCGCGCACGGCATCGCGCCGCAGCCGGTATCCTTGGGCGATGTCCCCGTCCCACGACGCCGGCGCGCTCGAAGTCCTGCAGCGCGTGTTCGGCCATGCCGCATTCCGCGGCGAACAGGCCGCCATCGTCGCGCATGTCGCCGCCGGCCATGATGCGCTGGTGCTGATGCCCACCGGCGGCGGCAAGTCCATGTGCTACCAGGTGCCGGCGCTGCTGCGCGACGGCGTGGCGATCGTCGTCTCGCCGCTGATCGCGCTGATGCAGGACCAGGTGGACGCGCTGCTGCAATCGGGCGTGCGCGCCGCATATCTCAATTCCACGCTCGATGGCGAGACCGCGCAGCGCGTGGAGCGCGAACTGCTGGCCGGCGAACTCGACCTGCTGTACGTCGCGCCCGAGCGCCTGCTGACCCCGCGCTTCCTGTCGCTGCTCGACCGTGCGCCGCTGGCCCTGTTCGCCATCGACGAGGCGCACTGCGTCTCGCAGTGGGGCCACGATTTCCGCCGCGAGTACCGCGAGTTGACGATCCTGCACGAGCGCTGGCCGGATGTGCCGCGCATTGCGCTGACCGCGACCGCCGATCCGCCGACCCAGCGCGAGATCGCCGAACGCCTGCAGCTCGAGGACGCGCGGCGTTTCGTCAGCTCGTTCGATCGGCCCAACATCCGCTACACGATCGTGCAGAAGGACAACGCCAAACGCCAGCTGCTCGACTTCGTGCAGACCCACCGCGGCGAGGCCGGCATCGTCTACTGCCTGTCGCGGCGCAAGGTCGAGGAGACCGCCGAATACCTCGCCGGCCAGGGCGTCGACGCGATTCCCTACCACGCCGGCATGGACGCGGAACTGCGCTCGGCCAACCAGCGCCGCTTCCTGCGCAACGACGGCGTGGTGGTGGTCGCGACGGTCGCGTTCGGCATGGGCATCGACAAGCCCGACGTGCGCTTCGTCGCGCACACCGACCTGCCGAAATCCATCGAGGGCTACTACCAGGAAACCGGCCGTGGCGGCCGCGACGGCGAGCCGGCCGATGCCTGGATGTGCTACGGCCTCGGCGATCTGGTGCTGCTGCGGCAGATGATCGAGCAGTCCGAATCCGGCGACGAACGCAAGCGGCTCGAACACCGCAAGCTCGATGCGCTGGTCGGCTACTGCGAGACGATGCGCTGCCGCCGACAGGTGCTGCTGGCGAACTTCGGCGAGGACTTCGCGGCCAACGGCGCAGGCCAGCCCTGCGGCAACTGCGACAACTGCCTCGACCCGCCGGCGGCGTGGGACGCGACCGTGCCCGCGCAGAAGGCGCTCAGCTGCGTCTATCGCAGCGGCCAACGCTTCGGCGCCGCGCACATCATCGACATCCTGCGTGGCAGCGAGAGCGAGCGGATCCGCCAGTTCGGCCACGACCGGCTCAGCACCTACGGCGTCGGCACCGATGTCGATGCGCGCGTGTGGAAGAGCGTGCTGCGCCAACTGGTCGCGCAGGGCCTGCTCGACGTCGATGCCGAAGGCTACGGCGGCCTGCGCCTGACCGAAGCCAGCCGCGGCGTGCTCAAGGGCGAGACGCAGGTGATGCTGCGCAAGCCGACGAACGCGCGCGAGCGCGTGCGCACCTCACGCGCGGCCACCGGCGCCGACATCGATCTCGCGCCTGCCGACCGGCCGCTGTTCGAATCCCTGCGCGCACTGCGTGGCCGGCTGGCGCGCGAGCAGAACGTGCCCGCCTACGTGATCTTCCACGACGCCACGTTGCGCGAGATCGCACGCCAGCGGCCGATCAGCCACGGCCAGCTCGGCGGCATCGGCGGGGTGGGCGCCGGCAAGCTCGAGCGCTACGGGGATGCGGTACTGGAGACGGTGCTGGACGCGGATTGAGCGTCCCCATGCGTCATCCCGGGGAAGCGGCGCGGATTGCCTGGAAGCTGGTGGGTCGTGATGGATTCGAACCATCGACCAGCGGATTAAAAGTCCGATGCTCTACCGACTGAGCTAACGACCCGGAAGACTGTCGCCGGCAGCGGAGGCCGGCGCAGGGGCCGCATTCTAGCGCAATGTGGGCGACGCGTCGGCCTCAGGCCGCGGCGTCCGTGTAATGCGTGGGATCGGGCACGCCTGCGGCGTCGAATCCATCCGCGCGCAGGCGGCATGCGTCGCAGTGACCGCAGGCCAGCCCCTGCGCATCGGCGTTGTAGCAGGAGACGGTCAGGCCGAAGTCGACGCCGAGCCGCACGCCTTCGCGCACGATGTCGCCCTTGCCCATGCGCTGCAGCGGTGCGTGCACGCGGATGCCTGCACCTTCGACGCCCGCCTTGGTCGCGAGATTGGCCAGGCGTTCGAATGCATCGACGAATTCGGGACGGCAGTCGGGATAGCCGGAGTAGTCGACCGCGTTGACGCCGCAGAAGATGTCGGCCGCGCCCAGCACCTCGGCCCAGCCGAGCGCGAGCGACAGCATGATCGTGTTGCGTGCCGGCACGTAGGTCACCGGAATGCCTGCGCCGCCTGCTTCGGGCACCTCGATGTCGTCGGTGAGTGCCGAGCCGCCGATGCTGCGCAGGTCGACATCGACGGTCTTGTGCACAGTGACGCCCATCGCTGCGGCCACGCGCGCGGCGGCGTCGAGTTCGGACGTGTGACGCTGGCCGTAGCGCACGCTCAGCGCATGCACATCGAAACCCTGTTCCTGGGCGATGGCGATGACGGCGGCGGAGTCCATGCCTCCGGACAACAGGACGACGGCTTTCTTCATGGGATTCGGGATTCGTGATTCGGGATTCGGGATTCGGGATTCGTGATTCGTGATTCGTGATTCGTGATTCGTGATTCGTGGAAAGCCTAACGGTCAAATCGCGAAATGGCGCTCTTCCGAATCACCAATCACGAATAGCGAATCACAGCGCTTTCTTCACCGCCCAGGTTCGTCGTTCCACAACAGCTTGTGCAACTGCATCTGGAACTTCACCGGCAGGCGGTCGGCGACGATCCAGTCGGCCAGCTCGCGGCCGGTGATCTCGCCCTTGCTCGGCGAGAACAGCACGTCGCAGCGATGCGGCAGGCCCTTGGTCAGCACGAGATCGCGCGCCCACTCGTAATCGGCGCGCGAGCACACGACGAACTTGATCTGGTCGTGCGCGGTCAGCAGCGGCAGGTTGTCCCAGCGATTGCGATGCGCCTCGTTGGAGGCAGGCGTCTTGATGTCGAGCACGCGACTCACACGCGGATCGACCGCGGAGATGTCGAGCGCACCCGAGGTTTCCAGCGACACCTGGTAGCCGGCATCGCACAGGCGTCGCAGCAGGCCGATGCACCGCTTCTGCGCCAGCGGCTCGCCACCGGTGACGCAGACATGCCGCACGCCGTGCTTCGCGACCTCGGCGAGGATGTCGTCGATCGTCCACCAGTCGCCGCCGTGGAAGGCGTACGCGGTGTCGCAGTAGGTGCAGCGCAACGGGCAGCCGGTCAGACGGACGAACACCGTCGGCCAGCCGGCGTCGCGGGCTTCGCCCTGCAAGGACAGGAAGACTTCGGTGAGCTTGAGCCGGTCGGCCGCGGATGCGGCGACCGCATCGGGCGTGACGGCGGTCATATGGATCAGCGCAGGCGCGAGAGCTGGATCGCGCGAAGCCGGTCGGCGGCGGTGCGTGCCGCATCGGTGCCGGGATACTGCTTGCCGACATCGGCGAGCGTCGTCTCCGCGCCGTCGAGGTCTTTCAGGCCGTACTGCGACAGGCCGACCTTGAGCAGCGCGCCCGGGGCCTTATCGCTCTGCGGATAGCGCTGCAGCAGCGACAGGAACTGCTCCTGCGCCAGCGCGTAATTCTGGGTGACGTAATAGCTTTCGCCGAGCCAGTACAGCGCGTTCGGCGCGTAGCTGCCCTGCGGGTGCTGCTGCAGGAAGCCCTGGAACAGCGTGGCGGATTCGTCGTAGCGCGCATTTTTCAATGCATCGAACGCCTGCTCGTAGGCAGCGCGTTCGTCGGCAGGCGCAGCCTGCGGTGCGGCGGGCGCAGCACCCGTCGCGGAACCACGCGCGGCCTGCGCATTCGCGCCTGCCGCGGGTGCCGGCGTTGCAGCGCCGGTGGGATCGGGCAATTCCAGGCCACCACCGCCGCCGCCCTGTCCGCTCTCGAGCCGGTTGAGCCGGCCGTCGATGTCGAGGTACTGGCTGCGGCTGCTGGACTTGAGCTGCTCGTTCTGCTGCTGGAGCTCTTCCACCTGCGAGCGCAGGGATACGATCTCCTGCCGCAGCTGGTTGAGCTGGTTGAGCAGATCGACGTTCGCGCTGGTATCGCCCGCGCGCGCTTCGAGCGAGGCCACGCGGTCCGCGAGGCTCGCCCGTTGCGCCCATGCGGGCGCGGCGACCACGAGGGTCGCCGCGAACGCAACTGGGAGCACTAGCCAATGACGCATCGAACGCATCAGCGGGCGGTGTAGATGATCTCGACGCGACGATTGCGGGCCCAGCAATCTTCGTTCGAGTCATTGCAGACCGGACGCTCTTCGCCGTAGCTCACGACGGCCAGTTGGGCAGCCGAACCACCGTTGGCCTGCAGCGCCGAGGACACGCCATTGCCACGACGCTCGCCCAGGCCCTGGTTGTATTCGCGGCTGCCGCGCTCGTCGGCGTGGCCTTCCAGCGAGATGCGCGCAGCGCTGCGGTCACGCAGGTACTTGGCGTGGCAGGCCATCACGGCCTGGAACTCGGGACGCAGGTTGTCCTGGTCGAGATCGAAGTAGACGACGCGCTGACGCAGGCATGCATCGCTGTCGAGGTCGGCCGGGGTGTACGCACCCGCGGTCGGGGCGGTCGGGGCCACGGTGCCGGTCGACGGACCGGTCTCGACCGGTGCCTCTTCCTTGACCTTCTTGGAACACGCAACGGCAGCGGTGCAGAGCATCGCGGCCAGCATCAAACGGGTGGTCATCTTCATCTCGTCGATCCTTGGTTTTCTGGCAACAGGGCAATTGTTATTGGACGGGACGTGCAGGCAGCGTCAGCGCTGTTCCCGGTACGGACCCCAAGCCGGCTCGCGCACATCGCCATCGGCGAGGACGAGGCGCTGACGCACACGGCCATCCGAGGACACCGCATACAACACACCCCTGCGCCCCTCACGCGCCCCGTACAGGACCATGCCGGCGTTCGGGGCGAAGCTCGGCGATTCGTCGAGCGACCCTGGCGACAGCGTGGACCAGCGGGGCGACCCCAGGCTGCGATCCAGCAGTGCAATACGGTACACGTTGCCTGAACCTTGCGCCACGGCGATTTTCTTGCCATCGAAGGACACCGACGGGTCGGCGTTGTAGCTACCCTCGAAGGTCACGCGGGTGGCGCTGCCGCCGGACACCGGCGCCTGGTAGACCTGCGGGCGTCCGCCGCGGTCGGAGATGAAGTAGATGCTGCCGCCATCGGCCGCCCAGGCGGGCGAGGTGTCGATGGCGAAGTGGTTGGTGACCTGGGTCAGCGCCTTGCTGCCGAGGTCCATCACGTAGATCTCGGGATTGCCGCTGCGCGAGAGCGACAGCGCCAGACGGCGGCCGTCGGGCGAGAACGCCGGGGCGCCATTGATGCCGCGGAAGCTCGAGACCAGTTCGCGACCGCCGCTGGTGATGTCCTGGATGTAGATCGCCGAATTGCCGCTCTCGAAGCTGACGTAGGCGACGCGGCGGCCGTCCGGGCTCCAGCTGGGCGACATCAGCGGCTCGTTGGAGCGCACCACCGTCTGCGGGTTGTGGCCGTCGGAGTCGGCGACGATCAGCGCGTAACGGGCGCTCGGGCCGACGCCGGTCTGGGTGATGTAGGCGATGCGGGTCCAGAACGCGCCGCGCACGCCGGTGATCTTTTCGTAGATCGCGTCGGCCATCTGATGGGCGACATCGCGCATCGCATTCGGACGCGCAGTCATCGCCAGGCCGAGCACGCGCTCCTGCTTGGCGACATCGAACAGCTCGTACTCGACGCGGTAGCTGCCGCCGCCGGCATCGACGACACGGCCGACGACGAGGAAGTCCTGGCGCAGCGCGCGCCAGGTCGGGTACTGGACCTCGCTGCCGCGGGTCGGGCGTTCGACGATGTCGCGCTCGGGCAGCGTGCGGAACTGGCCGGACCGGTCGAGATCGGCGCGCACCACGGCGGCGACATCGGTATCGGGCGCGGTCCCGCTGCCCTGGTAGGGCATCGGCACGACCGCGATCGGCATCGCCTGGGCACTGCCGCCGGTGATGTCGATCTCGAGGCCCTGCTGCTGCGCACTGGCGAGCATGGGCAGGCCGAGTGCGAACAGAGCCAACAGGCAACGGATCAGAATGGGTTTCATCGGCTTACCGGTTTGAAGAGAGTGAACCCGGGCAGCTTGGCCGCTGGACCGGGGAACAGGATGAATACCAGCGCAATCATCGCGCCGTGGAGGTGAACGTGATGGTGAGACTGCGCGAGAACACCGGCTCGAAGCCGGCATAGGGCAACGGCGCGGCGCGCTGGACGGCGCGCAACAGTGACTGGCGGGCCACTGCGTCGAAGGCGCAGTCGGGCAGTGCGTCCACCGCCACGACATCACCGCCGGGCAGTTGCTGGATCACCAGCCGGCACCGGGCGTCGGCGGGAATGCCCTCGGGCACGAGCCACGCGTTCTGGATCGCTTCGCGCAGGGCGGCGCCGTAGCGTGCCCTGAGCGCGCCGTCGTCCCTTGCGTGCGCTGGCGCGGCCAGCAACATGCCGCACAGCACGGCAACCGGGACGCGCGCTACGCCACGCCGCGGGATCAATCCTGTGCCCGGAAATTGAAATTGAGGCGGCGATTGAAGACCGATTCGAAGCCGGCGTACGGCAACGGCTCAGCGGCGCGCACCGCGGCCTCGACCGAGCGGCGACCCTGCGCGTCATACGGGCACGACGCATCGAATTCGACGCTCATCACCTCGCCGCCCGGCAGTTGCATGATGTACATCCGGCAGACCTGCCCCAGGGGAATGTTGTCGGGCCTGCGCCAGTTGCGACGGACCGCTTCCTGGATCGCCGCGGCGTACTTCGCGGCCAGACCGCTGTCGCCATCGGGACGACCCGGCGGCGGGCTCGCGGCGGACGCGGCGGCGCGCTGCTCGGAGGCCTGCTGCGCATTGCGCTCGGCGATCTGCTTCAGGCGCTGCTCGGCCAGCTGCGCTTCGCGCTGGGTCTTCTCGCGCTCGGCGCGCAGCTTCTCGAGTTCCTGGCGCGCGAGCCGGCGCTTTTCCTCGGCTTCCTGCTGCTTCTGCTGCTCGGCCAGTTCGATCTGCGCCTGGCGACGCTTCTCTTCCTGTTCCTTCTCGCGCTGTTCGGCGGCCAGCGCATCGCGGCGCACGGCGGCCTGCGAGACGGTGTCGGGCTCGGGCACGACTTCCTGCAGCTGCGGCTGGCGCTGCTCGACGGCGTCTTCGGGGCGCGGTTCGAGCAGGGGCTGCGGCGGCGCGGACGCGGGCGCTTCGACCGGCTCGGGCACCGGTTCCGGCACGGGATCGGGCACCGGCTCGGGCGCAGGCTCCGGATCGGGCAGCGGCTCGGGCCTGCTGGCCAGCGCGCGCCGGTCGGCGGCGCTCAGCGCATTGGGATCGATGATGTCGGCCGAAACCGGCGAGCCCATCGCCGATTCGGGCCGCGACGACGCGCTCCACAGCGCGCCGAGCAGGATCAGGCCGAACAGCAGCACATGGACCAGGATCGACAGTCCGATCGCCACCACATTGTCGGAACGCGACTCGCGCATCTCAGTTCGCGCTGTCCGCCGGACGGCTGATCAGGCTGACCTTGGTGATGCCGGCCTCGTTGATGAGGTCGATGGCGTTCATGATCCGCTGGTAGCTGGCCGCGCCGTCGCCGCTGACGAGAATGGTCGCGTCCGGGTTCTGGGTATGGATGCCGCGCAGGCGCGCGACCAGATCCTCACGCGAGACCGAGGTGTTCTGCTGCTCGACCATCAGCGCGAGCTGGCCGTCGGGATAGACGCTGACCACCACCGGATCCTGCGGCGACCCGAGCGACATCGCACGCGAGTCCGGCAGATTGATGTCGGTGCCCAGGTTCATCAGCGGCGTGGTGACCATGAAGATGATCAGCAGCACCAGCATCACGTCGATGTAGGGCACGACGTTGATTTCGTTCTTGAGCTTGCGCCGTTTGGAACGGCGAAGGGAGATCGACGACATGGCGGAATCCGGATGCGGGGACGGTCGAACGGGACTGGGCCGGCGCGATCAAGCGCGCCGCGGGAATCAGTCGGTGCCGCTCTGGCGTTCGAGGATCGAAGAGAACTCGTCGGAGAAGGCCTCGAAGCGCGTGGCGACGCGCTCGACCTTGGTCGCGAAGCGGTTGTAGGCCCAAACCGCCGGGATCGCGGCGAACAGACCCATCGCGGTCGCGATCAGCGCCTCGGAAATACCCGGCGCGACGGTGGCGATGGTCGCCTCCTTGACGCTGGCCAGGCCGTGGAACGAGATCATGATGCCCCACACGGTGCCGAGCAGGCCGACGTAGGGCGCGATCGAACCGACGTTGGCGAGGTATTCGAGATTGCTCTCCAGTCCGTCGAGTTCGCGCGCGCCGGCGACGCGCATGCCGCGCTGCGCGCCTTCGAGATGCGTGCGCGCATCGACGCCGCGGCGCTGCCGCTGACGCGAGTACTCGCGGTAGCCCGCTTCGAAGATGGCCTCCAGGCCCTCGATCTCACGGTTGCGCTCGGTGGCCGAGGCATAGAGCTTGCTGATCTCGGCACCGGACCAGAACCGCTCTTCGAAGCGGTCGGCTTCCTTCTCGGCGCGGTCGAGCAGGCGCTTCTTGCGGAAGATGATCACCCACGAGGAGATCGACGCAAACAGCAGCAGCAGCATCACCAACTGCACCGGGATCGACGCGTGCAGGATCAGCTCGAGGATGCTGAGGTCGTTGGGCAGCGGCGCGGTCGCGGCCGCGGCGGCACCGGTGTTCGCGAGTTCGGTCGCGCCGGCGGCGGCCTCTTCGGGCAACGCCTGCACCTGGGCGGCGGACTGCAACAGCACGGGCATGAGACTCATCCAGGATTACTCCGCTGACGTTTCGAGTGACTTGAGTTGTGTGTAGAGCGCGTCGGGAATCGCACGCGGCCTGAAACCGGATGCCGACAATGCCGCCACGCGAACCTCGGCATCGAGCAGCAGATCACCATCGCGGCGCACCTCCTGCACGAACACCGCGCTCGCACGCCGACACTGCCGCAGCGCCACGCTGACCTCCAGCGCATCGTCGAGCCGCGCCGGACTGCGGAAATCGACCCGCATCGCACGGACCGCGAACACCGTGCCATGCGTATCGCGCAGCAACGCCTGTCCGTAGCCGTGCGCACGCAACCACTCGCTGCGCGCGCGTTCCATGAAAGCCACGTACTGCGCGTGATAGACGACGCCACCTGCGTCGGTATCTTCCCAATAGACGCGTGTCGGCCAACTGAATACCGGGGATTGGGGATTCGGGATTCGGAATTCGGCGGTCATGACGTCTGTTTCAAGGTCGAGGGAGCAGCCTGGGCCTTCGGCGATGTCAAAACAATGCGCCCGAATCAGTCCCGAATTCCGACTCCCGCGCCTTGGGCGTCAGCCCGAGGTGCAGGTACGCCTTCCGGGTGGCCATGCGCCCGCGCGCGGTGCGCACCAGGAAGCCCTGCTGGATCAGATAGGGTTCGATGACGTCTTCCAGCGTGCCGCGCTCCTCGCTGAGCGCCGCCGCCATCGACTCGACGCCGACCGGGCCGCCGTCGAAGTTCTCGATGATCAGATGGAGCAGGCGGCGATCGAGTTCGTCGAAGCCCTCCGGATCGACCTTGAGCATCTGCATCGCGGCGTTCGCCACCTCACGGTCGATGCGGCCGCCGGCGCGCACCTGCGCGTAGTCGCGCACGCGGCGCAGCAGGCGGTTGGCGATGCGCGGCGTACCGCGTGCGCGCTTCGCGATCTCGGCAGCGCCGTCGGGTTCGCAGGACAGCCCGAGGATCTGCGCCGAACGCCGCACGATCCGGGTCAGCTCTTCGGCGCTGTAGAACTCCAGCCGTTGCACGATGCCGAAGCGGTCGCGCAGCGGCGCGGTCAGCAGGCCCGCGCGCGTGGTCGCGCCGATCAGGGTGAAGGGCGGCAGGTCGATCTTGATCGAACGCGCCGCGGGGCCCTCGCCGATCATGATGTCGAGCTGGAAATCCTCCATCGCCGGATACAGCACTTCCTCCACCACCGGCGACAGGCGGTGGATCTCGTCGATGAAGAGCACATCGTGCGGCTGCAGGTTGGTCAGCAGCGCGGCGAGATCGCCGGCCTTCTCGATCACCGGCCCCGAGGTCACGCGCAGCGCAACGCCGAGCTCGTTGGCGATCACGTGGCTCAGGGTGGTCTTGCCCAGGCCGGGCGGCCCGAAGATCAGCACATGGTCGAGCGCCTCGCGCCGCTGCTTCGCGGCCTCGATGAAGATCGACATCTGCTCGCGGACCGGCTGCTGGCCGAGGTAATCGTCCAGCCGCTGCGGCCGGATGCTCGCCTCGATGGCGGCGTCCTCGCGGGTGGCGTCGGCGGCGATGATGCGGTCTGCGGTCATCCGCGCATGATCGCATGCCGCAGGCGCGGGATCGCCCGTGGGGGGGGGGCGGGGGGGGGGGGGCGGGGGGGCCCCCCCCCCCCCCGCCCCCGCCCCCGCCCCCCCACCGGCCGCTCCCACGGATACCGGTCAGCCGCGCATCGCTTCCGCCGCCAGCGCGAAGCTGTGCCGCCTCGCCTGGTGGTCGAAGATGTTGGCCGTCAGCATCAGCTCGTCGGGGCGATGGCGCGCGGCGAACTCGGCGATGCCTTCGCGCACGTCGTCCGGATCGCCGACCACCGAGCACGCCAGCGATTGCGCGACCATCGCCTTCTCGGCCGGCGTCCAGAAGGCCTCGATGTCGTCGACCGGTGGCGGAATCAGGCCCGGCGCGCCACGACGCAGCCGCACGAAACTCTGCTGCTGCGTGGTGAACAGGCGCTGCGCTTCGGCACGCGTATCCGCCGCGACCACGTTGAGCGCAAGCATCGCGTGCGGCTGGCGCAGGCGCTTCGACGGACGGAAATCGCGGTGGTACAGCGCCAGCGCTTCCGACATCGCCGCCGGCGCGAAGTGCGAGGCGAACGCGTACGGCAGGCCGAGCGTCGCCGCGAGTCCGGCACCGAACAGGCTGGAACCCAGGATCCACACCGGCACGTCGAGCCCTGCGCCCGGCACGGCCTGCACCGGCTGGCCGGGTTGCGCCGGCTCGAAGTAGCGCAGCAGTTCCATGACATCGGACGGAAACGCATCCGCACCGGCGTAGTAGCGCCGCAGCGCCTGCGTCGTGGCCTGATCGGTGCCCGGCGCGCGACCGAGACCGAGATCGATCCGCCCCGGATACAGCGACGCCAGCGTGCCGAACTGCTCGGCCACCTGCAGCGGCGCGTGGTTGGGCAGCATCACGCCGCCCGAGCCGACCCGGATCGTCGACGTGCCGCCGGCGATGTGTCCGATCAGCACGGCCGTCGCCGCACTGGCGATGCCCGGCATGTTGTGGTGCTCGGCCAGCCAGTAGCGCGCGTAACCGAGCGCTTCACCATGGCGGGCGAGATCGAGCGAACGCGCGAAGGATTCCGCCGGCGTACTGCCCTCGGTGACCGGGGCGAGATCGAGTATCGAGAAGGGGATCATGCTGGGGACGTGGTGTGGGATGCCTTCCACCTTGGGGCGGCCGGCCAGGAACACCAGCGCGGGGATCGGAGCGCATCGTTCCGGAATCGGGAATCGAGGACGCACGCTGTCGCATGCCTGCCGTGGCGGCCCGCTTCGGCGCTATGTATCGTCGCTCATGTACGCGCTGGAAGGCCCCGCGCATTGTCGTCTCGCAGTGTCAGCGTGCACAGCGCGTTCCACCCGTCGATGCGGGACGACGATCGCATCAGGCGCGCCGATCCGTTTGAGTGCCAGCGGTGACGGGTTCGCGAGGCGAGCAGCGCTCGATCCCACACTGCGTTGGATGCCCCGGACGGCATCGACGTGCCCGAATGCGTCCATCGCAGAAGGCGCGGATGCAGCGTCCCGGGAAGCCGGTCTCCTCAAGATCCGCGCCGCCTTCTCCGGAGTTGGGCGATGAACCATGAAAAAAGCCCGCCACCGGTAAACCGGTTGCGGGCCTTGCTCCCTCCCCCACGTCGGGTGCAGGGCGATAGTGAAAGAGTCGTTACCGCTTTGCACGCTGCATTGCAAAACGATACCGGCGGGTTCAAAAAATCGCAGGAAGCGCGTCTGTGCCCCCCGCGAACATCTTGCGTATTCAGGGTTTCGGGCCGCGGCGCAGGTCGCGCAGGATCTCGCGCGCGGCATTGCGCCCGGGCAGGCCGGTGACGCCGCCGCCGGGGTGGGAACCCGATCCACACAGGTAGAGCCCGCGCAGCGCGCTACGGTAATTCCCCTGCCCGAGCAGCGGCCGCGCGCTGAACAACTGGTCCGGGCCGAGCGCGCCGTGGAAGATGTCGCCGCCGACGAGGCCGAGCCTGCGCTCCAGATCCAGCGGCGTCAGCGCGTCATAGCCGAGCACGCTGCGCGCGAAGTTCGGCGCGTGCGCATCCACGGTGTCGATCATCAGCTGCGCGACCGTGTCGCGATGCGCATCCCAGCCGCCGTCGGAATCCTGGATGACCGGATTGACGTGCTGGCAGAACAGGCTGGCGACGTGCTGTCCGGGCGGCGCGAGGCTGTCGTCGAGCGTGGACGAGATCACCAGTTCCACGACCGGCGCGCGCGCCCAGCCGGGATTGTGTTCGCGCGATTTCGCATCGAAATACGCGCGCTCGAAGTAATCGAGCGAATCGCCGACCAGGATGCCGCTCTGGTGGTGCGGCTGCAGCGCGGTGCCCGGGGCAGCGCGGAAATCCGGCAGTTCCGACAGCGCGACGTTCATGCGGAACGTGCCGGAACCGCAGCGGTAACGGCGGATGCGCGCGGCGGTGTCGTCGTCGAGATGTCCGGGCGCGAGCAGGCGCGTGTACAGCAGCTTCGGATTGAGGTTGGACGCCACCACGCCCGCGCGCAACGTGCGTCCGTCGGCGAGTGCGACACCGACGGTGCGACCGTCCTCGACCAGCACCTGCGCGACCTCCGCATCGGTGTCGATCACCACGCCGCGCGCACGGCATTCGCGCGCGATCGCATCGCTGATCGCGCCCATGCCGCCGATCGCATGACCCCACACGCCGCTCTTGCCGTTGACCTCGCCGAACACGTGGTGCAGCAGCACATAGGCCGAGCCCGGCGTGTAGGGACTGGCGAAGTTGCCGACGATCGAATCCCAGCCCAGCGCGGCTTTGAGCGGTTCGCACTCGAACCAGTCGTCGAGCAGTTCGCCGGCGGACCTGGAGAACAGGTCGAGCAGGTCGCGGCGACCGCGCATGTCCAGCGATTTCAGGTGCCGCGCGACGCTCAGCGAACTGAGCCAGTCGGCGAGTACGAAGCGGTCGCTGACGTTGGGCGGTGTCGCGTGCATCAGTGCGCGCAGCACCACGACCACGCGATCGAGCATCGCGTAGTACGCCGGCAGACGCGCGGCATCGCGTGGCGACCAGCGCGCGAGTTCGGCCGCGCCATCCGGTCCGCCGAGGCGGAACGCGCGGCCGCCGGGCAACGGCAGGAAATTCGAATACGGCCGTTCGACCACGCGCAGGCCGTGCTGGGCCAGCCGCAGGTCGGCGATCACCGTCGGGTTCAGCAGACTGACCGTGTAGCTCGCCAGCGAGTTGCGGAAACCAGGATGGAATTCCTCGGTGACGGCTGCACCGCCGACGACGCGGCGACGCTCCAGCACGCGCACGCGCAGGCCGGCACCGGCGAGATACGCCGCGCAGACCAGTCCGTTGTGGCCGCCGCCGACGACCAGCACATCGCAGTCGTCGCGGCGCCCGCTCATGCGTGCCGGGCCAGGGTGGACTGCACCAGATCGGCCAGCATCGACGCGGCCTGGGGACGCCCCAGCGCGGCCGAGGCGCGCGCGGCATCGGGCAGGACGGTCGGCGAGGCGAAGGCGTCGGCGAGCAGCATCGAGAGGTGCTCGGGCGTGAGTTCGGGCTCGGGCACGCACCAGCCGATGCCGGCCGCGGCCAGCGTCTCGGCGTTGCGGCGTTGCTCGTCGCGCGAGCCGCCCACGGGAATCGGCACCAGCACCGCCGGACGGCCGACCGTCAGCAGATCGGCCGCCGTGGTCGCGCCGGCGCGGGTGACCACCAGATGCGCATCGCGCAGGCGCGCGCCCATGTCGTCGAAGAACGGGCGCACGGTCGCGTCGATGCCGGCTTCGCGCAGCCTGCGTTCGATTTCGTCGGTCGCATCGCCCTTGTACTGCAGCGAGACCTGCAGGCGCTGGCGGATCGGTCCGGGCAGCTGCAGCAACGCCGGCGGCACGACCTCGCCGAACACGCGCGCGCTCTGGCTGCCGCCGACGACGAGCAGGCGCAGCGGCGCAGCCGCATCGAGCGGCGGATAGTCGCCGCGCGCGTCGAGGATGGCCTGACGCACGGGATTGCCGGTGTCGACGATGCGTGCGGCATCGAAGCCGTCGAGGCCGGCAGTCTCCGGGAACGAGGTCGCCACGCCATCGGCGAAGCGCAGCAGCTTGCGGTTGGCCATGCTCAGGCGCGCGCCCTGCTCGTGCAGCAGCAGCGGCAGCGCGCGGCTCTTCGCCGCCAGCGCCGGCGCGAAACTCGGATAGCCGCCGAAGCCGACCAGCAGGCGCACGCCGCGACGGCGCATGTCGGCACGTGCCGCAGCCGTCGCGCGCAGGATGGTCAGGCCGGCGGCCAGCTTGCCCGACAGCCCGCCTTCGAGGCTGCGCGCAGGCAGCACCACGTGGTCGAGGCCGGCCAGCGCCTGCGTGTACGCGGCGCCGCGACGCTCGGTGTAGATCACCACCGGATGCCCGCGTCGCTGCAGCTCGCGCGCCAGCGCTTCGGCCGGGAACAGATGCCCGCCGGTGCCGCCGGCGGCGCAGGCGATGGTGGACAGTGACGATGAAAGCGCGTGCGACATGGGACGGCGTGTTCCAGCGTGGCGCACGACTATAGCCACTGCGTCCAGCGGGGGCATCCCGGCCACAGGCGATAATCGGGACTTCCTCCCTGCCTGCCATCGCCATGCCCGAAGACCGCATCCGCAATGCCGCCCTGCGCGACCGTGTCGTGACCGCCACGCACGCCGCCACCCTGATCCTGCCCGGCCAGACCGTGGCGATGAGCGGGTTCACCGGCTCGGGTTACCCCAAGTCCCTGCCGCAGGCGCTGGCAGCGCGCATCGAGGCGGCCCATGTGGCCGGCGAGGAATTCCAGATCCGCCTGTTGACCGGTGCGTCCACTGCGCCGGAACTCGACGGTGCCCTGGCGAAGGTCGACGGCATCGCGCTACGCCTGCCGTTCCAGAGCGACCCCGACGCCCGGCGCCGGATCAACGACGGCACCCTGGCCTACATCGACGCGCACCTGAGCCATGTCGCCCAGCAGGCGTGGTTCGGTTTCTATGGCGACATCGACGTGGCGGTGATCGAGGCGGTCGCGATCCGCGAGGACGGCAGCATCGTGCCGTCGACCTCGGTCGGCAACAGCAAGACCTGGCTGGACCTGGCGAAGCACGTGATCGTGGAGGTCAACGACTGGCAGCCGGCCGCGCTCGAAGGCATGCACGACATCTACTACGGCACCGCGCTGCCGCCGCAGCGTCGGCCGATTCCGCTGGAACATCCCGACGACCGTATCGGCGAAACCGCGCTGCGGGTGGATCCGGACAAGATCGTCGCGATCGTGCGCACGCACGCGCCCGACCGCAACAGCCCCTTCAGCCCGGTCGACGCGACCAGCGAGCGGATTGCCGGGCACCTGATCGACTTCCTGCGCCATGAAGTGGACAAGGGGCGGCTGCCCGCCAACCTGCTGCCGCTGCAGTCGGGCGTGGGCAACATCCCCAATGCCGTCCTCGCAGGTCTGGCGCGCAGCGGCTTCCGCGACCTCACCGCGTTCACCGAGGTCATCCAGGACGGCATGCTCGACCTGCTACGCAGCGGCGTGCTCCGCGGCGCGTCCTGCACCGGTTTCGCGATGAGTCCGGATGCGAACGCGGCATTCAAGGCGGAGATCGACTTCTTCCGCGACAAGATCCTGCTGCGCTCACAGGAGATCTCCAACCATCCCGAACTCGTGCGCCGGCTGGGGTGCATCGGCATGAACGGCATGGTGGAAGTGGACCTGTACGGCAACATCAATTCCACCCACATCATGGGCAGCTGCATGCAGAACGGCATCGGCGGCTCGGGCGACTTCGCGCGCAACGGCTTCCTGTCGATCTTCATGAGCCCGAGCACCGCGAAGAACGGCACCATCTCGGCCATCGTGCCGATGGTCAGCCACGTGGACCATACCGAGCACGACGTGTCGATCGTCGTCACCGAACACGGGCTGGCCGACCTGCGCGGGCTGTCGCCGAAGCAGCGCGCACGCGTGCTGATCGACCGCTGCGCACACCCTGATTACCGCGATGCGCTGGCGGACTACTTCGCCCGCGCCTTGCGCGACAGCTATGGCAAGCACACCCCGCACCTGCTGCCCGAGGCGCTGTCGTGGCACCAGCGCTGGCTCGACACCGGCGACATGCGCTCCGTTACAGCGCCCGCGTCATGAAGATGCTGAAGGGATCGTCGACGTAATCGCCGAACGGGCCGCAGGGCTCGAACCCGTGTCGCGCGTAGAGCGCATGCGCAGGCGCGAATGCGACCGCGGTACCGGTCTCCAGACTGAGCCGCCGCCAGCCCTGCGCGCGGGCCGTGTCCATCAGGTGGGCGAGCAGTGCCGCGGCGACGCCGCGGCGCAGATGCGCGGCATCGGTGCGCATCGACTTGAGTTCACCGTGTCCGTCGCCGAGCGCCTTCAGCGCGCCGCAACCGGCGAGCGCATCGCCGCGCCAGGCGCTGAAGAACGCGATGTCCGGCGCGCGCAGGCCCGACAGATCCAGCGCATGGATGCTTTCGGGCGGCGAATGCAGCGCCATCGCATCGAGATGCGCCTGCAGCAGCGCGACGACGCGTGGATCGTCGAGGCCGCCTGCACGGATCTCCAGCGGCGCCTCCGGCGTCTGCAGCCACGCCAGCTTGCGCGCACGCGGCTGGCGCTTGAGTTGCCATTCGGCGCGCGAGGCGCTGGCGCGGTCCGGATAGCCGCGGCTGGCGAGGATGCGCACCGGTGGATTGCCGCGCGTGTACTTCGCGCCGCGTCCTGCCGCATGGGCTTCGAACCGCGCGTCGAGATCGTTGGTGATGCCGGCGTACCAGTTGCCGTTGCGGCATTCGAGCAGGTACAGGTGCCAGAGCGATGGTGCGGTCATCGCACCGATTATCCACACGCGCGCGGCGCTGTCAGCGGTCGAGCCGATCGAAGGAGAACAGGGCCGCCAGCGGATGCTTGCGCCGCTCGATCAATGCGCGCAGCAGGCCGGCACCGAGCATCGAGTAGGTGATGCCGTTGCCGCCGTAGGCCATCGCGAACTGCACGCGCTTGCCGGTCGCCGGATGCGGACCGAAGAACGGCAGGCCGTCCCCGGTCTCGGCGAAGGTGCCGGCCCAGGAGAACGTCGGCGTCAGGTCGAGGTCGGGGCGGAGCTTCGCAACGCGTTTCATCAGCACCCGCGCCTTCTTCTCCACCCGCGCATCGCGCCGCGCGGGCACGTCGACATCGTCGTCCTCGCCGCCGATCAGCAGGCGCCGGTCGCCGGTGGTGCGCATATAGAGATAGGGCCGCGCGGTTTCCCAGACGAGCGTGCCGACCAGCGGGCCGAGCCGGGCTTCGGAGATCGGATCGGTGACGAAGGCATAGCTGCTGCGGTTGCGCGCGACCTGCTTCGGCAACCAGTGCTGGCTGGCATAACCGGCGGCGAGCACGACGTGCCGGGCGCGGATGCGTGCGCCGCCATCGGTCGTCGCGACCACATCGCGCGGACGCGCATCGAGCCGCAGGATCGCGGTGCGATCGAACACCTGCGCGCCGCGTTTCGCCAGCCGCGCGAGCAGACGCGACGCGAAACGGTAGGGATCGACCTGTGCGGCCTGCCGGCTGCGCAGCGCGGCCGGCGCATCGATCCGGTACTCGGCTTGCAGCGCTTCCGACTCCAGATACTCGATGTCGAAACCGTGCCGTCGACGCGCTGCGAATTCCTCGCGGAGCGCGGCGACATCGCGCTTCCGGCTGGCGTAATACAGGCTGTCGGCGCGTTCGAAATCCACGTCGCGCAGGCCGCGTGCGACCTCGCCCAGCATGTCGATCGCGTCGCCGCAGGCGCGGTAGGCCAGCGCGGCATCGTCTTCGCCATAGCGCCTGGCCAGATCCACCAGATGGGTGTCGATCTCGTACTGCAGCAGCGCGGTGCTCGCCGCCGTGCTGCCCCAGGCGATATCGCGCTGCTCGACGACGACGACGCCATGCCCGTGATTGGCGAGTTCGTCGGCGATCAGCGCGCCGGTGATGCCGCCGCCGACGACCAGCACGTCGCAGGCCACGTCGGCCTCGAGCTGCGGGAAGGCGTGCATCAGACCGTTGCGCACGGCCCAGAAGGGATAACCGCTCTTGAGGTCCATGCGCACGTATCGGGTGATCGGTGCGACAGCCTAGGCACGCGCGCGTGAATGCGCCGACGACATTCGCGGCCGGCGACCGCTAGACTGCGCGCCCCTGCCCGGCCAGCCCCGCGATGCCCGTCGTTCCCGCCACCGCCCTGCCGACCACCGACTGGGACGTCATCGTGCTGGGCGCCGGCGCGGCCGGCCTCATGGCGGCGATCGCGGCCGGCCAGCGCGGCCGCCGCGTGCTGGTGCTCGACCACGCGAACAAGGTTGGCAAGAAGATCCTGATGTCGGGCGGCGGCCACTGCAATTTCACCAATACCGGCACCACGCCGGCGCAGTACCTGTCGGACAACCCGCACTTCTGCAAATCGGCGCTGGCGCGCTACACGCCACAGGATTTCGTCGAGCTGGTCGATCGCCACGGCATCGCCTGGCACGAGAAGGAACTGGGCCAGCTGTTCTGCGATGGATCCTCGAAACAGATCGTGCAGCTGCTGCTCGACGAGGCCGATGCCGTCGGCGTGCAGGTCCGCACGCATTGCGCGGTGCAGCTGCCGCGGCGCGTCGACGACGGCTACGCCATCGACACCGCGGCCGGTCGACTGCGCTGCGCTTCGCTGATCGTCGCGACCGGCGGCCTGTCGATTCCGAGCATGGGTGCGACCGGTTTCGGCTACGAACTCGCGCGCAGCTTCGGCCACACGCTGGTGCCGACGCGCGCCGGCCTGGTGCCGCTGACGCTCAGCGGCAAGCACCAGGAACGGCTGGACGCATTGTCGGGCGTCGCGCTCGATGTCGAAGCCGGCTGCAACGACGCGTTTTTCCGCAACCGCATGCTGGTCACGCACCGCGGCATCAGCGGCCCGGCGATCCTGCAGATCTCGTCCTACTGGCAGCCCGGCGACGATCTGCGCCTGGACCTGCTGCCCGGCCGCGATGCGCTGGCATGGCTGCAGACGCAGCAGGCCGAGCGCCCCGGTACCGAACTCAAGAACGTGCTGGCCGAACTGATGCCGCGTCGCTTCGCCCAGCGCCTGTGCGAAATCTGGCTGCCGAACCGGCCGATGAAACAGTTCACCCCGCCGCAGCTGCAGGACACCGCCGCGCTGCTGCAGGCCTGGCCGCTGGTCGCCAGCGGCACCGAGGGTTACCGCACTGCCGAGGTCACGCTGGGCGGCGTGGACACCGGCGGCGTGTCGTCGCGGACGATGGAATCGCAGCACGCGCCCGGGCTGTACTTCATCGGCGAAGTGCTGGACGTCACCGGCTGGCTCGGCGGCTACAACTTCCAGTGGGCCTGGGCATCGGGCATGGCGGCCGGCAGCGCGGCCTAGGAGCGTGGGCGGCAGAAATGTTCGAGGCGAAAAGTTCGCTGCGCGAGGCCAGATTTGACCAGCTTCGCTGTTGCAGAGCATTTCGCGGGTTTGCAGGCTCGTAGTGGTGCTACGGGCCAAAAACCGGCGGAAATATGGACCGTGCAGCGGGCTTTGCAGCCCGGACGATTTCTGCCGCCCACGCTCCTAGGAGCGTGGGCGGCAGAAGATTTCCGGGCTGCCACTGCTCGTGATCTGGCAGGCTTTGCACCTGACCATCGATGCAGGGCCTGCAGCAGGCCTGGCTGGTCGTGCCCGTCAACCCTTGCCAATG
>NZ_JAIWPU010000055.1 GCF_021191705.1 Proluteimonas flavola
GCACCAGCAAGGGACGCCACAGGGCGTCGAAGTAGCTGATCCTCCTGCCGGTCCCGGTACTTACCGTCTGTCGCCAGTGGCCGGCCGGGATGCCGTACTCGGCGCTGGCGACCGGCTGGAACACCTGCGTGGTGGTGTTCCACGTCGTGCTGTCGCCGGTCGGGTAGGCGACGCTGGCCAGCCGGCCCATCGCATCGTAGGTGTAGTTGGTGGCGAACCCGTTCTCGTCGGTGACCCGGGTGATCCAGCCGGCGGCACTGACCACCGCCGACTGTGTGCTGCCGCCGGGATACTGGATGCTGCGCGGGATGCCGCGGTACCAGTTCGACAGGGGGGGTGATGTTGTTGTTGCCGTCTTTGACGGTGGCGGCCGTGCCGTCGGCGTTGTAGGCCAGGGTCTGCACCGTCCTGCCGAAGGTCTTGGAGACGGTGGGCTGGGCGTTGGCGTTGTAGCTCGTCTCCGACGCGACGACGCCGTTGACCGTCAGGCTGGCCTGCTGGCCCAGTACCCACTTGGACAGGTTGTCGTGGTAGACGATCGCTTCGGTCCGGCTGTAGCTCTGTACCTGCGCCTGCGCCCCGAGCGGCAGCAGGCACAGGGCGGCGAGCAGCCGACCCGCCCACTGCCTGCTCCGCGTCCTTGCGCCGGAAACGACCTGTGTCTGCATACCAGATGCTCCTTGCACGAGGGCGGCTATGGACCGAGGGTCACGGTCACGGGCTTTTCGGGCGAACTCGGGCCACAGCCGCTGGCGTTGCAGGCCCTGACCCGATAGAGATAGCCCCCCATTTCCGACAGCGTCTGCGATGCGCTTGTGGCCGCGCCTGAGTAGACCTGCGTGTAGCCGCCACCGTTGAAGTTGAGCTCGAGCACGTAGGACGTCGCGCCTGAGATCGCGGTCCAGCTCACGGTGAAGCGCCGGTCCTGGGACACCGACGATGGTGCGGTGAGCGTGGGCGCGCCCAGCGCTGCGAGGGTGATGACGGTGCTGGACAGGGCCGAGTCGGCGCCGCAGCCGCCGGCGTTGCACGCGCGTGCGCGGTAGTCATAGGTTCCCGACGCCTGGCCGCCCAGCGCTTTGACCGTACCCGCGCCGTCGTGAACCTTGCTCCAGGCGCCGGCGTTCCTGCGCTGATCGAGTTCGTAGCGGTTGGCACCGGGCACGGCGGTCCAGCTGACGGTGTAGCTGCCGGTGGTGTTGGCCGTGGGCGCGGTGACGACCGGCACGCCGGAAGGGGACAGGGTGACCACGGCGGTCCTGGTAGCCGACCATGGACCGCAGCCGGCACCGTTGCAGCCGCGCACCTGATAGTTCCAGCTGCCCGAGCCGTTGCCGCTGATCGCGGCGCTGGTTCCGCTGCCGATATGGACCACGTTCCAGCTGCCGCTGCCGAGCTGTTCGCGCAGTTCGTAGGCGGACGCCAGCGCGACACTGGTCCAGCTGATGGCGTAGCTGCCGGTATTGTTCGTAGCTGGCGCGGTCAGGACGGGCGCTGTCAGCGGCGGTGTCGCCGGGCCTCCGGAACCGCCTCCGGTCACGTTCCCCGTGCGGATGACCCGGGTCGGTCGCGCCAGCACGTCCAGGCAGTACACGCCGGACGCGGTGCAGCCCTTGGCGACCTCCCACAGGAAGAGCCCGCCATCCTGCACCGTCTCGGTCTTGACCAGTGGGCGGGGATACTCCGAGGTGAAACCAGCGCCGCGCTGTTGCGGGCTGCTGCCGATCTTCGCCGCGTAAGGCTGGCCGCTGGTTGCGTAGTTGTAGGTATGGATGACGGTGCGGAGCACGTCGAGGTGGCTGGTGCCCTGCTCGTGCCGGAGCAGCTTGCCTTCGTTGTAGCGGTAGCTGTTGCCGAAGGTGTAGCGATTCCAGGCGCCGTCCGGACCGTTGACGACCATGGTGCGGTTCCCCGCGCAGCCGTCGCTCAGGCATACAGGATCGGCGCAGGTCCCGGTCGAGCAGATCGGCTGGGTCGCTCCATGCGGATACTGCCAGCTCCACCAGCTCGAGAGGCCGTAGGTCCATTGCATCGGTGCGATCCCCGCGCCCTGGACCTGCTTGCTCTTGGCGACGAGGGACACCCAGCGCACTGGGAACACGGGGTAGTCGTCGCGGGTGTCGCTGCCCGGCGAACCAGGCAACTGGTAGTTCCTGCAGATGCCCGGCACGTTGGTACGACCTACATCGTAGGGCGCGACGACGAACGTCGCCGTCGCTCCCGAGGGATGCATCATGCTGCCGGATACGTCACCGGAAAGAACGTCATCCAGGCTGAAGCAACTCCGCATGTCGTTGGGGTCATTGGACATCTGGATAACGGCATTGGACAGGCCCGACAGGTTCAGATTCCAGTTGCTGCCATCCGGCAGCAGTACACCCGTCAGGTTGTGGCCGGTGTACTGGTAGGTCCACGCCCGGACGCCATCGCTGATGGACGCGACGTAGCCGCTGGCGTTGTACTGAAACGTCAGGCTGCGGCTGTCGCTGGAGCTGATGGCGGTCAGTCGCAGGGGCTGATCGGCGGCATTGCTGTAGGTATAGGTGACCCAGTTGCCGAAGCGGTCCTCGACACGCGTGGCGTAGAGGACATTCTTGCGCCGGGAGACGACCACCCTCTCCGGCGAGGCTTGCCTGTCCACAGAAATGTAGTTCGGCTCTCCGTACTGGGCCATGTGGTTGAGCCAGTACTTGTTGCCGTTCGTATCGATTGCCAGGAACCCCTGGCCGGTGCCGTTGACGATGGACGACAGACAGCTGAAATAGGTGTCTCCCTCCGTGATCCAGAGATACGGCCCTCCGGTCGTCGGCGTCGGACGGTTGCTGTCCCTGAGCATCTCTCCGCCTCCGGGAAGATCGGCATGGTTGCCGGCCCAGTATTCGTCGGCCGTGACCCGGACCTGGACGTTCGGTGGCGCGGCCTGGCTGCACCGATTGTCGTGCCAGGTCGGGCCGAACACGCCGCTGACGTTCGGGATGTCGATATCCCAGTCGGCGAAGGCCCGTTTGCGTCCACCCGTGCCGTACTTCTTGCGGTCATGGATGTCGAGCTTGCGGGTGACGGCCACCGGCAGGGCGTTGTTGCCGGGGATCGACACATCCGTCGTCGAGAACGACAGCGCGCCCGAGTACAGGTCGACCCTGTCGCCGAACATGCTGTTCACATCGAGGATCGCAATCTCCCGACCCTGCTCGACGAGGCGTGAATATTCCTGCCAGGGCAAGTTGCCGTCCTGCGCGAATGCCGGCGCCGTACAGGCGCACAGCACGAACCAGAGCAGAGCCGTCGTCGATCGGAACATGTCCCCTCCCTTCCATGCGCGAGCCACGCGCGACCATGTCGAGCTGGCAGGCCGCGACGCTGGATGCAGTGCAATCTGTTTCCCCTCCTGAAGTTGTATACGCCCCAACAACCGTTGTGTTTGCAGGAAAAGCCGCGGCCGCATGTAGGGATTCTCTGAGGACCACGCGCCACCGATATGTGGATGGCGCCACGTTACTGGCTGGCACTCTCGTGTTGCTACACGTCCCCCCCCCCCCCGCTTTTCTGGATCGCTGAAAAGAATCGGGGCGACCCACTGGCCACCCCGATTCGTTTTGAGCCTGTTCGCGCCCCGAGACGCGTCAGTCGGTTCACTTCAACCCACGATGCTCCAACAAGGGCTCGACGCTCGGATCCTTGCCCCGGAACTCGCGATAGGCCTCCGCCAGATCACGCGAATGCCCGATCGACAGGATCCGGCCGCGGAAGATCTGGCCGTTCTCACGCGTCAGCCCGCCGTGCTCGCGGAACCACTGGAAGGCGTCGTGGTCGAGCACTTCTGCGCCGAAATAGGCGTAGTAGCCGGCCGCGTAACCGCCGCCCCAGATGTGGCTGAAGTAGCTGGTGCGGTAGCGCGGGGGCACGGCGGCGAGATCGATTTTGTACTTGGCCAGCGCCTGCTTCTCGAATGCGTCGACGTCCTGCCTGGCGTCGCTGGCGGGCAGGGTGTGCCAGGCGAGGTCGAGCAGGGCGGCCGAGAGGTATTCGGTGGTCGCATAGCCCTGGTTGAAGGTGCGCGCGGTGACGATCTTGTCGACCAGGTCCTGCGGCATGGCGTCGCCGGTCTGGTGGTGCTTGGCGTAGTTGGCGAAGACCGTGGGGTCGAGCGCCCAGTGTTCGTTGAACTGCGAGGGGAACTCGACGAAGTCGCGCGGCGTGTTGGTGCCGGCGACCGACGGGTACTTGGTGTTGGAGAAGAAGCCGTGCAGGGCGTGCCCGAACTCGTGGAACAGGGTGGTCACGTCGTCGAAGCTCAGCAGCGCGGGCTGGCCGGCGGCGGGCTTGGTGAAGTTCTCGACGTTGTAGACGACGGGGATCGTGCCGGTCAGGCCGTTCTGCTCGACGAAGTTGCCCATCCACGCGCCGCCCTGCTTGCTGTCGCGCTTGAAGGGGTCGAGGTAGAACAGCGCGAGCTGCGTGCCGTCGGCATCGAAGATGTCGAACACGCGCACGTCGGGGTGGTAGACGGGCATGTCCTTGCGCTCTTTGGGGGTGATGCCGTAGAGCTGGTTGGCGGCGAAGAACACGCCGTCGTTGAGTACACGGTCGAGTTCGAAGTAGGGCTTGATCTGCGCCTCATCCAGATCGAACTCGGCCTTGCGGACCTGCTCGGCAAAGAAGTCCCAGTCGGCGGCGCCGGCAGTGAAGCCGCCGTTCTGTGCATCCACGACGCCCTGGATCTTGGCGAGCTCGGTGCGCGCACGTGCGGTGGCGACGGGCACGGTGTCGGTGAGCAATTTCAGCGCGGCTTCCGGGGTCTTCGCCATCTGGTCGGCGATGCTGTAAGCGGCGTAGTTCGGGAAGCCGAGCAACCGGGCCTGGCGTGCGCGCAGTTCGGCGAGGCGCTGGATGGTGGCGCGGGTGTCGTTGCCGTCGCTGTGTTCGGCGCGGCCGGTGGACGCGGCGAGTACGCGTTCGCGCAGGCTGCGGTTCTTCAATGACGCGAGCACCGGCTGCTGGGTGGTGTTCTGCAGGTTCAGCAGCCACTGGCCGTCCTTGCCAGCGACCATGGCGGCATCGGCGGCGGCGGCGATCGTGCCTGCGTCGAGGCCGTCGAGTTCTGTGAGGTCGGTGACGAAGACGCCGCCGGCGTTGTTGGCCGCCAGCAGCTTGTTGCCGAACGCGGTCGACAGCGTGGACGACTCGGCGTTGAGCTTGCGCAGTTCGGCCTTGTCGGCGTCATTGAGCAGGGCGCCGGCGCGGACGAAGTTGTCGTGGGTGCGCTCGACGACGGTGGCCTGCTCGGGCGTGAGGCCGAGCGTGGCGCGCTGGTCATAGATGGTCTTGACGCGCGCGAACAGCGCCGGGTCGAGATGGATGGCGTCGCTGTGCTCGGCGAGCTTCGGCGCCAGCGCTTCCTCGGCGGCCTGCAGGGTGGCGTTGGTGTGGGCGCCGGTGAGCATGAAGAACACGTTGGCCGAGCGGGTCAGCAGTTCGCCGCTGCGCTCCATGGCCTCGATGGTGTTGACGAAGGTCGGCGCCTCGGGGTTGTCGGCGATGGCGCGGATCTCGGCCAGGTGCTGCTGCATGCCCTCGATGATGGCCGGGTGGTAGTCGGCGTCCTTGAGCTTGTCGAAGGGCGGGGCCTGGAATGGCAGCGTGCTCGCGGCGAACAGGGCGTTCTCGGCCGGCGCGGCGGCGGCGGTGACGGTGGCGGGCATCGTGGACTCGGTAGCGGTGCGGTCGCCGCAGGCGCTCAGCGCCAGCGCGATCGCGGAAGACAGGAGGCGCGGACGCGACACTAGCCGGCACGCTGGCGAGGCGCATCGTCGCACGCTGCGACATGGAGATCCTGCACGCCGCCGAAGAACCGATGGCGGCCGGCGCGGTCGGGAACGGGCGCACCACGGGCCGCGGCCGGCAGCGCCTCGACCTCGCGTGCCGCGGCGGTGCTTTCTTCGGCGGTTGCCGCCGCGCGCAGTTCGGCGAGGTGCCGATCGATTGATTGCGCCAGCCGATCCTGCGCCGGCAACGCCACGATCTCGGGGTGGGCATCGAGCACGGTGAACCAGGCCAGCGCCTGGACCAGGTCGGGGGTGACGGCCTGGGCCAGAAAAGAGCGGATGCTGCCGTCGTCGGCGTTGGCATAGGCCATCGCCAGGGCATGCATCGTCGCGACGTCGCCCTGGCGCGCGGCGCGGCGGGCGATCGCCTCGGCCTCCCCGCGGTATGTCCGCAACGCAGGCAGCATGTCCATCAACTCGTGCATGCGAAAGGCGTTGCCGCTGGCGTAGTGGCGCATCGAGGGCACGTGGTCCGCGAGGGCGGCCTGCCGCCAGTACGCGGCGCGCTGTGCCGGCGACACCGGCGTGACGCCTTCGCAGCGTTGCAGGACACGCGCGTGGTCGGCGATCTGCTCCGCGACGTGCTGCAGGATCTGCTGCGGGTCCTGGCCGGAAGTACTTGCCGTGACCGCCGCGCCGTCGCGGCTCGCCCGTGCGCTCTGGTGCATCCAACGCTGGTGGGCAAGCAGCGCCCGATGCTGTTGTCCGATCGTCTCGCAGCGCTCGTGCTCGGCGGCGAGCCGGCACGCCGCGCGGGCATCGCCGGCGGCGGCGCGGGCGGCCAGGTCGTCGTGGATCAACGCCAGTGGCGTGTCCTGCGGCGGTAGCGGCAATGCGGCGGCTTGACGCGACTGTACCGGGACCGAGGCGACCGCTTCCGTTCGCGAAGCGCGAGCGCTGGCGGCAGCCGTCGCCGCGGCGGCCGGCGGCGGTTCGATCCGGTCGGCCTGGGGTTCCCGGCCGTGCAGCCAGGCGAGCGCGACGACGGCCAGGGTGGCCACGACGAGAGCGCCGGCGACGGCCCTGACACGCGGTCGAGCGCCACGGCGACTCATACCGTGCCGCGGTTCTTGCCGATCCAGGGCACGTACCAGGCGCGGATCCGCGCCATGTCGGCATCGGGATCGTCGCTGGGCCGGATCATCGGGCCGAAGCCGATGACCTTGTCCGGGTAGTGGAAGTACATCAGCTGGATCGGCACGTTGGCGGCCTTGGCGATCTTCCAGAAGCCGGTCTTCCAGCGCTCGACGCGCTTGCGCGTGCCTTCCGGCGCGAGGCCGTACCAGAAGGCCTCCTTGCCGTGGATCGCGGCGGCGGCCTGTTCGATCACGCGCGAGGCGCGGCTGCGGTCGACCGGAATCACCCCCAGACCGCGCAGCGCCCAGCCCAGCACCGGTACGCGGAACAGCGAATCCTTGCCGAGCACGCGGATGTCGAGGCCCAGCGCCGCCTTGGCGGCGAAGCCCCAGACGCCGTCCCAGTTGGACGAGTGCGGGGCGCCGATCAGCACCAGGCGCGAGACGTCGGGCAGTTCGCCGATGACGCGCCAGCCGCCGATGCGCAGGATGCTGCGGCCGATCCAGCGCGCGAGGCGGCTGGGCCTGACACGCGGCGCGCGCGGTGGAACGGGAACCAGGAACGGATACTTCGAAGTGCTCATGCGTCCTCGGCGCAGGGCCAGCAATGACGGGGTCAATCCCAGTCGCGCGTGGCGCGACCGCGCTTGATGGTACTGCGTTCGCGTTTCGCCCCGAGCCGCCGCTCCTTCGAGCCGCGCGTGGGCCGGGTCGCCACGCGGGCCTTGGGCACCTCGTAACCGAAGGCGACGAAGGCCGCCAGGCGCTCGCGCGCGTCCTCGCGGTTGCGCTCCTGGGTGCGGAAGCGTTGCGCGTTGATGACCAGCACGCCGGCCTCGGTGATGCGCCGGTCGCGGCGCGCCAGCAGCCGCGTGCGCACGTGTTCCGGCAGCGAGGGCGAACCGGCGATGTCGAAGCGCAGCTCGACCGCGGTCGAGACCTTGTTGACGTTCTGCCCGCCGGGACCGCTCGCCCGCACGAAGCGCTCGACGAGTTCGTCCTCGGGGATGGCGGGCGGCGTGGACATCGGCGGCGATTGTAGACGGTGGCTGTGGAGGGCGGTGGTGGGAAGTTAGCCCTCCCCTGCGAAAGCGGGGGAGGGTTGGGTGGGGGCCGTCCATCACTGCAAGAAATGCTTCACCGAGCGAAAAACAAACCTATGCAGATCGCTATTCGTCCGCGCGCCGAGAGTTTGCCCCCTCCCAACCCTCCCCCGTGGACGGGGGAGGGCTTCACAGCGTCGGCGATCATGGAAACAGCAGCAAGGCCTTCGCGAACTCGTCCCCCGGCGGCGTCTCCACCACCAGACGCGCGCCCGTCTGGGGATGATCGAAGCCCACGCGCTCGGCGTGCAGCAGCATGCGGTGGATGCCGAGCATGCGGAAGTTGCGGTTGTGGCGGCCGTCGCCGTGGCTGGTGTCGCCGATCAGGTGATGCGACAGGTGCTTGAGGTGCCGGCGGATCTGGCGGAAGCGGCCGGTCATCGGTTCGGCGCGCAGCAGTGCGTAGCGCGAGGTCGGAAAGCCCGCCGATGGCATCGACAGTTCGGTCGTCGCCAGCCGCGTGAAGCGGGTGACCGCGGGTTTCTTCACCGGCTTGCCGGAGCCGCCGTCGAGGGGGTGGTCGACGACGATGTCGTCGGGCCAGCCGCGGCAGATCGCGAGGTAGTGCTTGTCGACGCTGCGCGCCATCCACTGCGTGCCGAGGGCGGAGGCGGTGTCGCGATCGAAGGCGACGAGCAGGCCGCCGCTGGTCGCGCGGTCGAGCCGGTGGATCAGGAACAACGGGCGGCCGAACTGTTCGCGCAGGCGGTCGGCGAGGAAGTCGCGCTCGTCGCGCGCCAGGGCGCTGTCGTGGACCATCAGGCCGGCCGGCTTGTCGACGACGGCCAGCCAGTCGTCGGCGTAACGCACCTCGATCATCGTGAATCCAATGACGTGCCGCAGCCGGTCGGCCGCAACTGATCTGTTATTTTCGTCGATCGTCTTCGCCAACGGGGGATCCGCATGCAACGTCGTCTGCGTGCCTGTGTCGTGGTGCTGCTGCTCGGCACCGCATGGCCGCTGTGGGCCGCGCCGCCGCAACTCGATGCGCCGGTGCACGAGGCCGAGGGCATCCGCGAGTACCGTTTCGACAACGGCCTGGCGCTGGTGCTGTTTCCCGACACCAGCAAGCCGGTGACCACGGTCAACGTGACCTATCGCGTGGGATCGCGTCATGAGGGGTATGGCGAGACCGGCATGGCGCACCTGCTCGAGCACCTGGTGTTCAAGGGCACGCCGACGCATCCCGACATTCCCGGCGAAATGCGCCGCCGCGGCGTGCGCTTCAACGGCACCACGTGGCTGGACCGTACCAACTACTTCGCCAGCTTCTCCACCGATGCCGACACCCTGGACTGGGTGCTGCGCATGGAAGCCGACCGCATGGTCAATTCGCGCATCGCGCGCGAGGATCTCGACAGCGAGATGACCGTCGTCCGCAACGAGATGGAGTCGGGCGAGAACAATCCAGTGCGCGCGCTGGTGCAGCGGGTGATGGGCGCGGCCTACCAGTGGCACAACTACGGCAACTCGACGATCGGTGCGCGCAGCGACGTGGAGCACGTGCCGATCGACCGGTTGCAGGCGTTCTACCGGACCTGGTACCAGCCCGACAACGCGGTGCTGGTCATCGCCGGCGATTTCGATCCGGCGCAGGCGCTGGCCGCGGTCGGTGCGAGCTTCGGCGCATTGCCGAAACCGGCGCGTGCGTTGCCGGTCACCTGGACGCGCGAACCCGCGCAGGACGGCGAGCGCCATGTGGTGGTGCGCCGCGTGGGGCGCACGCCGTATCTCGTCGCCGGCTATCACATTCCCGCCGGCCGCCACGACGACAGCGCGGCGGTCGCGGTGCTGTCGCAGGTGCTGGGCAGCACGCCGGGCGGACGCCTGCATCGCGCACTCGTGGAACCGGGCCGCGCGACCGGCGCGTCGGCGTCCGCGCTGGCGATGGACGAGCCCGGCTATCTGACCTTCGTCGCCGAAGCGCCGGAAGGCAGCGACCTCGATGCGTTGCAGACCGAGCTGCTGACACTGGTGGAAGACGCGACCGCGACGCCGTTCACCGAAGCGGAAGTCGAGGACGCGAAGCAGCGCATGCTCGCCGGCTTTGATCGCGCGATGCGCGACCCGAATGCGATCGGCGTGGCGCTGTCGGAAGCCATCGCGCAGGGCGACTGGCGTCTGCTGCTGCGCACGCGCGACCGGCTCGATGCGGTGACGGTGGACGATGTCACCCGCGTCGCGCAGGCCTATCTGCGGCGCGACAACCGCACCACCGGCCAGTTCCTGCCCACCGATGCGGTCGAACGCGTGACGATCGCCGAAGCGCCGACGGCGGAGGCTGCGCTCGAAGATTTCGTCCCGCGCGCCGCGCTCGACGCCGGCGAAGCCTTCGATCCGTCCTACGCCAACATCGATGCGCGCACGAAGGTTTCGACGCTGTCGAACGGCGCCAAGCTCGCCGTGCTCGACAAGGACACGCGCGGCAACTCGGTGCAGATCCGCATGAATCTGCGGCTGGGCGATGCGCAGCGTCTGCACGACCGTGCCACCGCCGGGCAGATGGCCGGCACGCTGCTGATGCGCGGCAGCGAAGGCTACGACCGGGCCGCACTGTCGCGACGGCTGACCGCGCTGCGTTCGACGCTGAGCGTCGGTGGCACCGCGACCACGGTGACGGTCGCGGCGACCACCGATCGCGAACACGTCGGCGCCTTGCTCGACCTCGTCGCCGACGTGCTCCGCAAGCCGACATTCCCGGACAGCGAGTTCACTCAGTTGCGCAGCCAGCAGCTGACCGGTATCCGCGGCAGCATGAGCGAGCCGGGCGCGGTCGCGAACGAAGCGCTGTCGCAGCATTTCAATGCGTTTCCGAAGGGCCATCCGTACCACGCGACCACGTTCGAAGAACGCATCGCGCTGATCGAGAGCCTGCAGCTCGACGACGTGCGCGCCTTCCATCGCGATTTCTACGGCATGGGCGAAGGCGCGACCATCGCGGTGGTCGGCGATGTCGATGCGGACGCGGTGCGCGCGCAGCTCGAACGCCTGTTCGGCGACTGGCCGCTGCCGGTGCCGTTCGCGCGCATCGAAACGCCGTATGTCGCGCGCGAGGCGGTGCACGAACGGCTGGTCACGCCCGACAAGGCCAATGCGACGCTGGTCGCGCGCCAGTCGCTGCGCATGCATCAGGATCATGCGGATTACCCCGCGCTGCTGATCGGCAACTACATCCTCGGCGGCTCGGGCATGAAATCGCGCCTGGGCGACCGCATCCGCCAGCGCGAAGGCCTGAGCTACGGCGTGGGTTCGAATTTCTCCGCCAGCGTGTTCGACGATGCCGGCATGTTCGGTGTGTCGGCGATCGCCGCGCCGGAAAACATGGCGAGGGTGGAAACCGCGGTGCGCGAGGAACTGCAGCGCATCCGCAGCGAAGGCATCACCCAGGCCGAACTCGACGACGCGCTCGACGGCATGCTGCGTGCGCGCCGCACGTCACGCGCGAACGATCCCGAACTCGTCGGCATGCTCGACAGCAACCTCTACCTCGGCCGCGACATGGCCTACTCCGCGGCGTTCGAGGAGAAGTTGCGTGCGTTGACGCCGGAGGACGTGCGCGCTGCGATGGAACGGCATCTGCAGCCGGAAGCGTTGTCGGTGTTTATCGGCGGGGATTTCAAGGACTGAGCGGCTTCGTTTCCCGTAGAACCTGTTCACGATCCCGACGTACGCCGCGTGTTCGCGGAGATAGGCACCGGTTCGGTGGACGCCAGTTCCTGCCTGGGACCAACGGATCGCCCCCCCGACCGTCTCGCGGAGGCGGGCTTGAATCCCGCTCAGCCCACCGGCGGCGGTGCCTGCGACGCCATCGCTTCGAGTTCGTCGCACATCTGCGTCTGCTGCGCGGGCGTCGCCTGGGTGAACTGGGCGTTCGTCTTGTCGTGCGCGGAGGCGAACTCGCCGTCGAAGGTGCCGACCTCGCCGCCCATCCTGGTGAATTCCTGGCGCAGCTGATCCTTGGCCTGGTCGAGCTGCGCATCCGACACGTCCGGATCGCACAGCTTCGCGGCGGCGTGCATCGCGCCGGCGATCCCGGCGATCTGGGCCAGCATCGTGCTGGCGGCATCGCCGGTCAGCGGGGCGTCGACCGGCGGCGTGCCCGATTCGATCTGCGCCTGCGCGGCTTCCGATGGCCGGGTCTGGGTGTCCTCGACCGGCCGGGTCTGCGCTGCGTCGCCGGTCGCGGGCTGCGGGGCGGCACCGCAGGCGGCGAGGCCGAATACGGCAGGCGCCAGCAGGCAGGCGAAACCTCGGGTACGGGGCAGCGTCATGCGGCACATCTCCATCAGGGGAGCGGCGAGCCTAGCAAACGCCCGGCGAAGGCCAGGCGTCGCCTTCAGGGCGTCTGCGGCGTCTGGCGGCGCGAACGGTAGGCCTGCAGATGCACCCAGGCGGCGTCGAGATGCGGCACCGCACGACCGGCAGCATGCGCGCGTGCGCGCAGGTCGCCGATGATCTGCAGCGCTTCGACGTCCTGGCCGGATTCGAGATCGCGCAGCATCGACGCGGTGACCGTCGAGCCGGCTTTCGTCAGCAGCGCGCGCGCCTGCTGCGCAGCCTCGGCCGGAATCGCATGGCCGTCCGCGGCGGCGACCGCGAGACATTCGTCGTGCAACGCCGACAGGAATGCGGTGCCGCCATCGGTGTCGACGATGCGGCCGATGCTGGCGCGCATCAGGCAGGTCGCCGCGGCCAGCGCGGCGAGGAAGGTGAACTTGTTCCAGGCCGCCTGCATGAAGGTCTCGCTGCGCACCGCGTCGAATCCGGACGCGCGCGTGCACACCGTTTCCAGCGCGCGCGTCCGTGCACTGCCGTTGTCGGCCGCCTCGCGTTCGCCGAACGTCATCGAGGGTGGCGACGGCAGATGCACCACTTCGCCGTCCTTGCCCTTCATCGCGCTGATGAAACACAGCCCGCCCAGCACCCGTCCGGCACCGAAGCGCGCATCGAGCGCGGCGTAGTGCAGCAGGCCGTTGAGGATCGGCAGCACGGCGGTCGACGGTCCGACCGCCGGCGCGATCGCGTCGATCGAACTGTCGAGGTCGTAGGCCTTGCAGCTCAGCAGCACCAGGTCGAAGGGCCGCTCCGCGGCGAGCGCGGGCAGGGCGTCGGCGGTGACATGCGCCACCGGAAACTGCGCATCGCCGAGGTCGCTGCGGATCCGCAGGCCGTCGCGTTCGAGCTGCGTCGCGCGTGCGGGCCGCACGAGGAAGGTGACGTCGGCAGCGGCCTGCGCGAGGCGACCGCCGAAGTAACCGCCGGTGCCACCGGCGCCGAGAACGAGAATGCGCATGACCTGTCCTTGTGCATGTGCGCGCGCGGCGCCCGCCGCGCGCAGGAAAGCCTCAGCTGCGCAGGCCGATGCCGCGCTTGAGCAGCCACAGCGCCAGCGCGCCCAGCGCGACGACGAAGCCGATCATCAGCGCGAACGACACGCCCAGCGACACGTCGCTGACGCCGAGCAGGCCGTAGCGGAACGCGTTGACCATGTAGAAGATCGGGTTGGCATGCGTCGCCGTTTCGGCCCAGCCGGGCAGCAGCGAGACCGAATAGAACACGCCGCCCAGATACGTCAGCGGGGTCAGGATGAAGATCGGCACGATGGCGACGTCGTCGAATTTCTTCGCGTAGACCGCGTTGACGAAGCCGGCCAGGGCGAAGATCGTCGCGCCCAGCAGTACGGTGGCAAAGGTCACCAGCGGATGCGGAATGCGCACGGTGGTGAACAGCATCGCGATGCACAGCACGATGACGCCGACGGCGAGACCGCGCGCGACCGCGCCGATCACGTAGCCGCCGAGGATCACCCAGCTCGGCATCGGGCTGACCAGCAGTTCCTCGACGTGGCGGCCGAACTTCGCGCCGAAGAAACTCGACGAGATGTTGCCGTAGCTGTTCTGGATCACGCTCATCATCACCAGGCCCGGCACGATGAAATCCATGTAGCGGATGCCGTCCATCTCGCCGACGCGCGCGCCGATCAGGCCGCCGAAGATCAGGAAGTACAGCGTCATCGTGATCGCCGGCGGCACGAGGGTCTGGCCCCAGATGCGCAGGATGCGGACGATCTCGCGGCGGGCGATCGTGTACAGCGCGACCCAGTGGCGCTGCGCGGTGCCTTCGATGGCGGCCACGTCGGTGGGGTGCGTGCTCATGCCGTCTTCTCCTGCTGCGAGGCGGCGTTGGGGCCGGTCATGCGCACGAACAGTTCCTCGAGGCGGTTGGACTTGGTGCGCATCGAGCGCACGCGGATGCCGGCGCCGTCGAGGGTGGCGAACACGCGATTGAGATCCATCGCGCGCGGCATGTCGAGATCCAGCGTGTGGTCGTCGGTCGCGACCAGGGTGGTGCCCTCGATCGGCGGCAGCGTCGCCGGCAGCGTCCCGTCGATGTCGAAGATGAAGCCCTCGACATCGAGCTTGGACAGCAGCAGGCGCATCGGGCCCTGCTCGACGATGATGCCGCGATCGATGATCGCGAGGTTCCGGCACAGGCTCTCGGCCTCTTCCAGGTAATGCGTGGTCAGGATGATCGTCGTGCCGGCGGCGTTGATCTCCTTGAGCGTCTGCCACATGCCGCGGCGGATCTCGATGTCGACGCCGGCGGTGGGCTCGTCGAGGATCAGCAGCCGCGGGCGCGTCATCATGGCGCGGGCGATCATCAACCGACGCTTCATGCCGCCCGACAGCGTGCGCGACATCGTGGTCGCCTTGTCCCACAGCTGCGCGCGCCTGAGTTCCTCTTCGGCGCGCACCGTCGCCTCGGTGCGCGGAATGCCGTAGAAGCCCGCGTAGTTGACGAGGATGTCGAAGGGCTTTTCGAAGAAGTTGAAGTTCAGTTCCTGCGGCACCAGGCCGATCAGGCGCATCGCCGCGTCGCGGCTGGCGTGCAGATCGGTACCGAACAGGCGCACCTCGCCCGAGGTCTTGTTGACCAGCGAGGAGATGATGCCGATCAGCGTCGACTTGCCGGCGCCGTTGGGGCCGAGCAGGGCGAAGAAATCGCCGGGTGCGACGTCGAGCGAGATGCCCTTGAGGGCCTCGACGCCGCCGTCGTAGGTCTTGCGCAGATCGCGCACCGAAAGGGCGGCGTCGGCCTGGGGAATCGGGGACATGTCCATCGCTCGTGCCGCGGATGGCGCGGCGGGGGCCCGTAGTATAGGGACGCCCCGGCGGGCCCGGCCGCAACGGCGCGTTGCATGCGTGGCGCCGTGCAGGTGCGCGACACGGCATTGCGGCATCTGCACCGGGCGGTCCGCGCCGACCCGCTACCATAGGCACATGGAGCCCCCACCGGCCGCAGGCAGCGCCGGACGCTCGCCGAATCACGGACAAATCCCCGCAGTGGCCATCACGCAGTTCCCCATCAAGCTCGTCTCGCGGCGCATGGTCGCGCCGACCGTCGCCCACCTGTCCTTCGTCCGCGACGACGGCCAGCCGCTGGACTTCATCCCCGGCCAGTTCATCCAGATCCATTTCGAGTACGCCGACGGCACCGCGACCAAGCGCTCGTATTCGCTGGCGACGATCCACGACCATGCGATCGGCCCGGGCGAGGCGATCGAAGTGGCGGTGAGCTACGTGCCCGGCGGCGCGGCGACCGCGCTGTTCGAAGGCATGGATCCGGGCAGTACGGTGCAGGCCAGCGGCCCGTTCGGGCGTTTCTGCCTGATGCCGCAGGACACCAATCGCCGCTATCTGCTGGTCGGCACCGGCACCGGCGTCACGCCATACCGCGCAATGCTGCCGCTGCTGGAGAAGGCGATCGCCGAGCGCGGCGTCGAGGTGGTGTTGTTGATGGGCGCGCGCACGCCGGCCGAACTGCTCTACGGCGACGACTTCCGCGCGTTCGCCGACAGACACCCGGACTTCCGCTTCGTGCCGTGCTTCTCGCGCGAACTGCCGGACGCGCCGCATGCCGATGTGCGCCACGGCTACGTGCAGCAGTTCCTCGGGGAATTCGCACCGGGCGAGGGCGACATCGCCTACCTGTGCGGCAATCCGAACATGGTCGACGCGACGTTCGAGGCGCTCAAGGGCTTCGGCCTGCCGGTGCCGCTGATCCGCCGGGAAAAATATGTCAGCAGCAAGTAAGTCTGTCGCCGGCGCAGCTCCGGTCGCGCGCTGCACGCGCGGCGCACTCGGCATGTGTGGGGCAGTGCCCCACAGGCACATGTCGAATGCCCGCCGCGAGACGTACGCCAGCAGCAAGTGAGACGCCGCGGATGACGATGCCCGACAGCGCCACGCCACCCCGATCCCCGTTCGCATCCCTGATGCCGCCTGCGCCCGAAGCGCCTGCGGCGAAGCCGCCGCTGTGGCGGCGTGCGCTCCGGCTGGTGGTCTTCTTCTTCGCCGGCGTCCTGGTGGGCGTCGGCATCGCGAAGCTCGGCCTGCCGGCACTGGAGATCCTGCCGCCCGGCGCGGGCCTCCCGCTGCTGATCGCGTTCTTCGTCTCGCTGTGGCCGCACATCGTGCTGCACGAAGCCGGGCATGCGCTCGCCGGCCTATCGCGCGGCATGCATGCGATCGCGTTCGGCGTCGGGCCGTTCCGGATCGAGCGCGGCGGCGACGACCGCTGGCGCTGGCGGCATGGTGGTGGCGTCCGCGGCATCAGTGGGTTCGCGGCGCTGCTGCCGCGCGACGGGCGTGGCCTGTCGCGCGGCGACCAGGCGGTATTCCTGCTGGGCGGGCCGCTGGCCAATCTGGCGACGGCCGCGCTGTGCGTCGCGCTGGTGGCCTGGCTGCCGATGCCGGCCTGGCTGGCGGGCGCGGGCCTGGGCATCGCGTTCGCCGCCGCCGTGATGGGCCTGGGCAATCTGCTGCCGATGCATCTGGACGGTTGGCGTTCCGACGGGCGCGGCCTGCTCGATCTCGCGCGCCGTACGCCCGACGCCGCGCTGCAGCTGCAGATCAACCAGCTGATGGCGCTGAGCCTGGCCAACGTGCGGCCGCGCGACTGGCCGCCGGCCTCGATTCCGAGCCTCGACACCGGCGTCGCCAGCACCGGCCTGCAGCAGAGCGCGCGCATGCTGCGGCTGTCGCATGCGATCGATCGCCGCGATGCCGGCGCCGCGCGGCCCGAAGCCGAGGCGCTCGCGGCCGCGTTTGCGAACGTGCCGATCGCATTCCGGTCCGCGATCGCGGTGACGCTCGCCAGCCATGCGGCGCTGCTGGTCGGCGACCGCGCGCTGCTCGCCGCCTGGCGCGCGCGCTGCGAGGGCGGGCTGATGGATCTGTCGCCGTACCGCGCGTGGCTCGATGCGGAGATCGCGCGACTGGATGGCGACGCCGCGGCGGTGCGCACGCATCTGGATCAGGCGCGCGCACTGTCGGAACGGATTCCCGATGCGGCCAGCCGGACGGTGTTCGACGAGCGGCTGGCGGAACTGCACGGATGGCGCGGGACTGCACCGGCGGATTGATGGGAGCGCATGCTCCAGGCGCACTGGAATCCCGTGGGAGCGCGCTTGACACCAGAAGCCGCGCCGCGCATTCTCCGTGTCAAGCCAACTTGACACACGGTCCTGCCATGGACGGTTCGTTCGCCCGTTTTCCTTTGCGTGACGTCGCCGTGATGCTGCTCGCCGCCGCAGTCGCCTTGCGCCTGCTGGTCCCGACGGCGCCGGTCTGGACGAGTGGCCTGATCCTCTTGTCGGCGACGGCCATTGCAGCGGTGTCGCTGTCCCGGCGCGCGACCGCCTGCGACGGCGCGCCGCAGGCGCTGCGGCGCCGGTATGCACGCGAGCTGCTGGTGGGCATGGGTGCCTACATGGTGTTGCTGTCCGGTTCGCTGTGGCTGCTGCGCCATGTCGAGGCGCCGGCCCTGCGCGCGCTTATCGCCCTGCTGCCGGTCGTGCCGATCGCGCTGGTGCTGCGGGCGATGGTGCATTTCATCCGCGGCGTCGACGAACTGCAGCAGCGCATCGAGTTCGAGGCGGTCTGCATCGCCGCCGCGCTGGTCGCGTTCGCGTACATGACCGCCGGGTTCCTGCAGGCGGCGCGTGTCATCGACGTGCCCGCGAGCGCGGCGATGCTGTGGGTGTTTCCGCTGCTGTGCGGCACCTACGGCATCGCCAAGCCGGTCATCGCGCGGCGCTACCGGTGAGCGCGCGCGGATGAAGAGCCGGGTGCGCGAACTGCGCGAGGCCTGCGGCTGGTCACAAGCACAGCTCGGCGAACGTCTGGATGTATCGAGACAGACGATCAACGCGATCGAGACCGGGAAGTACGACCCCAGCCTGCCGCTGGCGTTCCGGATCGCACGCGAGTTCGCCGAGCCCATCGAATCCATTTTCCTGTTCGAGGACGTTCCATGAGAGCAATCAGGTTTCCCCTGCTGGCGCTGGCCGCGAGCGCGACGCTCGCCGGCTGCAGCGGCGGTGCGCCGGCACCTGCCGAAGGCGACGGCGCGCGTCCGGCGCGCATGTTCGGCCAGATCCCGTTCCATGCCTGCACGCTCGACGGCGGCAACGCCGCCACGCGCGTCGAGGCGCAGTGCGCGACCTTCGAGGTGCCCGAGAACCCGGATGCGGCGGACGGCCGCAGGATCGGTCTCAACATCGCGTGGCTGCCGGCGGATTCGAACGACGGCGGTACCGCCGATCCGGTCTTCTTCCTCGCCGGTGGCCCGGGCCAGGCGGCAACCGGACTGGCTGCGCAGATCAACGCCGGCCTGCGCGAAGTGCGCCGCCAGCGCGACATCGTGCTGGTCGACCAGCGCGGCACCGGCGATTCGAACCCGCTCGACTGCGTGGGCGACGACGGGGCGCCGATGGAACTCGATGCCCTGACCGTCCCGACCGATGCCGACCTCGACGGCTATGTCGGCCGTTGCCTCGCAGGGCTCGAAGGCCGCGCCGATCCGCGCTTCTACACGACCGGCAACGCGATCCGCGATCTCGATGCCGTGCGCGCCGCGCTCGGCGCCGACCAGGTGAACCTGGTCGGTGGCTCCTACGGCACCCGCGTCGCGCAGCAGTACGCGATGGCCTATCCGCAGCACACGCGCAGCCTCGTGCTCGACGGCGTGGCGCCGAACGATCTGGTCGTCGGCGGCGAATTCGCGCACACCTTCGAGGATGCGCTCGCGCTGCAGTCCAGGCAGTGCGCGCAGGACGCCGGCTGCCGGGAACGCTTCCCGACCGATCTGCAGGCGCAGCTGCGCGGCGTGCTGTCGACGCTGCAGGCGACGCCGGCGCCGGTGACCTATCGCGATCCGACCACCGGCGCGCAGCGCGATGGCGTGGTCACGCCGGACACGGTGACCGGCCTCGCATTCCTGTTCTCGTACGCACCGCAGACCGCGTCGCTGCTGCCGCTGATCCTCGACGAAGCGGCGCAGGGCCGCTACGGCCCGCTGATGTCGCTGTCGCAACTGATGGTCAGCAACGTCGGCGGGCAGATGACGCGCGGCATGCAGTGGTCGGTGATCTGCGCCGAAGACGCGGGCCGGTATCGCGAGGACGGCCGCGTCGCGGACACGATCCTCGGCCCCGGCGTCGCCCGCATGTTCTTCGGCGCCTGCCGCACCTGGCCGACCGGCACGCCGCCTGCGAACCACACCGCGGCGCTGCAGTCGGATGTGCCCGCGCTGCTGCTGTCGGGCGAACTCGATCCGGTCACGCCGCCCGCGTATGCCGAGCGTGTCGTCGCGGGCCTGCCCAACGGCCGCCACCTCGTGCTCGAGGGCCAGGGCCACGGCACGTTCGCGTTCGGCTGCATGCCCAAGCTGCTCGCGCAGTTCATCGAATCGACCGACGCCAAGGCGCTCGACGCCACGTGCCTCGACGCGATGCGGCCGGTGCCGCCGTTCACGAGTTTCAATGGATGGAGTCCGTGAGGCGCGGGATCCGGGTGTGGGGATTGGGGCTTCGGAACAGCCGGATCGCCCTGGCTCCCACCCTCTGCCCGACGCCAGCCGCTCTTTCGAATCCCGACGCCCGAATCCCCAATCCCGGATCGCACCCATGATTACTGCCCAGCACCTGCACAAGGCGTTCAAGACGAAGACCGGCACGGTCCAGGCCGTCGACGGCGTCGACTTCACTGCCGAAGACGGCCGCATCACCGGCCTGCTCGGTCCCAATGGCGCCGGCAAGACGACGACGCTGCGCATGCTCTACACGCTGATGAAGCCCGACAGCGGCCGCGTGCTGGTCGACGGCATCGACGCCGCACAGGATCCGGCCGCGGTGCGCCGCGTGCTCGGCGTACTGCCCGATGCGCGCGGCGTCTACAAGCGCCTGACCGCGCGCGAGAACATCCGCTACTTCGGCGAGCTGCACGGTCTGTCGAAGGCGGAAATCAATGAGCGCACGCGTGTGCTCAGCGAACAGCTCGACATGGGGGAGATCCTGGACCGCCAGACCGAAGGCTTCAGCCAGGGCCAGCGCACCAAGACCGCGATCGCCCGCGCGCTGGTGCACGACCCACGCAACGTGATCCTCGACGAGCCGACCAACGGCCTGGACGTGATGACCACGCGCGCGATGCGCGAGTTCCTGTTCAAGCTGCGCGACGACGGCCGCTGCGTGATCTTCTCCAGCCACATCATGCAGGAGGTCGCCGCGCTGTGTGACCGCATCGTCATCGTCGCCAAGGGCCGCGTCGTCGCCGACGGCACCGCCGACGAACTGCGCGAACGTTTCGGCAAGCCGAATCTCGAGGACGCCTTCGTCAGCGCGATCGGTTCCGAGGAGGGCCTGCTGGCATGAGCAACCTGAAATGGATGTGGTGCGTGGTGCGCAAGGAGCTGCTGGACATCGCGCGCGACCGGCGCACGTTGTTCATGGCGCTGCTGCTCGGCCCGCTGATGTATCCGCTGCTGATGCTGGGCATGAACTTCATGGCCGAAAAGCGCATGAAGACCGAGCAGGACCGCGTGCTGGAAGTGCCGGTGATCGGCGCCGAGCACGCGCCGAATCTCGTCGCGCATCTGGCGACGCTCGGCATCCAGGCCGTCGATGCACCGGCGGATCTGGATGCGGCGATCGCCGGCCAGGACATCGACGTGGCGATCGAGATTCCGGCGAGCTTCGCCGAAGACTGGCACGCCGGCCGCCCGGCGACGGTGGAGATCATCAGCGACAGCACGCGCCGCAATGCCGAGACCCCGACGCGTCGTGTGCGGACCGCGATCGCCGCCTACGGCCAGCAGGTCGGCGCCCTGCGCCTGCTCGCCCGCGGCATCGATCCGTCGGTGGTGCATCCGGTCGCGGTGGGCACACGCGACACGGCCACCGAAGAAGCCAAGCGCGGCATCCTGCTGGCGATCCTGCTGCCGTATCTGCTGATCCTGCCGAGCTTCATCGGCGGTTCGTATCTGATTCTCGATGCGACCGCTGGCGAACGCGAACGCCAGTCGCTGGAGCCGTTGCTGGCCACCCCGGCCTCGCGCGGGGCGATCGTCAGCGGCAAGATCGCCGCCGCTTGCATCATCGGCATGGGCTCGCTGCTGCTCACCCTGCTCGCGTTCAAGATCAGCGCGCAGATGGGCACGAGTGCATCGCGGATGCTCGACGTCAGCTTCGTCGCGATCGGCAAGATGCTGCTGGTATTGCTGCCGATGCTGTTCGTCGGCACGTCGCTGCTGACCTTCCTCGCCGCGACCGCCAAGAGCATGAAGGAAGCGCAGAGCCACATCGTCTGGCTGATGCTGCTGCCGATGGTCCCGAGCATCGTGCTGATGATCAATCCGATCAAGACCGAACTGTGGCAGTTCGCGGTGCCGTTCCTCGCGCAGAACCAGCTGCTGCTGAAGATCATCCGCGCCGAACCGATCGCGCCGGACGTCTGGGGCGTGTATCTGGCGGCGAGCCTGGCCCTGGCCGCGGCGCTGTGGCTGCTGGCGGTGTGGCGCTATGGTCAGGAGAAGCTGGCGGTCGCCGGCTGATCGACGCCGGTCATCGGATGGACGCCCGGCGCAGGCCGGGCGTCTGCGTATCCACTGCCGCGATATGTGCGAGCGGTGGCGCAGAATCCGCCCGCCCGGGAATGGCCAGCCTGCGGGCGGCGGCCGCGGACGTCGATCTGCGCCTGCCACAACCGGGTCGTGCACAGCAGGCCCGGCAGCAGCCACAGCGGCGATGCCCGGTCACGACGCGCGTCGGAATCGTCTCAAGCCCGTGCCAGCGTGAACTGCGCAGCCGTGCCGGCTTCCGAATCCGGCGCGATCCACACATCGAACAGGCCCGGCTCGGCGGCGAACGCGCCGCTGCGCGTGGTGAAGGCGAGCTGGTCACGGCGCAGGGTGAACGACACCGTGGTGTGTTCGCCCGGCGCAAGTGCGACCTTGCGGAAATCCTTGAGCTCGCGGATCGGGCGCACGCGGCTCCCGACACGGTCGTGGATGTAGAGCTGCACGACTTCTTCGCCGAAGCGGCTGCCGTCGTTGCGCAGCGTCACCGACACGGTCAGCGTGCCGTCCCAGTCCAGCGTGTCCGCCGACGCACCGTCCGACGAGAGCTCGACATCGCCGTAGACGAAACGCGTGTACGACAGGCCGTGGCCGAAGGGATACAGCGCGCTGTGCGGCATCTCGCGCCAGCGGCTCTTGAACTCCGACATCGTCGGCAGTTCGGGGCGGCCGGTGCGCTGGCGGTTGTAGTACAGCGGCTGCTGGCCCGAATCGCGCGGGAAGCTCACCGGCAGGCGCGCGGACGGGTTGTAGTCGCCGAACAGCACGTCGGCGACCGCGGTGCCGGTCGCGGTGCCGAGGAACCAGGTCGCCAGGATCGCCTGCGCATCGCGCACCGCGCCGTGCAGCGCCAGCGCGCGGCCATGACGCAACAGCACGACGACCGGCGTGCCGGTCGCGGCAACGGCGTCGGCCAGCGCCTGCTGCGCGGCGGGAACGACGATCCGGGTACGCGATTGCGCTTCGCCGCTGTAGCCCTGCGGTTCGCCGATGGCGAGCAGCACGACATCGGCCTTGCGCGCGGCCTCGACCGCGGCGTCGATGCCGCCGTCGATCGCGTCTTCCATGCCGCTGCCGTCGACGACGTCGAGCGCATCGCCGTCCTCGAGCGCGGCGCGCAGGCCGTCCTCGAGATTGACGTGCAGGCGCGTGTCGCCGAACAGCGTCCAGCAGCCTTCGATGTTGTCGCGGTCGCGCGCGTACGGCCCGATCAGCGCGAGCTTCTGCCCGGACTTGCGCAGCGGCAGCAGGTCGTCGTCGTTCTTCAGCAGCACGATCGAGCGGCGCGCGGCATCGCGCGCGAGATCGAAGTGCAGCGCCTGCGGATCGAGCGCGGCTTCGACCTCGGGATCGAGCGAGCGATACGGATTGTCGAACAGGCCGATCGCCTGCTTGACCGCGAGCACGCGGCGCACGCCCTGGTCGATCACGTCCATCGGCACCTCGCCGCTGGCGACGAGGTCGGGCAGGTGTGCGGCGTAGAGGCCGCTCTGCATGCTCATGTCGACGCCGGCGGTGAACGAGAGCTTCGTCGCCTCGCGCTCGTCGCCGGCGAAGCCGTGCGCGACGAGTTCGAAATCGGCGGTGTAGTCGGAGACCACGAAACCCTTGAAGCCCCATTCGCCGCGCAGCAGACCGGTCAGCAGGCCGTCGTGCGCCGAGGCTGGCACGCCATTGATGTCGTTGAAGGCGCTCATCACCGTCAGCGCGCCGGCATCGAGCGCAGCCTTGAACGGCGGCAGGTGCACGTCGCGCAGCGTGCCTTCGGACATCTCGACGCTGTTGTAGTCCAGGCCGCCCATGACCGCGCCATAGCCGGCGAAGTGCTTGGGCGTGGCCAGCATCGAATCGTTCGCAGTCAGGTCACTGCCCTGGAAGCCGCGCACGCGGGCCGCGGCGAAGGCATTGCCGAGCACGACATCCTCGCCCGCGGCTTCGGCCACGCGGCCCCAGCGCTGGTCGCGGGCGATGTCGAGCGTCGGGGCGAAGGTCCAGTGCAGGCCCGACGCGGTGGCCTCGATCGCGGCCGCGCGCGCGGTGCGCTCTGCCAGCTCGGGCTCGAAGCTCGCCGCCTCGCCCAGCGGGATCGGAAACACCGTGCGCATGCCGTGGATCACGTCGGCGCCCATCAGCAGCGGAATGCCGAGCCGGCTTTCCTCGACTGCGATGCGCTGCGATTCGCGGCCCTGGACCGCGCCGACGCCATTGAACACCGCGCCCACGCGGCCGGCACGGATCTGCTCGCGCAGCTCACCCGCGTTCAACTCGTTCATCTCGGGATTCACGTCGGCCGCGAACGGCCGCAGCATGTCGGCAAAGATGCCGAGCTGGCCGATCTTCTCCTCGAGGGTCATCCGTGCGAGCAGCGCTTCGAGCCGGTCGTCCAGTCGCATCATGGGTTCCGTGTAAACGATTTCAACGGGCGATTATAGGACGCACGCCCGCGTACGGGTCCAGCCCGCGGGGACGGTAGGAACAGCGATGGATCCATCCGGGCGCATTGTGCCGGTCGCAGGCGGCGCAGGCGTCGGAAGCCCGACCTGTCCCCGCATGCGAGGCCTCCGCAAAAGAGAACTCCAGCGCCACGTCATTCCCGCCTGCGCGGGAATGACGGAACTGCGGGCCGTCGGCATTCCGCGCAGCCCCGCCTGCGAGGGGCGGCGTACAGCCCGCTGGTGCCATGTCCAGTTGACGCGCGTTGCACGGGCCCGGTGCAAGCCTCCGGACTCCCGCTGTCGGCACCGTGTCGGCACCCTGCGCAATGGAGGCCGCCATGGCACGTCCCATCTGGTCCGGTTCGCTGTCGTTCGGCCTGCTCAACATCCCGGTCTCGCTGATGTCGGGCGAGCGCCGCACCGATCTGAGCTTCCGCATGCTTGACTCGCGCGACAAAAAACCGATCCGCTTCGAACGCGTCAATGCCGACACCGGCGAGGAAGTGCCGTGGAAGGACATCGTCAAGGCCTTCGAGTACGACAAGGGCAGCTACGTCGTGATCGAGAAGGAAGACATCGCCTCGGCCGCGCCGGAATCGCATGAATCCGTCGACGTCGAAGCCTTCGTCGATGCCGGCAGCATCGGCACGCGCTTCTATGAGAAGCCCTACATCCTGGTGCCGGGCAAGAAGGCCGAGAAGGGCTACGTGCTGCTGCGCGAGACGTTGAAGAAGACCGGCAGGATCGGCATCGCCCGCGTCGTGATCCGCACCCGCGAATACCTGTGCGCGGTGATGCCCGAGGACGATGCGCTGGTGCTGATGCTGCTGCGCTACCCGCAGGAGCTGGTCGATCCCACCGACTACAAGCTGCCGACGGGCAGCGCGTCGAGCTACCGCATCGCCGACAAGGAGTTCCAGATGGCGACGCAGCTGATCGATTCGATGGCCGCCGAGTGGGCGCCCGACGCCTACCACGACGCGTTCCGCGAACGCCTGTCGGACATTATCAAGAAACGCATCAAGGCCAAGGGCGCGACCGCGAAGGTGCCCGACGAGCCGGCGCATCGCGAAGACGCCGCGACCAACGTCGTCGACTTCGTCGCCCTGCTGCAGAAGAGCCTCAAGGACAACACGCGCACGCCCGCCGAAAGCAGCGACCAGGTGCCGGTGAAGAAGTCCACGTCGAAGAAGGCCGCGAAGAAGACGACGAAGAAGGCGGCCAAGTCGCCGGCGACCAGGGCAGCGAAGAAGACCGCGCGCAAGGCGTCCTGAGATGTCGTTGACCGAGTACCGGCGCAAGCGGACGTTCGATGCGACCCGCGAGCCGGAACCGGGCAAGCCCGCGCCGCGCGGACGCCGCGCGATCTTCGTCGTGCAGCTGCACCACGCCAGCCGGCGGCATTACGATTTCCGCCTGCAGGTCGGCGACGTGCTCAAGAGCTGGGCGGTGCCGAAGGGGCCGAGCTACGACCCGGGCGTGAAGCGCATGGCGGTCGAGGTCGAGGACCATCCGCTGGATTACGCCGAGTTCGAAGGCGAGATCCCGAAGGGCCAGTACGGCGGCGGTCATGTCGCGCAGTTCGACACCGGCGTGTGGGCGGCCGATGGCGATCCCGAGGCCGGGCTCGCCAAGGGCCATCTGCGTTTCGAACTCTTCGGCCGCAAGCTCAAGGGCCGCTGGCATCTGGTGCGATCGAACAAGCCGGCGCGACAACCGCAGTGGCTGCTGTTCAAGGACCGCGACGACTACGCCGGCACGCTGGAGGCCGACGACCTGCTCGCCGACGTGCCCGCGCCGCCGGCCGAGGATGCGAAACGCGCCGGCACCGGCAAGGTGCGCAAGCGCAGGATGACCGAGGTCGGCGTCCCGACCCAACGCAGCCATGACTGGGCGGCCGAGGCGCGCAAGCTGCCCGGTGCGCAGCGCGGGCCGGCGCCGAGCGGCGCGTTCGAGCCGCAACTCGCCAAGCTCGGCGACGCCTCGCCCCGGGGCGAGGCCTGGCTGCACGAGCTCAAATGGGACGGCTACCGGTTGCTGGCGACGGTCGCGCGTGGCGAGGTGCGGCTGTGGTCGCGCAATGCATTGGCGTGGACCGGCAAGGTGCCGGAGATCGCCGAGGCGGTGTCGCGGCTCGGGCTGAAATCGGCCGCGCTCGATGGCGAACTGATCGCAGGCCGAGGCAGCCGCGAGGATTTCAACCTGCTGCAGGGCACGCTGTCTGGCGAGCGCCAGGGCGCGCTGGCGCTGGTGCTGTTCGACCTGCTGCACGTGGACGGCGTCGACATCAGCGAGGCGCCGCTGCTCGCGCGCAAGGCGCTGCTGCAGCGCATTCTCGGCGACGCGCCGCCGGCGCATCTGGCCTTCAGCACGCACATCGAAGGCAATGCGGACACCGCGATCGAACTGGCGTCGGCGTCCGGCTTCGAAGGCATCATTTCCAAGCGCGGCGATCGCGGCCACCGGCCCGGACGCGGCGACGACTGGCGCAAGACCAAGGAACTGGCCAGCGACGAATACGCGGTCGTCGGCTATACGCCGCCCAGGGGCAGCCGCAGCGGGTTCGGCGCGCTGCTGCTGGCGCGGCCCGATGCCGAACATGGCTGGCGTTACGCAGGACGCGTCGGTTCGGGCTTCAGCGATGCACTGCTCGACGAACTCACCCTGCGTATCGGCCGCGCCGGACGCGGCGATCCCAGCGTGTACGTGCCGCCGAACGATACCGATCTGCGCGCGGCGAAATGGTTCGCGCCGCGCTTCGTCGTCGAGGTGTTCTCGCGCGGCACCGGCGGCCATGGTCTGCTGCGCCAGCCGTCGGTGAAGGCGGTGCGGCCCGATAAGTCGGTGGACGATCTGCACGACGGCGATCGCGACGGAGACGACGGCATGGCCAAGCGAAACGAACCCTCGGCGAGCGCCGCGGCGCCGACGAAGACGACGGCGAAACGGGCCACGAAGGCGGTTTCGAAGGCCGCCGCGAAAGCGCCCGCGAAGCAGCGTTCGAAGCGCGATGCCGACGCCGAACGCGTACCGCCCACCCTGTCGAGCCCGGACAAGGTGATCTTCCCCGGCGACACGCTGACCAAGCGCGATGTCGCCGACTACTACGCCGCCGCGATGCCGTGGCTGCTGCCGGAGATCGCCGGGCGTCCGCTGTCGGTGATCCGCTGCCCCGGCGGCATCGAGGGCGCCTGCTTCTTCCAGAAACACCACACCGCCGGCATGACCCTGGTCGAGACGGTGCGGCTCAAGGATGAAGCAGGCGCCAGCGACTACCTGGTCGCCAACGATGCGGCCGCGGTCATGGAACTGGTGCAGTTCAACGCACTGGAATTCCATCCCTGGGGCGCGCACGCCGATGCGCCCGAGACCGCCGACCGCATCGTGTTCGATCTCGATCCGGGCGACGGTGTGACTTGGGCCGAGATCGTCGCCGCCGCACGCCAGGTGCGTGGCCTGCTGCAGCAGTTCGAGCTCGAATCCTTCGTGCGTACCACCGGCGGCAAGGGCCTGCATGTCGTGGTGCCGCTGGATCCGGGCAGCAACTGGGACGTGGTCAAGCCGTTCGCGCATGCGTTCGCGCAGGGCATGACCGAACTCGATCCGCTGAAGTACGTGGCGACCGCGACCAAGAGATTCCGCAAGCAGAAGATCTTCGTCGACTACCTGCGCAACGGCCGCGGCGCGACCGCCGTCGCTTCGTTCTCGCTGCGGGCGCGCGCCGGCGCTCCGGTGTCGATGCCGCTGCGCTGGGAAGACCTCGGCAAGCTGAAATCCGGCGACGCCTGGACGCTGCGCAATGCACCCGCCCGACTCAGGCGCCTCAAGACGCATCCCTGGGGCGACTTCACCGCGCTGCGGCAGTCGCTCGACGGCATCGTCGACTGAGTGCAAGCGCGGTCCGGTAGCATGGCGCGCGCCGCATGCGGCGCGTCCGTGGCGCGTCGACGGACGCACGCCGATGGACACGCCATGAGTACGCCGCACGATCCCTACACGCCGCCCGCGACCGAAGTCCGCGACACGCCGTCCGAGGCGATGCGCGACGCGCCGTTCTACGTGGTCTCGCCGACGAAGTTCGTCGTGCTGTACGTCGCGACGCTGGGCCTGTACCAGCTGTTCTGGTTCTATACGCACTGGTCGCGCTGGCGCGCGGGCCGCGGCGGGATGATCTGGCCGGTGCCGCGCGCGCTGTTCGGCCTGTTCTATGCCCACGCGCTGGCGCGCCGCATCGACCGCACGCTGGGCGAGCGCGGCGTCACCCGGCACTGGTGGCCGATGACGCTGGCCACGCTGTTCGCGATCATGGAAGTCCTCAATTACGGCAGCGCGATCGCATGGCCCTGGCTCGCATTGCGCCTGCCGGATGCGTGGCTGTGGATCGAATGGCTCGGGGTGATCGTGATTCCGGTCAGCTGCGTGTGCCTGCTGCGCATGCAGCTGGCGGCGAACGCCGCATGCGGCGATCCCGACGCGCGCAGCAACCGCCGCTTCACGATCTACAACGCCGCGTGGATCCTGCTCGGCGTCGGTGCCACCGTGTGGACGGTCTACGACGGCCTGCGCACCGGCACGTTCTGATCACTTCAGTGGCGCGCGGCCAGCCGCAAGCCGCGCGGCGTGAGTGCGCGTTCGGCGATCTCGAACACGCCCTGCACCGCCAGCGCGAGCAGCGCCGCCGGTACGGCGCCTTCGAGGATCAGGTCGATGTCGTCGAGGCGGATGCCGGTCAGGATCGGCTGGCCGTAGCCGCCCGCGCCGATCAGCGCGCCCAGCGTCGCGGTGCCGACGTTGATCACCGCCGCGGTCTTGATGCCGGCCAGGATCGTGCGCATCGCCAGCGGCAGTTCGACGCGCAGCAGGCGCGTGCCGGCCGGCAGGCCGATCGCTGCGGCGGTTTCGCGCAACTCGCGCGGGATGCCGGTCAGTCCCGCATGCGTATTCCGCACGATCGGCAACAGGCTGTAGAGGAACAGCGCGGCGATCGCCGGGCCGGCGCCGATGCCGAACAGCGGAATCATGAAGACGAACACGGCCAGCGACGGCAGCGTCTGCAGTACGCCGGTCAGTGCGAGCACGCCCTGTCCGAGCCGCGGCCGGCGCGCGGCGAGGATGCCCAGCGGCAGTGCGACCAGCAGCGCGGCGCCGAGCGAGATGCCGACCAGTGCGAGATGCTCGCGCGTGCGCTGCCAGATGCGTGCGGTGCGGCCGTCGCTGTCGGGTGCTTCCAGTCCCAGCCAGTCGGCGGCGACCGCGGCCTCCGCTTCGCGGTCCAGCTTCACGCGTGCGTTGAGCCGCTGCATCGTCGCCGCATCGATGCGGCCTTCCAGACCGTGCAGCGCATCGCGCAGCGCCGGCGCGCGCTGCGCCAGATCGATGCGGTAGAGATAGACCGCCGCATAGGACGGAAAATACCGGCGGTCGTCGCGCAGCACGACGAGGTCGTGATACGGAATCTCCGCATCGGTGCGGTACAGATCGGTCGCGTCGATCGCGCCGTTGGCGAGTGCGCGGTAGGCCAGGTCGTGATCGAGGCCATCGGGCCGCTGCGGCAGCGCATACGCGTCGCGCAGGCCGGGCCAACCGTCGGCACGCGACATGAACTCGTTGCTCAGGCCGAGCCGCAGCGTGGGATGCGCGCGCAGGTCCGACAGCGTGCGGATGCCGAGCCCGGCCGCATGCGCGCGCCGCATGCCCAGCGCGTAGCTGTTGTCGAAACCCAGCGGTGCGGTCATCGTCAGGCCTTCGCGCGCGAGCGCCGCCTGCATCGCTGCGACATCGGCGCCCGGCATCTGCAGCAGCTCGTCGGCCAGCGTGCCGGTGTACTCGGCGTAGGCGTCGATGCTGCCGTCCTGCAGCGCGCGCCACAGGATGCGGGTGCCGCCGAGCTGGCGCTGGTGGCGCACGTCGGCGCCGGCGTCGCGACCGGCCTGGGTCGCGATCTCGCCGAGCAGTACGCCTTCGGTGAAGTTCTTCGAGCCGACGACGACCGGCGCGGCGGAGACGCTGCCGCACACGAACATCAGCAGCCACGCGACGGTGCAGCGCACGCCGGACCTCATGCCGCGTCCTCGACGCTGCGCTGCGCGGTCATGAAGGCGCGCACGAACGGTTCGGCCGGCGCATCGAGCAGGGTCCGCGGCGCGCCCTGCTGGACGATGCGCCCCTCGCGCAGCAGCACGATGGTGTCGGCGAACCACGCGGCCTCGGCGACATCGTGGGTCACCAGCACGACGGTCTTGCCGAGGTCTGCGAACAGCGCGCGCATCTCGGCCTGCAGTTCGAACCGGACGATCGGGTCGAGCGCGCCCAGCGGCTCGTCGAGCAGCAGCACGTCGGGATCGAGCATCAACGCGCGGATCAGGCCGACGCGCTGGCGCTGGCCGCCCGACAACTCGGCCGGATAGCGCCGCAAGGCATCGCCCGGCAGTCGGCACATGGCGGCGAGCGCGTTCGCACGCGCTTCGATCCGCGCCCACGACCAGCCCAGCGTGCGCGGCAGCAGACCGGCATTGCCGATCGCATCGAGATGCGGAAACAGCCCGCCCTCCTGGATCACGTACCCGATGCGTCGCCGGTGCGCGAGCAGCGCATTGCGTCGCAGCACCGCGCCCTCGAACCGCACCTCGCCGGCATCCGGCCATTCGAGGCCGATCAGCAGCCGCAGCAGCGTCGATTTGCCGGCCCCGCTCGGCCCGATCAGCGCCGTCGTCTCGCCCGGCGCGATGCGCAGATCGATGCCGTCGAGGCCGACGGTCGCGCCGAAGCGGCGATGCACCTGGTGGAGTTCGAACATGCGGCGACATTAGCGCAGGCGGTGTCGACGGCATCGCGTCGGGGACTGCGTGCTACCGTCGCCCTCCCGCACCGGAGCCGCCCATGTCCCGTCCCGTCCTGACCGTCGCCTGCGCCTTGTGGCTGGTCGCCTGCGGCGGGCGCGACCGCGATGCGGCGGTGCAGGCGCAGACCGCGCCGGGCGCACCGATGCCGCCGGCGGCCGTGGTCGCCAACGAGACGCCGGCCGGGCAGCGGATCGAGGCCGACGTGCGCGTGCTGGCCGACGATGCAATGGCCGGGCGCGAGACCGGCACCCCGGGCTTCGACAGCGCCGCCGAACACGTCGCGCGTCGCTTCGCCGAAAGCGGCCTGCAGCCGGCGGGCGACGACGGCAGCTGGTTCCAGCGCGTGCCGCTGGTGCGCGCGGTGGCGGACCCGGCCGCCGCGACGCTGTCGGTGTCGCGCAACGGGCGCACGATCGCACTGCGGCCCAGCGACCAGTTCCTGCCGATGCCGGATTTCAACGCGGTCGAAGGCGAGGTCACCGCGCCGGCGGTGTTCGTGGGACAGGCGATCCACGCGCCGGAACTCGGCCACGACGACTTCGCCGGTGTCGACCTGCAGGGCCGCATCGCCATCGTGTTCGGCGGCGCGCCGCGCGGATTCGAGCCCAATCCGCAGGCCCACTACGCCAGTCTGCGCACCAAGATCGAAGCGGTGGTCGCACGCGGCGCGGTCGGTCTGGTGCTGGTCAACACCGTCGACGACGAAGCCGGCATGCCGTGGACGCGCAGCGTCGCGCAGGCGGGACGGCCGTCGATGCGCCTGCGGGATGCCGACGACCGTCCGGTCGATGCGCCCGCGCAGTTGCGGGCGAGCGCGCGCGTCGCCGCGACCGCTGCCGACCTCGTCTTCGCCGACGGCCCGCGCAACGCCTCGCAACTGTTCGACGCCGCGCGCGCCGGCGCGCTGAAGCCGTTCGCCCTGCCCGGCACGCTGACGCTGCGCACGCGCAGCCGCATCGACACGCTCGAATCGCGCAACGTGCTCGGCGTGCTGCCGGGCCGCGACACCACGCGCGCCGGCGAGACGCTCGTGCACACGGCGCATCTCGACCACATCGGCACCGGCACGCCGGTCGACGGCGACGCGATCCACAACGGCGCGCTCGACAACGCGCTGGGCGTGGCGATCCTGATCGAGGCCGCGCGCACGCTGGCCGAGGGCGACGCCGCGCCGGCGCGCAGCACGCTGTTCGCCGCGCTGACCGCCGAGGAGCAGGGCCTGCTCGGTGCCGAATGGCTGGCGCGGCATCCGCCGGCCGCAACCGGCAGGCTCGTCGCCAATCTCAACATCGACATGCCGATCCTGACCGCGCCCACGCGCGACATCGTCGCCATCGGCAGCGCGCATTCCACCCTGTCGGCGGCGGTCGCCCAGGCCGCCGGCGAAGTCGGCGTCGAGGTCTCCCCCGATCCGTTCCCGGAGGAAGTCGCGTTCGTGCGCAGCGACCAGTACGCCTTCGTGCGCGCCGGCATTCCCGCGCTGTATCTCGATGCCGGCGTCGCGCCCGCCAACGACAGCCAGGACCCGAAGGTCGCGGCCACATGGTTCCTGCGCAACTGCTACCACCAGCCCTGCGACCAGGTGGACCTGCCGATCCAGTACGGCGACGCCGCGCGCATGGCGCGGGTCGTGGTCGCGCTGACGCGCATCGTCGGCGATGCCGACGCACCGCCGCGCTGGAACGACGGCGATTTTTTCGGCACGCGGTTCGGCGGACGTCCCGCACCGTAGGCGTAGGCAGCGCGGTCCCGGCAGGTCCGATCCGCCGGAAGCCGGCAGGCGGGGCATCGGGCCCCGACAACGCGCGCCGCTTCAGCCGCCGACAGGCGGGGCGCAGGTATTCTCGGCGCCAGTCCAGATCCGGCGTCCGTCGCATGCGTCTCCGCACTCCACTCCGCCACGCCCGCATCGCGTTGTTCGTCGCCGGCCTGCTCGTGCTGGCGGCCTGCGGTCGCGACGACGTGCGGCCGACGCCACCGGTCGCCGTGCAGCCGGCACCGGCCACGCCGGTCGCCCCGCACCCGCAGCCGGTGCGCATCGGTCTCGCGCTCGGCGGCGGCGCGGCCAAGGGCTTTGCGCACATCGGCGTCATCAAGATGCTCGAGGCGAACGGCATCCAGGCCGATGTCGTCGCCGGCACCAGCGCCGGCAGTGTGGTCGGTGCGCTCTACGCCAGCGGCATGGATCCATTCCAGCTGCAGGAACGCGCGGTCGCGCTCGACGAGTCGAGCATCCGCGACGTGCGCCTGTTCTCCGGCGGCCTGGTGCAGGGCGTCGCGTTGCAGCACTACGTGAACCAGGAAGTCGGCAACCGCACGCTCGACCGCATGCGCATTCCGTTCGCCGCCGTCGCCACGCGGCTGGAGACCGGCGACCGCATCGTGTTCGTGCGCGGCAACACCGGCCAGGCGGTGCGCGCATCGAGCAGCGTGCCGGGCGTGTTCGAGCCGGTGAAGATCGGCGACCGCCATTACGTCGACGGCGGCGTGGTCAGCCCGGTGCCGGTGGACGCGGCCAGGCAGCTCGGCGCGGACCTCGTGATCGCCGTCGACATCTCCAGCAAAGCCAGCGGCACGCTGCCGGGCAGCATGCTCGGCATCGTCAACCAGTCGATCGCGATCATGGGCCAGAACCTCGGTCGCCAGGAACTCGCGCGTGCCGACGTGGTGATCCGACCGCAGGTGGGCGACATCGGCCCGGCGAACTTCGAACAGCGCAATGCGGCGATCCTGCAGGGCGAACGCGCGGCGCTGGCGGCGATGCCGCAGATCCGGGCGAAGATCGCCGAGTTCGAACGTGCCCGCGTCGCCGCGCGTACGCCGGCCGGGCCGGTGGCGCCCGAACCGGTCGACATCGACTGCGGCGACAGCTGGGTGCGCCGTCTCAATCCGTTCGCGAAGGAACGCGCCTGCTGAGTGCTGTGCGGCTGACGGTCGCGCGTTTGCATTGCAGCGTTCGAGCACGCATTCGCAGCCGCAAGGGCGCGCGACACGACACGACCGCAAGTGCAGGCGTGCGTTTCAGGTCGCCGCGCATCGCACGCGGATGCGTATCCACGCACGTGAATGCGCATACGCACGCATCGGGTTCACCGTAAGCGCACACCCGCGGCAGCCACACTGTGCGCGGCACGGACACCAGCACTCGCCGCACGCTCGCACCGTCGGGAACATCTCCACGCGTCGCGTGGTGGCGCGCCCATCGTTCCGTGCCGATCCGCCGTCGGCTGCGCATCCCGCGCCGTCGTCCATCCATCGACTCGGTGCGGCCCGGCCGCATCCCTGCGAGGAACGACTCCATGCATCCAAACTCTCTGGCCCGGCAACTCGAAATGAGCCTGGGGACCTATCTGCCATCCGTGCTCGGCGCAGTGCTCGTGCTGGTGATCGGCCTGATCGTCGCGCTGTTCGTGCGCGGCCTGATCCGCAGCGGTCTCGGCCGCCTGCGCGTCAACGAACGCGTCAACAGCCAGACTGCGTCGCAGCTCGACATCGTCAAGGTCGCGGCGTCGATCGGCTTCTGGTTCATCCTCATCGTGACCTTGATCGGCGTGTTCAGCGTGCTGCGCTTCGACGGGCTCTACGGACCGTTCTCCGCGCTGGTGACCGAGGTGATGCTGTACCTGCCGCGGATCATCCTGGCCGGTGTGCTCGCCCTGGTGGCATGGGTGCTGGCGACGGTCCTGCGTGCGGGCATCAACCGCGTGATGGCGGCCGGACGCTGGGACGAAAAATTGTCCGAGTCGGCGGGCGTGAAGCCGATTTCGGCGGTACTCGGCGATGTCGTCTACTGGCTGGTGCTGCTGCTGTTCCTGCCGGCGATCGTCGGCGCGCTGCGGATCGAAGGCCTGATGACGCCGCTGGCCGGCATGACCGCGCAGGTCACGCTGATGCTGCCGAACATCTTCGCCGCCGTCGTGATCGGCCTGGTCGGCTGGCTGGTCGCCAAGGTGCTGCGCGGCCTGGTGACGAACCTGCTGGCCGCGTCGGGTCTCGACCGTTTCAGCAATCGCGAACACCTGACCGAAGGCGTGAAGCTGTCGCAGCTCGGCGGCACGCTCGCCTTCATCCTGGTGATCGTGCCGACGCTGATCGCCGCGCTCGACGCACTCGCGATCCGCGCGATCTCCGAGCCGGCGAGCGACATGCTCGGCCTGTTCCTGGCCGCGATCCCGAACATCCTCGCGGCCGCGCTGATCCTGATCGCCGCCTGGTATCTGGGCCGCTTCGTGTCCGGCCTGCTGGCTCGCCTGCTGGAGAATCTCGGCTTCGACGGCCTGCCGGCGCGTCTGGGGCTGGGACATCTGTTCACCGCCACGCCTGTCACGCCCACGACGCCGGCACCGGTGGACGTGGCGCTGGAAGCGGCCGATCCGGTCGCCGCGGCCGGCACGCCCGAGCCGGGACTGCCGATCGGCACCCCGCACGCGCCGCCGCTTGGTGCCACGCCGCGCAATGGCCTCTCGGCCTTCGTCGGCCGTGTCGCGCTGTTCTTCATCATGCTGTTCGCGACCGTCGAAGCGGCGCATCGCCTCGGCTTCACCGGCGTGCGCGATCTGCTGGCGACCTTCATCGCGTTCGGCGGCGACATCCTGCTCGGCGCGCTGATCCTGGTCGTCGGCTACTGGCTGGCCGACCTGGCGGCGCGTGCGATCCAGCGCGCGAACCCGGACCGCAGCGTCGGCCTGTCGCGCATCGCGCGTGTCGCGATCCTCGGCCTGGTGATCGCGATGGGCCTGCGTGCGATGGGCATCGCCGACGACATCGTCAATCTCGCCTTCGGCCTGGTGCTCGGCGCGGTCGCGGTCGCGGCGGCGCTGGCCTTCGGCCTGGGCGGTCGCGAGGCAGCGGGTCGTGTCGCGGATCGCTGGGCGAAGACCTATCTCGAACGCCGACGGGATGACGAACGACTGCCGTGATGACACGGTTGGTCTGAAGGAAGAGGAAGGCCCGCCTGATGGCGGGCCTTCTTCGTGTGGTGGGCCGCCCACGCTCCTAGTCGGGCATTTCGTCGCGGATACGCAGGAAGCGTGCGAAGCGCGGCAGGCCGGTCGACGTCAGGCCGTTGTAGCGGTACGTGACCCAGCTGCCGGGCGGTGGTGGATCTGCGCGTTGTGCGTCGGTGAAGCCGGTGCCGATGCGGAACTGGCGGCCATCGTGATGCTCGACGACCAGCGCGCCGAGCATGCCGGTGTACTTGCCATTGCCGGGCGCATGCGCGAGCACGCGCGCCTCGGCATCGGCATGCGGCTTGAGTTTGAGCAGTGCGTTGCTGCGACCGGCGCCATAGTGGGCATCGGCGTGATGCAGCATCAGGCCTTCGCCGCCGGCCGCGACGACCTGCGCCAAGCGTGCATCCAGTGCTGCGCGCGACGCGATGCGGTTCTGCTCGACCATCTGCAGTTGCGGATGTGCGGCCCGCGCGATCAGGGGCCGCATCGCGGCGACACGTTTGGAGAACGGGCCCGGGTGCGCGGGCAGGTCGAACACCATGAAGCGCACCGCCTCCCATGCCGCGGGATCGGGACGCGTGCTGCGCGCGACCCCGCTGACGACATCGAAGCGGTTGCGCGCGATCCACAGTTCGCCATCCATCGGCGTGTCCGGCCAGCCCTGCACGAAGGCTGGCGGCGTCGCGATGCGATGGCCGCCGCGCGTCCACAGCGCGCGACCGTCCCAGCGGGCGCGTACGCCATCGAGTTTCTCGCTGACGTAGTAGGCAGGTACGTCGATCGGCGTGGTGCCCAGGTCGCGGGCGAGCATCAGGGCCGGGGGCGTGGAAGGGCTGGCCTGGAGCGGGATCGAGAGTGCGCACAGCAGCAGGAGCAGCAGTGCGGCGATCGGACTGCGGAGTTGGTGGCGGACCGGCATCGGCGGACTCCGGTAAGGGAGGGCGGCCAGATTGCGATGGGCATGGGTGCAGCATCAATCGTGGGAGGTCGCGTTGCGCCGTCGGCGGGGCGCCTGCTGTGGTGTCGGAAGCTTGGGTGGGGTGGGCGCGGGTGCGTCAGCGCGTGCATGGCGGATCGCGCGAACAACGGTGTGCGGGAAGCCGGGCGTAGGATGAGTAGAGCGAAGCGAAACCCATCGTCTGGGTTTGACGAACGTGGAGCGTCGAAAGCGCGTTTCGCGCGATGAAGGTCTTCCGCGAGAAACCGACCCTCACCCCACTATCGGCATCCGCCGATGGTCCCCACCGCGCTTCGCGCCCCCGGCCCTTCGCGAGTCGCGTGGCGCTTCACCCCAAAAGGGAGAGGGGCCAAGGTGTTTTCCGTCGTGGGCGGAAGACGATCCTAGAAGGGCAACGCCAGATCCGGATCGATCGCCAGCAGCTGTGCGCGGAACGTCTGCTGGATGCGCATGAGCGCGTCGCGGCTGTCGGCATCGAAACGCAGCACCAGCACCGGCGTGGTGTTCGATGCGCGCACGAGGCCCCAGCCGTCCGGCCAGTCGGCGCGCACGCCGTCGATCGTCGACAGGCGCGCGCCCTCGAATGCGGATTCGGCCTGCACGCGGGCGACGAAGCCGTGCGGATCGTCGTCGGGCGCGGGCACCTTGATCTCGGGCGTCGACACGCCGTTGGGCAGCGCCTCGAGCACTGCCGACGGGTCGTCGTCGAGGGCGAGGATCTCGAGCAGGCGTGCGGCGGCGTAGATGCCGTCGTCGAAGCCGTACCAGCGCTCGGCGAAGAAGAAGTGGCCGCTCATCTCGCCGGCCAGCTCGGCGCCGGTCTCGCGCATCTTGGCCTTGATCAGCGAATGCCCGGTCTTCCACATCAGCGGGCTGCCGCCGTGGCGGAGCACGTGGCCGGGCAGGCGGCCGGTGCACTTCACGTCGAAGAGGATCATCGCGCCCGGGTTGCGTTCCAGCACGTCGGCGGCGAACAGCATCAGCAGGCGGTCGGCGAAGATGTTCTCGCCCTCCTTGGTCACCACGCCGAGGCGGTCGCCGTCGCCGTCGAAGGCGATACCCAGATCCGCGTCGAAACGCTGCACCGTGCGCACCAGGTCCTCGAGGTTCTGCGGCTCGCTCGGATCGGGGTGGTGGTTCGGGAACGTGCCGTCGATGTCGCAGTACAGCGGCACGACTTCGGCGCCGATCGCCTCCAGCACGCGCGGACCGAGTTCGCCGGCGACGCCGTTGCCGGCATCGACGACGATCTTCAGCGGCCGCGCGATCTGGATGTCGTCGGCGATGCGGTGGATGTAGTCCTCGCTGATGTCGCGCTCCGACACCGCGCCCGGCTGCGGGGCCGTGTGCAGGCGGTCGTCGGCGACGCGCGCGTGCAGGTCGGTGATCGCATCGCCCCACAGCGTCTCGCCGCCGACGACGATCTTGAAGCCGTTGTAGTCGGGTGGATTGTGGCTGCCGGTCACCGAGATGCAGCAGCCGGTGCGCAGGTGATACGCCCCGAAGTAGATCAGCGGCGTCGGCGCCATGCCGATGTCGATGACGTTGCGGCCGGCCTTGCGCAGGCCGGCGATCAGGCCGGCGACGAGATCCGGGCCGGACAGGCGGCCATCGCGGCCGACGACGATGTCGGCCAGGTCCTGTTCGCGCATCAGCGAACCGACCGCCTGGCCGATCAGTTCGGCGACGCCCGCATCGAGCGTCGTGCCGACCACGCCGCGGATGTCGTAGGCGCGGAAGATCGACGGATCCAGGGTCACCGACGACGTCGTCGACTTCTTCTTCGGCGCCTCGCTGCGCACCGGCAGCGGCGGCGCATTGCCGTCCTCGCCTTCGACGCCTTCCGGCGGCGCGCGCAGCGCTTCGGCGAACGTGGGCGTGGTGTCCTCGGCCCTGGAGACCGACGTGGCGCCGCGCGGCAGGCGCAGGACCACCACCGCGAGCAGCAGGAAGACGCCCGCGCCGGCGAGCAACGGAATCGCACCGAGACCGAGCAGCGGCGCGTCGATGCGCGGCACTGCCGCGGCGATGCGCAGCGGCGTGCCGGGGATCGGTTGGGCCATGCGCGCCGCGACGCTGGACAGGTCTTCGTCGCCGCGCGCGAGGATCGTGTGATTGCCCTGGCGCAGCGCGAGGTAGGTCGCACCGTCCAGCGGTGCGGCTTCGAGGCCGGCGGTCGCGAGCGCCAGCGGCAGCTGCGCCAGCGCGACGCCGACCAGCTGTTCGCCGGCACGCGCCGGGGCGGCGACCAGCACACGCGGCGCGCCGTCGACCTGGGCGATGGTGAGGACCGCGCGGTTCTCGACCACCGCCGCCTCGAGCGCAGACAGGCGACCGAAGCCGCCGGTGTCCAGGCCCGCGTAGTCGGCCCGCAGGTCGGCGGGCACGATGTCGGCCGCTTCGAGCTGCGGCCAGTCGGCGGCGAGCGCAGCGCCGGCCGCGGCGAGATCGCCTGCGGCGAGCGCGCGCTGCACGGTGGCGTCGGCGAGGCGCGTGTCGATGCGCTTCAGTTCAGCGCCGAGCGCCTGCTGTGTCGCCGCGACCGCCGCATCGCGTCCCTGTTCGGCGGCGGCGCTGCGCTGTTCGCCGCGCAACTGCTGCCAGCCGCTCCAGGCAGACCACAGCGCCAGCAATACCAGCAGCACGGCCAGCAGCGGCGCGGCCTGTCGCAACTGCGCCAGCACTGCGCCCGCCTGTCGCGGTTCCTTCTCGCTCATCTGCGTTCCCCGTCAGCGCACGCCGGAATGGCCGAACCCCCCGGCTCCGCGCGCGCTCTCGACGAAAGTATCCACCACATTCAAGGTCGCCCGCACGACCGGCAGCAGGACCAGCTGCGCGATCCGGTCGCCCGGCTCGATCGTGAAGGCGTCCTTGCCGCGGTGCCAGACGCTGATCATCAGCGGCCCCTGGTAGTCGGCGTCGATCAGGCCGGTGCCGTTGCCGAGCACGATGCCGTGCTTGTGGCCCAGGCCCGAGCGCGGCAGTACCACGGCGCACAGGCCGGGATCGCCGATGTGGATCGACAGGCCGGACGGCACCAGCGACACATCGCCGGGCAGCAGGGTCAGCGGCTCGTCGAGCGCGGCGCGCAGGTCGAGACCGGCGCTGCCGTCGGTGGCGTAGGCGGGCAGCGGCCACTGCTGGCCGAAGCGCGCATCGAGCACGCGGACGTCGAGGACATGGTGCGTGATGGCAGTACTCATCGGGACTCCTGTGCGAAGCGGGCCGCGACCAGCGCGACCAGACGGTCGGCGATCTCGGCCTTGGACGCGGGGCCGAGCTGCACGCGGCCCGCGGCGTCGTGCACCAGCAGCGTGTTGTCGTCGCCCTCGAAACCGCTGCCGGCGATGCCGACGCGATTGGCGGCGATCAGGTCGACGCGCTTGGCGGTCAGCTTGCCGCGCGCGTTGGCGTCGACATCGTCGGTCTCGGCGGCGAAGCCGACGACCAGTTGCGGGCGCGGGTTTGCGGCAGCGACGTCGGCGAGGATGTCGCGCGTGCGCACCAGATGCAGGTCGAGGCCGTCTTCGCCCGGGCGCTTCTTGATCTTCGACGGCGCGACCTGCGCCGGCGTGAAGTCCGCGACCGCAGCCGCGCCGATGTAGATGTCGGCCGGCAGTGCGTCGAACACCGCGGCATGCATCTGCGCGGCCGAGCGCACGTCGATGCGCCGCACGCCCTCGGGCGTCGGCAGATGCACGGGGCCGGCGACCAGCACCACGTCGGCACCGGCGCGCAGCGCGGCCGCGGCGATCGCGAAGCCCATCTTGCCGCTGCTGCGGTTGCCGAGGAACCGCACCGGATCGAGATCCTCGAAGGTCGGACCGGCGGTGACCAGCACGCGGCGTCCGGCGAGCGTCGTGCTCATGCGGGCAGCGCGGCCACGATCGCCTGCGGCTCGGTGAGACGGCCGGGGCCGGATTCGCCCTCGGCCAGCGGACCGTCTTCGGGCCCGATCACCTGCGTGCCGCGCTCGCGCAGCAGCGCGATGTTCGCCTGCGTCGCCGGGTGCAGCCACATGCGGTGGTTCATCGCCGGGCACACGGTCAGCGGCGCGGTCGTCGCCAGGCACAGCGTGGTCACGAGATTGTCGGCAAAGCCGTGTGCGAGCTTGGCCAGCGTGTTCGCCGTCGCCGGCGCCACGACCACGCGGGTCGCCCAGCGCGCGAGTTCGATATGGCCCATCGCGGCTTCCGCGCCCGGGTCCCACAGCGTGGTGCGCACGGCGTGGTGCGAGACCGCCTGGAAGGTCGTCGCGGAGACGAAGTGCTGCGCACTTTCGGTCATCGCCACGCGCACCTGCGCGCCGGCGTCGCGCAGCCGGCGGACCAGGTCCGCGGCCTTGTAGGCGGCGATGCCGCCGCACACGCACAGCAGGATGCGCTGCCCGTGCAGCGGGGTCGATGCGGCGCCCATCGTCGGCGTTGTCCTACCGGAAAACCGGCCGACAGCTTACCCGAAGCGATGTCCGTAGCCGCTGCCGGGCCTGCGCCGCGCGCGGTGCAATGGATGCCCCGCCGGTCCGGGCGCGGCGCGCATCTTCCCCCGGGACGCGACGCCCCGCACCGGCGTTCCGTCTGGAGCGCGCATGCATATCCACGAATGGCCGGCCGGCGAACGGCCGCGCGAGAAACTGCTGGGCCACGGCGCGGCCGCGCTGTCGGATGCCGAACTGCTGGCGATCTTCCTCGGCTCGGGCCTGCGCGGGCAGGACGCAGTGGCGACCGCGCGGCACCTGCTCGCGGCGCACGGGCCGCTGCGCACGCTGATCGAACGCGGCGCCGCCGGGCTCGCCGCGCTGCCCGGCCTCGGTCCCGCACGTGCCTGCGCGCTGACGGCCGCGCTCGAACTCGGCAACCGCGTGCTCGCCGCCGATCTCGCGCGCGGCGAGGCAATGACCGACCCGGGCGCGGCCGGCCGCTACTTCTCGCAGCGCCTGCGCGGCTTCGCGCACGAGGTGTTCGCGGTGCTGTTCCTCGACAGCAAACACCGCGCGCTGGCGTTCGAGGAACTGTTCCGCGGCACGATCGACGGCGCCGAAGTGCATCCGCGCGAGGTCGTGCGCCGCGCGCTGGCGCACAACGCGGCCGCGGTGATCGTGGGTCACAACCATCCCAGCGGCAGCCGCGAACCCAGCGTCGCGGATCACGCAGTCACCGCGCAGCTCAAGCACGCGCTGTCGCTGGTGGACGTGCGCCTGCTCGATCACTTCGTCGTCGGCGATGGCGCGGCGGTGTCGCTGGCGGCGCGGGGCTGGGTCTGAGCAGTTGCGCGCATCGCCTGCCGCGCAGACGGCGGCATGAGGCCTTCGAACCGTGGGCTGCGGTACGCGTTCGGTCGCGCAGGGATTGGCGACCCGCCCTTGCGACCGCACACTGGCGCGATGCCGACGCCCCGCATCGATCCCGCCGCGCCCTGTCCCTGCGGCCGCGCACGTCCCTACGCCGACTGCTGCAAGCCGCTGCACGACGGTGCCGCCGCGCCCGATGCCGAGGCGCTGATGCGTTCGCGCTACGTCGCCTATGTGCGCCGCGACGCGGACTACCTGCGGGCGAGCTGGCATGCGTCGACACGGCCGGACGATCTCGGCTTCGAAGATCCGCAACCGGTCTGGCTGGGCCTGGACGTCAAGGCGCACGACATCGTCGATGCCGACCATGCGCAAGTCGCGTTCGTCGCGAAGTACCGCATCGGCGGCGGCAGCGTGGTGCGCATGCGCGAGCACAGCCGCTTCGAGCGCGAGGCCGGGCGCTGGTTCTATGTGGACGGCGACGTCGGCTGAGCGCACCGTGAAACCGGTGCCGGCACGGGGGTGCGCCCGCCACACCGGCTCGTGCACAGTGGTCGCCCCGCCCGCGCAGGCCGCCCGTATGCTCCGTCTCCCGACGCCTCGTCTTCCGAAACCGGCGCGCCTCGCGCTGTCCGGCCTGCTGCTGTGCGCAGGCGGCGCTGCCGCGCAGGTACCCGCGACACCGGTGCCGGCAGCGGCACCCACCCATGACGCCGCCGCGTTCGCGCGCTGCATCGCCGGCATCCGCGGCGACGCGGCCAAGGCCGGTATTCCGCAGGCGGCGTTCGATTCGCTCGCCGACGTCACGCCGGACATGACGGTGCTGCCGCTGCTCGATTCGCAGCCCGAATTCACCACGCCGCTGTGGGATTACCTGGCCGGCCTCGTCGACGACGAACGCGTGGCCGATGGGCGCGCGCGTCTGGTCGAGCATCGCGCGCTGCTCGATCGCGTGGCCGCGCAGTACGGCGTCGATGCCGAAACCGTGGTCGCGATCTGGGGCGTGGAGAGCGACTACGGCCGCATCTCCGGCAAGCGGCCGCTGCGCGTGTCGCTGGCGACGCTGGCCTGCAACGGCCGCCGCCAGCCGTTCTTCCGCAGCGAATTCGTCGCCCTGCTCAAACTGATGCACGACGGCGACCTGCAGAACCGCGACACCACCGGCTCCTGGGCCGGCGCGTTCGGGCATACCCAGTTCATGCCGAGCACGTACGCGCGCATCGCGGTCGATTTCGACGGCGACGGCCGCCGCGATCTGGTCGACAGCATTCCCGACGCGCTGGCCTCGACGGCCAACTACCTCAAGCGTTCGCGTGCCGGCTGGAAGACGGGCCAGCCCTGGGGCTACGAGGTCAGGCTGCCGGCGGGTTTCGACACCGCGCAGGCCGGCCGCACCAGCCGCAGGACCGTCGCCGACTGGACCGCGCGCGGCATCGCGCGCGTCGACGGTGGCGCCTTGCCGGCCGGCAACACGCAGGCCGCGATCCTCGTGCCGACCGGCGTCAAGGGCCCGGCCTTCATCGTCTTCAGCAACTACGACGCGATCTTTTCCTACAACGCCGCCGAGAGCTACGCGCTGGCGATCGCCACGCTCGCCGACCGGCTGCGCGGCGGCAGCGGCCTGCAGACGCCGTGGCCGACCGACGATCCGGGCCTGTCGCGCGCGCAGCGCCGCGAACTGCAGACCCTGCTGCTCGCACGCGGGCATGCGATCGGGGAGGTCGACGGCATGATCGGCACCGCGACCCGGCGCGCGATCCAGGCCGAACAGCGGCGCATCGGCCTGACCCCCGACGACGGCCGCGCGGGCGTGCGGATTCTCGATGCCTTGAAGGCGAATCGCTGATCCAGCTGCGTCTCGCCTGCACGGCCGCCCCGGCGCGCAGGCCTGATTCGGCCTCGAACCGTGATGAAGTTCGCGGTCCGGTCGTTCGACCTCGGGTTCCCACCAGATGGCGCGATGGGCCTGCGCGACTAGAGTCGGGGTGACTCGAACCGATCGACGGAGCACCCCATGAGCGATGGAAGCGACGGCGCAGGCGGCGTCGGCAATGGTGGCGGCAGCAGCGGCGCGGATGCGGCCGCCTCGGCCAGCGATGCACTCGGCGCGGCAGCGGATGCCATCGGCAGCGCGGTCGATGCCGCGGTCGATTCGCTGGGTTCCGCAATCAGCAATGCGCTCGGCACGGCGACCGACGCACTCGGGCTCGACAACGCGCTCGAAGGCTTGGCGAATGCGCTGGGCATCGACGCCAAGGACCTGCAGGGCATCGTCGGCGCCGCAGTCGTGGGCATGCTCACCGGCGGCCTGCCGGGCGCGGTCATGGGCGTGGTCAACGGGCTCGTCGGCGGCAGCCTGACCGAGGCCGCGCGTGGCGCGCTCGCCGACAACCTGCCGGTGGGCATGCAGCCGCTGGCGAACCTGGCGCTCGACCAGTTCGCCGGCCGCATTCCGGGCGCGAGCGTGTCGGTGCAGGACGCGCTCACCGGTCTCGCCAGTGGCGCGCTGACCAACGGCCGCGCGCCGGACATTGGCGACATCGGCGCGATCGCGCGCTCGCTGACCGACGTGCAGTCGGCCGCGCGCGGGCTGTTCGATGGCGTGACCAGCGGGAATTTCGCCAGCGCCGCCGATGCGGCATCGACGCTCGACCGTGCACTCGGCGGCCAGCTGGGCCAGGCGCGCGACATCGCCGGCGGCATCGCCGACACGCTGTCGAGCGGCCGCGGCGCTTACGCCGGTGGCGGTCACGGCGATTTCGGCAACGCCGTCGAACAACTGGCGGTCGACGTCACCCGCCTGGTCGCCAGCCGCCGCTGAGCCTGGTTTGCGACGCTTCGCGTGATCTGCGATCGTCGAATCTCCATGGGGACGGAGACGACACATGCGCATTCCGGTCATCGCCGGCGCGGCCCTGCTGCTCGCGGGCTGCGGCACCTACGAATACCGCGACACCAACGCCGCGGTCGATGCCAACCCGCTGTGCGCGAGCCAGCCGAGCCAGCCGGGCGAACCGGTGTCGCGCGATTGCGAGCGCGATGCCGGCGGCCGCTGGAGCAGCAATCGCGACGGCCAGCCGGTGGATTTCAAGCGGACACGCGACGAACGCTGAGCGTTGTCTTCGGTATTTCCGATCGGATAACCCCTGTGGGAGCAACTGTCTTCTACGCGGGCAGCGTGATCCATTCAGTCCTGTCGCGCGCCATGGCGTTGAGCCTGACCAGCAGTACGCGCATGCACGCGGTCACGGCAAGCTTGGCGCACTTGCCTTGGCCGCGCAGCCGGTCGTACCGGGCCTTGAATTCGGGCTGCATGCGGATCACCGACCAGCAAGCCATGTAGAGCACGCGGCGGATCGCCCCGCGGCCGCCGCGAATGCGGCGCTTGCCGGCCCGTTGGCCGCTGTCGACGTTGTAGGGCGCCAGGCCAGCGAGCGCTGCGATCCGGCGACGGTCCAGCTGGCCCAGTTCGGGCAGATAGGCCAGCAGACTTGCGGCCGTGACCTCGCCGATGCCCGCCACCGCCAGCAGGCGATCGCACAGATCCGAGTCCACATGCCGACGCGCCTGGACGATGTCCCGGCCCAGGGCCGCGATCTGCTGGCGCAGATACCCGATGTGCGTGATCAGCGAGTCGCGGACCTGCGGCAACGTGGTCTGCTGGAGGCGCCGACGTTCGTCGTCGCGCTGCTGGACCAGTTGCTCACGCCGTTGCACCAAGGCTCGCAGATCCTCCTGCTCCGGGCTGGGCGCGACCCGCGTCTGCACGACCACTTCGGCCATGCGGGCGAGCATCGCCGCATCGATCGGATCGGTCTTGGCCAGCGTGCCCATCGCCT
>NZ_JAIWPU010000056.1 GCF_021191705.1 Proluteimonas flavola
CCCAGATGGAATTGACTGCGAAGGCGATGGCTACCGCGCCCGTCCAGTACGTCGTGAGAGTGAGCAGGTCCTGCATCAGCTTCAGATTGCCGCGATCTTCCGACATCACACCGTCTCCAGGCTGTCGCATTCGATGCGGTTCGACACCGCAGGTTCACCGCTGATCGGGAACTGTGTCCGATCTTATCGCGGGTGGCATCAGACCGCAGGACGCGCGATCCCGTCAGGTCGACGCCCCGTTCTGTGCCCGCGATCACCCTCCTTCGGTGCGTGCTGGCACGCACGCCTTCACCGCGTTCAAGAAATTGACGCGCCCGACCGAAAATTTAGTGCAAGCCGACGATCCGCGCGGGGTGCCTGTGCGCACAGTACGTGCATGCGGCAGCGTTGCGCCGTGCCTGCGATGCGAGACCGCTTGTAGTCGCCACGGACGGGAGCCTGTGATGATCGGTTCGGCGATGGAAGACCTGGTGTGCGACGCCGTGTTCCTCGACGCGTCGCCGTGGGTCGGCAATGGACGCAACAACCGGGTGTACCTGAAGATCGAGGGGTTCAATCCTGCGGGCTCGGTCAAGATCAAGACCGCGCGCTACCTGCTCGACGATGCGCTGCGGCGCAGTGATGGCCCGCTGGAACGCGTGATCGAGTCGTCGTCGGGCAATCTCGGGATCGCCATGGCGATGCTCTGCGCGTCCCGGGGCATTGCGTTCGAGTGCGTGGCCGATCCCAACACCCTGGCAGAGAAGGTGGCGCTGATGCGGCACTTCGGCGCCGAGGTCACCATCATCACCCGCCGCGACGCGAATGGCGGCTACCTGGGCGCACGCATCGACTACATCCGGGAGAAGGTGACACGCACGCGCGGGCTCGTCTGGACCAACCAGTACGCCAACCCGGCCAACGTCCTGGCGCACTACGAGACCACGGCGCCGTCGATCCACCGCGCGTTTCCCGCGCTCGACTATCTGTTCGTGGGCACCGGCACCACGGGCACGCTGCACGGGTGCGCGCGTTACTTCGCCCGGCACGCGCCGGCCACGCAGGTGGTCGCGGTCGATTCGGTGGGCTCGGTGACCTTCGGCGGCGCGGCGCGTCCGCGCTTCATCCCCGGCATCGGCACCAGCGAGCGGCCGCCCCTCATGGAGGCCGGCGACCCGGCGCCGGCCGAGGTGGTGCACGTGCCCGAGCAGGACGGGCTGCTGGCCTGCCGGCGTTTCTCGCGGCAGGCCGGCCTGCTGGTGGGGGGCTCGACCGGGAGCGTGATCGCGGGGTTCGAGCGCTACGCTGCCGAGCACGCGCTGGAGGACGCCACGGTCATGTTGATCTGCCCGGACCTGGGGCAGGCCTATCTGTCCACCGTCTACGACGACGCGTGGGCGCGGGCGCATTATCCCGGTGCGGACCTGAGCTTGGAGGCCGGCGCGCACAGCGCGACGTAGGCATTGGGGGAGGCTACGGGGGCTGCTATCGTCAAGCCATTCACAACCGATTCGCCGAGAAGGTCGCATGTCCGGCGTCTCCGCCTCACGAGGCCCGATGACCGCATTGCGCACCCTCTACCCGCCCGTCGAACCGTACGCCACCGGCATGCTCGATGTCGGCGACGGCCATGCCGTCTATTTCGAGCGGTGCGGCCGCAAGGGCGGGAAGCCAGCAGTGTTCCTGCATGGCGGCCCGGGGGGCGGGATATCGCCCACGCAGCGAAGGCTCTTCGATCCCGAGCGCTACGACGTGCTCCTGTTCGACCAGCGTGGCTGCGGTCGCTCCACGCCGCACGCGAGTCTCGATGCCAACACGACATGGCACCTCGTCGCCGATATCGAACGGCTGCGCGATGTGATGGGCGTCGAGCGATGGATGGTGTTCGGCGGCTCCTGGGGCTCTACGCTCGCTCTCGCTTATGCCCAGGCCCATCCGCAGCGGGTGAGCGAACTTATCCTGCGCGGCGTCTATACGCTGACCAAGGCCGAGATCGACTGGTACTACCAGTTCGGCGTCTCCGAGATGTTCCCGGACAAGTGGGCGCTGTTCCAGGCGCCCATCCTCGAGGCCGAACGGCACGACATGATCGCCGCCTACCACCGGCGCCTGACCGGGGACGATCCGCACGTGCGGCTCGAAGCCGCCAAGGCGTGGACGATTTGGGAAGGCGAGACGATCACCCTGCTGCCCGATCCGGACGTCTCCGCCCCGTTCCGCGACGGTCATTACGCGCTGGCGTTCGCGCGCCTTGAGAACCACTACTTCATCAACGGCGCATGGCTGGAGGACGGCCAGTTACTGCGTGATGCACACAAACTCCACGGCATCCCGGGGGCCATCGTGCACGGCCGCTACGACATGCCGTGCCCGGCCAAGTACGCCTATGCGCTGCATAAGGCTTGGCCGGACGCCGAGTTTCACCTGGTCGAGGGTGCGGGCCACGCCTACACCGAACCGGGCATCCTCGACCGTTTGGTCCGGGCGACCGACCAGTTCGTGGCACCGGCAGCGAGCCGCTAAAGCAAGGTACACGGGCATGCGCATCGCGCCCGGCGAGGGCTGGGGTGCCCAAGCCACTGCAGCCGGGACCGACCGCACCGCCGCTCAAGCCTCTCGCCGTATTTTGCGACACTGGTGTGCGCTCGGTGCACACGGACGTTTGCAGTACAACAACGGATGATGTCTCGTCCCGCTATTCTTGAACGTGAGGAAGCCATGTCAACAGTCCCGCCATTCTCGTCGCGAAAAACCATTCTCACGGCGGCAGACATGCTGAAAGCCCTGGGACATTCGGGCTTCGATCGCTTTCTCGTTCAACTCGGGCTGCCTGACCCGGATGTTGGCAAGGGTTCGGGATTGATGGCGCGAACGACGTCACTGGCCAAGTACGCGATCGAGCATCCAGATGCGGTAACGGCCGAAGGCCGCCCCCTTGCAGCGACCATCGTTGCCGAGGCAGGAGACATCTATCGGCAAGAAAGCCTGGTGAACATCACTGAAAAGGAGCGAGAGGCGTTCCAGCAGGCGTCTGCTAACGACGGGGCCATGAGTGATGTGACAAACCCCTTATGGGATAGCGTGCCCCATGGGACGCCTCATGCGACGCCGCCTGCGAGCACCATCCCGGTCCCGGTCCCAGCCACACCCAACCACCGGGTGTTCATCGTTCACGGGCACGACGAGGCGATGAAGCTCGCCGTATCGGATTTCGTACGAGCGATCGGCTTGGATCCGGTGATTTTGGCCGACCAACCGAACGGTGGAAGAACCGTCATCGAGAAGTTCGAGAAGAACGCCGACGTCGGTTACGCCATCATTCTGCTGTCTCCCGACGACTACAACCCCGGGGGTCGTCAGAGCCGCGCCCGACAAAACGTCGTTCTCGAATGGGGATATTTCATCGGCCGCCTCGGCCGCTCCCACGTCTGCGCGCTCAAACGCGGTGACGTCGAGTTGCCTTCCGACATCATCGGCATGGTTTGGGAGAGTTTCGACGATCATGGCGGATGGAAACGACGTTTGATCAAGGAGATCATCGAGGCTGGCATTGCGATCGATGCACGCAAGGCGAGCATGGCATGACGCCCACCCCGGGATTTTCAGCGCGGCCGATCATCGGTCGGCAGGCACATCTGAACACATTGGAGAGGCGACGACGTCGGTGACCAAGATGATCTTGGCGCGACCAGTCGGGAGCAAAAATGACGCCGACGTGTCGGTTCGCTTTCCACAGATAGCGTTGAAAAAGTCGTCCGACGGGTCTGCCGTACCAAATCGCAAAGCGGGGCTTAGGATGCATTTCGCGTGAAAACGTATGGCGAGGCTGGCCTTTCGCATCGGCGCCATCGATGGCGGATCGACGGAAATCAGTTCCCGGCATCGAAGCCGGCAGTAGCGCTCGTTGCTGTTTTCAACGCTATCGACCCCTTTCGGACCCCCGACTTCTTTCACAGCCGTCTGCTGAGAACCTTACTACCGAAGCGGACGTTCTCTCACACTGCGAGCCGCATGACTGCATCGGGCACCCAAGCGCGTTCGCCGGAATCCGTCTCGCAGAACAGGAAACCGCTCTCGCTGTAGATGAGACGGAGGCGGTCACCCGTCCGGACGGTGAGTTCGAGAGCGCAGAAGTCGCGCGAGATTTGCCAGCCCTCATCCGTCGGAAGGCACCAGCTATCAGGTGTCCACCCGGCGCGCCCATCAGGTCCAACGCACCAGGTCCAACCCATGAAATCTGTTTCCATCGAGCCGTCGATGACGGGACGGACGATATCGCCGGCCTTGACGTCGATCGGGTTCGAGTAGCGCCGGTCGTAGTCGCTCAATGCCACTACGAACGTTTCCGGAGGGAAGACGAACAGCATAAACGCACGGATCCAGCTAGATGCGTGCCCGCCGAAACACCCGGCCGTAGCCGGAAAGATCCGGATCAGCGGTCCGCACAGCGTTGCGTACAAGCTCGTGGGCAAGCTCGCGCCATTTGTCCGCCGGCGCGACGGCGCCGGCCGCTAAGGTCAAGGCCGCGTCGGACCCGTCCTGCAGCAGGTACAGCACGAATTCGGCCAGCAGCTGGCTAGGCGTCGCGCTGTCAGCGCCGGCGGGGCTCTCGGCAAGCTGCCGAATGCGATCCAATCGCCGCCACGGCCAGGTGACGGGCAGGCCCTCGATGCGCTCGGGAGCGAAATCCGCACCCAGAGAGCCTTCGTAGCTCGCCGTTTCGCCAGGCTGCGCGAGTGCGCCGCTGACGAGCCGGAATTTGATTGCCGGGTCGTGGCTGTCGAGGAAGAGTGTCTCCAGTACTTCGTGCGGCACCTCGGCGTCTCCCGCGCGGCGCCCGTCGAGCAAGAGCAGCCAGGCCAACGGCGAGAGATCGTCTGGCTTCAGGCCCTCGAGCTTGCCGAACGGCAGCGAGCCAGGGGACACCTCGGCTGCGCGCGATGCGATCTCGGCGAGCTCCGCTCCGGCCTCTTCGGCGAGCGCACGCGGCGCCTCCGGGTTCACGGCCGCCTCGATCAACCGTCTTGCGAGCAGGATCTCCAAGGTCATGCGCCCACCCACAACAGGTTGGAAGCCGTGTACGCGTTGATCACGTCGGTGGCCGTTGGCACCATCGAGGCAATCGACGGAGTGGGACCGATCAGCGCCCGGCGGCGGATTCCATGCTTCTTGAGCTCAAACTCCTCCGCAAGGATCACCGTCAGGCGCGGGCTGATCGGCCGCTGGGCCGGCACGCCCGACGCAATTCGGCCCCCCGGCGTCCACTCCGTGATCGCCAGCCAGCGGTCGCTGGCGACTTGAGTGTAGCTTGCGTGGAACTCATCCGGGTGAAACACCACGACGTCTATGTTGAAACGGGTCCTGAAGAGGTTCCGGAGTAGCTGGTTCGCGAATGGCCCGTGCGCTGTCAGGGTGAGCATCGGGTAGAGGGGCTGCAGCTGAATCCACTGGACGTATAGCCCAGCACTGAGGGGGTTCGTTGCGTCGAAGATTCGCCAGTCAGCGGTGGACGGAAGTTCAGCGACAATCCCGCAGCGGCCGTAGATCGCACCGGAGATCGGATAGGCGACCGGACATGCATAGATCCCGTCGCCCCAAGTGAAGCCTGGGCTGGGCGAAACAAACAGGCCCGGCGCAGCCTTCGCGTTGGGTGACGGCGGATACGTCCCGCCGAATTTCGCACTGGTGTACTTGATCACGTACCGGCACTCGATGGAGGGCCGGTACGGCACTGCGGCGGCAGCGAGGCCTGCCGCCGTAGAGGCTGCGATGCAGGCCTCGATCTGCGAATCAACGGGCGTTGGTCGTCCTCCGCTCACTCATGTCCCCTATAGCGTCGACGGATGCCGTCCCACACGGCCCCCTGCGAACCCGACACTGCGGGCGCTAGGAGCGGCGTCGGGGCAACGGGCCCACTTGGTGGCGAGAACGAGGGGTTGAGGCAGTAAGCCGGGAGAACCAGCGGGACCGTCGCACCCGCCGCGACCATGACATGCGCCGGCTGGGCGATGCCCAGCGTCTGCATCGGCGAACCCATAGACGGCTGCTGGAACACCGCGCCCGTGGGAATCACCACTGGCGGGTCCTGTAGGCCCTTAAGAATGACGGCCACGCCATAGCGAAAGCCCTGGTGGCTCCATTCTTCCGCCTGAAGCTGGAGGTCCTGCAGGTCGAGGTATTGCCCATACGTGGCGTAGAGCCGCAGCGCCTCGTCCCATAAGCCCAGGCCAAAGCCCGTCGCCTCGGCCGCGATCACCCCTTTGCGCCGCCAGCCCACGATCGAGTTCTCGCCGGCGTCGACCTCGAACCCGAATGCTGTCGGATCGCCCACGAGAACCTCGCCCTCGGGCAGGCCCCGTTCCCGCGCCGCCTCCAAGCCCGCTGCGTAGAGGGCGTTGGCGCCGCCGACCTCTGCTTCGGCGAACTCACCGTAGTAGCGACGGGGGTCGGCGAGGATTTCGGTGGCCCGCACTCGTGTGGCGGCGATGGGGCCGATGTCATAGATTTGCTCATTCAGGGCTTTACCCGTGCCCCCGGCCGCGACCCTGAAAATCGACAGGTTGCGCGGATCGTAGGTCTTCTCGAACTCCAGGAGCCCGCCGAACACGTCACCCTGCCCGACTAGGTCCGCCTCTACTACCATCCTTCCCCACCATTCGGCGGCTAGGTAGAGGTCGTCTGAGTGAAGTCGCCGGCCGAACATTCCCGCACTGCGGAGGCGTTCCGCCCGCAGCAGCTCGGCCGTAAAGAACAGAAGCCGCTCATCAGGCTCCGGCACGGCGACGAGCGGGATCCCGTTGCCAAGGCCATCAATGCGGCTTTCCCAACCTTTTGATGCGAGCAGACCGACGAGGCTTTCCGGACTATCGTCACCGACGCAAAGGTAAAGTTCGCTCATGCCAGCTCTCCCCATCACCAGCTTAGCAGACTGTACTTGCAGTGAAACCCCGCGTTGATCTTGTGCATCGCGGACAGCGCCGAAGGCGCGAGGCGCACCTCGGCTTGCTCCATGCGCGCACCGGGACGGGGCAAGCCTGCCTAGCGCCCCACTTCCGCTTCCCACCCGGTCCAACCGTTCAGATCCATCGCCATTCCGATAACTCAGCCCGGTTCATGCCCCGCAAGCACGGCGTCGAGGACAACAAGCAGGTCGTCGCGCAGTTCGTCTTCGTCTTCGACGCCCACACTGATACGCACCACCGGCCCGTTCAGGAGGGTCTCACCGGCGAGCGAGCGTTCCGCGCGCAGCGACAGCGGCGCGATCAGGCTGCGGGTGCCGCCCCAGGAGGCGCCGATGGCGAAGACCGACAGCCGCCCGAGGGCATCTTCGAGCCGTGTGGCGGCCTCCGCCCGCAGCACCACGCTGAACACGCCGCTGGCGCCACGGAAGTCGCGCTGCCACTGCGCATGGCCAGGGCAGTCCGGGATCGCCGGATGCAACACCTGCGCCACCGCCGGGTGCTCGCGCAGCCGGTGGGCCAGGCGTTCGGCCACCGCGCCCACGTGGCGCAGCCGCACCGCCATCGTCTCGATGCCGCGCAGTGCCAGGGCCGCTTCGTCCGGTGAGACGCCGATGCCGGCCAGGCGCAGCACGTCGCGGATGCGCGCGCGCAGGTCCATGTCCCGCACGGTGATCGCGCCCATCAAGAGGTCGGAATGCCCGCCCACGTACTTGGTGAGCGCCTCGGCCACGATGTCGGCGCCGAGGTCGAGCGGTTTGCACAGCAGCGGCGAGGCCCAGGTGTTGTCGCAGCCCACCAGGACGCCACGCATCTTGGCGGCCGACGCGATGGCGGGCAGATCCTGCACCTCCATGCTGCCGGAGCCCGGGGATTCGATCCACACCAACCGGGTGCGGTCGGCGATCAGGTCGGCGATTCCAGCGCCGACCAGCGGGTGGTAGACGCGGTGGCCGATGCCGCGCGGCGCCAGGTAGTCGGCGCAGAAGGCACGCACTGGGCCGTAGACGGCATCGGGGATCAGCACCTCGTCGCCCGGGGCCAGCAGTGCGAGCATGGGCACGGTGACCGCGGCGAGGCCCGAGGGCACCAAGTGCGTGCGCGCGCCGTTGTGCAAGGCGGTGATCTGCGCCTCCAGCGTCCGCGTCGTGGGGGTGCCGTAGAGGCCGTAGGCGTAGCCATCCGGGCCGCGCTCCTTGCGGCGGGCGAAGCTGCGGCCGTCGGGGTAGACGACGGTCGAGGCCCGGTAGGTCGGCACGGCGAGGCTTTCGAAGCCCTCCGTGGAGACATCGGGACGGTGCACGCAGCGGGTGGCATCACGCAAGTCGGGTCCTCCGGTTCCTGCCCGCGGGCAGAGGCGTCGTTCGAATGCGGCCCGTGCCGGCGTGCGGACACGGGCCAGCTTCTCCCGCATCGCGGGAGAAGGCAGCGGGTGCGGCCCGGGTGCGATCAGCCCTGGAGCCAGGTGTTCCAGCGCTCCAGCATCATCGGGCGGTTCTCGTTGATCCACTCGGTGTCCGGGAGGATCAGGGTTTCGTAGACCCCGGGCTGCAGCGGTGTGTTGGCCTGGTTTTCCGGGCTCATCTGCTCCATCGCCGTACGGCTGGGCGGCGTGCAGCCCAGGTTGGTGCAGTGCCGGGCCATGCCTTCGGTGGCGTTCTGGATGTATTCCAGCAGCTGAAGCGCGTTGTCCTGGTTGGGTCCGCCCTTGACCAGGGTGGCGCGGTCGGACACCAGCACGCCCTCGTTGAGCGAGAACTTCAGGTTGCGGCCTTCCTGCAGCAGCACGCTGGCGCGGGTCTGCCAGACCATGCCCATCACGTACTCGCCATCGCGGTAGCCCTGCTGGCTGGCATCGCCGGTGCGCCACCACAGCGAGATGTTGGGCTTGAGTGCGTCGAGCTTGGCCAGGGCGCGGTCGATGTCGAGCGGGAACAGGTCGGCCGGCGGTACGCCGTCGGCCACGAGCGCGGCGGCCAGCACGCGCCAGGGGTCGTTGAAGTTGGGGAAGGTGCGCCCGCCGGGGAAGCGCTCCACGTCCCACACCTCGGCCCAGGTGGTCGGCCCTTCGTCGCCGAGCACGTCGCCGTCCCACACGATGTAGGTCAGGCCGGAGTTGAGCATGACCCCGGTGTAGTCGCAGGCGCCGTCGACCAGGTCGGTGCGCCCGGCGAACTGCGTGCAGAACTCGGTCATGTCCACGGTCATGTCGCGTACGTGGTCGCTGTGCGCCTCGATGTCGCCGAGCACGGCGATATCCCAGGTCACCCCGCCGACCTGGTTCATGGCGGTCAGCCGGGTGATCTGTTCCTGCGCGGTCGCGGTCACCGTCTGCACGCGGATGCCCGTGGCCTCGGTGAACGGATCGAAGAACGCGTCGCGCAGGCTCTGCTCGTAGGCGCCGCCGGTGGCGGCCACCACGACCGTCCCCTGGGCCTGCGCCGTGCCCGATGCGGCGATGCCCAATACTGCGGCGGCCAATGCGCCGGACGAAATCGAAATTCTCATGCCAGTTGCTCCTCTTCCATTGCGTGTTGCGTGGCTTCCCTTCTCCGGATGAATGCACCCGTGGCCATGGCCGCGACCGAGATCACGACCATGATGGTGGAGACGGCGGCGATGACCGGCGTCAGGTTGAAGTCGATCTCCTCGAAGAACTTGCGCGTGAGCGTCTTGCCGCCGACATCGGAGATGAACAGCGCCACCGTGGCCTCGTCGAACGAGGACAGGAACGCGAAGATCGCGCCGGCCACGATGCCGGGCCAGATGGACGGCAGCACCACGTCGAAGAACGCGCGGGTGCGCGAGGCGCCGCAGTTGAGTGCGGCCAGTTCCAGCATGGGGTCGAAGCCGCGCAGCGCGGCCGAGACGGTGATGACGACGTACGGCACGCCGAGCATGGTGTGGGCGAGCAGGAAGCCGGTGGTGGTGCCGACCAGCCGCAGCGGTGCGAACGAGAGGTAGAGCGCGATCGCCAGCACGATGTGCGGCAGCACCAGCGGGCTCAGGGTGAGCGCGTACAGCAGGCCGGACCCCGGCAGGCGGCTGCGCGCCAGCGCCAGGGCCGCCGCCGTGCCCACCAGCGTGGCGCCGATCATCGAGCCGAAGGCGATCTTGAGGCTGAACAGCGTCGAGTCGATCCAGTCCGGGTCGCTGAAGTAGCGCTGGAACCAGCGCAGGCCGTAGCTGCTGGGCGGGAACTCGATGTACTCGGCCTCGCCGAAGGCCATCGGGATCACGATCAGCGTGGGCGCGACCAGGAACACCAGCACGGCGCACACGATGCAGGCGAGCGCCAATTCTCCGCCGAACCGTCTGGCAGAGCCCAACACGAGCGACATCTCACAACCCTTTCGACAACGAGAGGAAGCGCCGGAACACGACGACAATGACGAGGGTGGCGACCAGCAGCAGCACCGACAGGGCGCTGGCGAAGGGCCAGTCCAGGATGTCCATGGCCTGCTGGCTGATCAGCGTGGCGGCCATCAGGGTGTCCGGGCCGCCGACGAGCGCGGGGGTGATGTAGAAGCCCAGCGCCAGGATGAAGACGAGCAGGCAGCCGGCGAACACGCCCGGCAGGCTCAGCGGCAGCGTCACCGTGACGAAGCCGGTGATGGCACCCGCGCCGAGGTTGCGCGCGGCACGCTCGTAGTCCGGTGGGATCGACCGCAGCGAGGCGTAGATCGGCAGGATCATGTAGGGCAGCAGCACGTGGGTCATGGCGATCAGCACGGCGCCTTCGTTGTAGAGCAGCCGCAGCGGCGCGTCGGTCAGGCCGAGCCACTGCAGCGCGCCGTTGATGAGGCCGTTGGTCTGCAGCATCACGATCCAGGCGTAGGACCGCACCAGCACGCTGGTCCACAGCGGCACCAGCACGCAGGCGGCCACCAGCAGCGCCTTGCGCCCGGACAGCCGCGACATCAGCACCGACACCGGGTAGCCGAGCAGGAAGGCGAACACGGTCACCAGCGCTGCGATGCGCACGGTGCGCAGGAAGACGTTCACGTACAGCGGCGTGTCGAGCGCACGCAGGATGTGGCGCAGGGTGAAGTCGGGATCGAACATCGACAGCGACAGCAGCCGACCCACCGGGTAGAGAAACGCGACGCAGAACAGCGCGATCAGCGGCAGCAGCAGGAGCAAGGCCGCGAAGGGGCTGTAGATGCCAGCCGTGGAGGTGGAAGCGCCGATCGCGCGGGCGGCCATGGTCAGCTCCTTTCCGGAAAGGCGGTCGCCCGCGTGGCGTCGAGGGCGACGCCCACGCGGCTGCCGGCCGGCAGGTGCCGCGACGTGCCGGGATCGGTCTGCACCTGCAGCAGTTCGCCGCCGGGCAGGCGGACGAACGCCAGTTCGGAGGAACCGACGAAACGTGCGCCTTCGAGGATGCCGCTCAGTTGCGCCTCATCGCCGTCCGCCAGCCGCACGGCCTCGGGCCGCAGGGCCAGGCGCACGTCCTGGTCGGCGTCCACGCCGCGGCAGCGCGCGCTTGGCATGAGGATGTCCACCTTGTCGCCGATCCGCACCCGTGCGCCCTGGGCGTCCACCGCCAGGCAGCGCGCGGAGACGAAGCTCGTCCGCCCGATGAAATCGGCCACGAACGGCGAGGCCGGCGCGTCGTACAGCTCGTCGGGGGTGCCGATCTGCTCGATCCGGCCCTGGTTCATCACCACCACGCGGTCCGACAGGCTCAGCGCCTCTTCCTGGTCGTGGGTGACGTAGACGATGGTGACGCCCACGGTCCGGTGCAGGCGGGCGATCTCCAGCTGCATCTGGTCGCGCAGCTTCTTGTCCAGGGCCGAGAGCGGTTCGTCCATCAGCATCACCGGCGGCTGGAACACCAGCGCACGGGCGACCGCGACGCGCTGCTGCTGGCCGCCGGACAGCGAGGCCGGCATGCGGCTCCCGTATGCGTCCAGGCTGACGAGCTTGAGCGCATCGTCCACGCGACGGCGCACTTCGGCGCGCGGCACACCCCGCCGCTTGAGCGGATAGGCAATGTTGTCGGCGACCGACATGTGCGGGAACAGCGCGTAGCGCTGGAACACCATGCCCAGGTTGCGCTTCTCCGGTCGGGTGTCGGTCATGTCCTTGCCGCCGATGACCAGGCGCCCGGAGGTCGGCCGCTCGAACCCGGCGATCATCATCAAGAGCGTGGTCTTGCCCGAGCCGGATGGACCGAGGATGGAGACGAATTCGCCGGGGTGTACGGTCAGCGAGACGCCGTCCACCGCCATGAAGGCGCTGCCGTAGCTCTTGGCGATGGCGTCCACGGCGATGCCGGCGCCGGCGATGTGGACGGCCCCATCCAGGGGCGGGCTGGCATTCATGAGCGTGTCTCCGCAAGCTGTAAATCGGTGACGAACATGTGGCCGGCGGCGTGCGTGATCATCTCGGGCACACCTGCGGCGATGGCGATGGCCTGCGGGGTGACCCCGCAGGCCCAGAAGACCGGTACCTCACCGTCGCGCAGGGGGTTGAAGCGCCCCCACTCGACCTTGGACAGGTCCGGGATGCCGATCTCGGCGGCGGGGCCGACATGCACCGGCGCGCCATGGGCGAGCGGGTAGCGGCGGGTGATGGCGTAGGCGTCCTCGACGCGATGCGCCGGGATCGGGCGCATGGTGACCACGACGGGACCATGCAACCGGCCGGCCGGACGGCACGGGATGGAGGATGTGTAGACGGAGATGCGGCCGTCCTCCTGTTCGAGGTGCCGCTGGGGGATGCCGGCGCTCTCCAGCACCTCGTCCATGGAGTTCGAACAGCCGACCAGGAAGGCGACGTGGTCCCTGCGCCACAGGTCTTTGATGTCCCGCCGCTCCTCAACCATCCGGCCGTCGCGGAACACGCGGTAGCCCGGCAGGTCGGTGCGAATGTCCGCGCCGGGTGCGCAGTGGCGCGGCTCCGGATCGCCGGTGTCGGTCACCTCGATGATCGGGCATGGCTTGGGGTTGCGCTGCGCGAACAGGAGAAAATCGTAGGCGTAGGCTTCGGGCACGATGGCCAGGTTGGCCTGGACCCGGCCGCGCGCCAGGCCGTGGGTGGCGCGGGTCCAGCGGCCGGCGCGCACCGCCTCGCGCACGTCCGCACCGGTGGCGGCGGCGAGATCGGCGCGGGTGAGCGGCCCGGGCTGGGTGCCGGTCGCGGCGCTCATGTGCCGATCTCCACCAGCGCGCCGGAGGTGGTCATGAAGGTCTCGATGCCGTGCGCGCGCACGACGACGGTGTCCTCCACCTGCAGGCCGCCCCAGCCCAGTTCGTAGTAGGGGGTCTCCACGCACATCACCATGCCCTCCTCGATCACGTCCTGGCTGGCGGCGGTGAGGTCCGGGAGGTCGTAGCCGTCGAGGCCGATGCCGTGGCCGACGTGCGAGCGCTCGTAATGCGGGATGCCCTCGCGCCGCACGGTCTCGACCGCGATCTCGAAGATGCGCGAGGCGCGCACGCCGGGCCGGATGGCCTCCAGCGCCGCGTCGACGCCGCGGTGCAGCGCGTGGTGGTAGCGCCGCACACGCTCAGGCGCCTGGCCGAGCGTGGCGATGCGGGCGATGTCGGCGCGGTAGTGCCGGTAGCGGCCGCCCGCGTCGAACCGGATGATGTCCCCCTCGGCGAGCGGCGTGTCCGACGGCTGCACGTTGGGCATGGCGCTGCGCACGCCAAAGCCGATGCAGCCCAGCACCGGTGTGCCGTCCTCCGCGACGGTCTGCGCATGGAACGCGCGGGCCATCTCGATTTCGGTGATGCCGGGCCGGGCGATGTCGAGCGCGGCGGCGATGGAGCGTTCGGTGATCTGCGCCGCTTGGCGCAGGCGCGCGATCTCTTCCGGCGTCTTGACCGCGCGGATGCCGCGGAACAAGCGCATCGCCGGGACCAGGTGCGCGTCGGGCAACAACGCCTGCAGCGCTTCCCATTGCCCGGGCATCAGTCCGAGTTCGTCGACCGCGATCCGGGCCGACGCCAACCCGCGCGCCCGGATCGCGGCCACCAGCGCGGACAGCGCGTCGTCCTCGACCGGCAGGTCGTCCAGCGCGACCTGCCGCGCGCTCAGGGGATCGAGCCGGCCCTCGGCCCGGTCGAAGCGGAAATAGCCGAAGCGCCGCACATCGGTGACCCACACCGGCTGGTCGGCCAGCAGGTCCAACAGCGAACTGGCGAACACCAGGCAGGCGTTCTCGGGATCCTCGGCGGGCAGCAGCACGTAGGTCTGCGGCCCACGACGGATCCACTGCGACAGCGCCCAATAGCCGCTGGCGTAGGTGACGTTCTCCGGCGAGGTGGCGACGATGGCGGCCACGCCTTCGGCCGCGAGCACCTGACGCAGCCTTGGCAGGTTCACCAGCCGGTGGGCGTGCGCGAACTGTGCGGGGGATTCCAGGGCAAGATCGTTCATGGCGTCTCCTCGTTGACCTCTGGAGCCGCCACGGACGGCGGCGGCCCCGAGTAGCCGATCGATTGCGAACAGCGGTGCGCCGCCTCACGGACCAGGCGCACGGCGCGCTCCAGGCTGATCGCGCCGCGCTCGGTGGACAGGAACGCGACACTGATCGCGGCAACGGGTTGGCCCCCGGCGTCGCGGATCAGCGCGGCGGCCGACGCCAGGCTGTCGATGTTCTCGCCATTGACGATCGCGAAGTCCTGGCGGCGGATCGCGGCCAGGTCGGCGAGCACGGCGTCAACGCTGGTGCGCGTGGCGGCGGTGTAGGTCTGCAGCGGTTCCGGTCCGAGCACTGCGCGGGCAGTGTCGTCGGCCAGCGTGGACAGCAGCATCTTGCCGATCGCGGTCGAGTGCATGTTGATGTGCGAGCCTGGCAGGACGCGCACCGAGATCGGGCCGCTGCTCTGGATGCTGTCGAGGTAGAGGGCGCCACCTTCTCGCAGGACACCGAGGTAGCCGTTGAGGTGATGCTGGTCGGCCAGTTGCGTCAATTCGCGCGTCACCGCCGAGAGCAGCCTGTCCTCGCGTCGCATGGTGCTGCCCAGCACGACCGACCGATACCCCAGCCGGTAGCGCCGGGTCTCGCTCGCCTGGGCTACGAAGCCATTGGCGGCAAGCGTGTGGACCAGGCGTTGCACGATCGTCGGGCTCAAGCCGAGTTCGCGCGCGATGTCCCGCACGCCGAGGTCCACCTCGGTCCTGTCGAGGAGTTCGAGCACTGCGAGGCCGCGTTCGAGGGATTGATTGCCCGCCATTGATTGTTCCGATTATCGTAACAGTGAAACGATATTCGTCTGATCTACGATTATTCGTGTGTGCCGTCAACGCGGGGCGGCGATTTTCCCGCCAGCCGTGCGCCTGCATGGCGATCGCTATGGCGTCCCGCGGACGGGCCGAAGCAGGCGCACCAGGACGGTGAGTGCGGCCAAAGAGGCGACGCTGGCGATGATCGCGAGCAGCAGGGCGCCCCGCCCGCCCCAGTTCGCCAGCGCGTAGGCGAAGGCGACCGGGGTGATGGCGCTGGCCAAGTGCTGCGGGGCGCCGAGGCGTCCCGACCAAGTGCCGAAGCGCGCGGCGCCGTAAACGGCGTAGGGGATGGCGGCGCGTGCGACCACCATCAGCGCATTGGCCACCGCGAACAGCACGATGAACCCTACGGCCGCTGGCAAGGCGACGGTGTGGTCCGTCCACGCGGCGGCCGACAGGAGGCACACCCCGAGCGGGAGAATGGCCGCGCCCACCAGCCCGGAGGCGAACGGGTTGATCCGATCGGCCACGGCGATCTGCGCGGCGCGGATGCCGACCTGGATCGGACCGATTGCGCTGATCAGGAGAACGGCGCTGGACCGAGCGACGCCCAACGCGTCGAAGATGCCGATCAGGTGCAAGGCGAACCCGGTAGTGACGAAGATGTTGCACGACAGGGCGAGCGCGAGCGCGGGGAAGGCCCCGCGCGGGGGGGTGTCCGCGACGGTGGGGGTTGCCGACCGTGGTACGTCCACGGACCGCCTGCGGGGCGGCCGGCTGCGGCCGACCGACGCGCGGCGGGGCAAAAGCCACCCGTGGAGGGGCGCGCACAGCGCGAGATGCAGGCCGGCGGCCGCGAGGGCGACCGCGCGCCAGCCCGAGGCCTCTCCGACGAGATGGATGGCGGGCAAGCACACGGTGCCGGCCAGTCCAGTGGCGAAGACGAGGATGGCGAAACCGCGCGCGGGATTGCGCGGGCAGGCTTGCGCGATGGCGGCGTGCGCAGCGTTCGACAAGGCGCCGCCGCAGAGCCCGCCCAGCAGCAGCCAGGCGCCAAGATACTGCGCGGGTGTGCGGGCGGCCGCCAGGGCGAGGAACCCCGCCGCTGCGATCATCGATCCGACCGCCATCACCGGCCCCGCGCCATGCCGGTCGATCCGCCGCCCGACCCACGGGGCGATCAACGCACCGACGACATACATCAGCGAGACGCCGCCGAAGATGAGCTCGAGGCGGGTGCCCAGCCCGCGCGCCATCTCGTCGCCCATCGCGGCCGGGAAGTAGAGGACGGTGCCCCAGCCGACGATCTGCGTCACGCCCAAGGCGATTGCAGCGGTGGTCTCTTGTCCGGATTTCTCCATCGCAGCGGGCGGCGGCGTCCTGCCGATCAGCTGGAGGTGGGCGACTTCGGGCGGGACGAAGCGTTCAGTGTCTTGGCCGCTGCTCGAAGCGTCGGCGGATTGAAGCTGTGCATGGACATCGCGCCGCCGGCTATCGGTTTCTCAGACCGGCCTTGATCTGCCCGATCCACTCCTCGCGGCTCGCCACTTCGGCTGAGGCTGCAAGGTTAGGATCGGTTCGGGCCTAAGGGTTGTAGGAAAAGTCCTAGTTTGCTGTCGGACTACTGCTCGGCCTTCGTGGACCGGGCGCTGCGTCCGCCAATGCGGGTTGTGACCGTGCGCATGCATCGGGCAGGCTCTCTCATGCAACTCCTGTGGCGAGGCACTGTCGGCTCGCCGGCCCGTTGCGCGGGCACCAGGAGGTCAAGTCACGACGGATGCGCACATCCGGCATGGGACCCGTAGAGAACGCGCGCCGCCCGGGCGCACCTCGGGTGTTGGTCAGCGGCTACCACGTGTCCGTCCCCCGCATGGCGCGCGATCCCGCTCGGCCGTCGCGCTCGGACGATCCGCGCGCAATGATCCTGCGCCGGTCGGCGCGCTTGCGCGACGGGTCGTCCCGTCCGACCGCCCGGAAACCGACGCCATGGACAAACTGCTGCGCAATTCGCTTCGACAAATCGACGTGCAGGACATTCTGGTGTTTCTGGCGATCCTCGATCTGGGCAACACCCGCAAGGTGTCCCACAAGCTGCGTGTCAGCCAGTCCACAGTGAGCTATTGCCTGAAGCGCTTGCGGATGTGCTTCGCTGATCGATTGTTCGTCTCCGGGCAGCACGGGATGGCGCCAACGGCCAAGGCCGAGGCGATCGCGCCGTACCTGAAAACGATCATCACTTCGATCAACCGGTGTGCGCGGCCCGAGCAGGAACTGTTGGCGCGGACGGCGCGCAAGATCGTCCGCATCTGCGCGCCGGAGTATTTCGAGCTGCTGCTCCTGCCCCGCGTGGCGCGGGGGATCATCGACGGCCCGGTGCGGTGCGCGGTGCATGTTGAGCGCTTGCAGCAGGAGATCCCGACCGAACGCTTGCTGGCGGGGCAACTCGATCTCGCTTGTGGCTTCGGACCGGGATACCACCACATCCACCCAGACCTGGATCGAGAAGCGTTGGTCAGCGATTCGTTCGTCTGCCTGACCTCGCGACGCGCCGGGACTGCAACGCCGCTGACGGTGAACGAGTTCTGCGCCGTACGTCACGCGTTCCCGACACCGTGGGATTCGCCGACCAACATCTTCGATGCCTGGCTGGATCGAATCGATCGAACGCGCAACGTCGCGCTGCGCACGACGTCCTACCAGTCCTGTCTCAACGCACTGCCCGGCTCCGACCTGATGCTGACGCTGCCACGCCGGCTGCTACCGCGTCTGCTGATACCCGAGGGCGTCAACGTCTGCGAGCCGCCGCTCGGCTTTCCTTCGTTCACGCTCGACCTGATCTGGCCGCGGGAACGGGAATGGGAGGGCCTCTGGCTGAGGCAACTCGTCAAGGACGGTGCAGCCAAGCTGCGATGATGGTCACGTCCGACGCGCGACGCGCGCGCATCCCGAAAGCCAAATTCTGCGAAGCACGATCCAGAATTTAGGTATCGCCTCCCTCATCCGCCGCTATGGCGATGCGCTGCTGACGGCGACGGCGCGTGTTCGGTTGCTGCTGGATGGCCTGTGCGTGCGCTTCGATGCCCTGGCTGTTGCTCGCGTCGAGCGGTGCCGCGACCGGCACGTCGATTAGGGCACCTACTATCAGCGAGACCCGCAGGTCATCGCGGTCGATCTCGACCGGTTGCCGACGATACGTGCATCGTCCGCCGCGCCGGCCCGCTTCCCGCTTAACGCGATGTCCGACAGGTCCATCAACGGCTGCTCCGACAGTGAACCACTGCTGAGTTACCTATGCTCCATCACGAAGGAGCTAAAAAATGGACCGCACTCCAAGCGTGATGACGACATCCGTATCCAGGATTACGGTACGCCGATGGGTGATGGCCATGATGGTCACGTCCCGGCATAGGGTGCGGATGTGCGCCATGATGTCCCGCTCGGTGGCTTCGTCCAGTGCGGAACTGGCCTCGTCCAGGAACAGGACCGCCGGTTCGCCGTAGAGCGCACGGGCGATTGCGATGCGCTGGCGCTCCCCGCCGGAAAGCTTCAGGCCGCGCTCGCCGACTTTGGTTTCAAACCCGTCCGGCAGCGCGTCGATCAAGGCGCCGATGGCGGCCTTGTCGACGGCGCGGCGCAGTCTGTCGTCGTCGCGCGGCCGGCCGAGAAGGATGTTGTCGGCAAGGCTTTCGTTGAGCAGTACCACGTCCTGGGGCACGACGGCGACGACGGCGTACCAGTCCGCGCGGTCGATGGTTGCGAGGTCGACATCGTCGACGAGGATGCGGCCACGTTCCGGCTCGATCGTTTTGAGCGCGAGCTTGAAGACGGTGGATTTGCCGGCCCCGGTCTCGCCGACGAGAAAGGTGATGGCACCGCGCTCGGCGCGGAATGAGATGTCGGAGACGCCGCGTCGATTGTCGTAGGTGTAGCCCACGTCCTCGAAGACGAGGCGGCCCTCATCGAGCGTCAGGGCGGCCCCGCGGGCAACCTGACGTTCCTCCGGCGCCGCCCACATGGACGCCAGCGGGACGAGGGCCGCACGGGAGCGGGCGATGTCGTCGATGGCGAGGGCAATCATCTCGAAGGGACGGTTGAGCTGGAGCAGGAGCATGTTGAACAGCACGACGTCACCGATGCTCAGGTCACCGGCTTCGTAGCGTGGCAGCAGGACCAGGAAGGTCACGGTGAACTGAAGGGTCAGGCCGAGGCCGAGCAAGGCGATGTAGCCGACGCGGTGGACCACGTAAGCACGCCAGTTGCTCCGGACTTCCTCCGCCTTCGCGGTGAAGCGTCGGCTCATCCAGCGGTGGCTGCCGAAGTGCCGCAGGGTCTCCATTGCGTTCATGGCGTTGCCGACGAAGCGGGCGTTCTCCTGGCCCGCTGCGACGGCGGCGTCGAGGAACCGGTGCGCCCGCCGGGCGGCGATGGTGGTGACGGTGACGGCGCACACGCCGTAGACCACGACGATGCCGACGATTTGCAGGTCGATCAACGCGCACAGGGTGATGAGGGTGAGCAGGATCTGGATGGCGCCCGGAATGAACACGATGAAGCCGAGCTGCACCAGTCGCGTCAGGGCACCGCGTCCCTTCTCGGCGGCGGCCTGGATTTCCGCAGGATTGTGCTGGACGAAGAAGGCGGCCGTCTTGTGCAGAACACGTTCGAAGAATCGCGTCGCGGTGATGAAACCCAGGTTCTCCGAACTGACGAAGGAGAGGTACTGCACCATTTGCTGGAACATCCATCCGACGCCCAGCAGTACTGCGTAGGCCACGAACGCCCAGGCGATGCCGCCGGCGACGCCGTCCTCCGGAAGCCGATCGATCAGGCGGGAGAACAGGAACGGCGCAGCGATGTTGGCGACGCTGGCGAGCAGCACGACGGCCGCGACGATGAGGAGGGTCCAGCGGTCGGACTTCCAGTAGGCGACAAGAATTGCTGAGATTGGAGCGAAGACAGCCGGCTGGGGCATCGTTGGGCAGGGACCTCCTCTCGCGCGTTGAGGACGAAGCAACTATGCGTCGGCTGAAGCAATTGAACCAGTCACATCCCATGGGGTCGCTCGATGACGCCCCCATGGGATATGGGCTTCGGCACGCTCTGGCACGGTCGACGGTGTTCAGGCTACCGAAGCCAGGAATGGGTCGTCCTCGCGCAGCGCCATGCACGCCGCCGTGGCCGCTTCGTGCACGTTCGCACGCTCCGCCGCATCGATCGGTGCACGGTCGCCCAGCATTTTGTGGGGTTGGGAGAGCGCGTCGTAGATCAGCCAGGGATCGGCGTCGCGCGCGAACTTGAGGACCGCTTGGATCAGATGATGCTTGACTGGATCGAGATGCCAGTCGGGCACGCGCTTGCCGAGATTGCCGATCGTCAAAGCGAGCAGCTTCCCGGCCTGGACCTCGTAGGCGATCCACCGCTTGGACTTGCCGACCGCGTTTGCGAAGACCGGCATCGGGAGACACCGGGGCGACTTGAAGATTTCGAGCCGCTTCAGCCGCGCCTGCTGGTCCTCCGACAACTCGGGCTGCAGCGTGGCTACGGGCAAGCGAACGGCAGGAAGCCGACCGACGGTCAATGGTGTCGGGGCAGACGCAGGCGGCGTTTCCGGTGTTTCCGGCGTTGCAGGTGCACGGGCTGGCGTCATGGCCGACGGCCAACTGGCGGAGGACGCTGTGGAGAGCATCTGCATGCCGTCCGGGCTGAAAGGCAGGTGCAGGCTCGCCTCGTCCACCCGATCCTGCTCCAGCAGATCGAGGCGATCGGCCCAATCCTGCATCATGCGCCGGCGCTGTTCGACGTATTCGGCGTGGTTGTAGGCCTTACGGGTTGCATCTGGCTCGACGTGTGACAGTTGCGCGTCCAGCCAACGCTTTGGATAGCCCACTTCATGCAAGGCGGTCGAGATCGTCGAGCGGATGCCGTGGCCGGTAAGACGGCCGTCGAAGCCGATTCGCTTCAGCGCGACATTGAGGGTGTTCTCGCTGAGGGTCTTTCGCAAATCCCAGTCGCCCGGGAAGAGATACACCTGGGCGGGCTTGAACGTGTCCAGAAGGTGCCGGACGATCTCTTGCGCCTGCAGCGGAAGCGGCACGACGTAGGGTGGGATGTCGCCCGGTCGAAGCCGTTCGCGCTGAATCTTCGTCAGCAACTGCTTCACCACGATGGGCGGGATGATCCACAGGCCCTCGTTGAGATGGAACTGGTCCGGTGTGGCGAACCGCAACTCCCCGGTCCGCACGCCGGTCAGCAGGAGCATGCGAACGCCAAGCTGCGTGTTCAGCCTGCCGGGGTAGTTGCGCAAGCGCTTCAAGCACTCCGGCACCTCGTGGAGGCGCAGAAACGGGTTGTGGCGCACCGGCGGCGCCGGCATCGCGACGACGTCGAGATCGAAGGCGGGGTTGTGTTCCAACCCAGGCACCTTCACCAGCGCGAATCGGAACATCTGATTGAACCAGCAACGGAGCTTTTCCGCCTGGACGAACGCCTTCCGGCGCTCGACCTTTGCCAGCACCTCGATCAGGTCGTGACGCTTGATGTCGTAAATCGCGTGCCGACCGAGCTTGTGCAGGACATCCTTCTTGAACATGCGCTCTGCCTGCGCGAGCGAACCCTTCGGGCTCTTCGAGAGGACCAAGCCGCGATGGGCTTGCCACTTATGAAAGACGGCCTCGAAGGTGTTCTCGTCGGCGAGCTTGGCGGCGAAACGCCGCTGCTTGCGATGGCTGCGGGGATTGATGCCTTTGGCGACCAAGGCGCGGGCCTCGTCCCGCTTGACGCGTGCCTCGCGCAGGGAGACCTCCGGATAGGTGCCGAGTGACATCCGCTTCGTCGTGTCGCGCCATTGGTAGCGGAAGTGGAAGCTCTTGCTTCCGGTCGTCGACACGAACAGGGAAAGACCGTCGGAATCGGGAAGGGTGTACGCCTTGCCGGTCGCCTTGGCCTGGCTGACTGCGAAGTTCGAGAGAACCATGGTCTAGCTCCTGATGCGGGTCAGGAACCGGATCCTTGTCTCGCCACCTCAACCCCACCAGCAACAATCCGGATGCCGCAGCACCCCGATAAATGGACAATCTAATGGACAACTTTGGAGGCGTTGTCGGTAGATGTCAGTGGACGTCGCTGGACCCCGGAGTTTCCGCAAGCCCTTGACCTTTCAGGGGTTTGCACCATTCCGTAGATGTCGCTGGACGTCCTTGGATCGTTGAAATGGAGCGGGTGATGGGAATCGAACCCACGCTAGCAGCTTGGGAAGCTGCAGTTCTACCATTGAACTACACCCGCGCGAGGTGGGCAGTCTATGCCGGGCCTGCGCGCATTGGCAACGACGCCGGTCAGGCGTCGCTGCCTTCTTGACGCAGGCCTCAGAAGCCGGCGCCGATCGTCGCGAACGCGGTCGTGTGGCTGCCGCCCTTCTGGCCGACCGTCAGGCTGGCGCCGACGTTGGCATCGAGCCCGAACAGCTTGGTCTGCGTGCCCAGCGTCGCGGTGGCGTAGCTGTTGTCGTAGCCGCGTGCCGGCACGGCGTAGGGCAGCGTCGACGGCAGCGACTGCGACTGCGCGAAGGCCTCGGTCGGCGCGTCCTCGAACTCGCGGTCGATGGTGACGCGCGCATAGGGCCGGAACGCGTCGCTGGCGGCGTAGGCGAATTGCCAGCCGGCGCTGCCGATCAGCGAGTCGATGTCCTGCGACGGATACGCCAGCGAGCTCGAGACCGTCGGATCGCTTTCGGCGAAGCCGTCGACTTCGATGCGCTGGGCGACCAGCGACAGCACCGGTCCGTGCTGCAACGCGCCTTCGCCGAAGTTCCAGCCGGCGCCGATCGCGGCGGTCACGTTGCTGCCGTCGGCCTGACCGGAATGCACGCGGGTCACCGGGCCGATCTGCACGGTGCGATCGGTGTCGAAGTCCAGCCAGGTGTAGCTGAGCTGCGCGTTGACCCAGGCGCCGCTGTCGGCGCGCCAGCCGACGAAACCGCCGACCGTCGCTTCGGTCTGGTCCCAGTTGCCGCGACGCAGGCCCCAGTCGTTGCCCTGCTTGCCGTAGCCGACGAAGCCGCCGAAGGTCGTGTTGCCCGAGGTCCAGTCCAGGCCCGCGGTCAGCGCCGGGCCGACGCCGTCGTAGGCATCGCCATGGTCGTAGCGCTGCATGTCCGCGCGCACGTCGGCCCACCAGCTGCGGCCCTCGCTGCGTGCCGGCGCCAGGCTCAGACGGTTGTTGATGCGATCGGCGCGGGCGCGGCCGGTCGCCGTCGCGGACTGCGGCAGCACCGCAATCTGCTGCGGGCCGTCGATCATCGCGATCGCGAGGTCGGCGATCATTTCGTGCGCACGGCTGGCCGGGTGCACGCCGTCGGCGAACAGATAGGTATCGGCCGCGGACGGGGTCACCACCGAGTTCGGATTGCAGAACACCGACGAATCGCCGATGCCCGGCTGCGCACCGCACGCGGCCGAAGTCACGTTGGCGAAGCCGTACAGCGCCGGGCTGGCGGTGACTTCCTGGAGGAAGTGGAAGGTGTCGACCGGGATCACGCGCAGGCCCTGGCTGGCCAGGCCGCCGTAAAGCGCGGTGTTGTAGGTGTCGGCGAGGGCGGTACCCGTGGCCATGCCGACCTGCCCGCCTGCGCGCGAGGCCGGCGTGAGCCCGATGTCCGGAATCGAGGGCACCAGCACATAGCGCGCACCCGCGCCCTGCAGTGCGCCGACGATGCCGACCTGCGCGGTGACCGCCGAACCGATGATCTGCTGCGCCTGCGCCGGATCGGCCGCGACCGCGAACAGATCGTTGGCACCGCCCCACACCGTGTAGAGCGCGTTCGCATCGGCGCGACCTCCATTGGCCGCCAGAGAGGTATCGACCTGGCTGCGCAGTGACGGCGTCTGTCCAAGCGCCCCCAGCACGTCGATAGCGACGCGGGCGCCGCCGACGGCGTAGTTGTCGCCGACCTGGCCATTGCCGTTCGCGCCCGCATCCGTGCCGTAGCGGTCGGCCACGTGCTCGGCCCAGGTCAGGCCCGGGTTGGTGGTGAAGCGGCCGAGGATCGCGCCCGATGCGCCGATCGAGCCGACGATGACCGGGCGGAAATAGCCCGAATCGGTGAGGCTGTCGCCGAAGAACACCGTGCGCGAGAACGGCTCGGCGGCGAATGCGGGCAGGGTGGCGGCCGCGGCAAGCGCAACGGCAAGGGCGGCACGGATGGGCTTGGACGACATCTGGGGGTTTCTCCTGGGAATTGACGTGGCCGGCGCGTTCCCGCCGGTCCATCCGGCTGCGCATGGCGCCGAATCGCGGGATCATCCCACGCCGTTTCCGACGCCGGCACGCCGCAGTGCGGCACGCGTGCGCCGCGCGCGCGAAGCGGCCACAATCCCGCCATGAACATCCGACTCAACGGCGAGGATCTCGCCATCGACACCGGCAGCACCATCGAAGCGCTGCTCACGCAACAGGGACTGGCTGGGCGACGCGTCGCGGTGGAGATCAACGGTGCGATCGTGCCGCGCGGTCGCCATGCGGACCACGCCCTCCGCGAGGGCGACCAGGTCGAGATCGTGCATGCGCTGGGTGGCGGCTGAGCAACGGATGCGGGCCGGCTCCGGATCCAACACGGCCGCGCCAGCCCTGCGGTGATCCACGCGCTGCCGCCCATCCCGGCCGCGCGCAAGAAGAATCGAGCGGTGGCCGAATCCGCCCGCATCTGCTGGCCGCATCGGCGATAATCCCCCGATGACCACTGCATCTCCCGCTGATGCCGGCCTCGTCGTCGCCGGCAAGACCTATTCCTCCCGCCTGCTGACCGGCACCGGCAAGTTCAAGGATCTGGACGAAACGCGCTTGGCCACCGAGGCCGCGGGCGCGCAGATCGTCACCGTCGCGATCCGCCGCACCCCGTTCTTCAACACAGATGCCGGCCAGAGCCAGGACGAGCCCAGTCTGCTCGACGTGCTGCCGCCGGACCGCTACACGATCCTGCCCAACACCGCCGGCTGCTACACCGCCGAAGACGCGGTGCGCACCTGCCGCCTTGCGCGCGAACTGCTCGACGGCCACAAGCTGACCAAGCTCGAAGTGCTGGGCGACCAGCGCACGCTGTTCCCGGACGTCGTGCAGACGCTCAAGGCGGCCGAGCAGCTGGTCAAGGACGGCTTCGACGTCATGGTCTACACCTCCGACGATCCGATCCTGGCCAAGCGCCTGGAGGAGATCGGCTGCGTCGCCGTGATGCCGCTGGCCGCGCCGATCGGCTCGGGCCTGGGCATCCAGAACAGGTACAACCTGATCGAGATCATCGAGAACGCGAAGGTGCCGATCATCGTCGACGCCGGCGTCGGCACCGCGTCCGATGCCGCGATCGCGATGGAGCTGGGCTGCGACGGCGTGCTGATGAACACTGCAATCGCCGGCGCGCGACACCCGGTGCTGATGGCCAGCGCGATGCGCAAGGCGGTCCAGGCCGGCCGCGAGGCCTTCCTCGCTGGCCGTATTCCGCGCAAGCGTTTCGCCAGCGCCTCGTCGCCGGTCGACGGTGTGATTGGGTGATCGCCACGCGATGACCGACCCGTTTTCCAGCGAAGGCGCGAAGGCCCCGCCCAAGCCGTTCACGGCGACCGAGGGCCGTCGCGAGATCCGCAGCTTCGTGTTGCGCCAGGGCCGGTTCACGCCGGCCCAGCAGCGGGCGTTCGACGACGCCTGGCCGAGGTTCGGGCTCGACTACGCTGGTACGCCACGCGATTTCGACGCCACATTCGGCCGCAGCGCGCCGCGCATCGTCGAGATCGGTTTCGGCAACGGCGCGGCCCTGCGCCATTCGGTGCGGATGGACCCCGCGCGCGACCACATCGGCATCGAAGTGCACGCGCCGGGCGTCGGCCGCCTGCTCAATGCGCTGGCCGAGGACGGCAACGACAACGTCCGCGTCTATCACCACGACGCGGTCGAAGTGCTGGAACACGAGATCGCCGACGGCATGCTCGACGAGATCCGCATTTACTTTCCGGATCCCTGGCACAAGAAGCGCCACAACAAGCGCCGGCTGGTGAAGCCGGCGTTCGCGGCGTTGCTGGTGCGCAAACTCGCCGCCGACGGTCGCCTGCACCTGGCGACCGACTGGGCCGATTACGCCGAGCAGATGTGGGACGTGCTCGACGCGACGCCCGGCCTGCGCAACCGCGCCGGTCCGCGTGGCCACGTGCCGCGACCCCCATGGCGGCCGCAGACCCATTTCGAAACCCGCGGACAGAAGCTCGGGCACGGCGTCTGGGATCTGATCTACGACCGGGATCCGGGATAGGGGATTCGGGATTGGACAAGGCGCCCGACCGCTCGCTTGCATCGCTCCGCACGTCATGCAGGCGGGCGTCACCCGTAGAGTGGCGGCAGGATTCCGACTCCCGGACCCAGGCTTTCAACGGACGAACGTCCGCTCATCCCCGATCCCGGCCCTGATGGACACCGCGCTCGCCCTCACCACCGACATGAAGATCGTCCTGGCCCTCGTGGGCCTGACGATGGTGCTGTTCGTGTTCCAGCGCGTGCGCGCCGATCTCGTGGCGCTGGTGGTGCTGGTGATGCTGGGGCTGACCGGCCTGGTCGCGCCGGAGGACGTGTTCAACGGCTTCTCGTCGAACGCGACGATCAGCGTCATCGCCACGATGATCCTGGGCATGGGCCTGGACCGTACCGGCGCGCTGAACCGTCTCGCGGGCTGGCTGCTGCGACGCGCCAAGGGTCAGGAAGACCGGTTGCTCATGCTGACCGCCGGCATCGCCGGCCTCAATTCCTCGGTGATGCAGAACCCGTCGGTGATGGCCCTGTACATGCCGGTCGCCGCGCGGCTCGCTTCGCGATCCGGTCTGCGGCTCGCGCAGATGCTGCTGCCGATCTGCGTGGCCATCATCATGGGCGGCACGCTGACGATGGTCGGCTCCTCGCCGCTGATCCTGCTCAACGATCTGCTGACCGCGGCCAACGCCAACCTGCCCTCGGGCTCGGCGACGCTGGAATCGTTGAACATGTTCGCGCCGCTGCCGATCGGCCTGGTGCTGCTGGCCGCGGGCCTCGCCTACTTCCATTTCCACGGCAACCGCCAGTTGCGCGAACTCGAGGAAGGCAGCGACGGCAACGTCACGCCCGCACGCACGCAGAGCTATTTCGCCAGCGCCTACGGCATCGACGGCGACGTCTACGAACTCGTGGTCACCGCGGAAAGCCCGCTGGTCGGCATGACCTTCGGCGAGGCCGAATCGATCCACGATGCGCCGGTGCTGCTCGCGCTCAAGTCCGAGAACGAATCGCGCCTCGCGCCGCCGGCCGATGCGCGCATCTGGGTGGGCAGCGTGATCGGCGCGATGGGCCCGCGCCGGCAGGTCGCCGATTTCGCCCAGAACCAGTTCCTGCGCCTGAGCACGCGCCTGCGCAATTTCGGCGATCTGTTCAATCCCAGCCGCGCCGGCATCGCCGAGGCCGTGGTGCCGCCGACCTCGAAGTTCATCGGCAAGTCCGCGGCCGAACTGGGCCTGCGCAAGAAGTACGGCGTGCGCCTGCTGGCGATCAACCGCGACAAGCAGGTGATCCGCGAAGACGTGCGTTCGATGACGCTGCGCGCCGGCGACATGCTGGTGCTGCACAGCATCTGGCAGGACCTGGCGAAGACCGCCAAGTCGCTCGACTTCATCATCGTCACCGACTATCCGAAGGGCGAGCAGCGCCCGCACAAGTTCAAGATCGCGATGGCGATTTTCGCGGTGACGATGCTGATCGCGCTGTCCTCGCGCGTCCCCACCTCGGTGGCATTGATGACCGGCGTCGCCGGCATGCTGGTGTTCGGCGTACTGAAGATGGACGAGGCCTACAGCGCGATCAACTGGAAGACCGTGTTCCTGATGGCCTGCCTGATTCCGCTGGGCTGGGCGATGGATTCGAGCGGCGCGGCGGCGTGGGTCGCCGGCCACACGATCGAACGCCTGCCGAGCGGGCTGCCGGTGTGGGTGCTGGAAATCGCGGTCGCGCTGTTGACTGCGGCGTTTTCGATGGTCATCAGCCATGTCGGCGCGACGATCGTCGTCGTGCCGCTGGCGATCAATCTCGCGCTGGCGGTCGGTGGCAATCCGACCGCATTCGCGCTGATCGTCGCGCTCTCGGCCTCGAACAACTTCATGACCCAGTCGAACCCGGTGATGTCGATGATCATCGGCCCGGCGGGCTACAAGGCGCGCGAACTGTGGCGGATCGGGCTGCCGATCTCGCTGATCTACACGGTGATCGTCGTGCTGATGGTCAATCTACTGTTCTGACCGGACCGATCCGATCGCACACTGGCGCGCAGCGCGCCACGTTCACTCCAGCACGACCTGCCCGTCCTGCACGCGCACCGCGACCGCGCGCAACGACTCGCCTCTGCATGGCCCGGCCACGCACACACCGTCGACCAGCGAGAAGCTCGCGCCATGCGCCGCGCACACCAGTTCACCGGTCTTCGCGCGCAGGAACTGGCCGGGCGCCCAGTCGAGACGACGCCCCGCATGCGGGCAGATGTTCAACCACGCCTGGACGCGCGCGCCGTCGCGGAACAGCACCAGCGACTCGGCATCGCCGTCCAGCATCGCCTCCACTTCGGCGAATCCGCCGTCGGCGATGGCATCGAGCGCGAGCAGCGGCGCGCGCGCCTCACGTGGATTTAACGAAGACATTACAACTCCGATCCGCCCGGGCCCGATACTGGTCGCCGGCCCACAAGCCGCATTGTGTCACGACGTTGACGGAACCCATGTCCCAGCCTTTCTTCCGCGATCTCCATGCCCGATTCGACGCCTCCGGCGTGCGCGCGATGTTCGCGCCGCGCAAACCGCGTCACCCGCTGCTGCGCATCGCGCTCGGCCTGGTGGGTGTGGCGATGCTCGCGGTGCTGCTCGTCGCCGGCGTCTTCGTCGGCGCGGCGATGATCCTGTTCGGCATCGCCCGTCGCCTGCTGGTGCGGACCCCCGCGCCGCGCCGCGACACGCGCATCGTCGATGCCGAGTACCGCGTGGTGCGCGAGCGCGACCACGCTGCCCTGCGCTGATCCACACCGCCCGGCCACCGCGCCGCGCCTGTCTCCTTCTTGATGGCGCATGGCGCCGAGGACCCGCGATGACCGAACCCGCGCGCGATGTCGTGCCCGCTATTGAGCCCGTGCGCCTGTCGGTGCGCGGCGGGGGCCGCTTCCCGGTGCGCCGGGTCTACTGCGTCGGCCGCAACTTCGCCGACCACGCGAAGGAAATGGGCGCCGAGGCGCCGGCATCGAAGGCCGCGCGCGGGGTACCAGTCTTCTTCGCCAAGCCGGCCGATGCGGTCGTGACCGGCGATGCGGTGCCCTACCCCGGCGCCACGCAGGATCTGCATCACGAAGTCGAGCTGGTCGTCGCGCTCGGTGCCGACGCGCCTGCAGGCGTGCTCGATGTCGAGGACGCGCAGGCCCTGGTGTTCGGCTACACGGTCGGCCTCGATCTGACGCGCCGTGATCTGCAGGCCGTGGCCAAGGCCAGGGGCCTGCCGTGGGATATCGCCAAGGGCTTCGACGCGTCCGCGCCGGTCGGCGAACTCGTGCGGGCTGCGGATGTCGGCACGCTCGCGCCACGCGCCCTGTCCCTCGAGGTCAACGGTGAGCGCCGCCAGTCCTCCACGCTCTACCAGCTGATCTGGGACGTGCCCGAGATCCTCCATGAACTGTCGAAGCTGTTCGCCCTGCGCGCGGGCGATCTCGTCTTCATGGGCACGCCGGCGGGCGTGGCCGCACTGCAGCCTGGCGACCGCTGCATTGCCAGGCTCGACGACGTGATCGAACTGCATCTCCGGATCACTCCGCCGCCGGTATAGTCGACCGCGTTTGTTTCCCCAATCCAGTGCAGGAGTGATCCATGGGCATTCTGTCCGAATTCAAGGAATTTGCGGTCCGCGGCAACGTCATCGATCTCGCGGTCGGTGTCGTCATCGGCGCATCGTTCGGCAAGATCGTCACCTCGCTGGTCGACAACATCATCATGCCGCCGATCGGCTGGCTGATCGGCGGCATCGATTTCGCCGATATCGCGATCACTTTGCGTGCGGCGACGGTGGATGCGGTCACCGGCGACGAGATTCCTGCCGTCGTCATCGGCATCGGTTCCTTCATCAACACGATCATCCAGTTCGTGATCGTCGCATTTGCGATCTTCCTCGCGGTCAAGTTCATCAACCGCCTGAAGCGCAAGCAGGCCGAGGCGCCGGAAGCGGACAAGCCCGCCGAGCCCAGCGAAGAGGTGAAGCTGCTGCGCGAGATCCGCGATTCGCTGCGTCCGCACCCCTGACGCAGCGTTCCAGACACGCTTGAGCCATCCGACGGGCCGCGCGCGACACTGCTGCGGCCCGTTTCTTTTCGCCGATCCTTGTCATTGCTGGAGTCGTCCACATGCGCGTTCCGTCCATCGGGCCATTGGCCATCGCCCTGCTGTCGACCGCGCTGCTCGCCGCGTCTCCCGCATTCGCGCAGTCGCGTGAGGCCGCGCCGCTCGCGCCGGCCGCGCTTGAGCAGGCCGCGCAATTGCGCGAACGCGCCGTGCAGGACGGCACCGCGTACGCGTTGATCGAATCGTTGACCACCGAGGTCGGCCCGCGCCTGCCCGGCAGCGAAGCCGACGCGCGCGCGGTCGCCTGGGCCAAGGCCCGCTTCGAGGCGCTTGGCTACGACAGGGTCTGGACCGAGCCGGTGACGTTCCCGAAGTGGGAGCGTCGCAGCGAACATGCCGCCGTCGTCGGCGCACATGCGCAGCCACTGGCGATCACCGCGCTCGGCGGCAGCCCCGCCGGCGATGTCACCGCCGAACTGGTGCGCTTCGACAGCGTCGCCGCGCTGGAAGCGGCCGATCCCGCGATGTTGCGCGGCAAGCTCGCCTTCATCGACGTGCCGATGGCGCGCTCGCGCGATGGCAGCGGTTACGGCGCCGCCGGTCCGGTGCGCGGTCGCGGCCCGTCGATCGCCGCGCGAAAGGGCGCCGCCGGTTATCTGATGCGCTCGATCAGCACCAGTCCGCACCGCGTCGCCAATACCGGCATCACCCGTTTCGATGCCGATGTCACGCCGATTCCATCGGCCGCCCTGTCGTTGCCCGATGCCGACCAGCTCGCGCGCCTGCTGCAGCGCGGACCGGTGCAGGTGCATCTGGCGCTGGATGTCGGCTGGAATGGCGCGTACACCTCGCAGAACGTCATCGGCGAACTCACCGGTCGCGAGGCGCCGGACGAGTTCGTGCTGATCGCCGGGCATCTGGACTCATGGGATCTCGGCACCGGCGCAGTCGACGATGCCTCGGGCGTCGGCATCACGATGGCCGCCGGCCACCTGATCGCGCAGCTGCCGCAACGCCCGCGCCGCACGGTGCGCGTAGTCGCGTTCGCGAACGAGGAACAGGGCCTGCTCGGTGCGCGCGCCTACGCCGAAGCGCATGGCGGCGCGGATGTCATCGCGCGGCACGTCATCGGCGCGGAGAGCGACTTCGGCGCCGGCCGCATCTACGGTTTCAACACCAGCGCACCGCCCGGACAGCGCGCGACCAGCGACGCGATCGCCGAGGTGCTGCGCCCGCTCGGCATCGACTACCTGACCGGCCAGGGCGGCCCCGGCCCGGACATTTCCCCGCTGGCCGCCAGGGGCGGTGCCTGGGGCTGGCTGGGCCAGGACGGCAGCGACTACTTCGACCTGCACCACAACGCGAACGATACGTTCGACAAGGTCGATCCCGATGCGGTCGCGCAGAACACCGCCGCCTACGCAGTGTTCGCCTGGCTGGCGGCGGAGTCGGAAGGCGATTTCGGCAGCGCGCCGAAGGCCGAAGAGACGCCGACGCACTGAGCCGCGCTCAACGCATCCTGTGGGAGCGCGCTCGCGCGCGATGGGGCTTTGCCGGTGAAGTCCCATCGCGCGCAAGCGCGCTCCTACAGAACGCGGGCGCTCTCCTGCTGCAGGCGCGGCCCACGGCCGCGATCATGGTTTCCGGGGAGATCGCGTCGCGGCCACAGGCCGCGCACTCAGCGGTTGCGCTGGTGCCACTGCGCCAGCAGCACCGCCGTCGCGGCCGAGACATTGAGGCTTTCGACTGCGCCGCTGCCGGGAATGCCGAGCCGCAGGTCGCAGGCCTTGGCGAGTTCGGCGTCCATGCCCGCGCCCTCGGCGCCCAGCACGTAGACCAGGCGTTCGGGCAACTGCGCGGCGAACAGATCCTCGCCACCGCGCACGACGGTCGCTGCGAGCGAAAAACCGACGCTGCGCAGCTGGGCGAGCGCGTTGTCGTCGCGGCCCAGACGCACGAACGGCACCGATTCCGCGCCCCCCTCGGCGACGCGCGCGGCCGCGCCGGACAGCGCCAGCGGCGAGGTCTTCGGCAACAGGATCGCGCCGACGCCGAAATGCGCGGCCGAACGCAGGATCGCGCCGAGGTTGTGCGGATTGCCCACCCCGTCGAGCCACAGCGCGCACACCGGACCGGCCGGCAGCGCCTGCAGCCACGTGCCGAGCGACTGCGGCGCCTCACGCAGGACATCGGCAACGATACCTTCATGGTGCGAGCTGGCCGCGAGCTTGCGCAGATCGTCCTCGGCGACGACGCGATAGCCCACGCGGTTCGCCGCGCACCACTTCAGCAGCGGTTGCAACTGCGGGATGCGGGCTTCGAGCAGGTAGAGCTTGCGGATCGCATCCGGACGACGGGCGAACACGGCGTCGATCGCATTGCGCCCGTAGAGGCGCATCTCGCGCCGGTCTTCGGCCTCGCCGCCATCCACGTCGTCCGCGCGCACGTCCGGCCGCGGCGCAGGACGCGAACGCGCGCCCCACGGGCTGTCGCGGCCGGGCGCGGGCGCCGGTGCGCGCGGTGTGTCCTGGCCGCCACCGGACCATGGGGATTTCGTCATCTCAAGGGGCCTTGCGCCAGAAGTCGGCGTTGCGGATGCCGAGGCTGTCCGGATCGAAGGTCGGGTCGAGACCCAGTTTTTTCTGCCGCTCGTAATCGCGCAGCGCGATCATCGCGGGCTTCTGCAGCAGCAGGATCGCGACGATGTTGAGCCAGGCCATCAGGCCCACGCCGATGTCGCCCAGCGTCCACGCCATCTCGGCCGTGCGCACGGTGCCGAAGATCGTCATCGCGATGATGCCCAACCGCAATGCGAGCGTGGCCATCGGCTTGACCGTGTGACCGGTGAGGTAGGTCAGGTTGGTTTCGGCCATGTAGTAATAGGCCATGATCGTGGTGAACGCGAAGAAGAACAGCGCCGCCGCGACGAAGCCCGCGCCCCAGCCCGGCAGCACCGACTCGATGCCCGCCTGCGCGTAGCCCGCGCCGGCCGCCATGCCGCGCACGCCTTCGTAGACCATCGTGCCGTCGGGCGTGACCACGTTGTACATGCCGGTCGCGAGGATCAGGAACGCGGTCGCGGTGCAGACCAGCATCGTGTCGAAGTAGATCGCCCAGGCCTGCACGTACCCCTGCTTGGCCGGGTGCGAGACCTCGGCTGCGGCGGCGGCGTGCGGGCCGGTGCCCTGGCCGGCCTCGTTGGCGTAGATGCCGCGCTTGACGCCCCATTCGATCGCCAGGCCCAGCATCGCGCCGAAGCCGGCGTGCACGCCGAACGCGCTCTCGAAGATGATGCGGAACATCGTCGGCACGAAGTCGAGGTTGAGCAGCATCACCACGACGGCCATCAGGATGTAGGCCATCGCCATGAACGGCACGACCACTTCGGCCACCATCGCGATGCGCTTGAGACCACCGAAGATGATCGCCGCCAGCATCAGGCCCACGATGACGCCGATGCCGAGCTTGAACGCGAACGTGGCATCCATCCCCATCCACTGGCCGGCCAGGTCCGGGCAAGCGGTCGTGCTGTTGCAGAAGTTGGTGATGCTGTCGGCGATCGCGTTCGCCTGCACGCCCGGCATCAGGAAACCGACAGCGGCGATGGTCGCCAGCGCGAAGGCCAGCGCGTACCACTTCATGCCCAGGCCCTTCTCGATGTAATAGGCCGGACCGCCGCGGTAGCGGCCTTCATTGTCCTTTTCCTTGTAGATCTGCGCCAGCGTGCACTCGACATACGAGGTCGAGGCGCCCAGGAAGCCCATCACCCACATCCAGAACACCGCACCGGGACCGCCGAAGGCGATCGCGGTGGCGACGCCGGCGATGTTGCCGATGCCGATACGGCCCGACATCGACAGCGCCAGCGCCTGGAACGAGGACACGCCTGCGTCCGACTTCTGGCCGCTGAAGGTCAACCTGGTCATCTCGACGAAGCCGCGGACCTGCATGAAACGGGTGCGCAGCGAGAACCACAGGCCGGCGCCCAGACACAGCGCGATCAGCGCCTTGCTCCAGATCAGCCCGTTGAGGGCGGTAAAGAACGTCTCCACGATGCGCGATGCTCCGGTCGGGTGGCTGTCGAGTGGCTGTCGCGATCCCCGTCGCGACTGGCGGACACGATACCTGCATTTCCGCGCGGCGTGCCCTGCACGGGCCGCTTTTCGCGGGTGGATCAGCCGCCGGCAGCGTCGCGCAGCCGCCCGAATACGCGCAGATCGTGCAGACCGTCGGGTTTGCGGATCGCGCCGCGCAGCAGGCCTTCCTCGACGAAGCCGTTGGCCTCGAGCACGCGTGCCGAGGCCGGATTGAGATCGAGCACGTTCGCCTGCAGCCGCGAGAGCGACAGCGCGTCCATCACCCACGGCACGTACAGCGCGACGACCCTGCGCATGACCCCACGGTTCCAGTGCGCACGACCCAGCCAGTAGCCGAGTTCGGCCGAGTGCGCGCGCTCCCCGCTGGCGACATGGCGTACGCCGATACTGCCGCAGGCTTCACCCGCGATCTCCACCGCCAGCACCGGCTGCGACGGATCGACGACGCGCCCGGCGAGGAAGGCCTCGCCGTCGGCGCGCGTATAGGGATGCGGAAAGCGGTCGCTCAGGCCACGGACGATCAGTGGATCGTCCGCGTGGCGCAGCAGCGCGTCGAGATCGTCGGCCCGCCAGCGGCGGAGCACGAAGCCCGCGCCGTCCAGGCGCACCGCCTCCCAGCGCGTGGCGTCAGGCATGGCCGCTGACGACAGGCGTCTCGGCTTCGAGCCGCTCGAGTTCGTGCGCCAGCGCTTCCGGCGAACGGGTGAACGGTGCGAGCAACGCATAGAACGCCGGCACGACGAACAACGACAGCAGGGTCGAGAACGCCACGCCGAAGATGATCACCACGCCGATCGTCGCCCGGCTGGCCGAACCCGGCCCGCCGGCCACGACCAGCGGGATCGCACCCATGATCGTCGCCGCCGAGGTCATCAGGATCGGGCGCAGGCGTACCGCCGAGGCTTCGGCGATCGCTTCGCGCACGTTGCGGCCGTCGTCGCGCAACTGGTTGGCGAACTCGACGATCAGGATGCCGTTCTTCGCCGCCAGCCCGATCAGCATCACGATGCCGATCTGGCTGAAGAGATTCAGCGTGCCCCCCGTCGCCCACAGGCCAAGCAACGCGCCGAGCACCGCCAGCGGCACGGTCAGCATGATCGACAGCGGATGGACGAAGCTCTCGAACTGCGCGGCCAGCACCAGATAGACGATCAGCAGCGCCATCGCGAAGGTCAGCAGCACCGCGCCGCCGGCTTCCTGGAATTCGCGGCTCTCGCCCTTCCAGTCGACCTGCGCATAGTCAGGCAGTTCCTCGGCGGCGACCTCGTTGGTCCACGCGATCGCCTCGCTCATCGTGTAGCCCGGCGCGAGGCCGGCGGCGATGGTGATCGCACGCAGACGGTTGAAGCGGTTGAAGCTGCCGGGCTCGGCGATCTCGCTGAGCGTCACCAGGTTCGACAGCGGCACCAGCGTGTCGTCGCGGCCACGCACGAAGGTGCCGGTGAGATCGGACGGCGACATGCGGCGGTCGCGGTCGGCCTGCAGCAGCACGTCGTATTCCTCGCCGCGGTCGACGAAGGTCGTGACCTGGCGCTGGCCCATCATCGTTTCCAGCGTGCGGCCGATCTCCTGTACCGACACGCCGAGGTCGGCCGCGCGCGCGCGGTCGATGTCGACGCGCATCTGCGGACGCGTTTCCTTGTAGTCGGAGTCCGGATCCTGGATGCCCGGGTTCTCGCGCATGCGTGCCAGCATGCGGTCGCGCCACTGCGCGATCTCCGCATAGTCCGGACCGCCGAGCACCAGCTGGTAACGCTGGCCGCGCCCCCCGACCAGACCGCCGGGCACGTTGGCACGCGCCTGCACGCCCGGCAGTTCGGCCAGCTGTCCGCGCAGCTGTTCGACGACGGACGCCGTGCTGACATCGCGCTGGCGCCAGTCCTGCAGGAACACCACGATCTGTCCGGTGTGCATGTCCTCGCTGCCGCCCCAGCCGCGCGGCACGCGCGAGTTGGCGCGTTCGATCGGCTGGTCCTCGCCGACCAGCGGCGCGAAGATCCGCTCGACCTGCTGCATCTGCGCCACCGTGTAGTCGTAGCCCGCGCCTTCCGGGCCGTCGACGCCGATGAAGAAGCGGCCGCGGTCCTCGGCCGGCGACAGTTCGCTGGGCACGCGCCAGTACAGCAGCACCGCCGCCACGGCGCAGACCGCCATCGCGCCCACCACCAACAGCAACAGGCGACCGCCCGACAGCGCGACGAGGCCGCCGACGCGCCGCCCGTAGCCATCGGACAGGCGCGTGAGCTGCCGGTTGCTCCACGCGTTGAAGCCGGTTTTCTTGTGGCTCTGCGGACGCACGAGCTTGGAGCACATCATCGGCGTCAGCGTCAGCGCGATGAACGCCGACAGCGCGACCGCGCCGGCCAGCGCCACCGACAGTTCGCGGAACAGGCGGCCCGAGTTGCCTTCCATGAAACCGACCGGCAGGAACACCGCGACCAGTACGGCGGTGGTCGCGATCACCGCGAACGCGACCTGCGCGGTGCCGCGCTTGGCCGCGACCAGTGGCGGCTCGCCGAGATCGGCGCGTCGCTGCACGTTCTCCAGCACGATGATCGCGTCGTCGACGACGAGACCGATACACAGCACCAGGGCGAGCAGGGTCAGCAGGTTGATCGAGAACCCGAACGCGTACAGCGCGATGAACGCTGCGACCAGACACACCGGCACCGTGATCGCGGGAATCAGCGCCGCGCGCAGGCTGCCGAGGAACAGCCAGATGACGACGAACACCAGGCCCATCGCTTCGGCCAGCGTCCAGTACACGCGGCTGATCGCCGCATCGATGAAGACCGTGTTGTCGGCGGCGACGAAGATCTCGGTGCCTTCGGGCAGGGTCTGCTGGATACGCTCGGCCTCGGCGCGCGCGGCGTGGGCCACGTCCAGCGCGTTGGCGATCGAGGTGCGCACGATGCCGAGACCGACGTTGGGCACCGAGTTGCTGCGCATGTAGGAGCGGCGCTCGGCCGTGCCCAGTTCGATCCGGGCCACGTCGCCCATGCGGATCACGTAGCCGTCGTCGCCGCGGCGCAGCGGAATCGTCGCGAACTGTTCGGGCTCGCGGTAGCCGCGTTCCACGCGCAGGGTGAAATCGCGCGTCTCCGACTCGATGCGGCCGGCCGGCAGTTCGACGTTCTCGTTGCGCAGCGCGGTTTCGACATCGTTGGCGGTGATGCCGCGCGCGGCCATCGAATCGCGGTCGAGCCAGATGCGCATCGAATAGCGCTGCGCGCCGCTGAGCTGCACGCGGGCCACGCCGTCGAGCGAGGACAGGCGGTCGATCACGTAGCGGTCGGCGTAGTCGCTCAGCTCCATGGTGTCCATCACCGTGGAGCGCATGTTGAGCCACATGATCGGATCGGCGTCGGCCTCGACCTTGGAGATCTCCGGCGGGTCGGCCTCGATCGGCATGCGGTCCATGACCCGGCTGATCGCGTCGCGCACGTCGTTGGCCGCCGCTTCGATGTCGCGGCTGAGATTGAATTCGATGGTGACGTCGGAACGGCCGTTGCGGCTGCGCGATTCGATCGTGCGAATGCCTTCGATGCCGGCCAGCGCGTCCTCGAGGATCTGGGTGATGCGGGTTTCGACAACGGCGGCCGAGGCGCCGGGATAGCTCACGTCGACGGATACGATCGGCGGATCGACGTTCGGCAGTTCGCGCACCGTCAGGCGCATGAACGCCATCAGGCCCAGCACGACCAGCAGCAGGCTGATGACGGCCGCGAAGACCGGCCGCTTGATCGAGAGATCGGACAGCTTCACCGGGCGTCACCCGCCGGTGCGGCCTCGTCGGCCTGCTGCGCCTTCGCTTCCTGCACCGTGCCTTCGGTGATGCGCATGCCCGGGCGCAACTTGCCGGTGCCGTCGACGACGACGCGGGCGCCGGGCTCGATGCCCTCGAGGATCTCGACCAGGCCCTCGGCGCGCACACCGACCGTCACCGGTGCCTGCTCGACGGTCTCGTCCTCGCGCACGCGGTAGACGAAGGTGTCGCGGCCGACCTGGATCACTGCGATCTCCGGGATCATCAGTGCCTCCCGCGCCTGCTCCTGCAGGCGCACCTGCACCAGCATGCCGGGCCGCAGGCTGCGGTCGGCGTTGTCGAAGGCGCCGCGCACGATGACCGCACGCGACTGCGGATCGATGCGCGCATCGACCGTCTGCACCACCCCCTCGAAATCGCGGCCGGGCACCGCGGCGACGCGGCCGAAGACGCGCTGGCCGTTCGCCACGCGCGCCAGTTGGGTCTCCGGCACCGGGAAATCGACATAGACCGAACCGATGTCGTCGAGCGTGGCGATCGGCGTGCCCGGCGTGACCAGCGCGCCCGGGCTGACCTGGCGCAGGCCGAGCACGCCGGCGAACGGTGCACGGATGGTGCGGTCGCTGATGTTGGCCCGCATCTCGGCGACGTTGGCGCGCGCCGAGTCGCGGTTCGCGCGCAGGGTGTCGACCGATGCGCGCGAGATCAGCAGGGTGTCGACCAGTTCGGTGCCGCGCCGGTACTGGCTGTCGGCATCGATCGCCGCCGCCTCAGCCGCCTGCAGCGTCGCCTGCTGCTGGTTGCCGCTGAGCGTGACCAGCACCGTACCCGCCGCGACCTCGTCGCCGCTCTCGAACTGCACGCGCTGCACCACTTCGCTGACCTTGGAGGTCACGGTGATCGACTCGCGCGCATTCACCGTGCCCAGTGCGGTCACGCTGTCGTTCCACTGCCTGGGCTGTACGACGGTCGTCGTCACCGGCACGGGGGCGCTGGCGGCCGGCCCGGACGGGCCTTCGGCACCACCACCGCAGGCGGCCAGGGCGAGGAGGGCGACGATGCCGAAGGCCCGCGATACGGGACGGACGGGGACATGCTGGGACAAGGGACGGCCTGCGGAGACGGAAAAACCGCCCGATCTTACCCGCTGCTCCGTGACGTTCCCCGTGCCATCGGATGGGCATGAAAAAACAGCGTTCCACGTCAACCGCTGGCGGCCTCGCGCGTTATGGCCCAGTCTGGTCCGACCGCGCCCAGCGCCCGTGTCGAGGCACCCCCATGGCCCTGTACGACAACATCCTCCAGACCATCGGCAATACGCCGGTTGTGCGCCTGCACCGCATCGCGCCGCCGAACGTGGAACTCTACGCCAAGGTCGAATCCTTCAACCCCGGCGGCTCGGTCAAGGACCGCCTGGCGCTGGCGATCATTCTCGACGCCGAACAGCGCGGCCTGCTCAAGCCCGGCGACACCGTCGTCGAGGCCACATCGGGCAATACCGGCGTGGCGCTGGCGATGGTCTGCGCGGCGCGCGGCTACAAGTTCGTCGCGACGATGGTCGAGACCTTCTCGATCGAACGCCGCAAGCTGATGCGCGCCTACGGCGCCAAGGTCATCCTCACCCCAGCTGCCGAACGCGGCAGCGGCATGGTGCGCAAGGCGAAGGAACTGGCCGGGCAGCACGGCTGGTTCTGGGCCAGCCAGTTCGAGAATCCCGCCAATCCCGCCTACCACCGGCAGACCACGGCGGCCGAGATCTTGCGCGATTTCGCCGGCCGCCGGCTCGATCATTTCGTCACCGGCTGGGGCACCGGCGGCACGCTGACCGGCGTGGGCGAAGTGCTGAAGGTCGCGCGCCCCGAAGTGAAGGTCACCGCCTGCGAACCGGCCGGCGCCGCGTTGCTGCAGGGCAAGGACTGGGCGCCGCACAAGATCCAGGGCTGGACCCCGGACTTCGTGCCGACCGTGCTCAACCGCGACATCGCCGCGCAGGTGATTTCGATCGACGACGGTCTGGCGATCGAGACCGCGCGCCGGCTCGCGGCCGAAGAAGGCATCTTCGTCGGCATCTCCGCCGGCGCCACCGCCGCGGCCGCGCTGGAAGTGGCGAAGACCGCGAAGGACGGCGACGTGATCCTGACGATGCTGCCCGACACCGGCGAGCGTTACTTCTCCACCCCGCTGTTCGCCGACGTCAACGAAGGCTCGGACGACGACTGGCTGGCGGGCCTGCCCTGAGGGGCGGAGACATCGGCAGGCATGTGGGAGCGGCCTTGGCCGCGATGGGGCGTTGCCGGGAAAGCCCTCGCGCGCAAGCGCGCTCCCACACCACACCATCCCTGGAGGAGCGCCACGGCCGCCGGGAACGCCGCATGCCGGCGATGGCCCGCGCCTACCGGCCGAACCAGATCGCCAGGCCGCCGCCGACGACCACCAGCGCGAACCCCCAAACGAAGGCTCCGACGACGACTGGCTGGCCGGTCTGCCCTGACGGGCGGAGACATCGGCAGGTATGTGGGAGCGGCCTTGGCCGCGATGGGGCGTTGCCGGGAAAGCCTTCGCGCGCAAGCGCGCTTGTGTCTGCCTCGATAGGTAGTCTTAGGTGGAGAGCGATGTGCGGCACGCCGACGGCGCGCAGTGTCCGAGCACGTGTGGGAGCCGGGGCGGCCGCACATCGACCTCGTTCCCAAGCCC
>NZ_JAIWPU010000057.1 GCF_021191705.1 Proluteimonas flavola
GACGCTTTCGGCACCCAGCGCCACGGCATATTCGCCGCTGGCCTCCGAGAATGCGCCGGCGGCCAGCGCATTGTCGGCGGTCGCCGACGCATTGAAGCCGAGCGCGGTCGCGTTGTCGCCGATCGCGGACGCGCCACTGCCGAATGCCGACGCACCCTGCTCCAACGCCAGCGCGGCCGAGCCCACAGCGGTGCTGTAGTCGCCATCCGCGGCTGCGCCCGAGCCGGCGGCGACGGCCTCTTCACCCGCTACCGCTGCCTCGCCCTCGCCGCTGGCCTTGAAGTAACGGCCGGTCTCCTCGGCGATGTCGGCCACCGCTTCGAGCTGCGCGACGTTGACTGCGTCGGTGGCATTGATGCCCGCGGCGAGGTTCGTGATCCGTCGCGTCGCCGGTGCGCCGCCGGCCCCGGTGCCATTGCCGAGCGAGACGGTGTCGGCCTCGCTGGCGATCGCGCCGTGGCCGAGCGCGACGCCGTTGGTCGCGGCTGCCTGAACGATCGCCGCGCGCCCGATCGCGATGCCACCCGTCGACAGGGCCTGCGCGTTGAACCCGACCGCCGTGCTCTGCTGCGCACCCGCGCGCGCATTCGAACCCAGCGCGGTAGCGCCAGTCTGCTGCGCATTCGCGCCGGCGCCGACGGCCGAGGCGTTGGCTGCGATGGCGCGTGCATTCGCGCCGACCGCGCTCGCGCTGGTGGCGGTGGCCTGCGCCGATGGGCCGATGCCGATCGCGTTGGCGCCGGAGGCGAGCGTCGCGGCGCCCAACGCGACGGCCTGGGCGCCGGTTGCGCGCGCCTCTGCACCGATCGCGACCGCATTGGTTCCGCTGGCGACCGCACTGCCGTCCACGACGCAGCGATCGATCAGCGGCCAATCGACCACGACGCAAGGCGCGGTGTCGCCGATCGCGACCGACTGGGCGAACGCCGCCGGTGCCGCCAGTCCGAACAGAACCGCACCGAGCGCGATGGCCAGGCCCGATCGTGCCCGTCCCGCGACCGCACCGCTGCCGACACCGCCGCTGTCGCCGGTGGCGAATTCCGACGCGACAACGAGCTGCCCGAGCGAGCGGTTCCAGACTTTGCGATAGATGCGATTCATCGAATTCAGTTCCTTGTCTCGTGGAATGCGGCAGCGCGCGTGGCAGGCCTCCCGGAAGCGGGATGCGCACAGGAGAGGATCGAGCGGGGAAGAGAGGACGACCGCATCGCGACGGAAATCTGACGCATGGCGTGCTCGGGATCACATGGTCCGGTCAAAACTGAACGCCCCCTCAACCATTGCAACGTCGTCCGATACTCGACCTGACACATGACGTCAGTCAATACCCCTGATTCGCGATGACTGCCAATCAGCGCGCCCAGGATGTGACGCTATTGGTCACATTGATCGCGGAATGACGAGATTCCGTCGCTGGCATTCACCTGAAAACGCGGTGTTACGGGCATGACACCGGGCGAATCGCCCGCTCCTTCTCAAGACCCGGGCGATGCATCCGTTGCGACCCACGCCCATATCGATAGATAAAAGCTATGGAAAATCACCAGGCAAAAAGAAGGCCCGCACATGGCGGGCCTGTTCATCGTTGCAGCTGGATGCGTGGCATCAGCCGAGATGCCGCCTTGCATTGCGGAACATCCGCAGCCACGGACTGTCTTCCGGCCAGTCGGCCGGCGCCCAGCTGAGGTTGGCCGTGCGCGGGGTGCGCTCGGGATGCGGCATCAGGATCGTCGCCCGGCCGTCGATCGAGGCGAGGCCGGCGACGGCGTCCTGGGAGCCGTTCGGATTGGCCGGGTAGGTCGTCGCCCGCCCGCTTCCGTCGACGTAGCGAAGCGCCACGGTCGCTGCGATCCGGTCGGCATCGCAGTCGAACTGCACGCGACCTTCGCCGTGGGCGATCGCCACCGGAATCCGCGAACCGGCCATGCCGGCGAAGAACAGCGACGGCGATGCCTCGACCTCGAGCAGTCCGAAACGCGCTTCGAACTGTTCGCTGCGGTTGCGCAGCAGGCGCGGCCAGTGCTGCGCGCCGGGGATGATCGGCTTGAGCTGCGCGAGCATCTGGCAGCCGTTGCACACGCCCAGCGAGAACGTGTCGCCGCGGGCGAAGAAGCTTTCGAACGCGGCCCGGAGTTCGGCGGTCTCGAGGATCGAGGTCGCCCAGCCGCGGCCCGCGCCGAGTACGTCGCCGTAGCTGAAGCCGCCGCAGGCGACCAGGCCCTGCATGGTCGCCAGGTCCACGCGGCCGGCGATGAGGTCGCTCATGTGCACGTCGATGGCGGCGAAGCCGGCGCGGTCGAACGCCGAGGCCATCTCGATCTGGCCGTTGACGCCCTGCTCGCGCAGCACGGCGACCCTCGGCCGTGCGCCGGTCGCGATGTACGGCGGCCGCTCCTGCGCATCCTGCGCCCGCGGCACTTGTACATCCATGTACGGCGCGGCCACGTCGTCGGCCGGATCGAAGTTCAGCACCGGTCGCATCGGCGGCGCATCGAAGCGACGTGCGGAGGCGCGCTCTTCTGCGGCGCATTCGGGGTTGTCGCGCAAGGCCTGCATCGCATGCGTCACCGACCACCAGGCGTCGAACAACGCCTCCCATTTCCACTCGGCGAGCACATCCTCGCCGTCGAGCACGCGGATCGCATTCGCCGTCGTCGGGCGCGCGATGCGCTGGGCGCATTCGATCAGGCCATGGCGCGCGACGAGATCGGCGAACTCGGCACGGTCCTCGGCGGCGATCTGCACCACCGCGCCCAGTTCCTCGGAGAACAGCATGCGCAGGACATCGCGGTTGCGGTCGTCGCCCCAGCCTTCGAGATCGATGTCGAGGCCGACATGCGCGGTGAACGCCATCTCGCACAACGTGGCGAACGCACCGCCGTCGGAGCGGTCGTGATACGCCAGCAGAAGACCGGCCTCGCGCGCCTCGCAGATCAGCTCGAAGAACGCCTTCAGGCGCTCGGGCGCGTCGACATCGGGCACGGCGCCACCGAAGCCCTCGAAACACTGCGACAGCACCGAAGCACCGAGGCGCTGCTTGCCGGCGCCCAGGCCGATCAGCCACAGCTCGGTGTCGGGCTCGCGGCCGAGCAATGGCGTGAGCTGCGTGCGCACGTCGGGCACCGGCGCGAACGCAGTGACCACCAGCGAGACCGGCGAGACGACCTTGTGGGTACGGTGATTGGTCATTGGTGATTGGTGATTCGAAGAAGCGGAGCCGCTGGCGGCCGACGCAGCCTGCTTTTCTCCAATCACCAATTCCGAATCACCAATTACGGTTTCCTGCCACTGCGCCTGCATCGACAGCGAGTCCTTGCCGACCGGAATCGCCAGGTCGATCGCCGGACACAGCTCCATCGCGACCGCGCGCACCGCATCGAACAGGCGCGCGTCCTCGCCTGGGTGGCCGGCCGCGGCCATCCAGTTCGCCGACAGCTTGACCCGGTGCAGGGTCTCGACGGGCGCGGCGCACAGATTGGTGATCGCCTCGCCCACGGCCATGCGCGCGGCGGCGGCGGCGTCGATCAGCGCCAGCGGGCTGCGCTCGCCGATCGCCATCGCCTCGCCGGTGAAGCCCTCGAAACCGGACAGCGTGATCGCGCAATCGGCAACCGGCAGCTGCCACGGGCCGACCATCTGGTCGCGCGCGGTCAGGCCGCCGACGCTGCGGTCGCCGATCGTGACCAGGAACGACTTCGACGCGACCGTCGGATGCGCAAGCACGCGCAGACCGGCTTCATGCAGATCGACGGCGCGGCTGTTGAGCGCCGGCCAACGATGCGGGGTGACGCGCTCGGTCTCGCGGTGCATCTTCGGCGGCTTGCCGAACAGCACGTCCATCGGGAGGTCGATTGGGTGAGAATGCGCCGCTTGCACGGCACTGCCGTGCGGCGCGTCCGAACGCCCGGCGTGCTGCGCCGGACCGGATGCCTCAGCCGCGGCGAGTACGCCGTAGCCGACAGTCAGGTGTTCCTGCGCGGTGGCGACGCCCACGATCGCGACCGGGCAGCGCTCGCGCGCGCAGATCGCTTCGAATTCTTCGACGCGGTCCTGCGGAATCCCGAGGACGTAACGTTCCTGCGACTCGTTGCACCACAGCTGCATCGGCGACAGCGACGGATCGTCGCTGGGCACGCGGTCGAGATCGATGATGCCGCCGACGCCGGAGTCGTGCAGCAGTTCGGGAATCGCGTTCGACAGGCCGCCCGCACCGACGTCGTGGAACCACAGGATCGGATTGCGGTCGCCGAGCGCCACGCAGCGGTCGATGACCTCCTGCACGCGGCGCTCCATTTCCGGGTTGTCGCGCTGCACCGAGGCGAAGTCGAGATCCTCTGCGCTCTCGCCCGAGGCCACCGAACTCGCTGCGCCGCCGCCCAGGCCGATCAGCATCGCCGGGCCGCCGAGCACCACAACCGCGTCGCCGGGCGAGAGCGTCTTCTTCTCGACCATCGCGCGGTCGATCGCGCCGAGGCCGCCGGCCAGCATGATCGGCTTGTCGTAGCCCCGGACCAGGCCGTCGTCGCCTTCGGCCAGTTCGAAACTGCGGAAGTAACCCAGCAGGTTCGGGCGGCCGAACTCGTTGTTGAACGCGGCGCCGCCGAGCGGGCCGTCGAGCATGATCTCGAGCGCCGGCGCCATGCGCGGATTCAGCGCGCGCGGCGCCTCCCACGGCTGCGGCAGCGTCGGAATGCGCAGGTGCGAGACCGAGAAACCGGTGAGGCCGGCCTTGGGCTTGCCGCCGCGGCCGGTCGCACCTTCGTCGCGGATCTCGCCGCCGGCGCCGGTGGCCGCGCCCGCGAACGGCGAGATCGCGGTCGGATGGTTGTGGGTCTCGACCTTGATGCAGAACGCGCTGTCGACCAGCGGTTCGCTGCGGTATTCGAACGACACCGGATCGGGCCGGAAGCGACGCGCCGGATAGCCTTCGACCACCGCGGCGTTGTCGCTGTAGGCCGACAGCGTGTGTTCGGGCGTGCTCGCATGCGTGTGGCGGATCATGCCGAACAAGGACTGCGCGCGACCGTTGCGCTGCATGTCCTCGCCGTCGATGGTCCACGAGGCGTTGAAGATCTTGTGACGGCAGTGCTCGGAGTTCGCCTGCGCGAACATCATCAGCTCGACGTCGGCCGGATCGCGGCCCAGTGCGCCGAAGCGTTCGCGCAGGTAGGCGATCTCGTCGTCCGCCAGCGCCAGGCCGAGGCGGCGGTTGGCGGCATCGAGATCGTCGAGCGCGATGCGCTCGAGCGCGCCGCGTGCGGGCGTTGCGAACAGCGCGTCGGCGGCGTCCACGTCGTCGAGCAGCGACTGCGTCATCGGGTCGTGCAGCAGCTTCGAGACGGCCGCCTGGGTGGCCGCATCGTCCGGCCAGCCGGCCAGATCCAGGCGCAGGCCGCGCTCGACGCGGCGCACCGGCAGGCCGGCGCCGCGCAGCAGCTCGGTCGACTTGCTGGCCCAGGGCGAGATCGTGCCCAGCCGCGGCGAGACGTAGCGCGAGACCGCACCATCGACGCATGCCGGTCCGGGACCGGCATCGACCTCGAGGATGCGTCGCAGCGTGGCGTCGTCGGGCACCTGCCCGGCCTCGGCCTGGACGAAGTAGACATGCCAGGCGCCGGCGACAGAGAGCGCGGGCGACACCGACTGCAGACGTGCTTCAAGCCGTTCGCGGCGGAACGGCGACAGGGCCTGCTGGCCCTCGAGGACGATCATGTCCGGGGAAACCGTATTCCAGGGCCGGCCATTGTAGCCAATGGCCGCGCCCGCCGCCCCAACGATCGCTGTGCGCGGGGCGTGTTCGCTCAGCGACTGCCGCCCGCGGCCTCGCCATCGAGGCGCTGCAGCGCTTCGAGCAGTTGCTCGGGCGGCATGTAGCCGGGCATCTGGGTGCCGTCGGCGGCGACGATCATCGGCGTACCGGTCAGGCCGGCGCGCTGGCCGAGCGCGTAATGCGCGGCGACCGGGTTTTCGCAGGTCTTCGACTCGACGCGGCGGCCGGCCTTGGCATCGGTCAGCGCCCGCTTGCGGTCGCTGGCGCACCAGACCGATTCCATCAGGCGGAAATCGTCGCTGCCCGGACCCATGCGCGGATACGCCAGGTACTCGATCGCGATGCCGCGCTTGTTGTACTCGGCGATCTCCTCGTGCAGGCGACGGCAGTAGCCGCACTCGACATCGGTGAACACCGAGACCGTGTACTTCGGATCGGCCGGCGCGAAGATGATGCGCTGGTCTTCCGGCACCTCGGACAGCAGCCGCTGGCGCAGCTTCGACAGGCCGGCCTGACTCAGATCGCGCTTCTCGCGCGCATCGAACAGGCTGCCCTGCAGCACGTAGCGGCCGTCGTTGCTGACGTAGAGCACCTGGCCGGAGACCACGACTTCCTGGAAACCCGGCAGCGGCGCATCGGACACGCTTTCGATCGACACGCGCGGGTTGATCGACAGGATCGCATCGCGCGCCTCGGCGGCCGGCGAGCCTGCCGGCGCCTCGATCGCGGCCGGTGCCGGCGTTGCGGGCGTAGCGGCCGCGGCGGTGTCCGACGCACCCGGGTTCTGGGCACAGGCGGACAGGCTGAAGGCGCCAAGCAGCGCGAACACGTATCGCTTCATCGAATCTGACGGCCAAGAGCGGGCGATCCCGGGGGCAGCCATTCTGGCATGAAGGCGCCTGGCGGGTTTGCGGGTGCGGGGCAAGCGGGCTCTGCGCTCGGCGCACCCGCGCGGCTGCCTTCGAAGCGCCATCGGCCGTGCGTTCCGGCGCGCGTCCGGCCTCGCGAAGCACGCGAGGCGTTCGGCGCACCCGCGCGGCTGCCTTCGAAGCGCCATCGGCCGTGCGTTCCGGCGCGCGTCCGGCCTCGCGAAGCACGCGAGGCGTTCGGCGCACCCGCGCGGCTGCCTTTCGAAGCGCCATCGGCTGTGCGTTCCGGCGCGCGTCCGGCCTCGCGAAGCACGCGAGGCGTTCGGCGCACCCGCGCGGCAGTGCCGCGCAAGCGGGTGCGCCTCACCCACGTGGATGGTGGGTGGCGTGCAGGCGCTTGAGGTGTTCGCGGGCGACCAGGGTGTAGATCTGCGTCGTCGACAGCGAGCTGTGGCCGAGCAGCATCTGCAGTGCGCGCAGGTCGGCACCGTGGTTGAGCAGGTGGGTGGCGAAGCTGTGGCGCAGGCCGTGCGGGCTGATGCGGGCGGGGTCGATGCCGGCCGCGGCGGCGTGACCTTTCACCAGCACCCAGAACTGTTGCCGGCTCATCGCGGCGCGGCGCGCCGTCAGGAACAACGGGGTATCGCCGGCGGCGTCGCGCGCGGGCCCCTTGCCGCCGGCGAGCGTGGGCCGGGCGTCGTCGAGGTACCGCTGCAACCAGTGTTGCGCCTCTTCGCCGAGCGGCACGAGGCGCGTGCGCTCACCCTTGCCGGTCACGCGTAATGCGCCCTGACGCAGGTTGACGCCGTTCGCCGGCAGATCGACCAGTTCGCTGACGCGCAGGCCGCAGGCGTACATCAGTTCCAGCATCGTGCGGTCGCGCAGGCCGTCGACGCTGGCGGTGTCGGGCGCGCCGAGCAGTGCATCGATCTCCGACTCGCCCAGCGCCTTGGGCAGCGACCGTGGCAGCTTCGGTGGGTCGAGCAATGCGGTGGGATCGTCGACGCGTCCATGGCGGCGCTGGCGATGCGCGAAGAACGCACGCAGTGCGGACAGCAGGCGCGCGTTGCTGCGTGGCGACCAGCCGTGGCGGGTGCGCCAGGCGAGATGTTCGAACAGGGCGACGCGATCCGCGTGCGCAATCCCGCCATCGCGGCCATCGCGCCAGCGCGCGAGGCCCTCGAGATCGCGCCGGTACGCGGCCGCGGTCTGGTTGGCGATGCCGTGCTCGGCCCAGAACGCGTCGAGAAACCCCTCGATGTCGCGACGGTCCTCATCGCGCAAGGGCGGCAGAGCGACCGCGAGCGCGCGGCGTTCGGCGGGCGTGGACGTGGTGGTGCGGCTGGACATCGGTGCCAGCTTAGACGGTCGAGGCTGCGGCTATGCTTTGCCGATGTCCGACGCCCCTGCCACGCCACCCGCCCCGCCCCGCCCGTGGATCGGCTGGCGTCTGCTGGCGATGCTCTACGACCTGTGGCCGGTGCTGGCCTTGTGGTTCGCGACCGCGCTGCCGTTTGTCCTGATCGATGCATTCGTCGCCGGCGATGTCCACCACAACATCGGTCCGTTCAGTTCGATGCAATGGCTGTTGTGGGCGGTCTGCTGGGGCGTCGCCGGCCTATACGCGGTGATCAGCTGGCGCAATGGGGGGCAGACGCTGGGGATGCGGCCCTGGCGATTGCGCGTACGCGCGTTCGATGGAGGACGCGCATCGACGCGGGCCTTGTGGGTGCGGTTCGGTGTGGCCACGCTTTCGCTGCTGGCCGGCGGCCTGGGGTTCTGGTGGGCGTGGGTCGATCGCGAGCGGCTGACCTGGCACGACCGGGCGAGCGGGACGCGGGTGGTGCGGGAGGCGAAGCTGGGATCGGGGGGCGGGTGATCTGCGACGCCAAGGAGCGCGGGCCATGGACCGAGTACCGCCTGGATATCCAACGTCGTCATCCCGGCGCACGCCGGGATCCAGTGACTTGGCATTGCGCACGGTTCCCGGCGCGTCGTTCCGGCCGAAGCCGAAGCGCTTCTCAGCAAGCGTATGACTGGTCGACCACTGGGCGCTGAAGCGGAAAGCAAAGTCACTGGATCCCGGCCTGCGCCGGGATGACGGGGTTGGGCTTTTTGTGCAGTTGTTGATTGCCTCGCTCATCCGGACACGCGGCTCCTGTCGGGGCGCATCGGCTTTTCGTTGAATCGCGCGTCCGGCCTCGCGCAGCGCGCGAGGCGTTCGGCGCACCCGCGCGGCAACGCTGCGCGAGCGGGTGCGCCTCACCCACTCCGGCGTCGGAACAGGGTCCAGGAGATGACCAGCATCACCACCGGCGGCACGAGATAGGCCAGGCGGTAATCGATGTGATACACGGCAGCGAGCTTGACGATCTGGGTCTGGCCCAGCCAGAAGCCCAGCGCGAAGACCACGCCGATAAAGAGACGTTTGCCGGCGTTGCCGCTGCGCAGGGAGCCGAACGCGAACGGCATCGCGGCCAGGCACAGCGCCAGCACGTTGAGCGGGTAGAACCAGCGGCCCCAGTAGTGCTCTTCGAACTCGCTGGCATCGAGCTGGTTGCGGTGCCGGTAGTCGATTCCGGCGCGCAGTTCGCTCGCCGGCATGTAGCGCGGGCGCCAGATGTTGCTGGCGCTCGCGGCGAGCGTGGTCGCGTCGAGCTGCGAATCCCAGTGTTCTTCCAGTGCTTCGGTGCGGGTCACCGCACGCGGTTCGAACCAGGTGCGCTGGACGTTGCGCAGCAGCCAGCCGTCGACACCGTGCTCGGCCGTCTTGGCGTGCGCCACGGATTCCAGACGCCCATCGCTGGCGAACTCGAACAGGCGCACGTCCTGCAACTGGATCCGGGTACCGCTGCCATCGTTGATCTCGGTGCCGTTCTGCGCGTTGAGGAAGGTGTCGCCTTCGCGCGCCCACAGGCCCGAATAGCGGCCGACGATCATGTCGCTCGAGCGTGCGGCCGATTTCATGCTGTCGGCGCTGCGCTGGGCCATCGGGCCGAGGGTTTCGCCGTTGAGCACCATCACTGCGGTCAGCACCAGCAACGGCAGCGCGACCGACACGCTCAGCCGCGTGCGCGACAGGCCCACGGCGCGCATCGCGATGAGTTCCGACGTCGCGGCCAGTTGGCCCAGCCCCATCAGCGAACCGATGACCGCCGCCGTCGGGAACATCGTGTACGCCCGGCGCGGCAGCGTCTGCAGGATGTAGGTGACCGCGCCGAAGTAGGTGTAGTCGCCCTGGCCGACGGCGCCGATCTCGTTGACGCCGGCCATCACCGCGTCGAGACCGACCAGCACCACCCAGGTCGCCAGCACCATGACGGTGACGACCTTGGCGACATACAGATCATGGATGCGCAGCAGGGTCTTCATTTCGCGCGCCTCCATTTGGGCGCGGTGACCCGGCCATCGGTGAAGTACATCCAGGCCGCGAAGCCGAGCAGCGGCAGCACCAGCCACCACAGGCCCAGCAGCACCGGAATGCGCCCTTCGGCGACCCAGTCTTTACCCAGCGACATCAAATTCATGCCCATCACGTAGGCGAGGAAGCCGGTCATCATCCGGCCGTAGCGCGCCTGCCGCGGCGGGCTGCGTGCCAGCGGGACCGCCAGCAGCGCGAACGCCAAGGTCAGCAGCACCGGTGCGAGCCGGTAATGCAGTTCGGCATGCGCTTCGGGTCGCGCATCGCCGAACAGCGAGAACGTCGGCTGCAGCTCGGGATCGTCGCCATCGGCGCGCGACTCGACCGCCGGCAGGCGCAGTTCGTTGCTGGCGTAGCGCATCAGGCGGTAGTCGAGGCCGGCATCGAGCGGGCCTTCGACGCGGAAGCCTTCATCGAGGCGCAGGAAACGCTCGGTGCCGTCGATGCTCAGTGCGCCGGTCAGCGAGGTGGTGATGTCCATGCGCCCGTCGTCCTGGCGATAGACGAACACGCGGCCGAGCCTGCTGCCGTCGTCGGACATCGCGTTGACGTAGACCACGCCGCCGCCACCGGGGAATTCGACGAAGCGCCCGGCTTCCAGCCCTGAAACCAGCAGACTGCGCTGGCCGGCCTCGATCATCTGTTGCGAGTAGTCGCGCGCCCACGGCCCCAGCCACAGCGAGCAGGCGCCGATCACCAGCAGCATCGGCCCCACCACCAGCAACAGCGGCCGCAGCAGGCGCCGCGGCCCGACCCCGACCGAAGTCAGCACCGGCATCTCCGAATCGCGGTAGAGCCGGCCGAAGCCCAGCATCAGCCCGAGCATCAGGCCCAGCGGCAGGATCAGCGGGAGATAGTTGAGGACCTGCAGTCCCAGCTGGGCCAGCATCAGCTTGGCCGGCACGCGGCCGCGGGCGATGTCGCTCAGCACGTCCGCGAACACGCCGCCCAAGCTCACGATCAGCAGCACCACGAGGGCGGCGAAGGTGGACTGGGCCAACTCGCGGGACAGGTATCGGTCGAGCTTCGACATCGGGTGTGGGGGCTTTGCTTTAGACTTGGGGGTTCGTCCAGCCGCGCCAACACGGCGCTTCTGCAGCGGCAAGCTTGACATGGGCGCCGCGCGCTGGACCGTGAAGTGTACCGATCACCCCATGGAATCTGGTTGATGACCCTCGAATTCACCCTGAACCAAGCGCCCCCCGCCGCCCTGTCCAGCGATTGCCTCGTCGTGGGCGTCTTCGCGGACGGTCCGCTGGCCGGCACCGCCGCAGCGATCGACACCGCCAGCGGCGGTCGCCTGTCCGCGCTCGCCACGCGTGGCGACCTGTCCGGCAAGGCCGGTCGTACCAGCCTGCTGCACGACCTGCCGGGCGTCACCGCGCCGCGCGTGCTGGCCATCGGCCTGGGCGAGCGCGCCAAGTTCGGCGTGCCGCAGTACCTCAAGGCGGTGGCCGATGCCGTGCGCGCCTTGCGCGACGGCAACAGCGCCAGCGCCGCGATCGCCCTCGCCGACCTCGACGTCGCCGGCCGCGACACCGCGTGGAAGATCCGCCAGGCCGTCGTCGCCGCCGACCATGCCGCGTACCGCTACGTGGCCACGCTGGGCGCCAGGAACAAGAAGCGCGAGCCCGCCACGCTGACCGCGATCTCGATCGTCGGCGACGACGCCGGTGCACTGGCGCAGGGCAAGGCGATCGCCGCGGGCGTGAAGTTCGCCCGCGAACTCGGCAACCTGCCGCCGAACATCTGCAATCCGGCCTATCTCGGCGAGCAGGCGCAGACCTTCGCGTCGCGCTTCGACAAGGCTTCGTGCGAAGTGCTCGACGAGACGCAGATGGAAGCGCTCGGCATGGGTTCGCTGCTCGCCGTGGCGCGCGGTTCGGCCAACCGCCCGCGCCTGGTCGTGCTGAGCTTCAAGAACGGCGGCGACGCCAAGCCCTTCGTGCTGGTCGGCAAGGGCATCACCTTCGACACCGGCGGCGTCAACCTCAAGACGCAGGGCGGCATCGAGGAAATGAAGTTCGACATGTGCGGCGCGGCGACGGTCATGGGCACGTTCGTGTCCGCGGTCGGCCTCGATCTGCCGATCAACCTGCACGTGATCGTGCCGGCGGTGGAGAACGGCATCGACGGCGACGCGTATCGCCCGTCGGACGTCATCACCAGCATGTCGGGCAAGACCATCGAAGTCGGCAACACCGACGCCGAAGGCCGCCTGATCCTGTGCGACGCGCTGACCTACGCCGAGCGTTTCGAGCCGGCCGCCCTGGTCGACGTCGCGACCCTGACCGGCGCCTGCATGGTCGCGCTGGGCACCCAGGCCACCGGCCTGATGAGCAAGCACGACGATCTGGCCGCCGAACTGCTGGCTGCCGGCGAGCACGTGTTCGACCGCGCCTGGCGCCTGCCGCTGTGGGACGAATACCAGTCGATGCTCGATTCCAACTTCGCCGACGTCTACAACATCGGCGGCCGCTGGGGCGGCGCGATCACCGCGGGCTGCTTCCTGTCGCGCTTCACCGAAGGCCAGCGCTGGGCGCATCTCGACATCGCCGGCAGCGCCAGCGGCAGCGGCAAGATGGCCTATGCCACCGGCCGCCCGGTCGGCCTGCTGAGCCAGTGGCTGCTCGACCGCGCCACGGGCGCGGCCGACGTGATTGGTGATGCGTAATGGGTGACTGGTAAAAGCGCTCGAGCCTCCGGACGCTGAGTACCCGCCTTTTCGAACCACGAATCACCCATTCCGAATCACGTCCATGCGCGCCGACTTCTACCTGATCGCCAAGCCGCGCTTCCGCGAGGAGCCGCTGCGCCTGGTGTGCGAACTGGTCCGCAAATCCTATGCGGCCGACCTGTGGACGCTGATCCTCGCCCGCGACGCCGAACAGGCCGAAGCGCTCGACGACCTGCTGTGGGACATGGGCGAGGACGCCTACATCCCGCACCAGATCGCCGGCATGGACGAGGAGGACGACGACACCCCGGTCCTCATCGCCACGCCCGACTTCGACGCGCCGATGCGCGCGCTGGTCATCAACCTGCGCGACGCCGTGGCGCCGCCGGGTTTCGAGCGCGTGCTCGAAGTGGTGCCGGCCGACGACTCGGCCCGCGAACCGCTGCGCGAGCGCTGGAAGCAGTACAAGGCCGCCGGCCTCGACGTGAACAAGTACGACATGTGAGTGAGGGGCGGGGATTCGGGATTGGGGATTCGGGATTCGAACAGCGGATTCCGCCCCGCCGGGCCCCGCCCTTCCCAATCCCCCATCCCGAATTCCAAATCCCCTCGCCTTATGTCCCTCGCCCAAAGCTACGACCCCGGTACCTTCGAAGCCCGCCTGTATGCGGAATGGGAGAAGAGCGGCGTCTTCCAGCCGCAGGGCGACGGCCCGGCCTATACGATCCTGCTGCCGCCGCCGAACGTCACCGGCACGCTGCACATGGGCCACGCCTTCCAGCACACGCTGCAGGACGCGTTGATCCGCTACCACCGCATGCTGGGGCATCGCACGCTGTGGCAGATGGGCACCGACCACGCCGGCATCGCGACCGAGATGGTGGTCTCGCGCAACCTCGCGCTCGAAGGCAAGGGTGAGACCCGCGATTCGCTGGGCCGCGACGGTTTCATCGAAAAAGTGTGGGAGTGGAAGGGCCAGTCCGGCGACACGATCGAGCGCCAGATGCGCCGCCTCGGTGCGTCGGGCGACTGGTCGCGCAAGACCTTCACGATGGACCCGCTGCCTTCGCAGGCGGTCGTCGAAGCCTTCGTGCGTCTGCACGAGGAAGGCCTGATCTATCGCGGCCAGCGCCTCGTCAACTGGGATCCGGTGCTCAAGACCGCGATCTCGGATCTCGAAGTCGTCAGCGAGGAAGAAGACGGTTCGCTGTGGTCGATCCGCTATCCGCTCGCCGATGGCGCCAGTTACGAACACGTCGAAGTCGATGCCGACGGCAACGAGACGCTGCGCGAGACGCGCGACTATCTCGTCGTCGCGACGACGCGCCCGGAAACCATGCTCGGCGACACCGCGGCGATGGTGCATCCGGACGACGCGCGCTATGCGCACCTGATCGGCCAGTCGGTCGTGCTGCCACTGACCGGTCGCATCATCCCGGTCATCGGCGACGGCTACGTCGACCGCGCGTTCGGCACCGGCGTGGTCAAGGTCACGCCCGCGCACGACTTCAACGATTACCAGGTCGGTCAGCGTCACGACCTGCCGATGATCAACCTGTTCACGCCGGACGCTGCGGTCAACGAGAACGCACCCGAGCAGTACCGCGGCCTCGATCGCTTCGACGCGCGCAAGGCCGTGCTCGCCGATCTGGAAGCCGGCGGTTTCCTCGTCGATACCAAGCCGCACAAGTTGCAGGTCCCGCGCGGCGACCGCACCGGCCAGGTCATCGAACCGTATCTGACCGACCAGTGGTTCGTCGCGATGGAAGGTTTCGCCAAGCGAGGCATGGACCTCGTCGGCGGTATCGATGGACAGCCGGGCGAAGTGAAGTTCGTCCCGCCGAACTGGACCAGCACCTATCGCCACTGGATGGAGAACATCCAGGACTGGTGCATCAGCCGCCAGCTGTGGTGGGGCCACCGCATTCCGGCGTGGTACGACGCTGATGGAAAGGCCTACGTCGGCCGCGACGAAGCCGAGGCGCGTGCGCGCAACGGACTCGGCGCCGATGTCGTGCTGCGCCAGGACACCGACGTGCTCGAGACCTGGTTCTCTTCGGGCCTGTGGCCGATCAACACGATGGGCTGGCCGGACGAGACGGCGATGGCCGAGCGCGGCTTCGACCACTTCGTGCCGTCGAGCGTGCTGGTCACCGGTTTCGACATCATCTTCTTCTGGGTCGCCCGGATGATCATGCTGACCGATCACCTGACCGGCCAGGTGCCGTTCCGCGATGTCTACATGACCGGCCTGGTGCGCGACCGCGACGGCCAGAAGATGTCGAAGTCGAAGGGCAACGTGCTCGATCCGCTCGACATCATCGACGGCATCAGCATCGAAGACCTCGTCGCCAAGCGCACCACCGGGCTCATGAAGCCCAAGGACGCGCCGAAGATCGAGAAGGCGACGCGCAAGGAATTTCCGGACGGCATCATCGCCCACGGCGCCGACCCGCTGCGCTTCACGATGGCCGCGCTGGCCGGCCCCGGCCGCGACATCAAGTTCGATCTCGGCCGCGCCGAGGGCTACAAGAATTTCTGCAACAAGCTGTGGAACGCGACGCGCTTCGTGCTGATGAATACCGAAGGCGGGGATTCGGGATTCGGGATTCGGGATTCGGAAACGCGTGAGCCGGTCACCGACGCGGAGAAGTGGGTCCTGTCGCGCCTGGCGCAGGTGAGCGCGCAGGCTGCCGAGCATTTCACCAGCTACCGCTTCGACCTGCTTGCGCAGACGCTGTACGAATTCGCCTGGAACGACTTCTGCGACTGGTTCGTCGAACTCGCCAAGCCGGCGCTGCTCGGCGATGACGCCGTGTCCGCGAACAGCACGCGCCACACGCTGCTGCACGTGCTCGAATCGCTGCTGCGTCTGCTGCACCCGCTGATCCCGTTCGTCACCGAGGAACTGTGGCGCCAGGTCGCGCCGCGCGTCGGCATCGCGGACGCGACGATCTCGCTGCGGCCCTACCCGGCGCCCGACAGCGAATTGATTTCCCGCTGCGCGCAGGCCACGACCGACGTCGAATGGCTCAAGCAGATGGTCACCGCGCTGCGCCGCGTGCGCAGCGAGCTGGGCGTGTCGCCGGGCAAGCTGGTGCCGCTGCTGGTGCAGGCCGGCAGCGACGCATCGCGCGCGCGGCTGCAGCGTTTCGATTCGCAGCTGAAGTTCCTCAACCGCCTCGAGCGCATCGAGACCGTCGACGGCGACAACTCCGACGACAGCCTGCCGCCATCCGCGACCGGTCTGGTCGGCGACGTGAAGCTGTTCGTGCCGCTGGAAGGCCTGGTCGATCTGGATGCCGAGCGCGCGCGCCTGGACAAGGAAATCGCCCGCGTGCTGTCGGAGAAGGACAAGAGCGCGGCGAAGATCGCGAAGTTCAGCGACAAGGTGCCGGCGGCCGTGGTCGAGCAGGAGCGTCAGCGCCTCGTCGACTGGACCGCGCAGCACGACGCCCTCGCCGCGCAGCGCGCGCGGCTCTGAAGCACGACGCCGACAAGCACCGGGCCTCGTCTCCCCTGCTTGACCGCCTGTGGGAGCGCGCTGGCGCGCGATGCGGTTCACCGGCAATGCCATCGCGGCCAAGGCCGCTCCCACGGACATCGCTTTGACGCGTGGTCGGTGGCGGCAGCTGCAGTCGCCCTGTGGCGCGCTTGCGCGCGATGGGCTTTCCCTTGACCGCCCCATCGCGCGCAAGCGCGCTCCCACTGGGTTGATGCTCTGACGACGCGTTCCGGGAACGCCGCCTACAATCGGGCACCCCCACGCAACGTCGATCACATGTCCAGCTCCGATCGCATCCCACACGTCGTCATCGTCGGCGGCGGCTTCGCCGGCCTCTGGGCCACGCGCGCACTGGCGCGCGATCCGGTCCGCATCACCCTTGTCGATCGCGGCAACCATCATCTGTTCCAGCCGCTGCTCTACCAGGTGGCCACGGCGGGCCTGTCGGCGCCGGACATCGCCGCGCCGCTGCGCCACATCCTACGCGGCCAGGAGAATGTCGAAGTGCGCTTGGCCGAGGTGCAGGGCATCGATACCGGCGCCAAAAGGCTCGCCCTGGCCGATGGCACCACCCTCGCCTTCGATACGCTGGTGCTCGCCGCCGGCGCCACCCACGCCTACTTCGGCAACGACCACTGGGCCGCGCACGCGCCGGGCCTGAAGACGCTCGACGATGCGCTGCTGCTGCGGCGCAAGATGCTGCTGGCCTTCGAACGCGCGGAAGCCGAAACCGATCCGGCCAAGCGCGCCGCATGGCTCAGCTTCGCCGTCGTCGGCGGTGGCCCGACCGGCGTCGAACTGGCCGGCACGCTGGCCGAGATCGCGCGGCACACGCTGCGCAGCGAATTCCGCAACATCGATCCGGCGCAGGCGAAGGTGCGGCTGGTGGAAGCCGGCCCGCGCGTACTGGCCTCGTTTCCCGACGACCTCTCGGAGAAGGCGCGCAGGCAGTTGCAGAAGCTCGGCGTCGAAGTGCAGACCGGCACGCCGGTGGCCGACATCGATGCCGACGGCTATCGCCTCGGCGACCAGCGCATCGCCGCGAAGACGGTGATCTGGGCGGCGGGCGTCGCCGCGTCGCCGCTGGGCGCACTGCTCGATGCGCCACGCGACCGCGCCGGTCGCGTACAGGTCGAACCCGACCTGCGCGTGCCGGGCCACTCCGACATCTACGTCGCCGGCGATCTCGCCGCGGTACAGAGCGCGGGCCGGTCGGTCCCCGGTGTCGCGCCCGCCGCCAAGCAGATGGGCCGGCACGTCGCGGCCAGCATCCGGGCACGCCTGCGCGGCCAGGCGACGACGCCGTTCGACTACCGCGACTTCGGCAACCTCGCGACGATCGGGCGCATGGCCGCGGTCGTCCATTTCGGCCGGCTGAAACTGTCGGGCGTACTCGCCTGGTGGTTCTGGCTGATCGCCCACGTGTTCTTCCTGATCGGTTTCCGCAACCGCGTGGTCGTGCTGCTCAACTGGACCTGGGCCTACTGGAGCTACCAGCGCGCGGCGCGGATCATCTTCGGCCCGCCCGCCGACCCCGAACCGGTCACGAAGCCGGACGGTGAAGGATCCGACGCACCGCGCATCGGCTAGCATGGCCGCGCGCCCGTCCAAGCCGGATCTGCAGCCGGGCTGAGTCGCTCCCTCCACACGTTCCGGCTGCCCGCGCATGCTTGAAATCCCGACCCACAACTTCTGGATCGCGCTCGCGGTCACCACCGCGGCCGGCCTGGCGACCGGCCTCGGCAGCCTGCTGGTGCTGTTCTCCAGGCAGCCCAATGCGCGCCTGCTGTCGTTCGGCCTGGCATTCGCCGCCGGCGCGATGGTCTACGTGTCGCTGACCGAGATTCTCGACAAGTCGATCCTCGCGTTCACCAACGCCTACGGCGAACAGCTCGGCTTCACCTGGGGCACGCTTTCGTTCCTCGGCGGCGTGCTGTTCATCGTCTCGATCGACCGGCTGGTGCCGAACCCGCACGAACGGCTGGAAGTCGACGATCCCTATTTCCGCCAGCACAACACCAGCTACATCAAGCGCGTCGGCCTGCTGACCGCAGTCGCCATCACCGCCCACAACTTTCCCGAAGGCCTGGCGACGTTCTTCGCTACGCTCGAGAACCCCGGCGTCGGCATGCCGCTCGCGTTCGCGATCGCGATCCACAACATTCCCGAAGGCATCGCGATCGCGGTGCCGGTGTACTTCGCCACCAACAACAAGCTCTACGCCTTCCTGGCCTGCCTGCTGTCGGGTCTGGCCGAACCGATCGGCGCACTGCTCGGTTACGCCGTACTGCGCCCGTTCCTGTCCGAACCGGTGTTCGGCGTCGTCTTCGGCCTGATCGCGGGCGTCATGGTGTTCCTCGCCCTCGACGAACTGCTGCCCGCCGCCAAGCGCTACGCCAAGGGCCACGAGACGGTCTACGGCCTGGTCTCGGGCATGGCCGCGCTGGCGATCAGCCTGGTGCTGTTCAAGTGGTGAGTCCGGCGGCGCGCGGGCTCCCCGCATACCGCGTGGAATCGCCGTGCGGACCTGGTGCGATCCCGCCGGATCGCACGTCCTGACATCGGGATAGGTCCGGTTCCGCCGTTCCGGACGACCGGTCGCGCCTGATCGCCCAGCCTGCCTCCATCGACCTCATGGAGTGCACACATGCGACGCCTTGTCCGGGCCCTGGCCGCCCTGCTTCCGAACGTCCTGTTCTCGCTGACCTGTGTGCTGGTGGCCGCCCACGCATTCGCGTTCCTGTTCCGCAGCCATTCGCCGCACAACCCCTTTGCCGCACAGTTCGCGATCTCGGGCTGGGACGTGCCGGCGCACTTCTTCGGCGCCGGCCTCGCGCTGCTGCTGGTGCCGCTGCAGCTGAGCACGTATGCACGGCGGCATTGGCCGGCGCTGCACCGCACCGGCGGCTGGCTGTATGCCTGCGCGGTGCTGATCGGCGGAATCTCGGGGCTTTCCCTGGCGCCTGGCGCGCAGGCGGGGCTGGCCAGCACGATCGGTTTCGGCGTGCTGGCGCTGCTGTGGCTGGGCGTCACCGGCAACGGCATCCGGCTCGCGGTGACCGGCGACACGGCCGGCCATCGGGCGTGGATGGCCTACAGCGTCGCGTTGACCGCAGCGGCGATCACGCTGCGCCTGATGCTCGGCCTGGGTCTGGGTCTGTTCCGGTTTCCCTTCGCCGCGACCTACATCACGGCGGCCTGGGGCAGTTGGCTGATCAATCTGGCGGTGTGTGCCTGGCTTCTGCGCCATCGCTCGCGGTCGGATGCGCGCGTCGCTGCCGGTATGCACTCGGTGTCTCGCCGACCAACCGCTTGAACGAAGCGTTGAACGTCGATTTCGAAGTGAACCCGTTGTCGTAGGCGATGTCGAGGATCGTTCGCGCATCGCGCGGATCGGCCAGACACGCGCGTACCGACTCGATGCGATGCCGGTTCACGTAATCCCAGAAGTTGCCGCCGAAGCGGCGGTTGATCACCGTCGACACCAGATACCCGGGATAGCCGCTTCGACGCGCGAGCTGCGCGATCGTCAGTGCGGGCTCGCGATAGAGTGCGTCGTGCGCCATCAGTTGCGAGAGCCGCGCTTCGACGTCCGCCGCGCGCGGGTCGTCCGCCGGCACGGGTACAGGGATGTCTGCCGTCATTTCGTCGTCGACGGGAAGCGCGACGACCGGTGGTTGCGCCAGGCTGCACCAGCCGACCACGCAGACCCACGCCGCGACCGCGCCGTAGATCAGGAAATAGTCGATGTACGGCAGACGCAGCACGACGTGCGCCGCCGCGATGCCCCAGATGACGAGCTGGCACACCGCCATCAGTACGATCCAGCGCAGCGACCCGCGATCGGCATCGGCCCGTCGCTGCAGCTGGCCCTGCCGATACCTGTGCACCTGCACCAGCGCCGCCAGCAGATAGGCGGCCGCCCAGGCGAACTGCAGCGGATCGAACCAGACGGGCGTCCAGCCACGGCCGTCCGCCAGTGCGCCGTTCGACCACACCAGCCAGACCGCCCAGGCCGACGCACCCAGGAAACCACCGGCATGCCGGATGTCGGCCGGCGCGAATCCGCGCCCCGTCGTCAACGCGCGGACATAGATGAAGAACAGGCTGACGTAGAGAAACGGCAGCAGGCGGGTCACGTGGAACGCGTCCCGCAGCCCGTCGCCCGGCGTCGCCAGGTACGCGGCCTTGAGCGCCAGATCCGCCGCGATCAGTACGAGCCAGACCGCCAGCACACGGTTGGCCTGCGGATTGGCGGTGCGCCGCCATAGGGCCAGCGACAGCATCGCAGCCTGCGCGGCACCGATGGCGTACATCACGATCCAGAACGTCATGGGCACGGGCGGTTGAACCGGGGACCGCGAAGCGTACCCGCGCGTCCACGAAAAAGCTCGGCGCGGGGCCGGGCTTCCAGAGGCTGTGCTGCGTCCGCGCGGATCAGGCCGCGAACAACGCCTTCATCTTCTTCAGCGCGTTGGCTTCCACCTGGCGGATGCGCTCGGCGGAGACGCCGTACTCGTCGGCCAGTTCCTGCAGCGTCACCTTGTGCTCGTCGTCGAGCCAGCGGCGGCTGATGATGTCGCGCGAACGGGCGTCCAGCGTAGCCATGCCTTCGCGCAGCAGGCCGAGCTTGCTGTCCTCGCTGTCGCTGCGCTCGTAGGCCTGCGCAGGATCCTCGTCCTGCGCGACGAGGTAGGCGACCGGCGCCGGCGGCGCGTTGTCGTCGTCCTCGCCCGCGGGCGCATCGAAGCCGATGTCGCGACCGGACAGGCGCGACTCCATCTCCAGCACTTCGCGCTCGGACACGTTGAGATCGGCGGCAACCGCCCTGACCTCGCTCGCGTTGAGCCAGCCCAGGCGCTTCTTGCTCTTGCGCAGGTTGAAGAACAGCTTGCGCTGCGCCTTGGTCGTGGCGACCTTGACGATGCGCCAGTTCTTCAGGATGAACTCGTGCATCTCGGCACGGATCCAGTGCACGGCGAAGCTCACCAGGCGCACGCCGACGTCTGGGTCGAAACGCTTGACCGCCTTCATCAGGCCGATGTTGCCTTCCTGGATCAGATCGCCCAGCGGCAGGCCGTAGCCGTTGTAGCCGCGGGCCACATGCACGACGAAGCGCAGGTGCGAATGCACCAGCTCGCGCGCGGCGTCGAGATCGTCGTTGTCGCGATAGCGCTGCGCCAGCGCCTGCTCATCTTCGACCGACAGCACCGGAATCTGGTGCACGGCGCCGATGTAGGCATCCAGCGAACCCAGCGGGTTGAGGGTCGGGAGGCTGTTGGCAACCAGGGCGTGGGACATGGTCTGCGTGCTCATGGGGAGGGATGTTAGCAGTCGATACCTCTGACTGCTAAGACGCACAGGAGTTCCCGGATGTTCCATTCACAGAACGACCTCGGGAATTTCGTTGACTTCCATTCACGTCCAGGATTGTCGCTCGTCCCGGCCGTCACTGCACATCCTGGAAGCGAGTCTGCGGATCGACCTGCCAACTGCGCATGAAAACAGCCGTATTCAGGTCCATCCGGTCGCGCAACGGATCGTCTCGCGTGCGGCGTCGAGTTCGGGCGTCTCGACGACGATCCGGGCCCGGCGGTCCAGGGTACAGCCCAGCCCGAGTTCCAGCAGCGTGGCGTGGGCGGCCCGCAGCCCGGCGCTGGTGTCCGCGTCGAGCAGTTCTTCCGCAGCAGCGGCTTCCAGCAACAGCGGCGTGGCGCGCGGGGCGAGCAACGCGGGCCGCGTCGCCGCCTCGCGCAGCACCAGCCATTGCAGCAGGAATTCGAGATCGACCAGACCGCCCGCGCCCTGCTTGAGGTCGAAGCGATCCCCGGCGCTGCGGTCCAGCTCGGCGCGCATGCGCCGGCGCATCGACAGCACGTCCTCGTGCAGCTTCCCGGGATCGCGCGGCGTCGCCAGGATGTCGCGGCGCACGTCCTCGAACGCGGCCGCCATGGCGTCATGCCCGGCCACGAAGCGCGCACGCACCAGCGCCTGGTGTTCCCAGGTCCAGGCCCGTTCGCGCTGGTACTCGGCGTAGCTCGCCAGCGACGACACCAGCAAGCCCTTGCCGCCGTCCGGGCGCAGGCGCACGTCGACGTCGTAGAGGCGGCCGCCGCCGGTCACGGTGCCCAGCAGCGCGACGATCTTCTGCCCCAGTCGGGCGGCCCAGCGTTGTGCATCGAGCGGGCGCGCACCGGTGGACTGCGCATCGGCGGGTGCGTCGTAGAGGAACACGAGGTCGAGATCGGAACCGAAACCGAGCTCCTCGCCGCCGAGGCTGCCGTAACCGATCACCGCGAACCGCGCGTCGGGCAGCGCGCCATGCGTGGCCTCGAGATCGCGCCTCGCCAGCGCGAGCACGGTATCGACCACTGCGTCCGCCAGCCACGCGAGCTGGCGTGTCGCGTCCTGCCCGGACTGGCGCCCATCGAGCGTGGCGAGTGCGATGCGGAAACTCAGCTGCTGGCGGGTCTCGTTGAGATCCAGCAGGCCGGCTTCCAGATCCGGCTGTCGCAGCGCACGTGCGCATGCCTGGACCATTTCGCCGCGCTGCTGCAGCGGAACCTCGTCGCGCGTATCGAGCAGTTCGTCGAGCAGCAGCGGATGGGCGGCGAGCCGTTCGGCGAGAAAGGCGCTGCGCGTGACCACGTCGACCAGCCGCGCCAGCGCCGCCGGGCGTTCGTCGAGCAGGGCCAGATAACTCGCGCGCCGCAGGATGTTGTGCAGCAGCGCGAGCAGACGGCGGATCGCCTGCAAAGGCCGATCGGCGGGCGCGGAGGCCTGCAGCAGCACCGGCATCAACCGGTCCAGTCGGGTGCGGGCGCTGTCGGACAGGTCGCGCACGCTGGGGGAACGCGCGAAGTCGCGCAGCGCCGCGTCGACGTCGGCGCTGTCGGTGAAGCCGGCCGCGTCCAGGACCGCGCGCGCGCCGCCCTCGGGCAGGGCGCGCCAGTAGCCGGCGAGATCGTCGTCGGCATTGGCCGCACGTTGCTGGCTGCGCACGGCGAACAGCGCATCGAATTCCTGTGCCACCGATGCGCGCACTTCGCGCAGTGCATCGACGAGCGCGGCCCAGTCGGCATAGCCGAGTCCGCGCGCGATCCGCAGGCGATCCAGCGGATCGGCAGGCAGCCTGTGCGTCTGCGCATCGCGCAGCATCTGCAGCCGGTTCTCCAGCTGGCGCAGGAAACGGTAGGCGCGTTGCAAGAGTGCCAAGGTGTCGGCATCGATCTGCGCATGCGCGTGCAAGGCATCCAGCGTCGGCAGCAGGCGCCGGTCGCGCAGCGCCGGCTCGCGGCCGCCGCGGATCAGCTGCAAGGCCTGGGCGAGGAATTCGATCTCGCGGATGCCGCCGTCGCCGCGCTTGATGTCGTCGGACAGTTCCTTGCGCGCGACCTCGGCCGCGATCATCGCCTTCATCTGCCGCAGGCCGTCGAGCGCGCCGTAGTCGAGATAGCGGCGATAGATGAAGGGCCGCAGCTGCGACAGGAACCGCTCGCCGGCCTCGATGTCGCCGGCGACGGGACGGGCCTTCTGCCAGGCGTAGCGTTCCCAGTCGCGGCCCTCGTGCTGGAAGTACTGCTCCATCGCCGCGAAGCTCAACGCGATGCGTCCGGCGCTGCCGAACGGGCGCAGCCGCAGATCGACGCGATGGCTGAAACCGTCGGCGGTCTTTTCGTCGAGCAGCCTGGCGAGCTGCTGGCCGAGCCGGGTGAAATAGTCCTCGGCCGCGAGCGCACGTGCGCCGCCCGCCTGCGCGGGGGCAGGCTGGCTCTCGCCGGCCGTCGCGAAGCCGTAGATCAGGTCGATGTCGGAACTGAAGTTGAGTTCGCCGCCGCCGAGCTTGCCGAGGCCGAACACGACCAGCCGCACGACGTTGCCGTCGGCATCGCGCACACGCCCGTAGCGCTGTGCGAACTCGGCTTCCAGTGCATCGAGCGCGAGCGCCAGGCAGGTCTCCGCCAGCGCCGTGCTGCCGGCGAGCGTGGCATCGACATCATCGAGGCCGTGCACGTCGCGCCAGACCAGCCGCGCCGAACACGCGGTGCGATATCGACGCAGCAGTGCCGGCCATTCGCTGCGGTTGCCGGCGTCGAGTACCGGCGCCGCGATGCCGGCCTGCGCATCGTCATCGAGCAGGTGCGCGAGCACGTCCGGCTGACGCTGCAGCACGTCGAGCGCGAAGTCGCTGGCGAGCGCGACGGGGCGGATACGCGCGATCGCGTCGGGATCACTGCGGACAGCATCCGGCAGGCGCGCGAGGAGACGGTCGAGATGGGCATCGAGTTCGGGCGGCAGCGGGGCATCGTGCATCCGCGGATTGTCGCACCGCGGTGTCGACCCCGGTGCGTGACGTGCGTTTGCACGCTGGGTGTTCCACACCCCACGTCCACGCAGACCTGCGAACCGCTGCCGATCCCGCAGCAACCGATGGATGCCCGGGTGCGCAAGAGGCGACGGCCGCCTTCGCACGCAGGTCCGGCCCCGGAACGGACAATCCCGGAGCCCGGCGGTCCGCGCTCGCTAGAATGCGTGCATGCGCTTCCCCGTCCGCGCCATCACCCTCGACCTCGACGACACCCTGTGGCCGTTCGCGCCGATCGGGGTCCGGATCGAGCAGACGCTCGATGCGTTCCTGCGCGCGCACAGTCCGGCGACGGCGGCCCTGTATCCGGTCGAGAAGATGCGCGAACTGCGCACGCGCGTGTTCGCCGAGAACGCGCACCTGATGCACGACCTCTCAGCGCTGCGCCAGCTCACCATCGAGCACGCCCTGCGCGACAGCGGCGGCGATCCGGGCCTGCTGGATGCGGCCTACGAGGTGTTCTACACCGAACGCAACAAGGTCGAGTACTACCCCGACAGCCTCGCCGCGCTCGAGCGCATCGCGGCGCGGGTGCCGGTGGCGGCGGTGACGAACGGCAATGCGGATCTCGATCGCGTCGGCATCGGCCATCTGTTCGCGTTCACCCTCGGCGCGCGCGAACACGGCGCGGCCAAGCCGGATGCGAGCATCTTCCACGCCGCCTGCAACCGGCTGGGCTGCGCGCACGGCGACGTGCTGCATGTCGGCGACCACATCGAGATGGACGTCGCCGGCGCCGCGCGCGCAGGCCTGCGCAGTTGCTGGATCAATCGCGAGGATCGGCGCTGGGACCACCCCACGCTCGCGCCCGACCTCGAATTCGACACCCTCACCGCCCTCGCCGACTGGCTCGATGCCGTGCCGACCGTCGCCGACCGCGCCTGACCCGCCGTACCTGGACCAGGTTTCCCGGATGACCGACACCATGACCGATCTCTTCGTTACGACCGCGCAGAATGCGCGTCCACTGCACATCGTCGCGCGCGACGGCTACGCGGCCTGGCGCGACGCGCAGCCGGCATCCGTGCAGGCCTGGCTCGATGCACAGGCCTTCGATGGCGCGCCCGGTGCGCTGGCGCTGTTGCCTGGCGATGCGGGCCTCGCAGGTGCTGTGATCGGCATCGGCGATGCGCTCGATCCCGACAGCTACGCGCACGCGGTCTACGGCCTGCCGGAAGGCGACTGGCGCGTGGCCGGCGCGCACGACGCGGCGACCCTGCAGCTCGGCTGGGGTCTCGGCGCGTACCGCTTCACCCGCTACAAGACGACGGCGCGCAAGCCGGCGCGACTGGCGGTGGATGCGACAGATGCCGAGACCGTCGATGTCATCGCGGCGACTACGCGCGTGCGCGATCTGGTGAATACGCCGACCGAGCACATGGGCCCCGAGCAGATGGACGCCGTGGTCCGCGACATCGCGCAGGCACATGGCGCGGACTTCGAGAGCATCGTCGGCGACGCCTTGCTCGACCGGAACTTCCCGGCGATCCACGCGGTGGGCCGCGCCTCGCATCGCGCGCCGCGCCTGCTGCACCTGAGCTGGGGCGACGCGGCGCATCCGCATATCGCGATCGTCGGCAAGGGCGTCTGCTTCGACACCGGCGGCCTCGACCTCAAGCCGGCCGACGGCATGCGCAACATGAAGAAGGACATGGGTGGCGCGGCGCATGCGATCGCGCTGGCCGAACTGGTGATGGCGCGCAGGCTGCCGCTGCGCATCACCCTGCTGGTGCCGGCAGTCGAGAACGCGATCGGCCCGGCTGCATTCCGTCCGGGCGAGGTGATCGCCACGCGCCAGGGCATCAGCGTCGAGATCGACAACACCGACGCCGAAGGCCGTCTGGTGCTGTGCGATGCGCTGAGCTTCGCCGGCGAACAGTCGCCGGATGCGATCCTCGATTTCGCCACGCTCACCGGCGCAGCGCGCATCGCGCTCGGCCCGGACCTGCCGGCGCTGTTCTGCAACGACGACGCGCTGGCGAATGCGTGGATCGCCGGCGGCGAGGCGACGCGCGACCCGGTCTGGCGCATGCCGCTGTGGCGGCCGTACCTGCGTTACCTCACCAGCGGCATCGCCGACCTCGCCAATGCCGGCTCGCGCATGGCCGGCGCGGTGACCGCGGCGCTCTATCTCGAACGCTTCGTGCCGGCGGACACGCCCTGGGCGCACCTCGACACCTATGCCTGGAACGACAGCAGCCGCGCGGGCCACCCGCAGGGCGGCGAGGCGCTGGGCCTGCGCGCGGCGTGGGCGTTGCTGAAATCGCGCGTCTGACGCGACGTCAGCGCAGCCAGCCGCGACGCGCAGCGCCGCGCGCGAACAGCCACATCGACGCGACGACCAGGATCAGCAGCAGCGGCAGGCCCAGACCGCGCAGGCCGGTCAATGCCCAGACCGGCGTCAGCGCGTAGCTGGCGACCATCTGCACGACGATCGCGAGGAACGACACCAACAGCGCCGGCTCGGCCCACCGGCGCGCGAACAGCAGCGCGATCGAACCGGCCGAGCCCGCCAGCGTCGCGAGACCGAACACGCCGTAGATCCACAGCGGCATCGCCGCATTGATCTGCTGCTGGTCGAGCGGCAGCGCAGCGCGTTGCCCGGGCGTCATCGACACCTGCAGCACGAACACCAGCAGGCCGAACAGGTTCCACAGCAGCGCGGTCAGCGCGACCACGCGGGCGCCCAGGGGCATTCGGGTCTGCATCGGATGTCCTCGGATATGCACGACGGCGGCGGCACAGGGTAGCAGCGGCCCATCCTGCCTGAAGCGGACACGACGCCGCTGAGCGTCAGGTTCCCGCGCGTGCGCTCGGCAGGCGAAAATGCGCGCTTCGCCGGGCACGCCCGGTCCTCCGCCCCGGTCCCCGATGAACGCTTCGACGCACCTGCCCCCCGACGAGATCCGCAGCCTGTTCGCGCAGGCGATGTCCCGCATGTACCGCGACGAGGTGCCGCTCTACGGCACGCTGATGGAACTGGTGTCGGAGGTGAACGCGGCGACGCTGGCGCATGATCCGTCGCTGGCCGCGCGCCTGCAGCGCAGCGATGCGCTCGACCGCCTGGACGCCGAACGCCACGGCGCGATCCGCGTCGGCACGCCGCGCGAACTCGCGACGCTGCGGCGCCTGTTCGCGGTGATGGGCATGCATCCGGTCGGCTACTACGACCTCGCCGTCGCCGGCGTGCCGGTGCATGCGACCGCGTTCCGCCCGGTCGATGCCGCGGCGCTGGCGCGCAATCCCTTCCGGGTGTTCACGTCCCTGCTGCGGCTCGAACTGATCGAGGATGCCGCGCTGCGCGACGAGGCCGCCGCGATTCTCGAAGCCCGCGAGATCTTCACCCCACGCGCGCTCGCATTGATCGAACGCTTCGAGCAGGCCGGCGGCCTCACCGCCGACGAAGCCGCCGAATTCGTCGCGCAAGCGCTGGAAACCTTCCGCTGGCACAGCGAAGCCACCGTGTCGCATGCGACCTACCAGGCGCTGCTGTCCGCGCATCGTCTGATCGCCGATGTGGTCTGCTTCCGCGGCCCGCACATCAACCATCTCACCCCACGCACGCTCGACATCGACGCCGCGCAGGACGCGATGCAGGCGCGCGGCATCGACGCCAAGGCCGTCATCGAAGGCCCGCCGCGCCGCCGCTGCCCGATCCTGCTGCGCCAGACCAGCTTCAAGGCGCTGCAGGAGCCGGTGCTGTTTCCCGCCGGCGGCAGCACCGACGCGGGCACGCACACCGCGCGCTTCGGCGAGATCGAACAACGCGGCCTCGCACTGACGCCCCGGGGTCGCGCGCTCTACGACCGCCTGCTCGCGCGTGCGCGCGAGGCGGACGGCGCCGGCAGCACCGGCGACTACGCGTCACGCCTTGCCGCGGCGTTCGCCGATTTCCCGGACGACGACGACACGCTGCGCCGCGAGGGCCTGGGGTATTACCGCTACGCACTGACCGAGGCGGGGCGTGCGGATCCGTCGGCGGTGTCGAGTCGCGATGTCGACGATGCGATCGCCGCCGGCCTGGTGACGGCCGACCCGGTGGTCTACGAAGACTTCCTGCCGGTCAGCGCGGCGGGCATCTTCCAGTCCAACCTCGGCGGCGGCGAACAGCGCGCGTACGCGGCGCAATCGAACCGCGATTCCTTCGAGGCAGCGCTCGGTGCGAAGGTGCATGACGAGTTCGAGATCTATGCGCGGATCGAGCGGGATTCGTTGACGGCGGTGGGGCTGGCGCGCTGAGTCGCGCTTTGAGCCCTCCCCCGCCTGCGGGGGAGGGTTGGGTGGGGGCAATCTACCAATCCGCGCAGACCTTCCTACCGTCATCGCCGCGGCTTCCAACAGCCGAATGGCTGGTCAAGCGGGGATCCACTTTGATTCTGCTTCGATAGATCAAATCAAAATGGATTCCGGCTTTCGCCGGAATGACGAGCGTAACAAGGCACCCCCTCCCTACAACCACCCCTTCTGCCGCGCCAACCGGTACGCCTCGATCCGGTTCCCGACCCCCAGCTTCCCGATCGCGTCCGACAGGTAGTTCCGCACCGTCCCATGCGAGAGCCTGAGTTGCGCGGCGATCTCGCTGGCGCTCATGCCCTGCCCTGCAAGCCGCAGTGTCTGGCGCTCGCGTTCGCTGAGCGGATCCGGTTCGCTCCAGGCTTCCAGCGCGAGTTGCGGGTCGATCGCGCGGCCGCCGTCGTGAACGCGGCGCAGGGCCGCGGCGAGCTGCTCGGCGGGCGCGTCCTTGAGCAGGTAGCCGCCGACGCCGGCATCCAGCGCGCGGCGCAGGAAACCTGCGCGCGCGAACGTGGTGACGATGACCACGCGCACCGGCAGGCCGTGGCGCTGGATGCGCTGCGCGAGTTCGAGGCCGGTGAGGCCGGGCATCTCGATGTCGGTGACGAGAACATCGGGCGCGAGCCGCTGCAGTTCCCGCCACGCCGATTCGCCATCGCCCGCGCTCCCGACCACCGACAGATCGTCTTCGAGATTCAGCAGCGCGGTCAGCGCGCCGCGCAGCATCGACTGGTCCTCGGCGATGAGGATGCGGAGCGGCTCTTCGGGCGTGGGCATGCGCGGCATGGCGATGACGGTAGCAGTTGGACGGCGGTCGAAAGGCGAACGATGGCGCGCGTTGCGGATCACTCGGCCTGCGGCGCGCCCAGCGGAATGCGCGCATCGATCCGCGTGCCGTCGGCGCCGCTGTCGATGCGCAACTGCCCCCCGAGTGCTTCGATGCGCTCGCGCATGCCGGAGAGGCCGTTGCCGGGCACGATCGCGCCGCCCCGTCCGTCGTCGCTGACCTGCAGCCGGATCGTCTCGCCTTCGCGGGAGAACTGCGCCTGCGCGGTGTGCGCATGCGCGTGGCGCTGCAGGTTGGTCACCGACTCGCGCAGCGTCATCGCCAGTGCGGTCTCCACGGCGGGCGGCAGGCCGGCACCGGCGACGTCTTCGTCGAGGCTGTAACCGAACGCCACGCCGTCGGTTTCCAGCAGCAGGCGCGCCGATGCGAGTTCGGCCGCGAGTCCGGCGGCGCGGATGCCGCTGACCGCCTGCCGCACCTGCGCCAGCGCATCGCGGGCGATGCCGCCAACCTCGCCGATCTCGCGCTGCGCGCCGGCGGGATCGCGCTCGACGAGCCGTGCGGCGAGGTCGGCCTTCAACGCGACCATCGACAGCGTGTGTCCGAGCAGGTCATGCAGGTCGCGACCGATGCGTTCGCGCTCGCCGACCGCAGCCAGCCTGCGCACCTCGTCGTGCGACAGCCGCAGCGCGGCGTCCTGGCGGTTCTTCAGGCGCTCCACGTGCACCAGCAGGCCGATCATCACCGTCGTCACCGGCATCCAGGCCAGCGCCGACCACGGATAGCCCATCACCCGCGCCCAGGTCAGCAGCACTGCGTTGAAGACGATCAACGCGAGCACGTAGCGCCAGACCGACGTGCGCGACAGCGCGCCGAGGAACACGCAGCCGAACACGAAGTAGCTCAGGCTCGAGACGTACCAGGGCAGCAGGCCGAAACACAGCGCGATCATGCCGAGCGCACACCATGGCGAGCGGCGCGCCGGCAGCAACAGCGCGCCCGCGTACAAGGCGATGAAGACCGGATACGACAGCAGCGTCAGCAGCACCCAGCGCAGGTCGTAGCCGTGCGGCGAGAACATCGGCACGACGAACACCCACACCGACCACAGCACGTGGATGCCTTCGCTCCACGCCGGACGGCCCTGACGCAACGCGCTGCCGATGACGGAATCCGGCGCGGCGCGCAGGCCGGCGAAGGTGCGCATCGCCGTGGCAGCGGCGTCGGTCTGCATGTCGCGCAGCGTCGCCATCTCAGGCGTCCGCCAGAAGTGGCGGCTGTTTCGCGCCGTGCCGGTCCGCCTGCATCTCAGCGCAGCTCCACGTCGTCGAGTGCGAAGGCGAACGTGCCCTCGGGCTGCCCGGCGGTCCATGCGAGGCCGCGCACCTGCGACAGATCCGCGCCGGCGAATCCACCCAGCGGCAGACGCACCTCGGTCCACTCCTCGCCGGCCTCGAAGCGCTGCATCGCCGGCATCGCGGTCGGCGATGCGCCGGAGAACAGCAGGGCGCTGTAGCGGCGGCCGTCGCCGCGCACGCGGAACACGAGTTCGCGGCGCGATGAGAGATCCGCGGGCTGCATCGCCTGCGCGGCCGGGAAGAAGATCACGCCGGACCATGGAAACGCGAAGCCCGGTTTGATCTCGCCGGTGACCGACAGCGCGCCGGCCGACCCGTTCGCACCACCGTCGATTCGCGCGTGCGCGACGGTCGAGGCGCCGCCGGCCATCTGGTCGGTGGTCGGCGCCCAGCTGCCGAAGCGCGCGTCGAGGCCGTTCTCGAAGTCGCTGATGCGCGTGTCGTCCGGCACTGCGCCAGCCGCTGCCGCAGCCGCGGGCTTCGCGCGTTCGACACGCGCGCCGTTCTTCCACACGGTCTCGATGCGCCGGGTCGCGGCGATGTCGTCGAGCGGGTTGCCGTCGACGAGCACCAGATCGGCGCGCAGGCCGGGCGCAATGCGGCCGCGGTCGCTGATGCCGAAGCGCTCTGCCGGGGCGGACGTCGCCGCGACCAGCGCCTGCTGCGGTGTCAGTCCTGCCCGCACCAGCAATGCGAGTTCGCCGTGCAGGCTCGCCCCCTGCGCGGTGCCGGCATTGGGTGCATCGCTGCCGGCGAGGATCGTCACGCCCGCCGCGTGCAGGCGGCGCACGCTGGCGATCGCATCGGCGAGGCGCTGCGGCTTCGGCGTCGTGGACATGCGCGCGCCGAGGCTGTCGCGCTGTTCCAGCGTCAGCCACGGCGACAACGCGGGATCGTCCGCGAGCTGCCGGCCTGCGTCGGTACCGGCCACCGAGGCGATCACCACCAGCGTCGGCACGACGAACACATCGCGACGCGCGGCATCGGCGATGAAGGCGTCGTCGACCACGGCATCGTCGGCCACGTGCACGAAGCCGTCGATACCGGCGTCCAGCACCTCGCGGGCGCTGGCCTGCGTGGAGACGTGGGCGACCGCGATGCGCTCGTGCGCATGCGCGGCATCGACGACCGCGCGCACCTGCACGGCGTCGAGCGTCGGCAGCGTGCGGCCGGCGGCGTCGCCGCTGAGATCCTCGACGATCAGCTTGATGAAGTCGTCGCCCTCGGCCAGGCGTGCGGCGATGAAGGCCGGGATGTCGGTGCCGGCGTCGACGGTCGGCACCGGGAATCCGTACTGCGTGCCGTGTCCGGCGGGCGCGGTGATCGCAGAGCCCGCGGCCCACAGATCGGCCTGCGTGGTCGGCGCGGTGGATTCGCGTTGCGTGCGCAGTGCCGGCAGGCGTTCCGGCATGCCGTGCATGTCGAGCCCGGTGGTGACGCCGAAGCGCAGCATGTCCTGCTGCGCGTTGCCCCAGGCATGCACGTGCGCATCGATCAGACCGGGCAGCAGCGTGCGGCCCGCGCCATCGACGACGGCGATGTCGCGCGGCACTTCGACATCGGTGCCGACCGCCTCGACAAGCCCGTCGCGGACCAGCACGGTGCCACGCTCGATGACCACCGCGCCGTCGAAGATGCGCGCGTCGCGGATCGCGAACGTACCGTGGGCCGGCGCCGATGGAGCCGACACGGCAGGCGTCGTCCGTTCCGGGCCCGCCATCGCCACCGCGCCGCCGAGCACCGCCACCAGCGCCGCGACTGCGGCCACGCCGGGCCAGCGACGCTGGCCGTGTCCATCCGCATGCGTCATTGCGTCTCTCCCCAGATGTTGCAGCGATGATGTCAGACCGCGCGCGCGAGACGGCGCAGCGCGAGTACGCAGCAGGCCACCGTCACGACGGCCAGGACCAGCAGATGCAGCCACAGAGGCGTCGGCCCGGGCTGCCCGGGCTGCCCGGGCTGCCCGGGCTGCCCGGGCTGCCCGGTCGCGCCCAGCGCGATCTGCGCCAGATGCCAGGCCGGCCACACCGGGGCGAGCCGCGCGAACACGTCGGGCAGCATCGACAGCGGCAGCCACAGGCCGGACAGGAAGGCCATCGGCAGGAACAGCAGGTTGACCCAGGCCGGCGCCGCGTTCGCGCCGGCGATGCTGCCGAGCAGCAGGCCGATCGCGCAGAACGGCAGCGCGCCGAGCACGCTCACCGTCCACAGCAACGCCCACTGGCCCGGTGCCAGCGACACGCCACCGAACACGACGGCAAGCGTCGCGAGTTCCAGCACGATGACCAGCGCGAACAGCATCGCGATCAGCATCCGCGCGACCAGCCACGCGCTCGGCGGCGCCGGCAGCGCGCGACGCAATGCGAAGAAGCCGCGCTCGCGGTCGATCGCCAGCGTCACCGCGAATCCGAACAGGCCTGCGCCCATCGCGCCGAACACGCCATAGGTCGCCAGCAGGTAACGCGCCGCCTCGCTGCTGCCGCGTCCGGCGAGCAGCAGGCCGAACATCACGTAGAACAGCGCCGGAAACAACAGCGTCGGAATCACATACATCGGCTCGCGCAACAGCCGCAGCAGTTCGCAGCGCGTGTCGAGCAGATAGCAGCGCCACAGGCGGACGCGCGTGCCGGTCTGGCGCGCATCGGTGGTCGTCGTCATCGTGTCCATCGCGCATCCTCTTGCGAATCAATCGCCGTGTCCGCAGGCGCCGTCATCGCCACGAACGCCTCGGCAAGACCGGCGCGTTGCACTTCCAGATCGCCCAGTTGCGGATCGGTGTCCAGCAACCGGCGCAATACCGGCTCGGCCTGCTCGGCCATGACCACGAGCTGCCCGTCGAGGGTCTGCGCCGTGCGCACGCCGGGCCACGTCGCGACGACAGCGGCCGGCACACCCGTCGTGCACCGGATACATCGCTGCGCGACCTGCGCGCGCACCTCGCCGACGCTGCCGTCGGCGCGCACGCGGCCTGCATCGAGTACGACGACGCGATCGGCCAGCGCCTCGGCCTCTTCCAGGTAATGCGTGGTCAGCAGGATGCCGACGCCTTCGGCGACCAGGCGGCGGATCGCGCGCCACACCTGCCGGCGTGCGCCGATGTCGAGGCCGGTGGTCGGTTCGTCGAGGAACAGCAGCTTCGGCCGCCCGCACAGTGCGAGCGCGAACTGCACGCGTCGCTGCTGCCCGCCCGACAGCCGGCCGTAGCGCCGGCCCAGCAATCCATCGAGGCCCGCCAGCGCGACGCAGTCTGCGAGGCTGCGCGGCTGCGGATACCAGCTGCGCGTCAATGCGAGCAGTTCTCCGACCTGCAACCGCTCGGGCAGCTGCGCCTGCTGCAGCATCACGCCGATGTGGCGCCGCGCCTCGAGATCGGACGGATGCCGGTCGAACAGCACGACCTCGCCGGCATCGGCCGGCTGCAGGCCGAGCAGGATCTCGATCGCGGTGGTCTTGCCGGCGCCGTTGACGCCGAGCAACGCGGTGACCCGACCGGCCGGCAGCGTCAGGTCCACGCCGTCGAGCGCCTGCACCGCGCCGCGGCGACGGCGCACCCCGGCAAGACGGGCCAGTGGCGCCAATGGCATCGCATTCTCGGACATCGGCCTGCCTGCTGTGGAAATGCGGCCAGTCTTCCATCGCCGCGACGCGACCGGCAGTCGCATGCGTCACATCCCGCGCATGACAGTCGTCAGGTGTCGTGGGACGCGGCGATGCGCACACTGACGCCGTCGTTCCGGACCACCGGCCCGGCATCACGTCCTGACTTCCGGCAGGTTGGAAACACCGGGGACGCGCGGTCACACTGGCCCCGCTCCTTCCGTCCAGGGTTGCAATGAACACGAATGCCGATCTGCTGAAGGAACTCCGCATCGACCGCAGCGCGCCACCGCCGCCGTCGCGACGTGGCCTGTGGATCGGTCTCGCAGTCGCCGCGCTGCTGCTGGCGCTGCTGGTGGTCGGCGCGTTCGTGCTGGGCAATCGCGCGGTCGAGGTCGAGACCACGGTCGTCGCCGCGCCCAGCGCGGCGGGCGCGGCCGGCGGCTCGGTGCTCGATGCCAGCGGCTACGTCGTCGCCCGGCGCATGGCCACGGTCTCGGCCAAGATCACCGGCCGCGTGCGCGAGGTGCGCATCGAGGAAGGCCAGCGGGTCGAGGCAGGCGAGATCCTCGCCACGCTCGATCCGATCGACGCCGATGCGCGCCGCGACCTGTCCGCCGCGCAACTCGACGCCGCGCGCAGCCAGGTCGCCGGCGTGCAGGCGCAACTCACCGAAGCCTCGGCGAACGCCGAGCGCCTGCAGGCGCTGGTCGGCCAGCAACTGGTGTCGAAGGCGCAGTACGAGCAGGCCGTCGCCCAGCGCGATGCCCTGCGCGCGCAACTCGCGACATCGCGCCGCAACGCCACCGTCGCCAGCGAGCAGTTGCGCATCTCCGCGATCGGCGTCGACGACACCTTCGTGCGCGCACCCTTCGCCGGCGTCGTCATCGCCAAGGCCGCGCAGCCGGGCGAGATCGTCTCGCCGCTGTCGGCCGGCGGCGGCTTCACCCGCACCGGCATCGGCACCCTGGTCGACATGGAGTCGCTGGAAGTCGAGGTCGATGTCGGCGAGTCCTACATCGGCCGGGTCACGCCGGGCATGCCGGTCGAGACCACGCTCAACGCCTACCAGGACTGGAAGATTCCCGGCAGCGTGATCGCGATCGTGCCGACCGCCGACCGCGGCAAGGCGACGGTCAAGGTGCGCATCGCGCTCGACGCGAAGGACGGGCGCATCGTGCCCGACATGGGCGCGACGGTGAGCTTCCTCGAACAGGCGCGTCCGGCGCAGGACAGCGACACGCCGCGCCTGCCGCGCGTGCCGGCGGCGGCGCTGGCCGAGCGCGACGGCGCGCAGGTGGTGTTCGTCGTCGACGGCGGCGTGGTGCGCCGGCGGCCGGTGGAACCGGGCGAACGCGTTGGCGGCACCGTGGAGGTCGCCAGCGGCGTGCGCCCGGGCGACGAGCTGGTGCTCGACGCGCCGGACGCGCTCGACGACGGCGACCGCGTGCGGGTCAAGCAGTCACGAAGTCTCCCGTAGGAGCGCGCTTGCGCGCGAATGGCATTCCCGGCAACGCCCATCGCGCGCAAGCGCGCTCCTACAGAAGCAGCAGCACTTCCAGATCACGAAGGGGAATGACGATGGCACTGGTGTCGATCCGCAACCTCACCAAGACCTACCAGCGTGGACCGGAGAAGGTCGAGGTGCTGCACGGGGTGAACCTCGATATCGCCGAGGGCGATTTCGTCGCGCTGATGGGCCCGTCGGGCTCGGGCAAGACGACGCTGCTGAACCTGATCGGCGGCCTGGATACGCCGAGCTCGGGCGAGATCGACGTCGCCGGCGAACGCATCGACCGCATGGGCGGCGGACAGCTGTCGGGCTGGCGCAGCCGCAACGTCGGCTACGTGTTCCAGTTCTACAACCTGATGCCGGCGCTGACCGCGCAAAAGAACGTCGAACTGCCGCTGCTGCTGACCAGGCTCTCCGGTGCGCAGCGCAAGCGCAATGCGGAGATCGCGCTGACCCTGGTCGGCCTGGCCGACCGCACCAGGCACAAGCCCAACGAGCTGTCCGGCGGCCAGCAACAGCGCGTCGCGATCGCGCGCGCGATCGTGTCCGACCCGACGCTTCTGATCTGCGACGAGCCGACCGGCGATCTCGACCGCCAGTCGGCCGAGGACATCCTCGGCCTGCTGCAGACGCTCAACCGCGAGCACGGCAAGACCATCGTCATGGTGACCCACGACCCGAAGGCCGCCGAGTACGCCAGCCATACGCTGCACCTCGATAAGGGCACGCTGGTCGGCGAGCACGCGGCGGCGGCGTGAACGCTGCAGCCCGTCATCCCCGCGCAGGCGGGGATCCATGGACGTTCGCGTTGTCCCTGGACAGGTCCATGGATTCCCGCCTGCGCGGGAATGACGATCCCTGTGTTCTCAGTCAATCGAGACGTGACCAGGCTTCGATCCACTCCATCGAACCATGCGCCACCTTCCGGCAGGACCTCCCATGAAATACCTGCACCTGATCTGGGCCGCGCTGATGCGGCGCAAGACCCGCACCGCGCTGACGGTCGCGTCGATCGTCGCCGCGTTCCTGCTGTTCGGCCTGCTCGACGGCATCCGCGTCGCCTTCGCGCAGATGGGCCAGAACGCCGACGGCGCGCAGCGCCTGCAGACGCAGTCGCGGCTGTCCTTCATCGAATCGCTGCCGCAGGCGCTGGGCAAGCGCATCGAGCTGGTCGACAACATCGAGGCGGTGACCTACGCCAACTGGTTCGGCGGCACCTACCAGGGCCCGCGCAACCAGATCTTCAGTTTCGCGGTCGCGCCGAACTACCTGGACCTGTATCCGGAGATCGTCGTCGACCCGGCCGAGCACGACGCTTTCGCGCGCACCCGCACCGGCGTGCTGGTCGGCGAGAAGCTGATGCAGCGCTTCGACTGGAGCGTCGGCGACCGCATCCCGCTGCAGTCGTCGATCTTCCCCAACAGCGACGGCTCGCTGAACTGGTCGTTCGACATCGTCGGGGTGATGCGCAACCAGGACACCAAGGGCGGCGGCTTCAACGACCAGCTGCTGCTGATGCACTGGGACTACTTCGCCGAGTCCACGCCCTATGTCGACAGCGACGTGGGCTGGTACGTCAGCCGCGTGTCCGACGTGCGCCGCGCCGACCGCGCGGCCAAGGCCATCGACGCGCTGTCGGCGAACTCGCCCAACGAAACCCGCACGATGACCGAGGCCGCCGCCTTCGCCTCGCAGCTCAAGCAGATGGCCGACATCGGCCTGATCGTCGGCGCGATCATGGGCGCGGTGTTCTTCACCCTGCTGCTGCTGACCGGCAACACGATGGCGCAGGCGGTGCGCGAGCGCACCTCGGAACTGGCGGTGCTCAAGACCATCGGCTTCTCCAGCACCAGCGTGCTGACGCTGGTGCTGGCCGAATCGATCGTGCTGGTGGTGGTCGGCGGCGTGCTCGGGCTGGGCCTGGCGTCGCTGATCAGCTTTGGCGTGAACACCTTCGCCGGCGACATGCTCCGGCTGCAGGTCGGCTGGCAGAACTGGGCGCTGGGGCTGGGGCTGATGGTCGCCATCGGCATCGTCGTCGGCGCGCTGCCGGCGGTCCGCGCGATGCGCCTGAACATCGTCGATGCCCTCGCGGGCCGCTGAGGAGAGTGCGATGCCTACCCTGCTGAAATCCGTGTTGCAGAATGCCGGCCTCGGCTTCGGACTGCTGGTCGCGCTGGTCGTCTGGATCCTCGCGCCCTGGTACGTGCTGCTCGCCCTCGCGCTCGCCGCCGCGCTGTGGATGCTGCTCAGCCGCGGCGGCCGCCAGGCCGCGTCGGTCAGCCATGTCGGCATCAGCACGCTCGGCCAGCGGCTCGGCGCTTCCTCGGTCGTGGTCGTCGGCATCGCCGGCGTCGTCGCGGTGCTGGTGGCGTTGCTGTCGATGGCCGAGGGCTACCGCCACACCGTCGGCAGTACCGGCGATGCGTCGACGGCGATCGTCATGCGCGGCGGTTCCTCGGCCGAGGTGATGTCGGTGATCGACCGCGCGCTGATCAGCATCGTGGTGCAGGCGCCGGAGATCGCGCGCGATGCAGAAGGCCGGCCGCTGGCCTCGCCCGAACTCGTCGTCGCGGCCAACCTGCCGCTGCGTGGCAGCGCCCCCGACGACGACGGCAGCGTGCAGTTCCGCGGCGTCGGCGAGATGGCCTTCCAGGTGCGGCCGAACCTGCGCATCGTCGAAGGCCGCATGTTCGAGACCGGACGCCGCGAACTGATCGTCGGCAAGGGCGCACGCCGCCAGTTCGCCGGGCTCGATCCCGGCAGCACGGTGCGGCTGGGCAGCGACACCTGGGACGTCGTCGGCGCGTTCGAATCCAGCGACGCGATGGATTCGGAAATCTGGGCCGATGCCGAAGTCGTCGCGACCACCTACCGCCGCGGCGCGAGCCGTGCGTCGGTGACCGCGCGCCTGACCAGCCCGGATGCGTTCAAGGCGTTCAAGGCGACGCTGGATGCCGATCCGCGCACGCAGGTCGAAACCAGCACCACACTCGACTATTTCGCCAAGCAGTCCGAGGGCATGAGCCGTGTGCTGCGCATCATCGGCATCGTCGTCGGCTCGATCATGGCGGTGGGCGCGGTGTTCGGTGCGCTCAACACGATGTTCGCGACCGTTGCTGCCCGCGCGCGCGAAATCGCGACCTTGCGCGCGATCGGCTTCCGCGGCCTGCCGGTCGTGGTCGCGGTGATGCTGGAGACGATGCTGCTGGCCCTGGCCGGCGGCCTGCTCGGCGGCTTCATCGCCTGGCTGGTGTTCGACGGCTACGGCGCGTCGACACTCGCCGGCGGCATCGGCCAGATGACCTTCGAATTCCGGGTCACGCCTGCGCTGCTGTGGGGCGGCCTGAAATGGGCGCTGGCGATCGGCTTCGTCGGCGGCCTGTTCCCGGCCGTGCGCGCGGCCCAGCTGCCGGTGACCATGGCCCTGCGCGCGGCATGAACGCCACCGATCCTACGGCACTGTCGAACGCGGACATCGCACGCGAGATCGCCGCACTGCAGAAGCGCGCGTTCGAGCGCTACGAGGACGCCGCGCTGCAGGCCGAGGCCGATCCGTCGCGCGCGGAGACGATCTATGCGAAGGCCGAGCGCGAGACCGCGCCGTTGATCGCACGCGCGACCGCGCTCAACGACGAACGCGTCGCGCGCTACCGGCGGCGTGCGAAACGCTGGCGCAATGCGGCGCTGTTGATCGGTGCCGTCGGTGCGGCCTTCGTGGCGTGGATGATGTCGCGGACGGCCTGACCCACCGCATTGCCCTGTGGGAGCAACTGTCTTCTACGCGGGCAGCGTGATCCATTCAGTCCTGTCGCGCGCCATGGCGTTGAGCCTGACCAGCAGTACGCGCATGCACGCGGTCACGGCGAGCTTGGCGCACTTGCCTTGGCCGCGCAGCCGGTCGTACCGGGCCTTGAATTCGGGCTGCATGCGGATCACCGACCAGCACGCCATGTAGAGCACGCGGCGGATCGCCCCGCGGCCGCCGCGAATGC
>NZ_JAIWPU010000058.1 GCF_021191705.1 Proluteimonas flavola
GGGCTTGGGAACGAGGTCGATGTGCGGCCGCCCCGGCTCCCACACGTGCTCGGACACTGCGCGCCGTCGGCGTGCCGCACATCGCTCTCCACCTAAGACTACCTATCGAGGCAGACACAAGCGCGCTTGCGCGCGATGGGGTTGTCCCCGACCTCCCACCGGCCGCGCGATCCAGCGTTTCAGATCTGGCAGCCGCGGCACCAGTACAGGCGGCGGCCGGCCAGACGTTCCTCAATGATGCGGCCATCGCCGCGCGGGCAGGGATCGCCCTTGCGCTCGAACACCTCGAAGCCGAACTGCGCGCGGGTCGTCTCGAGGTAATCCTTGCCGGACGGCAGCGCGTCGTCGTGCTTGGCGCGATACGCGCGCCGTGGCACGTCGAGCAGCGCGTTCGCGAGACGGCGACGCTCGCCGGCGGCGAGGTCCTGCAGCACTCGGTGCGGCGAGAGTCTCGCCTGGAACAGCACTTCCGAGCGCAGATAGTTGCCCATGCCGGCGGCGAAGGCCTGGTCGAGCAAGAGCACGGCCAGGTTGCGGCGGGCAAAGCGCGGCGTACGCATGTGCGCGAGCAGGGCCTTCGCATCGACCACGGGATCGAGGACATCCGGGCCGAGCTTGGACAGATAGGGTTGCGCGCCGAGTGCGTCGGTGCGCCACAGCGAGATCGACGGCGCCGCGTACAGCGCCGAGACGCCACGCACCGTCGCCAGTACCAGCCGCGGCAGCGCGACGTCGGGCAGGGCGTCGAGGTCCTCTGCGAAGCGCCAGAAGCCGAACAGGTGGCTGTGCGTGTACAGCGTCCAGCCGCCTTCGACTGCGGTCAGCAGTGCCTTGCCGCGCGCTTCGACCGCGCGCACGCGCCGGCCTTCGAGCAGGTCGCGGCGGCGCTGCAACGCGGGATCGATGAAGCGCACATGGGTCAGCGTCTCGTCGACGAGCAGGGTCGACAGGCGATCGGCGAGTGCGTGGGTTTCAGGGCCTTCTGGCATCGCCGCATCCAAGCAGCGGAGGTGTGGCGGCGTCGTGACATTCGCTGCGCTGCATGCTGGAAAACGCGCCCAGCGTCGCCAGCACTCCGGGGAGCTTGGAACGCCTGCGAAGCGCGTGCGCCGATCAGATCGACGCCATCCGTCCGCCGTCGACCGGCAGGTTCACGCCGGTGACGTAGGCCGCAGCCGGCGAACACAGGAACGCGATGACGCCCGCGGTCTCGGAAGGCTCGGCGAAACGGCCGGCGGGCACGCTGGCGCGCATCGATGCCAGCACGGCATCTTCGTCCTGGCCGGTGCGGCGGATGCGATCCGCGACCACCTGGTCGATGCGGCCGGTGCGGGTATAGCCGGGCAGCACGTTGTTGACGGTGATGCCGTCGGGCGCGAGTTCGCGCGACAGGGTCTTGGCCCAGCTGGCGACCGCGCCGCGCACCGTGTTCGACACGCCCAGGCCGGCGATGGGTTCGCGTACCGAGGTCGAGACGACGTTGACGATGCGGCCCCACTTCGCGGCGCGCATCGCGGGCAGCACGGCCTGCACCAGCACCTGGCCGCCGATCAGATGGCGACGGAACGCGGCCTCGAACGCATCGAGCGGCGCTTCGTGCGCGGTGCCGCCGGCCGGGCCGCCGGTGTTGTTGACCAGGATCTGCACCGGATGCGCGGCGACATGCGCGGCGATCGCGGTGTGCAGCGCAGCGGAATCGTCCATGTCGACGGCGAGCGTGTGGTGCGTCTGCCCCTGCGCAGCCGGCAATGCGTCTACGACGGCCCGCAGTGCATCCGCGCGGCGCGCGAGCACGGTGACGCTGGCGCCGAGCTGGGCCAGTTCGTGCGCGGTGGCGCGGCCGATGCCTTCGGAGGCGCCGCAGACGAGGGCGTGGCGGCCGGTGAGATCGAGGTCCATAACAGGCTCCGGTGCGGAATCAGGATGCGATCGCGCGCATCATCGCGGCGATCTCGCGGGCATTCGTGTCACCGGCCGACAGCGCATCGGCCACCGCGCTGCGATTGGCGGCCGGATGGTTCTGGCTGAGCTTGTGCTTGATCTCGACCGCGTCGACGTGGAAGCGGAAGCCGACGATGCCGCGCAGTTGTCGGCGCTGGCGGTCGTCGTCGGGCTCGAAACGCCAGTCGCCGCCGACGCGGGCCTCGAAGACAGCGCTGGTGCGCGCGACCAGATCGGCCAGCGCGGCCTCGTCGTCGAAGCGTTCGAGCCGGCCGCGCAGATGCGCGGTGGCGTAGTTCCAAGTCGGCACGCGCGCGGCTTCGATCTTGTCCGGGTACCAGCCCGGCGACACGTAGGCGTGCGGACCGTGGACGATCATCAGCGCCGGACCGTCGTGCGTGGCCTGCGGATTCGGTCGCGCCCAATGGCCTTCGATGTGCAGCGCGTCGGCCTCGCGCCGATAGAGCACCGGCAACTGGCTGGCGAGCGGCGCGCCATCGGCAGCGCTCGTCACCAGCGTGACGAAGGCATCGCGCGCGAAAAGCGCGTCCAGCGACTGCAGGTCATCGACGGCAAAAGCGCGGGGCGTGTACATCGTCTGCCGCGTGTCGGGCGTGCAGGCTCAGGCGCGCTTGCCGAGCGACTGCACCATACGATCGCGCAGCTGCGCATCGTCGTCGGCCTGAGGTGGCGCGATCTCGTCGAGCGTGAATCCGCGCTCGAGTGCGTCCTCGGGATCGAGGCCGTCCCATTCGACGAATTCGGCATCGAGCAGCATGCTGCGCGCGGTGTCCTCGCTGTCGTAGACGAGGGTGTTGCCGTCGCTGTCGAGCACTTCGGCGACGCCGGCCTCGCGCACGCGCAGGCGCGCCCAGATCACGGTGCGGCCGAGGGACGCGAGCCACCACTGGTCGTGGGTCATGTGCGCGTGTGTCATCAAGCGGAACTCCGGTTCAGGGGGCGATCCACCACAGCCACAGCACGGCCGAAGCGGCGAGTGCGCCGAGGATCACCATCAGGGAAATGCGGGCCGGCGTCGCCAGGCCCGTGAACTGCCGGTCGGGCACTTCGTAATAGCGGCCGGCCAGCAACCAGCCCAACGCCGCGGGCTGCATGAACGCGTTCTCGCCGAAGCGGCCGCGCACCGCGGGATGCCGGTCGCGCAGATGCACCAGCGACAGCGGCCAGAAAATCACGAACGCGGTGAACCCGCCGATCGCGACACCGAAGAAGCACAGGGCGAGGAAGAGGGTCAATGGAGAGCCGGGATTGGGGAAACGGGATTCGGGATTTGGAAACGCAAAATTTTTCTCCGGCCGGTGCAAGTGACGCGAGGGCGACCCGCTTCTTCGAATCCCCAATCCCCAATCACGAATTCCGGCTCCTCAGTACTCCGCCTGCCCCGGCGCACGCGGATACGGGATCGCGTCGCGGATGTTCGACAGGCCGCAGACGTAGACGACCAGGCGTTCGAAGCCCAGGCCGAAGCCGGCGTGCGGGACGGTGCCGTAGCGGCGGAAATCGCGGTACCAGCTGTAGTGGTCGCGGTCGAGGCCGAACTGGTCCATGCGCGCATCGAGGACGTCGAGACGCTCCTCGCGCTGCGAGCCGCCGATGATTTCGCCGATGCCGGGCGCCAGCACGTCCATCGCCGCGACGGTCTTGCCGTCGTCGTTGAGGCGCATGTAGAACGCCTTGATGTGCTCGGGGTAGTTGGTCACCACGACCGGGCGGCCGACATGCTGCTCGGTCAGCCAGCGCTCGTGTTCGGTCTGCAGGTCCAGGCCCCATTCGACCGGGAACTCGAACGCGTGGCCGGACTTCTGCAGCAGCGACACGGCTTCGGTGTACTCGATGCGCTCGAACGGCGCATTGATGAAGCCTTCCAGACGCGTGACCGCGTCCTTCTGCACGCGCTCGGCAATGAAGGCCATGTCGTCCGCGCGCTCGTCGAGCACGGCGCGGAACAGGTATTTGAGGAATTCCTCGGAGATGCGCGCGTTCTCGGCGAGATCGGCGAACGCGATCTCCGGCTCGATCATCCAGAACTCGGCCAGATGACGCGTGGTGTGGCTGTTCTCGGCGCGGAAGGTCGGGCCGAAGGTGTAGACCTTGCTCATCGCCAGGCAGAAGGCCTCGACGTTGAGCTGGCCGGACACCGTCAGGAAGGTTTCCTTGCCGAAGAAGTCGCGCGTGAAATCGACTTTGCCGTCCTTGCCGATCGGCAGGTTGGCCATGTCCAGCGTCGAGATGCGGAACATCTGGCCGGCGCCCTCGGCATCGGACGTCGTCACGATGGGGGTATTGATCCAGTAGTAGCCGTTCTCGTGGAAATACCGGTGCGCCGCCTGCGCCAGGCAGTGGCGGATGCGCGTGACCGCGCCGAACAGGTTCGTGCGCGGGCGCAGGTGCGCGACCTCGCGCAGGAACTCCAGCGAATGCGCCTTGGGCTGGATCGGGTAGGTTTCCGGATCCTCGACCCAGCCGACGACGTCGAGCGACTGCGCCTGGATCTCGAAGCTCTGGCCCTGGCCCTGCGACTTCACCAGCGTGCCGGTGGCGATGACCGAACAACCGGCGGTCAGGCGCTTCACTTCCGATTCGTAATTGCCCAGCGTGTCCGGCACGACGACCTGGATCGGCGCGAAGCACGAGCCATCGCTGACGTTGACGAAGCTCAGCCCCGCCTTGGAGTCGCGACGGGTACGGACCCAGCCACGGACGGTGGCTTCGCCGCCTGCTGGAATGTGCCCGGCAAGGGCCTGTTGGACGCTGATCGTGGTCATGCCTTGAATCCTGGAAATCCGGTCCGATAACACGCGGCAGCACAGTCTACCGGAGCCGGACTGCGCGTCGGCGTCTCCGGTTGCCAGCCGGCGTTCGGGTCCACGGGAGTACACTCGCATCATGTCCATCGCACTCGCCCCCGCCGCCCTGGAGCGTGCTCGCCGCTTCCTGGCGGCCAGCCCCGGCGCACTCGGACTGCGCTTCGGCGTCACCAGGACCGGGTGTTCGGGCTGGGGTTACGTGGTCGACATCGCCCATGAGGAACAGCCGGGCGATGCGATCAGCGAACAGGACGGCGTGCGCATCTATGTCGACACGGCCAGCCAGCCGATCGTCGACGGGACACGGATTGATTTCGCGCAGAAGGGCCTGAACCAGGAATTCGTGTTCGACAACCCGAACGCCGCCGCGGCCTGTGGTTGTGGCGAGAGTTTCACCGTCGACGAATCCCACCGCCCGACTGCGCTCGATCTGCGCTGAGACGCGGGGCGCCTGGCCGGCATCGCATCAGATGCCGTCAGCCTGCCGCGCAGGCTGCAGGGCGCTGGCCCGGTCGAGGGCACGCAGCACCTCCGCCAGCGGTAGTGCCTGCACCGTGCCGCGGTGCCCCCGGGTCGTGGTGGCACGGAACATCGAGTTGAGGATCGCCTCCTCGGTCGCGTCGGCGACCGCTTCGAAGTAGGGCGTCAGGGCGTCGTCCGGCAGGGCCCGGATCGCCGGCATCGGTGCGCCCGGCGCGCGCCGCGATGCCGGTGCGTTGCTGAAGGCGATCACGTAGTCGCCGGAGCCGTGCGACATCACCGATCCGGTGCGCGCCAGCCCGGCCAGCGCACGCCGCGCGATGCGGCCGAGCTGGCGGGCATCGACGGTGGCATCGGTGGCGACGACGATCATGATGCTGCCGTCGCCATTGTCCGGCGATGTGGCGGCCGGCGCCGGGGCTCGTGGATCGTGCAGGTGGCCGGGCATCGGCACCCCGGCGATCGTCAGCCGTCCGCCGTAGTTGCTCTGTACCAGTACACCGATCGTGTCGCCGCCGGGCAGGCGCCGCGAGCTGGTGCCTATGCCGCCTTTCCAGCCGAACGCCACCGTGCCGGTGCCGGCGCCGACCGCGCCTTCCTCGACCTCGCTGCCGGCCTGCGCCAATGCATCCACGACATGGGCAGGTGACAGTGCTCGGGCGCGGATGTCGTTGAGGAAGCCGTCGTTGGTCTCGCCGACCACGGGGTTGATCGAACGCACCTCGGCCATGCCCGGCTGCCCGAGCATCCAGCCGACCAGCGCATCCGCCGCGCGCCAGACCCCCAGCGTGCCGGTCAGCAGGATCGGCGTTTCGAGTTCGCCCAGCTCATCGACCTGGGTCGTGCCGATCAGCTTGCCGAAGCCGTTGCCGACCTCGATCGCCGCAGGCACGCGCTGCAGATACGGATTGGCTTCGTGCGGCAGGATCGCGGTGACGCCGGTACGCAGCGTATCGCCGGCGATCAGCGTGTGCTGTCCGACACGGACACCGGGGACATCGGTGATCGCGTTGCGCGGGCCGGTGGGCAGCGGGCCGATGACGATCCCGGCGTCGCGTGCGCGCGGACGGGCATCGTCCTGAGGGCCGGTACCGGCAGAGCTGGCGCAACAGGCCAGCACGAGGACGGGGGCGAGCAGCAGCGATTTCATCGGCATGGGGTTCTGCGCTGGAGCGGAGACTGGAAGGTATTGTCGCGGCAGCGGGTTGCCGGCGTTTGGGGGTTTCCCCCGATGATGCCGCCCCGGGGCCTGCCTAGGATGGAATCCACCCAGCTTCTCCACCGCCGATGCGGTGCGGCCCAGGTGCATTCGGATCACCGAAGGCCCAGTCGCAGCGCGCTCATCACCCTACTGCAGACGAGGCCCGCCTGTGAATGTCGCCCCCACTCTGAAAACACCACTGGCATGCGCCATCGGTCTCGTGCTGTCATGCAGCCTGCCTGCGATGGCGCAGGCCGTGGACGCGTCCGCGCAGGACGACCAGGTCAAGACGATGTCGAGCGTGACCGTCAGCGCCTCGCGCATCGATCGCCCCGGCTTCGTGTCGCCGACCCCGATGGTGCAGATCACTCCCGAGGAGCTCGACGTGGTGGCCCGGCCTAACATCGCGGCGGCGCTGAACGATCTGCCGCAGTTCCGTGCGACCACCTCGGCCCAGACCACCGGCACCAACACCAGTGCCGGCTCGGCGCCGGTGGATCTGCGCGGGCTGGGCGTCAACCGCACCCTGGTGCTGCTCGATGGTCGCCGCTTCGTCAGCGAGAACGACCTCAACACCATTCCCACGATCATGATCCGCGATGTCGACGTGGTGACCGGTGGCGCCTCGGCGGCTTGGGGTTCGGGCGCGGTCGGTGGCGTGGTCAACATCGGCATCGACGAGTCGCTGGAGGGCATGAAGTTCGATCTGCACGGGGGCCAGTCGGAATACTCCGATGCGCAACAGCGCGCGCTTGGTTTCGTCTTCGGCAATGGCTTCGCCGGCGATCGCGGCCATGTGGTGGTGGGCGCGGAGTATTCCGACCACGACGGCATCATTCCCAAGATCAGCCGTCCGGGCATCGGCCGCTGGACCCAGGTGGCCAACGGCGACGGCAGCTACACCACGGTCGGCGATGTCGGCTTCTCGAACGCGGCCTACGGCGGCCTCATCACCACCGGTGTTCTGGCGGGCAAGGCGTTCAATCCGGACGGCTCCCTGCGTGATTTCGAAACCGGCCGGGTGGTGGGCAACTCGATGGTCGGCGGCGAGGGGCCGTCGTCGGACGACCTGAGCCCGTTGATGACGCCGCAGACGCGCTGGGCTGGGCTGGCGCGTGCGACCTATTGGCTGACCGACGATCTCAAGCTGACCGCGGAGTACCGCCGCTCGCGCGTGTCCAACGACTATCCCTATGTCGGCGACGACAACCGCGGTGATCTGACGATCGGCATCGACAACGCGTTCCTGTCCGACGAAGTGCGCCAGGCGATGCTGGACGCCGGCCAGACCAGTTTCCGGATGGGCCGCTTCAACACCGCCGATTTCGCGGGTTCGCGGATGGATTTCGAGCGCGTGACCGATCAGGCCACGCTGGCCCTGGATGGCCAGTTCGGACAGGGCTGGCGCTGGAGTGCGTTCTACAGCTACGGCGAGTACGAGAACAACCAGAACGTGGCCTATCGCATCCTGCGCGACAACTACGCGCGCTCGGTCGATTCGGTCATCGATCCGGCGACCGGCAACGCGGTCTGCCGGGTCGCGCTGACCGATCCGGGTACCGATTGCGTGCCGATCAACCTGTTCGGACTCGGCGCGCCTTCGGAGGCCGCACAGGCCTATGTGACCGGAACGCCGCGCAGCCGTTCGCGCACCACGCTGCACTTGGGTGGCGTGGATCTGCGGGGCGAGCCCTTCGAGCTGCCGGCCGGCCCGGTCTCGGTGGCGATGGGCATCGATGCACGCCGCGAGTCGGTGCGGGTGGGGATGGACCCGCTGAGCGCAGCGCAGGCGTTCACCCGCTGGAACCCGGCCGCGATGGAAGGCGATTACACGGTCAAGGAAGGCTTCTTCGAAACCATCGTGCCGGTGCTTGCCGACGTGCCGGGCTTCCGCAATCTGGAATTCAACGGGGCCGCGCGCCTGAGCCACTACGACACCACCGGTTCGATCTGGTCGTGGAAGGCCGGTGTGACCAACGAGTTCTTCGAAGGCTTCCGCGGCCGCTTCACCCGTTCGCGTGATATCCGCTCGGCCAATCTGTCCGAGCTCTACACCCAGACCACGACCGGCTACAACAACGTCATCGACCCGATGACCGGCACCACCGTGTACGCGCTGACCAATGGCGGCGGCAATCCCGACCTGACCCCGGAGGAAGCCGACACCACGACCTTCGGTTTCACCTGGTCGCCGACCGGGGTGCCGGGTCTGGACCTGTCGATCGACTACTTCGACATCGACATCTCCAACGTCATCGTCTCGGTCAGTGCGCAGGACATCCTGACGCGCTGCTTCAACGGCAATGCCGAGATGTGCGCACGGGTGGAGCGCGATGGCGCGGGCAACCTCGTCCGGATCGTCTCCAGCCAGGCCAACCTGGCGCGTTACCAGACCAACGGTATCGACCTGGAAGCGGCCTATCTGCTGCCGATGTCGCGGTTTTCCTCGCTACCCGGCGCGCTCAACCTGCGTCTGCTGGGCACTTGGGTCGACAGCCTGACCACCGATGACGGCATCAGCCAGATCGAGTACGTGACTTCGCAGGGGTACTCGTTCGGCCTGGGCACGCCGCGCTGGCGCGGTGTGGCGTCGCTCGGCTACCAGAACGCCGACTTCGGTGTGGACCTGCGCGCGCGCTACATCTCGGCCGGCAACTACAACACCACGCTGGAGCTGACCAATAACGCCATCCCCAGCTACGTCTACGTGGACCTGGGGCTGAAGTACAGGCTGCGCTACGACAACGGCCCGGACGTGGAGTTCTACGCCAACGCCTCGAACCTGCTCGGCAAGGATCCGCCGGTGGGCTCGCTGTACTCGCCCTATTACGACGTGATCGGCCGCTACGTCACCCTGGGCGCGCGGATGCGGTTCTGATCCGCATCGCGATGCAGGCGTGACCCCATACACCACCACGAGACCCGATGATGTCGCACCGACATGTTCCGCTGTCCGCCGTGCTCGCGCTTGCAGTCGCGCTGCCCCTCGGCGCGCAGGTCCCGCGTCCCGATGCGCTCGTCGCGGATGGTGTTCCCGAGGTGCCGCAGGCGCTGGCCGCGGCCACCGCGCCGTACCTGCAGTCGCGCGACGCCGGCTTCCTGGGCTGGGATCCGGCGACGCGCGGCGTGCTGGTACGGACGCGTTTCGGCAGCACCCATCAGGTGCACGGCGTCGCAACGCCGGATGGCGACCGGCGACAACTGAGCTTCGAGAACGAGCCGATCGCCTATGCCGGCGTGTCACCGGGGGCCGGCGATGCCCTCGTGGTGCAGAAGGATGCGGGCGGCGACGAGTTCTTCCAGCTCTACCGCCTCCAGGCCGGGCGTCTGCATCTGCTGACCGATGGCAGGAGCCGCAACAGCTTCGGCAGCTGGAGCCGCGATGGGCGACATGTGGGCTATACCTCCACCCGGCGCAACGGGCGTGACGCCGATCTGTATGTCCTCGATCCGCGCGACCGGGCGAGCGACCGGCGGGTCGCGCAGGTCGAAGGCGGCGGCTGGCGCTTCGCCGATTTCTCGCCCGACGGCCAGCGCGCACTCGTGCTCAACCGGCTGTCGATCAACGCGTCGCATGTCCACGAACTCGATCTGGCCAGCGGCCGGATGACGCCGGTGACACGCGGCGCGGTGCCGGCCGCCTATGTCGATCCCCGCTACGGGGCGGATGGCGCGGTCTGGGTGGTATCGAACATCGACTCGGATTTCCTGCGGCTGGGACGGCTGGATCCGCACAGCGGGGTCTTCACCGCCGTCAGCCGCGAGCCGCGCTGGGACGTCACCGCGTTCGCACTCGCCGACGACGGTGGCTTCGTCGCCTATGCGATCAACGAGGCCGGCGTGTCGCGGCTGCGCGTGCTCGACACCGCCAGCGGTGAAGCGCGTCACGTCGACGGCCTGCCGGCCGGGGTGATGCCCTACAGCGTCGGGCCGACGCTGGCGATCGCGCCGTGGGGCGAGATCGGTCTGTCGATGTCCTCGGCCCAGGCAGCGGGCGATGTGTATTCGGTCGATCCCGAAACGCTCTCGGTACGCCGCTGGACCCGGAGCGAGACCGGCGGACTGGACCCGGCGGTCAATGTCGCGCCGGAGCTGGTCGAGGTGTCGAGCTTCGACGGCGAGCAGGTCAGCGGCTTCCTGTACCGGCCCGATCCTGCGCGCTTTCCCGGCCAGCGTCCGTTGCTGTTCGACATCCACGGGGGCCCGGAAGGACAGAGCCGGCCCGCCTTCCTGGGTGCGAAGAACTATCTGGTCAACGAGTTGGGGATCGCAGTGTTCTTCCCGAACGTGCGCGGCTCGTCGGGCTACGGCAAGCGTTTCGTGAATCTCGACAACGGGCCGCGCCTGCGCGAGAACGCGGTGCGCGACATTGGCGCGTTTCTCGACGTGCTGCAGGCCGATCCGGTGCTCGATGCCGCGCGCACCGCGGTGACCGGGGTCTCCTATGGTGGCTACATGTGCTACGCCAGCGCGATCCACTACGGCGACCGCCTGCGTGGTGCCAACTGCTTCGTCGCGATCTCCGATTTCGTGACCTTTCTCGAGAATACCCAGGCCTACCGCCAGGATCTGCGCCGGGTCGAGTACGGCGACGAACGCGATCCGGTGCAACGCGAACAGCTCCGGGCGATCTCGCCGCTGACCCGCGTGGACGAACTGCGCATTCCGCTGCTGGTCGCCACCGGCGGCAACGATCCGCGGGTACCGGCGTCGGAAGCCGAACAGATCGTCGAGGCGGTGCGTGGCAACGGCGGCAGCGCCTGGCATCTGCTCGCCCGCAACGAGGGGCACGGTTTCCACAAGAAGGAAAACGCCGACTACTACTTCTGGACGGGTCTGCAGTTCTGGCAGCGGGTCCTGCTGGACACGGAGGCGATGCGATGAACCGGCGTGCGCTGCGGACAGCGGCTCCGGCGCTCGCGCTGATGGCCGCGCTGGCCTCGGGCGGGGCTGTGGCCGGGGGCGCCGCCGCGCTCGCCCAGCGCCTGACGATCGTCGATACCCATATCGACGCGCCCTCGCGCCTGCAGCAGCGTTGGGCCGATCTGGGACTGCCTGCGCCCGATCGGGAATTCGACCATCCGCGCGCGCGCGCCGGCGGGCTGGACGTGGCGTTCATGTCGATCTACACCTCGGCCGCGCAGGACATGTCCGCACAGGCCCGGCAGAGTGCGCACGCACAGATCGACGCGGTCGAGGCGCTGGTGGCGCGCCATCCCGATCGCTTCGCGTTGCTGCATTCGCCGCAGCGGGTGCAGGCGCAGCTGGGGCAGGGGCGTGTGCTGCTGGCGATGGGCATGGAGAACGCCGCGCCGCTCGAAGGTGATCCCGACGCGATCGCCGGCTTCTTCGCACGCGGCGTGCGCGCGCTGATCCTGGCGCACGGCGCCAACAATGCATTCGCCGACTCCTCCTACGAGGCGGCGCCGCGCTGGAACGGCCTGAGCCCGGCCGGCGCGCGGGCGATCGCGGAGATGAACCGTCTGGGGATGATGATCGATGTCTCGCATCTGTCCGACGACGCGACCCGGCAGGCCATCGCGCAGAGCCGGGCGCCGGTGATCGCCGGGCACTCGGCGTTCCGCGCGCTGACGCCCGGATTCGCGCGCAACCTCGACGATGACCTGGCACGCGCGATCGCCGCCCAGGGCGGCGTGGTGCAGATCCCGTTCGGAACCGGCTTCATCGAGCCGCGCGCAGCCGCGGACCTGGCTGCGCTGTACCGGGCGCGGAATGCGTTCAACGCGCGTGCGGCCGAACTGGCCGCTGCGGGAGCGCCGCCCGAAGACCGCGCCGCCTTCGAGGCGCGCTGGCGTGCCGAGCATCCCCGCGTGACCGGGACGCTGGACGCGCTGCTGGACCAGATCGACCATGGCGTGCGCCTGCTCGGCGCCGCCCACGTCGGCATCGGCTCGGATTTCGATGGTGTCGGCGGTTATCTGCCGGCTGCGCTGTCGGACGTGTCGACCTATCCGGTGGTGATCGCGGGCCTGCAGCAACGCGGCTACGGCGAACAGGAGATCGCAGGGATCATGGGCGGCAACCTGCTGCGGGTCTGGGCCGAGGTCGAGGCCGTGGCGGAGATGCAGCCGTGAGGCGGGGCGTGTATCCACTCCATGAGCGAGCGGCAGGATGAGCGGCCGTCCCGACATGTGGGGCAGGCCCGGCACGACCTGGGTGGTCGGCGCGTTGCTGGTCCTGTCGCTGCTGGCACCAGCGGCGGCGCATGCGCAGGCGCCGACGCTGGAGCAGATCCGCGACTACGATTTTCCCAGCGCGCTGGTCGCTGCCGGTGATGCCGAACGCGTCGCCTGGCTGTCGGCGCATCGGGGCCGGCGCAATGTCTGGGTGGCCGAAGGTCCGGCGTTCGTGCCACGACGGTTGACCGCGCACGCCGAGGACGACGGGCAGGAACTCAGTGGCCTGCAGCTGTCGCGCGACGGCAGCACGGTGATCTACGTGCGCGGTGGCGAGCACACCAGCAACTGGGGGCGCAGCGAGCCGGTCAACTCCAGTTCGCTGCCCACCGCGCCGGGGGTGGACGTCTGGGCGGCGCCGTTTGCCGGCGGTGCGCCGCGCCGGATCGGCGCCGGAGACGGTGCGGCGGTGTCCCCCGACGGGCGCCGCGTGGCGTTCGTGCATGCAGGCAAGGTGCAGTTGGCGCCGACCGATGGCCGGCAACCACCCGAAGCGCTGTTGGAGACCGCTGGCGACATCGGTGCGCTGACATGGTCGCCGCAGGGAGACGGGCTTGCCTTCACCGTCGATCGGGGCACCCACACACTGATCGGCGTGTTCCGCGACGCGGCGACGCCGATTCTGTGGATCGCACCGGAGGTCGCGCACGACAGTCTCCCGCGCTGGTCGCCGGACGGACGTCAGTTGCTGTTCGCGCGGCGCCAGGGTGCCGACGGCCCGCCGCGCAGGTTCGTCCCGCAGCCGTGGTCGATCTGGGTCGCCGACGCGGCGACAGGCGAGGCGCAGCAGCGCTGGGCAAGCGGCGAGCACCTGCGCGATTCGCTGCCAGGCGGTCTGCCGGCACTGTTCGACTGGGCAGCAGACGGCCGCATCGTGTTCCTGTCCTACCGGGACGGCTGGATGCACCTCTATGCGCTGGCGCCGGGCAGCGGCACGCCCGCGCTGCTGACGCCGGGCGCGTTCCAGGTCGAACAGGCGGTGCTGTCGGGCGACCGCCGCAGCATCGTCTACAGCGCCAATACCGGCGACGATGCCGACGACATCGACCGGCGCCATCTGTTCCGCGTGTCGCTCGATGGCGGCGCGCCCGACACCATGACCCGCGGCGCCGGCTCGGAATGGTCGCCGGCACTGACACCGGCCGGCGCACTGCTGTTCCTCTCGGCGACCGCGCAACGGCCGCCGTTGCCTACGCAGCTGGCATCCGACGGCGGCCACCGTCTGCTGGCCGAGCTGCCGTCGGGTTATCCGGTCGAGCAGCTGATGGTGCCGCAGCGGGTCGAATTCACCGCCGAGGACGGTCAGCGTGTCTACGGGCAGCTGTTCGTGCCGACGCGGTTGGGCGGACCGCATCCGGCCGTGGTGTATGCGCATGGCGGGCCGCAGCGACAGATGCTGCTGACCTGGCATTACGGCGGCTATTACGCCAATGCGTATGCGATCAACCAGTACCTCGCCAGCCAGGGCATCGCCGTCCTCGCGGTGAACTACCGGCTGGGCCCGTTCTACGGCCACGACGTCCACTTCCCGCCCGATGCCGGGGTGGCCGGTGGCGCCGAGTACCGCGACATCCGTGCGGCGGGCCGGTTCCTGCAGCAGCGAGCCGACATCGACGCCGCACGGATCGGCGTGTACGGCGGCTCCTACGGGGGCTATCTGACCGCCATGGCGCTCGCGCACGACTCCGATCTGTTCGCGGTCGGCGTCGACGTGCACGGTGTCCACGACTGGACTGCGTCCGAGTACGCCGCGGCCTTCGATGTCAGGCATTACGCCGACGCCGATGCAGCGGAACGTGCGCGGGACATCGCCTGGCGCGCGTCGCCGGCTTCGGCCGTCGAGGGCTGGCGCTCGCCCGGACTGCTGATCCACGGCGACGACGACCGCAATGTGCGCTTCAGCCAGACCGTCGACATGGTGCACCGGCTGCGCGCGCTGGGCGCGCCGCACGAGACGCTGGTCGTGGTCGACGACACCCACCACATGCTGCGCTATGCCAACGAATTGCGGGTCAACGCGGCGATCGCCGCCTTCCTGCAACGGCACCTGCAGGACTGAACCTCCCACGCCACGTTTCCAGGAACCGATTCCGATGCACCGATCGCCTGCCGCTCCCCGCTTGACGCTGCGCGCCGCCTGTCTGCTGCTGTGCCTGCTGTTCAGCGTGCCCGCATTCGCCCTCGACGCGTCCCGTCTGCACGCGCAACTCGATGCATTGCGCGCATCGGCGCATGCGCCCGGCGCGACCGCCGCGGTCATGGTCGGCGGCGAACTGGTGTACTCGGGCGGCGTGGGTGTCGCCGATGCCGAGAACGCGGTACCGGCCACCGGCGACAGCGTGCACAACATCGCGTCGATCTCCAAGGTGGTGGCGGTCATCGCCGTTATGCAGCTGGTGGAGCAGGGGCGGATCGACCTCGATGCCGAAATCCAGACCTATGCGCCGTGGTTTCCGCGCAAGCAGGCGCCGATCACCGTGCGCCAGATCCTGACCCACACCTCGGGCATCCGGCATTACCGTGACGGCGAATTCGGTGAAGGCGAGGTACTGCGCTTCCAGCAGTTCGACAGCATCGAGGCCGCGTCGCGGCGCTGGATGGAAGAGCCGCTGCTCTCCGATCCGGGCACGCATTGGCACTACTCCACGTTCGCGACCAACCTGCTGCAGTCGGCGATCGAACAGGCCAGCGGCCAGGAGATGGAAGCCTACATGCGCGACCATATCTGGATGCCGGCCGCGATGACCGATTCGCAGTTCGACGTGCCGGCGCGGATCATCCCGCGGCGCGCCCGCGGCTACGAATGGGACGCGGCGCGCGGCGTCCTCCAGAACGCGGTGCAGGAGAACGTCAGCTACAAGTACGTCGGTGGCGGCATCCTCGCCAGTGACGTGGACATGGTCCGCATGGGACATGCCCTCAACAGTGGCAGGCTGCTCGGCGGTGTCGCGATCGCGGAGATGTACCGGCCGCAACTCGATGCTTCGGTCAGTCTGCTGCCGCCGCCTGCGGGGCAGGCGGCCTCGCGTGCCGGCGTGCCGGTGCAGGGCTTGATCTGGCGCCAGCAGCAGGACGCCGCCGGGCGCACCTACTACGCGCACAGCGGCAGTGTGAAGGGCACGCTGTCCTATCTGGCCAATTGGCCGGATGCCGATGTCGTGGTCGCACTGCATGTCAATGCGCGCGGTGGCGGAGCCGACCTGCGCGCCGCCGCCGAGACGCTCGCCGCCGAGGTGTTGCCGCGCTGAGGACCGGCGAGACAGGGCGCAATTGCTCCGCGATCACGCGACGGCGTCATCATGTGCCGAGGGCCCGATGTGCCTGCGGCGCAGCGGCTGGCATCAGCTCAGCAGTCGCACCAGCTGCGCGCGGCTGCTCACATCGAGCTTGCGATAGATGGCGCTGATCTGGCTCTCGACGGTCTTCGGCGAACGGCACAGGCGCGCGGCGATGTCGGCATTGCGCAGGCCCTCGCCGATCAGGGCCGCGACCCGCCGTTCACTGGGAGACAGCCGCTGCAGCAGCGGCAGCGCATGCATTGCGGACGGGTCGGGTGCGGTATCCGGCGCAAAGGTCAGGATGTGGTGCGCGCGATGGGACGACAGCTCCAGCGGCGCACTGACCTCGATCCGCATGCGCAGGTCCAAGCGCGGGTGGCGCAGCTGCACCAGGCGGCTGTCGCCGAGTGCCTGGTCGGGCCACGCACCGGGCGTGCGCATCGCCTGGCGCAGGCCTTGCTCGATGGTGTCGGGCAGCCGACGGCCCAGCGGCGTAGTGTCGCTCCAGCGTTGACAGATGCGGCGTGCCTCGTTGGACAGATACAGCGGCGTGAGCCGTTCGTCGACCACCGCGGTGGCCAGCGGCAGCCGATGCAGCAGTGTCTCGAACGCACGATGGCGGACACGCTCGGACTCCAGCGTGCGCACCCGCTTCAGGCTGGCGTCGAGCAGCGGATGCAGGTCGCCGAGAAAGGCCGTGTCGGCGTCGGAAAGTCGCGTGTGGTCGGCACGGATGCGGATGCTCAGCACCGCGTCGAGGCGGCTGTCGTTCCAGAACGCCAGATGGATGAATTCCCGCCAGCCCGGTGCCGGATTCTGTGCGCGCAGGCGCGCCGCGGCGCGTTCGTCCTGCAAGGCGATCTGCGAGAAGGTGTACCAGCGCACCTGGGGATGGGCGGCCAGGTACGGCGCCGAGACCGCGAGGCTGGTCACCGGCATCGCGTGCGCCTGCGGTTCGGCGATGAAGTGACGGCCCTGCTGCGGCTCGTAGCCGTCGATATCGAACATCAGGCTGCACGAATGGCAGGGCAGGACCCTGCTCACGAGCGCTGCACATGCCTGCCAGAGTGCGCCCATGTCCAGTGCGCGGATCAGGGCGCTGCTGGCGAGGGCGGCGGGTGTCTCGGGTCGGATCGGATCGAGGATCAACATGGCCCGGTGGCGGATGGACGGGGAACGGTCGCGTCCTGCGGCAGTGCAGCAATGGCTGCGCGCCGTTTCGTTCTAGCACCGTGGGCGGGGATGTGACAAGCGTGTGCGATGCACGCGCCGAATCCGGGTTTTTCCCGATGCCGGTCGTGGTGCCGCGTGCTGCAATCGATAGCGTTCGACTACATTGGATCGTGCCGTGCAGGAGCAGATGATGGAAAGCAGGACCGACGCCGGTGTCGCGTACGGCGAAGTGGCGGACACGCCGGTGCGGGCACTGCATCTGCGCGCGCCCTATCTGCTGTTCCTGGGCGAGGAAACCTCGCCGCTGAAGGCCAAGACCGCCTTCGGCTTGCGCGACTGGGCACCCGAACGCTGTCTGGCCCAGTTGCGCATGCCCGGTTGCAGCGTGGATCTGGGGCTGTCAGACATGGACCCCCGCAGCGCTGCGCAGGCCGGCGCGACATCGCTGTTGATCGGTGTGACCCCGCCGGGCGGACGCATCCAGCCTGCCTGGAGCGATGTACTGCGACAGGCGGTGGACGCCGGGCTGGACATCGTCAGCGGTCTGCACACGGCGCTGGAATCGGTGCCGGGACTGGCCGCGGCGGCGCGGGCCGCCGGCGTTGCGCTGGTCGATGTGCGGCGCCCGCCGGACGATCTGCCGCGTGCGACCGGCAGGCGTCGCAGCGGGCGACGCGTGCTCGCCGTCGGCACCGATTGCGCGCTGGGCAAGAAGTACACGGCGCTGGCCCTGGCGCGGGCGATGCGGGCCGCGGGCGTGAACGCCGACTTCCGGGCGACCGGGCAGACCGGTGTGATGATCGCGGGACGCGGCATTGCGATCGATGCGGTGATCGCCGATTTCATCGCCGGCGCCGCCGAGTGCATCGCCCCGGCCGCCGCCCCCGATCATTGGGATGTCATCGAAGGGCAAGGCTCGCTGTTCCATCCCGCCTATGCGGGCGTCACCCTCGGTCTGGTGCACGGTGCCCAGGCCGACGCCCTGGTGCTGTGCCACGATCCCGCGCGCGCGCGTCTGGTCAGCTGGTCGGATTATCCGGTGCGTGCCTTGCGTGATGCGGTCGGACCGTATCTGGAGGCGGCCCGTCTCACCAATCCTGGCGCGCGGATCGCCGCGGTCAGCCTCAATACGTCCGCATTGCCCGAAGCCGAGGCGCTGCAGGCGATCGAGGACGCGGCGCGGGCACTCGGGGTGCCGGCGTTCGATCCCATGCGCACGCCGGCCGGGCCGGTGCTCGACGCGATCCTCGCATGAGCCGGCGCCAGTTGCAGGTCCGCAGCCATGCCTGGCCGCTGAAGGAGCCGTTCGTGATCGCCCGCAGCGTGCGCAGTGAGGCGGCGGTGGTCATCGTCGAAATCACTGACGGTGCCGCGGTCGGTCGCGGCGAAGCCGGAGGCATCGCCTACCGTGGTGAAACCCCGGCCTCGATGACCGCCCAGATCGAATCGGTGCGTGCGCAGATCGAAGCCCGTTGCGCACGCGAGGACCTGCGTACGCTGCTGCCCGCTGGCGGTGCACGGCATGCGGTGGACGCCGCGTTGTGGGATCTGGAGGCCAAACAGTCGGGTCTTCCGGTCTGGCGGCTTGCCGGCGCGGCACATTGGCGGCCGGTGGACTCGGCGGTGACGATCGGCATCCGCCCGCCGGCGGCCTGCGAGCAGGCCGCTCGCGAACGGGCGGCGTTCCCGTGGATCAAGCTCAAGGTCGATCGCGACAACCCGGTGGAGGCCGTCGCCGCGGTCCGCCGAGGCGCACCGCAGGCGCGCCTGATCGTCGATGCCAACCAGGCATGGACGATTGCGGAGCTGCGCCGCCATGCACGCGGGCTTCGCCCTTACCGCGTGGACCTGCTCGAGCAACCGCTGCCCGCAGACGCCGATGCCGGGCTCACCCCTGAGGACGCGGATGGCATCGCACTGTGCGCGGACGAGTCTCTGTCCACGGTCGAGGATCTGCCGCGGCTGGCGGGTCGCTATCGCTACGTCAACATCAAGCTCGACAAGGTTGGGGGGCTGAGCGCCGGGCTCGAACTGGCGGCTGCGGCGAAGGCGCAGGGCTTCGAGTTGATGGTCGGCTGCATGCTCGGCGGTTCGGTCTCGGTGGCGCCGGCGATTGTGCTCGCGCAACAGTGCGCGGTCTGCGATCTCGATGCCCCGTGGTTGCAGTCGGCCGACTGGCCCGAGGCGATCGTCTTTCGCCAGGGGCATATGCATCTGCCGGTGCCGGCGCTGTGGGGCTGACGACGCGCGGAGCCTCGCCGCGCCGGTTCAGCGTATGCGTGGGCGCCGGAATTCGCTGCGCAGCACGAATCCCGTCGCCAGCAGGGTGAGCAGCGCCATGCCGAACCAGGTCAGCGCGTAGCTGAGGTGGTTGTCGCGGAACTGCAGCATCGTCATGCCTGGCACCGGCCAGTGGCCGGTGTCGATGCGGTCCTGGGCGTCGATGAAGAACGGTGCGGCCGGGCCGTCGACGCTGCGCGCGGCCGAGAACTCGGCCGGTGCGCGCGTGTACCAGCGGTCCTCGCCGGGCACATTGGCCCGCAGGAATGCACCGTGCCGCTCGGGCAGGCGCAGCAGGCCGGTGACGCCGACGGTGTCGGCCTCGTCGTGTCGGGCGCGGCTGTCGCGCGCTCGATGCGCATTGTCGACGTAACCGCGGTTGATCCAGACGGTGCCGTCGCCGGTCACCAGCGGGGTCATGATCCAGTAGCCCGGGCCGCGTTCGGTCGTCGCGTAGACCGCGACCTCTTGCGAATGCAGCAGACGGCCGGTGGCAGTGACGCGGCGGTACGCGTCATCGTCGGCGTTGACGCCGGCCCAGGACGACGACGCCGGCAACGGGGCCGGCGTCGCGTGCACGCGTGCATCGATGCGTGCGATCAGGTCGCGCTTCCATTGCAGCCGCTCCACCTGCCACGCACCGAGGGCGATGAAGCCCGTGGTGGCGGCGATCAGGAAGGCCAGCAACGCCCAGCGGGTGACCGGGCGTGCGGTGGTGCGGGGCGCCTCGCTCACGACAGGACGCGTGTCAGGGGGCGACGCGCATCTGCTCGGGCGACATCGGCATCATGTTGGCATCGAGGTGGTGCATGACCCACAACGAGCCCACCAGCGCGATGACGATGATGATGCCGGTGAACAGCAGCGACATCAGGATCCAGCCGCCTTCCGATTTCCGGTTCATGTGCAGGAAGTAGACCATGTGCACGACGATCTGGATGGCGCCGAACAGCATGATCAGCGCGACCGTCCAGACGCGGCTTTCCAGCACTTCGCCCATGACCAGCCAGAACGGGATCACGGTGAGGATGACCGACAGGACGAAGCCGATCACGTAATCGCGCATGCTGCCGTGGCCGTGCGCATCGTGCGCCGACTCGTGGGCCGCGTGATGCGCCGGGTAGTTGGTCTCGGTGCTCATCCCACGACTCCCATCAGATACACATACGAGAACACGCCGATCCAGATCACGTCGAGGAAGTGCCAGAACATCGACAGGCACATCAGGCGGCGGTTGTTGGCGGCATTGAGGCCGTGCTTCTTCAGCTGGAACACCAGTGTCACCAGCCAGATCAGGCCGAACGTCACGTGCAGGCCGTGGGTGCCGACCAGGGTGAAGAACGACGACAGGAACGCGCTGCGCTGCGGCGTCGCACCCAGGTGCGCGAGATGCTGGAACTCGTAGATCTCGATGCCGAGGAACGCCAGCCCGAACAGCCCGGTGACCAGCAGCCAGGTGATCGTGCCGCGCAGGTTGTGCCTGTAGGAGTTCAGCATCGCGAACCCGTAGGTGATCGACGAGAACAGCAGCATGAATGTCGCGATCAGGATCAGCTTCAGGTCGAACAGGTCGGCCGGCGACGGGCCGGCCGCGTAGTTGCGGCCGAGCACGGCGTGGACGGCGAACAGGATCGCGAAGATCAGGCAGTCGCTCATCAGGTAGATCCAGAAACCGAGGTTGGTGCCGGTTTCCGGGTGGTGGGCGTGCCCGTCGTTGTGGGCGTGCGGATCCTCGATCACGTGATAGACGCGTTCGGTGGTTCCGGTGTCTTGGATCGTGTGTGCCATGTTCAGAGCGCCTGCTGCGCGAGTTCGCGCGTCCGTTGGTCCTCGGTGTCCGTCACTTCCTGGGCCGGGATGTAGAACTCGCGGTCGTAGTTGAAGGTGTGCCAGATCGCCGCGACGATCAGGCCCACGAACGACACGCCGGCCAGCCACCAGATGTGCCACACCAGGCCGAAGGCCAGGGCCACGCTGATCGCCGACAGCACCACGCCTGCGCCGGTGTTCTTCGGCATGTGGATCGGCACGAAGCCGGTCGTCGGACGCTGGTAGCCGTGCTTCTTCATGTCGTTCCACGCGTCGATCTCATGGACGACCGGAGTGAACGCGAAGTTGTAGCTCGGCGGCGGCGAGGACGTGGCCCATTCCAGCGTGCGGCCGTTCCACGGATCGCCGGTGGTGTCGGCCAGCTGCCTGCGGTTCTTCACCGCGACCACGATCGACATGATGAAGGCCAGGATGCCGGCACCGACCAGTGCCGCGCCGATCGCCGCGATGATGAAGAACAGCGACAGCGAGGTGTCCTCGAACTGGCTCAGGCGGCGGGTGATGCCCATCAGGCCCATGATGTAGAGGGGCGTGAACGCGAGCCAGAAACCGACCAGCCAGCACCAGAAGGAGACCTTGCCCCAGAACTCGTCGAGCTTGAAGCCGAAGGCCTTCGGGAACCAGTACACCATGCCGGCGAACAGGCCGAACACGACGCCGCCGATGATGACGTTGTGGAAGTGCGCGACCAGGAAGAGGCTGTTGTGCAGCACGAAATCCGCCGGCGGCACCGCCAGCAGCACGCCGCTCATGCCACCGATGACGAAGGTGAACATGAAGCCGATCGTCCACAGCATGGGCACGTCGAAGCGGATCCGGCCCTTGTACATCGTGAAGAGCCAATTGAAGATCTTCGCGCCGGTCGGGATCGAGATGATCATCGTCGTGATGCCGAAGAACGCATTGACGCTGGCGCCCGATCCCATCGTGAAGAAGTGGTGCAGCCACACGATGTACGACAGGATCGTGATCACGGCGGTGGCGTAGACCATCGAGGTGTAGCCGAACAGGCGCTTGCCGCAGTAGGTCGCCACGATCTCGGAGAAGATGCCGAATGCCGGCAGCACCAGGATGTAGACCTCCGGGTGGCCCCAGATCCAGATCAGGTTCACGTACATCATCGGGCTGCCGCCGAGATCGTTCGTGAAGAAGTTGGTGCCGACGTAGCGGTCCATCGTCAGCAGCGCCAGCGTCGCGGTCAGGATCGGGAACGAGGCCACGATCAGGATGTTGGTGCAGAGCGAGGTCCAGGTGAAGATCGGCATGCGCATGAGCTTCATGCCCGGCGCGCGCATCTTCACGATGGTCACGATCAGGTTGATGCCCGACAGCGTCGTACCCACGCCCGCCACCTGTAGACCCCACAGGTAGTAGTCCATGCCGGTGCCTGGACTGTAATCGGCGCCCGACAGCGGTGGATACGCCAGCCAGCCGGTGCGCGCGAACTCGCCGACGAACAGCGAGATCATGATCAGCACCGCGCCCGCGGCGGTCATCCAGAAGCTGAAGTTGTTGAGGAACGGAAACGAGACGTCGCGCGCGCCGATCTGCAGCGGCACCACGTAGTTCATCAGGCCCGTGACCAGCGGCATGGCCACGAAGAAGATCATGATCACGCCGTGCGCGGTGAATATCTGGTCGTAGTGGTGCGGCGGCAGGAAGCCCTCGCTGCCGCTCGCGGCCATCGCCTGGTGGGCGCGCATCAGCACGGCATCGGAGAAGCCGCGCAGCAGCATCACGATCGCGAGGACGCAATACATGATGCCGATCTTCTTGTGGTCGATGCTGGTGAACCACTCCTTCCACAGGTACCCCCAGAGGCGGTACCTGGTCAGCAGGAAGAGCAGGGCGATGCCGCCCAGCACGACGCCGACGAAGGTGACGCCGACGACGGGATCATGGAGAAAGGGCAGTGCATCGAGCGACAGCCGCCCGATCCACGGTGAGTTGAGCTGGTCCTGGGGTGCGGACATGGAGTTCCTGCCTGGTGCTTGATTGCGTGTGTGCGGTGCGGACGATCAGCGACCCGTGGGGTCGCCATCGTTGTCCGGCTTGCCGGGCGCGCCTTCCTGCTGCGGGGCCTGGCCCGGCGGGATCGGCTTGATGCCCTCGTCGTCGTCCTCGTTGGACGGCGTCGGCTGCGGCGTTGCTTCCTCCGGCGACACGGCGCGCGGCTGGTGGCCCTGCGGCTCGTCGCCACGTGCCTCGCGGCCCGCATCGGGGAACGTCGCCGCCGGCGCCACGGACGGATCGTCGGCATGACGGTTGTCGTAGCGCAGGCGTGCGTAATTGTCGTGGCTGTCCAGACCGCCGCCGCCGGTGCGGTCGATATGCACCATCTCGTGCACGCACATCGAACCCGGCGCCACGCACATGTTGAGGATCGCCTCGTACAGCGAGGGGTCGACGTCGTTGAAGTAGCGCACCGGCTCGCGTTCCGACGGGCGCTCGAGCACCAGGTATTCCTCGCGACCCAGCGCCACACCTTCGGCGCGCGCCTTCTCCACCCACGCATCGAAACCGTCCTGGCTCAGGCCGTGGAAGTTGAAGTGCATGTGCGAGAAGCCGTCGCCGCTGAAGTTGCCGGAGAAGCCCTTGTAGACGCCTTCCTTGTTGATGACGGCGTTGAGATTGGTCTGCATGCCGGGCATCGCGTAGATCTGGCCCGCGAGCGCCGGCACGAAGAACGAGTTCATGATCGACGAGGACGTGAGCTTGAACTGGATCGGGGTGTTCACCGGCGCGGCCAGCTCATTGATTGTGGCGATGCCCTGTTCGGGATAGAAGAACAGCCACTTCCAGTCGATCGCGACCACTTCGACGACCAGCGGTTCGATGCCTTCGGGTATCGGCGTGTTGGCGTCGATGCGATCGAGCGGGCGATACGGATCGAGCTTGTGCGTCGCGATCCAGGTCACCGTGCCGAGCACGAGGATGATCGCCAGTGGCGCCGACCAGATCACCAGCTCCAGACGGGTGGAGTGGTGCCACTCGGGGGCGTACTCCGCGTCCTTGTTCGACTCCCGGTATTTCCAGGCGAAGAAGAACGTCAAGAAGATCACCGGCACGATGATCAGCAGCATCAGGACCGTGGACAGCACGATCAGGTCGCGCTGCTGGACGGCGATGTCGCCGGCCGGCGACATGACGACCCAGTCGCAGCTCGACAGCAGCATGGTTGCCAGGAGCAGCGCGGAGACTCGAAGGATGGATTTCATTGAGGGGATCGACGACAGCGGGAGAGGAAAACGACTTGACGGAGGCGCCACGGCGCGGCCGTTAGCGTGTGGGTGTGGCGGGGCACCGGACCTTGCTGCTGCGCACCTTGCCTGGCGGGCCCGTTTCGGGTTCACAATGCGGTGCATTATCCCCCATAACGACCGGAGAGAGCGCGCAGATGAGCGAACACGCACAGCAAGCCACCACCGGCCTCGACGACGCACCGGAATCCGGTGGCCTGGACATCTCGCCGGGCAAGATCGCATTCCCCGTCGTCATGGGGCGGACGTCGGAGTTCTTCGACTTTTTCGTCTACGGCATCGCCGCGGTGCTGGTGTTTCCGTATCTGTTCTTTCCCGACAGCGATCCGGTGCAGGCGACGCTCAAATCGTTCGCGGTGTTCTCGCTGGCCTTCATCGCGCGGCCGATCGGCTCGGTCATCTTCATGGCGATCGACCGCAACTTCAGTCGCGCGGCCAAGCTGATCGGCGCGCTGTTCCTGCTGTGCGGCTCCACGATGGCGATCGCCTTCCTGCCCAGTTACGCGCAGGTCGGCATGCTCGCGCCGGTGCTGCTGGCGGTGTTCCGGTTCGGCCAGGGCCTGGGCTGGGGTGGCGCCTGGGACGGCCTGCCGTCGCTGCTGTCGCTGAGCGCGCCGGCCAACCGTCGCGGCTGGTACGCGATGGTGCCGCAGCTCGGCGCCGCGCTCGGCTTCATGCTCGCCTGCGGCATGTTCTATGTGTTCACGCGCGCGCTCGGCCAGGACGACTTCATGGCCTGGGGCTGGCGCTTCCCGTTCTTCGTCGCGCTGGCGCTCAACGTGGTCGCGCTGTTCGCGCGCCTGCGCCTCGTGGCGACGCCGGAGTTCAAGCGTCTGTTCGACGAGAAGGAACTGCAGCCGCGGCGCGTGATCGAGACGATCCGCACGCATCCCCGTCAGGTGTTCGTCGGCGCGCTGATCCCGCTGGCGACCTACGCGATGTTCCACCTGGTGACGATCTTCCCGCTGAGCTGGACGACGCTCTATACCGACCACGACGCGGCCGATTTCCTCGGCAGCCTGTTCCTCGGTTCGGTGGTCGGCGGGCTGGGCATCATGCTGTCGGGCATCCTCGCCGACCGCGTGGGCCGTCGTGGACAGCTGGCGATCGCCGCCGTGCTGATCGCGATCTTCAGCTTCTTCGCCGCGCCGCTGCTGGGCAGCGACACCGCCGGCGGCCGCACCACCTACGTGATCGTCGGCTTCGCGCTGCTGGGTCTGTCGCTGGGCCAGGCGAGCAACGCGATCGCCTCGCGCTTCGAGAGCATCTACCGCTACACCGGCGCCGCGGTGACATCCGACATCGCCTGGCTGGTGGGCGCCGGCTTCGCGCCGCTGGTCGCGCTGTGGCTGTGCAGCCAGTTCGGTCTGGCGTACGTCGGCTACTACCTGCTGTCGGGCGCCGTGGTGACGCTGGCCGCGCTGGCGTTCAGCCGCACGCTCGAAACCGTGCGCTGACCGTCGCCGCTTCGCGCGCACGCACGTCTCCCCACGGGGGGCGTGCGTGATGCGGAGGCGGGGCGCTTGCACGGGGAACGGTCCTCGGCGCCGTATCGGCGGCGCGCGTCTTGATCAAGGTGTGGATCCGGCCGGCCGACGCGATCGAAGGTCTGCGCCCCGGCACGTGCATTTCATCATGTCGCGCAGGTTTCTGAGACTGCGACCGAATGTCGCAGCGTGCGTGACGTGTCTGCCTGGAGAACACGGCCTGCTTGCCTGGATGGGCGGCTTCTGTGAAAATGCCCGGCTCCCTGCGGCGCCCGTCGCCGGGAGACCCTTGCCCCACCGTGCGGCTGCGCCGCGGACGGGGGGCTATCCAGGCCGCCGCGAACGCGCGGTCGATATCCGAAAGGAAACCCACATGCGTCATTATGAAGTCGTGTTCCTGGTCCATCCGGACCAGAGCGAGCAGGTGCCCGCGATGATCGAGCGCTACAAGTCGCTGATCGAAGGTGCCGAAGGCAAGATCCACCGCCTCGAAGATTGGGGCCGCCGCCAGCTGGCCTACCCGATCAACAACCTGGTCAAGGCCCACTACGTGATGTTCAACATCGAAGTCGGCCAGGCCGGTCTCGACGAGCTCGTCGAAGCGTTCCGCTTCAACGACGCCGTGCTGCGCCACCTGGTGGTGCGTCGCGACGAGGCGGACACCGAACAGTCCCTGATCATGAAGAACAAGGACGAGAAGGGCGACAAGCCCGAGCGTAGCGAGCGTCGTCGCCGTGACGACGATGGCGAGTCGACCGGCGGCAGCGACGCCGACGCCGACGCGTCCGACACCAACGCCGAAGCCGCCTGAGGATCACGCACATGTCCAAGTTCTTCCGCCGCCGCAAGTTCTGCAAGTTCACCGCCGAAGGTGTCAAGGAGATCGATTACAAGGATCTCAACACCCTGCGCCAGAACCTCACCGAGAACGGCAAGATCGTGCCGAGCCGCATCACCGGCACGAAGTCGAAGTACCAGCGCCAGCTGGCCACGGCCGTCAAGCGCGCGCGTTTCCTCGCGCTGATTCCGTACACCGACAACCACAACGTCTGAGATCCCCCGGGGCTTCACGCGTTCTCGTCCGATTCGGACAGCAACCGTTGCGGCGCTCCGGCGCCGCTAACGAATACGGAGCAACACCATGCAACTGATCCTCCTGCAGAAGGTCACCAACCTCGGCAACCTCGGCGACAAGGTCAACGTGAAGCCGGGCTACGGCCGCAACTTCCTGGTGCCGCAGGGCAAGGCCGTGCCGGCCACCGCCAAGAGCATCGCCGAGTTCGAAGCGCGCCGCGCCGAGTACGAAGCCAAGGCCCAGTCGCAGCTCGACGAGGCGCAGCAGCGCCTGGCCAAGCTCGAAGGCGCCAGCGTCACGATCTACGCCAATGCATCGACCGAAGGCAAGCTGTACGGCTCGGTCGGCCCGCGCGAAATCGCCGATGCGCTGACCAAGGCGGTCACGCCGGTCAACAAGTCGGAAGTCGTGCTGGGCGAAGGCGCGTTCCGCAACACCGGCGAGTTCGAAGTCGTGGTGCATCTGCACGCCGACGCCGAGACCACCGTCAAGGTCGTCATCGAAGGTGAGGTCGCCTGATCCATCGGATCCGGTTGTCCTGGAACGGGCGCCGCGAGGCGCCCGTTTTCGTTTGGGGCGCGCGCCATCCATGGCGCGCTTGGCGTGGTTATCGCCCGGCAGTCCGCTGCTTGCGAACGTCGCGATCGGGAATTCGGCCTACAGCAGGTGTATGTGCAACGAAGTGCGGGACCAACCGCACCGGGGCGCGCTTCCTGCCAGAGGTTGCGCAGAGCGGGCCAGGGATGGCAGCGGCGTCATCCCGGCAGGGAGCGCGGTGTCTCCGAAGTCCTGCACCGCACGATTCGCAGACAACGAGATCGCTCTGAATGAAGGTGTCTCCTGGCACCTGGAAAATCTTATCCACAGGTTGTGGGGTCGCGTGTCCACAGGCGCGCGGCCTAGCATTCGACAGCAGCACTCCGTTCTTCCGAAACCGACCGCCATGTCCGCACGCAACGACTTCCGCAACCACGACCGCGACCGCCACGAGCGCAGCGATCCGCGCGTCGAACAGCTGCGTGTGCCGCCGCAGTCGGTCGAGGCCGAGCAGGCCGTCCTCGGCGGCCTGATGCTGGTGCCCGATGCCTTCGACCGCATCGCCGATATGCTGGTGCCGGACGATTTCTACCGGCGCGACCACCAGAAGATCTACGCCGCGATCCAGGAACTGGCCGAGAAGAGCAAGCCATTCGACGCGGTCACGCTCGGCGAATGGTTCGAATCCAACGGTCTGTCGGAGCTCGTGGCCGGCGGCGCCTACCTCGGCGAACTCGCCAGCACCACGCCGTCGGCGGCCAACATCCGCGCGTATGCCGAGATCGTCCGCGACAAGGCGATCCTGCGGCAGTTGATCGAAGTCGGCACCGAGATCGTCAACGACGGTTTCCAGCCCGAGGGCCGCGACAGCAGCGAGATCCTCGCCAAGGCCGAGCAGCAGGTGTTCAAGATCGCCGAGGCCGGCGCGCAGGGGCGCACCGACTTCACCGCGATCAACAAGGCGATGGCCGACGCCTTCGACGTGCTGCAGACCCGCTACGCCAATGGCGGCGGCGTCACCGGCCTGCCCACCGGCTACACCGAGTTCGACGAGATGACCGCCGGCCTGCAGCCGACCGATCTGATCATCCTCGCCGCACGTCCGGCGATGGGCAAGACGACGTTCGCGCTCAACATCGCCGAGTACGCGGCGATCAAGACCAAGAAGGCGGTCGGCGTGTTCTCGATGGAAATGTCGGCCAGCCAGCTCGCGCTGCGCCTGATTTCCTCCAATGGCCGGATCAACGCCACGCGCCTGCGCACCGGCCAGCTCGAGGACGAAGACTGGAGCCGCGTCAGCAGCGCGATCCGCATGCTCAAGGAAACCAAGATCTTCATCGACGACACGCCGGGCCTCGGCCCCGACGTGCTGCGCGCGAAGTGCCGCCGCCTGAAGCGTGAGCACGATCTGGGCCTGATCGTCATCGACTACCTGCAGCTGATGTCAGTGCCGGGCAACAGCGAGAACCGCGCGACCGAGATCTCGGAGATCTCGCGCTCGCTCAAGGGGCTGGCCAAGGAACTCAACGTGCCGGTGATGGCGCTGTCGCAGCTCAACCGCTCGCTGGAAACGCGCGCCGACAAGCGCCCGGTGATGGCCGACCTGCGCGAATCGGGCGCGATCGAGCAGGATGCCGACATCATCGTCTTCATCTACCGGGACGATTACTACAACAAGGAAACCTCGCCGGACAAAGGCCTGGCCGAGATCATCATCGGCAAGCAGCGCAGTGGCCCGACCGGCTCGGTGAAACTCAAGTTCTTCGGCGAATACACGCGTTTCGACAACCTCTCGCACGATTCGATCGGCAGCTTCGAGTAACGCTGCGGTTCACCTGCGCGTCCAGCGCGCAGGCCCCGGCGAAGGCACAATAGGCGGCCTCACATTCGCTGCCCTTCGCATGGCCCGCCCGATCACCGCCACCATCCACACCGATGCATTGCGCCACAACCTGGGCGCGATGCGAGCGCGGGCGCCGGGGCGGCGGTTGATGGCGATGGTCAAGGCCGATGGCTACGGACATGGCCTGGAGACCGCTGCGCGTGCGTTGCGCGAGGCCGACGCGTTCGGCGTCGCCGCGATCGAGGACGCCGCTCGGATCCGCGCCGCCGGGCTCGAACAGCCGATCCTCGTGCTGTCGGGCTTCGACGATCCCGACGATCTCGACCAACTGCGCGCGCTGCGCGCCGAGGCGATCGTGCATCACGCGGCGCAGCTCGACCTGCTCGAGCAGACCGACGGCGCGCCGATCCGCGTCTGGCTCAAGGTCGACACCGGCATGCACCGGCTCGGCTTCGCACCCGATCAGGTCCGCGAGGCGCACGCGCGGCTGCGCGCGGCACGCGGCGTCGCCGGCGACATCGTGCTGATGACGCACTTCGCCAGTTCCGACGAGTTCGACACGCATGCGCGCAACGGCCCGCAGACGCCGGCGCAACTGCGCGCGTTCGCCGCCGCAACCGAGGGGCTCGACGGCCCGCGGTCGCTGGCAAACTCCGCTGCCGTGCTCGGCTGGCCCGACGCCCATGGCGACTGGATCCGCCCTGGCGGCGCGTTGTACGGCATGTCGGTCGTCGCCGGTCGCAGCGGCGCCTCGTTCGGCCTGCGTCCTGCGATGACGTTCGAGACGCGTCTGCTCGCAGTCAATCGCGTGGCCAGGGGCGAGCGCATCGGCTATTCCGCGACCTGGGAAGCCCCTGAGGACATGCCGGTCGGCGTGGCCGCGGTCGGCTACGGAGACGGCTATCCGCGGCTCGCCCCTGCCGGCACACCGGTGCTGGTCAACGGACACATGGCGAGCGTCGCGGGCCGCGTGTCGATGGATCTGATGACCATCGATCTGCGCGGCCAGCCCGATGCGCGCGCCGGCGATCCGGTCGTGCTGTGGGGCGATGCCCTGCCGGTCGAGACCGTGGCCGAAGCCGCGGGTACGATCTCCTACGCGCTAACCTGCGGCATCACCCGGCGCGTGCGCTTCGTCAACGACTGACGTCTGGTCTTACGGCTGGACGTGGGTGAGCCGGATCCGGCCCACATGCACATCCACTGTATCGGCGGCGATATGAACCGGCACGCGCGTGTCGGTGACGAAGCGCAGGCTGCCGTCCGGCATCGACACCGAAGCGTGCAGACCGTACTGGCCGTTGGCGCGCAACTTCGCATGCGGCACGTCGATCGCGAACTCGTAGGGACCAGGACCGACCGTCGTCACCTGTTCGGCCAGTACCGCCTGTTGCGTGTCGGCGAGCTGGTGGTCGAGCACCTGCAGGCGCAGTTGCGCGCCTTCGGGCAGCAGGATCTTCTCGACGTACATCGCCTCTCCCTGGATGCGCACGCTTGTCGTGGATTCGGTCATCGGTGCGGTTCCGGAAGCGGTCGGGGGCGGCGCGGTCTGGCAGGCGGCGAGCAATGCGGAGGCGCACAGCGGCAGCGCGGCAAGGCGGAGCAGGGCACGGGACATGGTCTGGCTTCCTGAGGGATGACGTCGCGGCCGAGCATGCGACGGCGCGGTGGAACGGCGGGTCAACGCCCGGTCGGGCGCAGCACGACGAAGGTGCCGAAGTGGTCCGACGGCCAGGTGCCGTCCGCGCCGGGCGTGTCGAGCACGATGCGCGCCTCGCGGACATCGAAGCGACCGGCTTGCGCGAACACCAGATCGATCCGCGCGCGGTCGTCGAAGAACTGAGGATTGAGCGTGGTCGTACCCGCGGCATCGGCGCCGGGGTGCAGCGCGCCGAAGGTGTCGACGAAACCCTCGAGCACCGCCAGTTCCGGCGCCGTTGCCGGCGCATTGAAATCGCCGAGGACCAGCGACGGCACCGCGTCGTCGCGCCGTGCGATGAAGCGGCGCGCGTCCTCGAGCTGTTCGCGGCGGATCGCGCCGCCGTCGAGCGTCCAGTGCAGATGGGTGAAATAGACGTCCAGCGGCTTGCCGTCGAAGCGCAGGCGCGCATGGCCGAGGCTGCGCGAATCGTCGAGCGGCTGCAGCCGCGTCCAGTCCCGTTCGATCACCGGCAGGCGCGTGAGCAGCGCGTTGCCGTAGCGGTGCGGCTGGCCTTCGGGATCGGTCGAGACGAACTGCACCGAGTAGCCCAGCGTATCGCCCAGTGTCTGCGCCTGGTTCGGCAGATCTGCGGTCTGCAGCACTTCCTGCAGCGCGATGACGTCGGCATCGAGCGCGCGCAGTTGTTCGACGATCAACGGCAGGCGCTTCGGCCACTCGGCCTTGTCGTGATAGAGGTTGAACGTGGCGACACGCAGCTCGGACGCGGCGGTGGCGCGCGGCGAGGTGGACGCGCATGCGGCGAGCGAGAGGACGAGCGGGGCGGCGAGCAGGCGTTTCATGGCGTGGCGTCTCCGGTGGCCGGCACGGTGTCGGTGCGCAGCACGGGGTAGAGGTTGTAGCGGTCGTCCCAGGCGCTGTGGCGGCGATAGAAGAAGTCGAGGCGTGCCTCGGGGCTGGCCGCGAATGCGGCATCGTCGCGGAGCTTCGCCTCGAACTCGGCGCGCAGCGCCGGGTCGCGTGCCAGCATCTCGCGCGCGACCTGTTCGGCGACGTAGTCCTCCATGTATTCCTTGCGCTCGAAGTGCGTATTGAACCGGCCCCAGGCCGCGAGCGAATCGGGCGCCTGCGGCTCCAGCAGCGCGGCGACCAGGCGGGCCTTGGGCTGCGCGATCGGTACGAACAATGCGCCGGCACCGATGGCGTGCGTTTCGACCGTCCACGTGCCCTGCAAGTCGAGGCGCTGATGGCCTTCGACCGATGCGGCTGCCGGCGATGCGGTGGTCGCGCGGAATACCTCGGCCGCGCCTGCGGGCAGCGCAGTGGCGAGCGTGTGGAAGACGATGCCGTGCTGGCGCAGCTTCCCGCCGACCCAGGCCGCATGCGCGGCCGGCACCAGATAGCCGGCGCGCGGCAGCGCGACCTCGACAGACGGCAGCAGCGTGTCGCGCATCGGCACGCGCCACAGTTGCGGCGTGGTGTCGTCGTAGCGGGTCATCAGCGCGCCCGAGACTTCGGAGGGCGTGCGCGTGTACGCGTAGCCGCGGAAGTCGACGGTGTGGCTGGCGTCGGTCGCCTTCCATGCCAGCGGCGCGCGCGTGCCGCCAAGCGCCGCGGCGCGGGCATCGGCTTCGCGTGCGATACGCATCCAGTCGCGGCCGTGGCGCGCGATCTGCTCGACCACCGAGATCACCGTATTGCGGGTGATGCGCACGCGTACGGGGTATTCCTTCCACGAATGCGTTTCGACCAGCATGCCGAGACGGTTGCGCAGCAGGAAATAGCCTGTCGAGAACCGCGGCGGCGACACGCCGTCCTCGAAACCGGATGCCGGATTGTCGTGTTCGACGAACGACGGGTAGTAGGGCAGCGGCAATGAACCCTGCTCGGCGAGATCGGCCATCACTGCGTCGCGGAACGTGCGACCGACCTCGCGCAGCACGGCATCGCCTGCATGCACCGGCTCGACCTGGATCGAGATGTCGTGTTCGAACTGGGCGCCGTTGGTCGCATGCAGATCGATGTAGGCGATCGGATCCCAGGCCTCGACCAGCGCCAGCATCGCCTGCATCTCGGGCGCGTCGGCCTTGGCGTAGTCGCGGTTGAGGTTGAGGTTCTGCGCGGTCGTGCGCCAGCCCATCTCGCGTGGTCCGCGCTGGTTGGGCCGGTTCCACGCGCCGAAGCGTTCGTGGCCGTCGACGCTGAACACCGGTACGAAGACCAGCACCGCATCGTCGAGCGCGCCCGGTGCAGCGCTGCCGTCGAGCAGTTCGCGCAGCGCGAGAAAACCCGCGTCCTTGCCGTCGATCTCGCCGGCGTGGATGCCGCCCTGGACCAGCACCACGGGCACGCCGGCTGCGTGCGCGGCTTCGGGATCCAGCGCGCCGCTGCGGCTGGCGATCAGCGCCTGCATCGGCCGGCCCTCAGGCGAGGTGCCGAAGCGGATGCAGCGCACCGCATCGGGATGCAGCCGCGCGAAGGTCTCGCACAGCGCGATCACCTCGTCGTAGCGGCCGGTTTCGACGAAGCCGCTGCGCTCGGCGATGGTGATGCGCGGATCGTCGGCCGCGGCGGCGGGCAGGGCGGACAGCAGCAGGGCGAGGGCGAGCGGCAGGCGGGGCGACGGCATGGCGGAGTCCGGTCAGTCGATCCGCCATGATGCCGCCCGGCGCGCGCAGGCCCAAGTGCGTGGGGTGCGGACGCCCGGCACTTGCCGGTCCAGGACGTGCGTGCAAGCGGCTGGCGGCGGGCCGCGATCGGGTAGTCTGTGCGGCTTCCAGACACCCGCGACGCGCCGATGACCACACCGCAGACCACCAGTGGGCCGATGCCCCGCCAGATCGGCTACATCATCGGCAACGAAGCCTGCGAGCGCTTCAGCTTCTACGGCATGCGCAACATCCTGGTGCCGTTCCTGATCAGTTCGGTGCTGCTCGGCTATCTGCCGCAGGGCGCGGACCGGGACGCGGCGGCGAAGGACATCTTCCATACCTTCGTCATCGGCGTGTACTTCTTCCCGCTGCTCGGCGGCTGGCTGGCCGACCGCTTCTTCGGCAAGTACCACACCATCCTGTGGTTCTCGCTGATCTACTGCGCCGGCCATGCCTGCCTGGCCGCATTCGAGAACAACGCGACCGGCTTCTACACCGGCCTGTTCCTGATCGCGCTCGGCTCGGGCGGCATCAAACCGCTGGTGGTCTCGTTCTGCGGCGACCAGTTCGACCAGACCAACAAGAGCAAGGCGAAGGTGGTGTTCGACGCCTTCTACTGGATCATCAACTTCGGTTCGTTCTTCGCCTCGCTGCTGGCGCCGCTGTTCCTGCGGCATTACGGGCCGGCCGTCGCCTTCGGCATCCCCGGCATCCTGATGTTCATCGCGACCTTCGTGTTCTGGCTGGGCCGCAAGGAGTACGTCAACGTGCCGCCGGCACGGCGCGATCCGCATGCGTTCTTCGAAGTGGTCAAGACCGCGCTGCGTGCGCGCCTCGCGGGCGAAGGCCGGCCGGGTCTGGCGGTGGCGATGGTCGGTGTGGTGTCGGCCGTTGTGATGCTGCTGCTGTGGCTGCTGTCGGCGACGGTGTCGCTGTCGTGGTGGCCGACCGACTTCGGTTTCGTCATCACCGCCTGCCTGGCGCTCGGCGTGATCATCGCGCTGGGCGGCTGGGGCGCGTCGCTGCAGCTCGAACGCGCGCGCGGCCTGCATCCCGATGCGGCCGTGGACGGCGTGCGCGCGGTGCTGCGGATCCTGATCGTGTTCGCCCTGGTCACGCCGTTCTGGTCGCTGTTCGACCAGAAGGCCTCGACCTGGATCATCCAGGGCCGCGAAATGGTGATTCCGCACGCATCGGCGTGGTGGCCGAGCTGGCTGATCCAGGACGCGGCGCAGATGCAGGCGCTCAATCCGCTGCTGGTGATGCTGCTGATTCCGTTCAACAACCTCGTGCTGTATCCCGCGCTGCGCAAGCTCGGCTTCGAACCGACCGCGCTGCGTCGCATGGGCTGGGGCATCGCGATTTCCGGCACCTCGTGGATCGTCGCCGGTGGCCTGCAGCTGTGGCTCGACGGCGGCCAGGAAGTGTCGCTCGCGTGGCAGTCGGTGCCGTATCTGCTGCTGACCTTCGGCGAGGTGCTGGTGTCGGCGACCGCGCTGGAGTTCGCCTACAGCCAGGCGCCGCAGGCGATGAAGGGCGTGATCATGGCGCTCTGGTATCTCACCAGCACTTTCGGCAGCCTGTGGGTGCTGCTGACCAACGCGGGTGTGCGCAACGACGCGGTCACAGCGTACATCGCCTCGACCGGCATGAGCGAGAACGCCTTCCTGATGTTCTTCTTCGCCGCCTTCGCCTTCGTCGCGGCCCTGGCGTTCGGACTCTACGCGCGCCGCTATCCCATGCAGGACAACTACCGCGTCGCCTGACGCGGAGGACTTTCGATGAATTTTGGACCCGTCACACTCTTGCTGATCGCCGTGACCGTGCTGGTCTCGTGGCAGGCCTTCGAGAAGCCGAAGTTGCTCGGCCGCCTGATCCTGTGGCCGCCGGCGATCGATCGGCACAGGCAGTACGACCGACTGATCGGGCACGGTTTCATCCACGCCGACTGGCAGCACCTGATCTTCAACATGATCACGCTGTTCTTCTTCGGCGCCGGCATCGAGCGCGCGTTCGCACCGTACATCGGCCCGATCGGATTCCTGCTGTTCTATGTGTCGGCGATCCTGGTCGCGATCCTGCCGACGTATCTGCGCCACCGGCACGATCCGAACTACCGCAGCCTCGGTGCATCCGGCGCTGTTTCCGCCGTGCTGTTCGCATCGATCCTGATCAATCCCTGGCAACTGCTGCTGGTGCTTTTCATCCCGATGCCGGCGATCGTGTTCGGCGTCTGCTACATCGGCTACAGCATCTGGATGGACAAGCGCGGCGGCGACAACATCAACCACAGCGCACATCTGTGGGGCGCGGGTTACGGCATGTTGTTCACCGTGATCATGGAGCCGCGGATCATCGGCGTGTTCCTCGATCGCCTGATGTCGCCGTCGTTCTGACAACGCGCTTTTTCCGGCGCCTGCTCACCGCATCTGCATGCGACGCGTGATAATTCTGGCCGCACATCCAACCACGGAGTGCGACTCATGGCAGTTACGCGAGCGAAAGCCACCGCCCTGCTCAACAAGACCGAGATGGGCCTGTACGACGACAGTCGTGCGAATGCCCTGCGCGATCACAGCGATGCGCGTTTGACGCAGTTGGTCTCGCGAGCACGCACGGCGCGCGATCGCGCACGCGATCTGGAAAAGCGCCAGCGTCTGGCGTCGCGCAAGTCCAGCGGCAGCAAGTCGGGCCGTACCGGTCTGGCCAATGCGCGCACGGGTGAGAAGGCCGAACTGCTGGCCGACATCCTGTCGCGCCTCGAAACCCGTCAGCGCGACGCCGCAAAGGCCGCGAAGACCGCCGCGAAGGCCAAGCCGGCCAAGGCCGCTGCGCCGAAGCGCGCGCCTGCAAAGGCAGCAAAGAGCACCGGCAAGACCACGAAGAAGGCCGCGAAGTCGGCGACCACGAAGGCCTCGAAGCCTGCGAAAAAGGCGATGACTGCGAAGAAGACCGCAACGCCGCCTGCTTCCGCATCGAAGACCACGCAGAAGGCCGCCAGGAAGACCGCAACGAAGACGGCCAAAGAGCTTGCGACCAAGGCCACTGCAGCGTCGGCGCCTCCCAAGGCTGCGAAGAAGGCGACGCCGGCTGCAGCGGCCAGGCCCGAGGGCCGCACTGCGGCGAAGACCGCCAAGGTCGAAGCGTCCGCAGAGAAAACCGGGAAGGCCAGCGGTCGCGGCAAGCGCGGCATCACGCCCGAACAGGCGCTCGAGAACACCCGCAAGCTGCTCGAACAGCATGAGGCGGAGGCCAAGGCCAGCAAGCACTGGGAGACGCTCGAAAACGAGGGCGGCCCCGTCGATGCGCCCGGCTACCAGTCACCGCAGGCGCGTTCGAAGGCGTTGGCGTTGCACGAAGCGGAGAGCCGTCAGGCGTCGATCAACGGCAGCATCAGTACGCGCGACCGCCGCAACCAGGGCAAGCGCGACCACCGCAACTCCAGCGATTGATCGGGCAGGCGCGTGCTCCGGAATGCATGCGCCCCGCCTCCATTTGAATCAGGCCACGACGCGCAGCGCGACGTCCGGGGTGCCCGCATAGGTGTCGAGCAGGCACTGCTGGACGAAGTGGTCCAGCTGTTCGAATTCGCTGGAACCGGTCTGGTCGAGCCGGGTGAGTTCCGGCGCGCGTCAAGGTAGTTGTCGCCTCAGTCATGCAGCCATTGGCTGTCTATCTTTGTCGCCTTGCTGCGTGGCCACGACCGAGTCGCGCTCGGGGTTGAGGGTGACGGCGCCGATTGGCGCCCAG
>NZ_JAIWPU010000059.1 GCF_021191705.1 Proluteimonas flavola
GGCCTTGGCCGCGATTGCTCTACCGGGAAAGCCCCATCGCGGCCAAGGCCGCTCCCACAGGGCATTCCCGACATGGCGACCTCAGACGTCGTCTTTCGCCACTTCGCGCAGCTTGCCTTGGTGCAGTTCCATGACCCGGTCGAGCTTGCGCGCGAGCCGGCGGTCATGCGTCACCAGCACCAGGCTGGTGTGCTGCGCGCGGTTGAGTTCGAGCATCAACTCGAACACCGTCGCCGCGGTGCGTTCGTCGAGATTGCCGGTCGGCTCGTCGCCGAGCACGCAGGCCGGCTTGTTGACCAGCGCACGCGCGACCGCAGCGCGCTGACGTTCGCCGCCCGACAGTTCGCCGGGCTTGTGCGCGAGCCGATGGCCGAGACCGACGGTCTCCAGCAGAGCGCGCGAACGCGTCGTCGCGTCGGCATCGCTGGCACCGTTGAGCAGCGCCGGCAGCATGACGTTCTCCAGCGCCGTGAACTCGGGCAGCAGGTGATGGAACTGGTAGACGAAGCCCAGCGAGCGGTTGCGCAGCGTGCCGCGCGCCGCGTTCGACAGCGCGCTCATCTTCTGCCCCGACACATACACCTCGCCCGCAGTCGGCGTATCCAGTCCGCCAAGCAGATGCAGCAGCGTGCTCTTGCCGGCGCCGGACGCACCGAGGATCGCAACGGTCTCGCCGGCGCGCACCGCGAAGTCCAGACCGTCGAACACGGGCGTGTTCAAGCTGCCTTCGGCGTAGGTCTTGCCCAGGCCCTCGGCCGCGAGCACGATGGTGTCGGGCGCGGCCATGGGTGTGGTCGGGGTCGTATCACTCATAGCGCAGCGCCTCCGCCGGAGCCGTGCGCGCCGCGCGCAGTGCCGGATAGATCGTCGCGACGAAGGCCATCGCCAGCGCGACGCTGGCGATCATCACCACGTCGCTGACCTGCAGGTCGATCGGCAGGCCGGTCACGTAATAGACGTCCTCGGGCATCAGCACGACGCCGAACACGCGTTCGATCGCGCGCAGGATGTGTTCGAGGTTGAAGGTCAGCAACAGCCCGCCGGTGATGCCAAGGATCGTGCCGATCACGCCGATCATCGTGCCCTGCACCATGAACACCTGCATGACCCCGCCGGGCGTGAGCCCCAGCGTGCGCAGGATCGCGATGTCGGCCTGTTTGTCGGTCACCAGGCTCACCTGCGACGCGACGAGATTGAACGAGCCCATGACGATGATCAGCGACAGCAGGATGCCGATCATCGTCTTCTCGAGTTTCAGCGCCCGGAACATGTTCGCGTTCTCGATGCTCCAGTCGCTGACCCGGTACACGCCGCCGAGCCTGTGCACGAGATCGCGCGTGACCTGCTGCGCGCGGTCCATGTCGTGCAGCTTCAGGCGCACGCCGGTGACGCCGTCGCCGATCCGGAGCAGCCGCTGCGCATCGCTGAGGTTGACCACAGCCAGGCGCCGGTCGAAATCCTGGTAGCCGGCCTCGAAGATGCCGCTGACGGTGAAGCGTTTGAGCTGCGGCACCGCGCCCATCGGCGTGACCTGGAAATCGGTGGTGACGATGACGCTGTCGCCGACGCCGACGCCGAGCCACAGCGCGAGTTCGCGCCCGAGCACGATGTTGAACGTGCCCGGCTGCAGGTCCTCGAGCTTGCCGATGACCATCGACGTGGTGAGGTCGGACACCTGCGCTTCGTCCTCGGGCACGATCGCGCGCACCGCGGCGGGCTCGTTGCGACGACCGCGCAGCAATGCCTGCGTGTCGACATAGGGCGCGGCGCCGGCGACGCGGGGATCCTCGCGCGCCACATCGATCGCTCGCTGCCAGTTCGACAGCGTATCGCCGTCGGCGCTGATCGTCGCGTGCGCGACCATGCCGAGCATGCGGTCGCGGATTTCCTTCTGGAAGCCGCTCATCACCGCGAGCGTGGTGATCAGCACGGTCACGCCGATGGCGATGCCGAGGATCGAGGCCAGCGAGATGAAGGAGATGAAGCCGTTGCGCCGCTTGGCCCTGAGATAACGCAGGCCGATGGCGGCAGGAATGGGTCTGAGCATGGACGTCCGGTCATGGGGGCCGCGGCGTCCGCGGCCGCCGGGCCGGTACGCCGCCCGCCCGGGGCGTCGCTATGGTGCCATCGAATCCGGTGTCGGTCGCGTCACGAGCGCGGATGCGGCCAGACGGAGTTCACGTCGTGCGGGCGGCGGCAGCGTGTCGGGCCACCACAGCAGTCGACGCGCGCGGCGACCATCGCGCCAGCGCAGGATCGCCAGCGGGCCGCGCCATTCGAGTTGCGGCGTATCCAGGACGACGCCGTCGAGTTGCGCGGCACCTGCGGCATCGATGACGAGTGCGCGCACCGGTGCACGTCGTTCGATGGCGATGCGACGGAGGGACGCGGCGATGACGAATGGCATCGCGCAGACGGTCGCGATCAACGGCAGTTCGGACAGCCACAGCGCGATGCAGGCGCAAAGGCCGATCGACGCGAGCGCGCCCTGCAGCAGGATCGAAGGCCGCCACGCCAGCCGCAGCGGCAAGGGCTCAGCCGGGCGGGAGCTGCCGGATCGACTGGACGAGGGTGTCGAGTTGCGCATCGTCGGGACGCTCATGGCCGAGGAACCACTTCCAGAGCCTATCGTCCTCGCAATCCAGCAGCCGTCGGAAAACGGCGCGCTCGGCTTCGGTGGATGCCGCCCAGCAACGGTCGAGCCAACGCTCGAACAGCCGGTCGAGCTCGCGCATGCCGCGCCGGCTGCGCCAGCGCAGGCGGCGGAGTTCGGTGGCGTCGTCGTGGGTCATAAAAGCATCTGCTTCGGGCAAGCCAGATCAAGGGCCGTCATCCCGGTGGCCTTCGGAGAGATGCGTCCGGGACGAACTGGATCAGCGCGTCGTCCCAGCGCACGCTGGAACCCATTTTCGCGGCCAAGATCAACGTCAGGATGGGCCCCAGCTTGATCAGACATGCGTCTGTTGAAAGCCGCTGGGGCGACGGTGATTGTTTTGCGGGAAGGCGAAGAGCCTTCGCGGATATGACGCGATACGCAGTCGACCGCCACGGATCTGCGCTGCGCGCCCGATCGATGCACGCGCATCGACCAGGCGCCCATCGATCAGCCCCGCCGCGCCAGCATCAGCTGCTTGATCTCACCGATCGCCTTGGCTGGATTCAGGCCCTTCGGGCAGGTCCGCGCGCAGTTCATGATCGTGTGGCAGCGGTAGAGCTTGAACGGATCTTCCAGATCGTCCAGGCGCGCACCGGTGTCCTCGTCGCGGCTGTCGATGATCCAGCGGTAGGCCTGCAGCAGGACCGCCGGGCCGAGGTAACGCTCGCCGTTCCACCAGTAGCTCGGGCAGCTGGTCGAGCAGCAGGCGCACAGGATGCACTCGTACAGACCGTCGAGCTTGGCGCGGTCTTCCTTGGACTGCAGGCGCTCGCGGTCCGGCGGCGCGGCGCTCTGCGTGCGGATCCATGGCTGGATCGACGCGTACTGCGCGTAGAAGTGGGTCAGGTCCGGCACCAGATCCTTGACCACTTCCATGTGCGGCAGCGGGTAGATCGGCACTTCGGCCTTCCTGCAATCCTCGATCGCGCGGGTGCAGGCCAGCGTGTTCGTGCCGTCGATGTTCATCGCACACGAACCGCAGATGCCCTCGCGGCACGAACGGCGGAAGGTCAGCGTCGGATCGATCTCGTTCTTGATCTTGATCAGCGCGTCGAGAACCATCGGGCCGCACTTGTCGAGATCGATCTCGTAGGTGTCCGTCGACGGATTGCGGCCGTCGTCGGGATTCCAGCGATAGACCTTGAAGGTGCGCGTGCGCGTGGCGCCCGTGGCCGGGAAGTGCCGGCCCTGCTGCACCTTGGAATTCTTCGGAAGCGAAAATTCTGCCATTTTGAGCCCGTGATTCGTAATGAGTGATTCGTGATTCGAAAAGGCGTGGTTTCGCGTTTGATCTGTTGCTGCGAATCCCCAATCCCGAATCCCCAATCCTGGCTGTCAGTACACGCGTGCTTTCGGCGGCACGACTTCGACTTCGTCGTCGAGCGTGTACATGTGCACCGGGCGGTAATCGATCGTCGTGTTGCCGGCGTTGTCGGCCCAGCACAGGGTGTGCTTGTGCCAGTTCTCGTCGTCGCGGTCCGGGAAGTCCTCGTGCGCATGCGCGCCACGGGATTCCTTGCGGTTCTCTGCCGAGACGATGGTCACCAGCGCCTGGCCCAGCAGGTTCTGCAGCTCCATGGTCTCGATCAGATCCGAGTTCCATACCATCGAACGGTCGCTGACCTTGACGTCGGCGAACGAGGCGTGGATCTCGCGGATCTTGTCGACACCCTCGGCCAGCGTCTTGCTGGTGCGGAACACGGCGGCGTCGTTCTGCATCGTGCGCTGCATGTTGTCGCGGATCACCGAGGTCGGCGTGCCGCCGCTGGCGTTGCGCAGCGCGTCCAGGTTCGACAGCGCCTTGTCGCAGGCGTCCCTGGCGAGCGTCTTGTGGCGCGCGCCCGGCTTGATCGTCTCGGCGCAGCGGTTGGCCACCGCGCGACCGAACACCACCAGGTCGAGCAGCGAGTTCGAGCCCAGGCGATTGGCGCCGTGCACCGATACGCAGGCGGCTTCGCCGATCGCGTACAGGCCCGGGACCACCGCATCCGGGTTGCCGTCCTTCAACTGCACGACTTCGCCGTGGTAGTTGGTCGGAATGCCGCCCATGTTGTAGTGGACGGTCGGAATCACCGGAATCGGCTGCTTCTCGACGTCGACGCCGGCGAAGATCTTCGCGCTCTCGGCGATGCCGGGCAGCTTCTCGTGGATTTCCTTCGGATCGAGATGGGTCAGATCCAGATGGATGTGGTCCTTGTTCTCGCCGACGCCGCGGCCTTCGCGGATTTCCATCGTCATCGAACGCGAGACGACGTCGCGCGAGGCGAGATCCTTGGCGTTCGGTGCGTAGCGTTCCATGAAGCGCTCGCCGCTGGCGTTGCGCAGGATGCCGCCTTCGCCGCGCACGCCTTCGGTGATCAGGCAGCCCGCGCCGTAGATGCCGGTCGGATGGAACTGCACGAACTCCATGTCCTGCAGCCCCAGGCCCGCGCGCAGCGCCATGCCGCCGCCATCGCCGGTGCAGGTGTGCGCGGAGGTCGCGGAGAAGTACGCGCGGCCGTAGCCGCCGGTCGCCAGCACCACGCCCTGGGCGCGGAACAGGTGCAGCGTGCCCTCGGCCATGTCGAGGGCGAGCACGCCGCGGCAGGCGCCGTCGGCGTCCATGATCAGGTCGAGCGCGAAGTACTCGATGAAGAAGCGCGCGTCATGCGCGAGCGACTGCTGGTAGAGCGTGTGCAGGATCGCGTGGCCGGTGCGGTCGGCCGCGGCGCAGGTGCGCTGGGCGATGCCCTTGCCGTACTGCGTGGTCATGCCGCCGAACGGACGCTGGTAGATCTTGCCCTCTTCGGTGCGCGAAAACGGCACGCCCTGGTGTTCGAGTTCGATGATCGCGGGGATCGCCTCGCGGCACATGTACTGGATGGCATCCTGGTCGCCCAGCCAGTCGGAGCCCTTGATCGTGTCGTAGAAGTGGTAGCGCCAGTCGTCCTCGCCCATGTTGCCGAGCGCGGCGGAGATGCCGCCCTGCGCTGCCACGGTGTGCGAGCGCGTCGGGAAGACCTTGGTCAGACATGCGGTCTGCAGGCCCTTGTGGGCCAGGCCGAAGGTCGCGCGCAGGCCGGCGCCGCCGGCGCCGACGACGATCATGTCGTAGGTGTGTTCGGTGATCTTGTAAGCGTTGGTCATGTGGTTCTCAGCCCAGCAGTGCGATGCGCGCAATCGCGTACAGCGATGCGAGCGCGCCGGCGGCGCAGGCGAATGTGACGAGGAGCTGGAGGCTGACCTCCAGCGCGCGCTGGTGGATGTAATCCTCGATCACCACCTGCAGGCCCAGCTTGGCGTGCCAGAACATCGCGATGGCGAACAGTGCGAACGCGATTGCATTGAACGGACGCGCGATGACGGTCTGCACGGTGGCCAGATCGGCGCCGGCCAGCGACACCAGCGTGCCGATGAACCAGGCGACCAGCGGCACCAGCGCCACCGCGGTGACGCGCTGCCACCAGAAATGACCGGTACCGGTCTTGCCCGATCCCAGGCCGCGTGCGCGGCCGACCGGCGTGCGGAAATCGGGCCGCTGCACGGCCTCGTCCGGCGTCTTCGACCCGCTCATGCGCCACCCCGCAAGGCAATGATCCAGATCACGGCGGTCAGCACGACGGCCAGGGTGATCACGGTGTAACCGGAGCGATAGACCTCCGGCAGTTCGAAGCCCATGCCCGCATCCCACATCAGGTGGCGGATGCCGTTGAGCAGGTGATAGACCAGCGCGAACGAGAACGCGACGAGTGCGAGCGTGCCCAGCGGCGAGCCGAGGCAGGCCGACGCGCTCGCATAGGCGTCGCCGCCCTGGGCGACCGCCAGCAACCACCAGGCGAGGCCGAATGCACCGACCGAGGCGGTGATGCCGGTGACCCGGTGCATCAGGGACATCACCGATGTGATCTGCAGGCGATACAGCGTGCCGAGCATGAACGGTGACAGAGGACGGTTACGGTGTGCCATCGTTGTAGTGCTCTCCTCGCTGGCGGCGTCTCGCCGCGTGGCTGGTACTGCGGATCTGCCCGCCAGACACGACGTGACGGATCAAAAATCGATGCAACGACCGTTCTTTTCCCAGTCGCCATACCGCGTCGGATCGAGACCATCGCGGCCTCCGATCTCTTCTGCGGGCGGCGATGCCGGAACAGGCATTTCCGCAGGCGTCGACGACGGTGTGTCCGCCTGCTCGCCTATGATGTCCGGGGTGGTCATTCGTTCAATTTTAGTTCCCACAGGCATGTCAGACAAGCTGCAATCCACTTCCAGTGCTGCATTCGCACTTCCGGACATCGCGTCGTTGACGCTTTGCGGACGCGATTGCATCGCATTCGCGCAGGCGCAGTTCATGAGCGACATCGCGATGCTCGGCGACGGACAGTGGCAGTGGAGCGGCTGGTTGACCGCGAAGGGGCGCGTGATCGCCCTGTTCGCCGTGCTCCGGCACAGCGCGGAGCGCCTCGATCTGATCGTGCTCGATGCCGATGCCGCCGCATTGGCGGCATCGCTGAAACGCTACGTCTTCCGCAGCAAGGTCTCGATCGAGGTGCGCAGTGATGCATCAGCGACCGGACGGTTCGCGGCGCCCTCGGCCGCCCAGGGCGCGACCGCGGCGATCGATGCGTCCGGAATCGAGCTCGACCTCGGCTCGCCGGCCGGGCCGCGCACCCTCGCATTGCGCGAGGCCGACTCCGGGGTCGCAGACGATCCGGATGCACAGCTGCGCTGGCGCGCCTTCGACATCGCACACGGCCTGCCCCGTCTGAGCGAAGACCAGCGCGAACAATGGACCCCGCAGCAGCTGTCGCTGGAACGCCTGCACGCCTTCAGCGTCGCCAAGGGCTGCTATCCGGGACAGGAGATCGTCGCGCGCACGCATTTCCTCGGCCAGGCGAAACGCGGCCTGGCCGTGCTCCGCGGCGCACCCGATGCCGCGCCTGGCGAAGACGTGCGGGCCGGCGAACAGGCGCTGGGCAAGGTCGTGTCCGTCGCCGGCGACCGTGTGCTGGCCGTGCTGCCGCTCGAACGTCCGGACGCACCGCTGCAGGTCGGCGGGATCGATGTCGTCGACACGGCACTGCTGGACGGCCTCGCCCGCTGATCCCGGCAGGGTTTTCGCCACCCCGCTCGCCATCCGATTGTCGTGATCCGGCTGCTATGCTCGACCGCGACAGGGGGCGCACGCGCCCAGGGGAATGTCGAAGCCGTCGCCGCACGGGCTAACGCCGGTGCGGCGGCATGGATACGGGGAACCATCCAAGGAATCGTCATGAAGCACAGCTCGCTGTCCGCGGCGTTTGCCGCGTCCCTTGTCGCGTGTGGACTCGCCGCCTGCGCCAGCTCCACGCCGGTGCAGCCGCCCGCGCCACCGCCGCCGCCAGAACCGACCGCGTTCGTCGAACAGCTCGACGCCGACGGCCTGTTCGCGTTCGGCAAGGCCGACATCCGCGACATCAGCCCGGCGGGCCGCGCCGCACTCGATGCACTCGCCGGCCGCCTGTCGGGCCGCACGCTCGATGTCGTCCACGTCATCGGCCACAGCGACCGCATCGGCAACCCGCAGGGCAACCTGCGCCTGTCGAACCGCCGCGCCGAAGCCGTGCGCGGCTATCTGGTCGAGCACGGCGTGCCGTCGGACCGCATCACCGCAGTGGGGCGCGGCGATGTCGAGCCGGTGACCGAGTGCAGGTCGGAACGTGGTCAGGCGCTGGTCGCGTGCCTGGCGCCGAACCGGCGCGTGGAAGTGCGGGTGCGGTTGGCGGATTGAAGCGACATATCGCTTGGATCCCCCCTTCCCCCGCACGCGGAGGAGGGCCGTTCGGTGCCAGCGCCAGCAGCGCCTGAAGAATCCAAGCGATCCGCTCGCACCATCGTCAACGCCGCCGCGACGATATCCGCCTCCGACGGAATCGCCAGGAACGTCGCCCTCGCCAGCGGGGTGAACGTATCGGCGCCCCCGCCACACGCCGAAGCCCGTTTCCGCGATTGCAGTGACGATACCCTCGCCCACACCCGCACTGCGACGCCCCTCGCCGACCACGCGCACCGGGCCGGGATCGGATCGGGAGCGACGGCGAACATCGATGCGCCTTCAGTCCGTGGCCGCGAGCCTCGCGGCGTTCACCGGTGCGGGCGCCGGCATGTCGATGAAGCCCGGCGTGCCGCGCACGCGCGCAAGCCAGTCGCGCAGCGCCGGGTACGGGGCCAGGTCGAAACCGCCGTCGGGCGCGACAGCGGTGTAGGCGAACAATGCGATGTCGGCGACGCCATAGGCGCTGCCGGAAAACCACGCAGCCCCGGCGGCCAGATGGCCATCCATCACCGCCAGCGCACGATGGCCGCGCGCCTGCAGGGCTGGCAGTTCCGCGCGGCGCGGCGAATCGACGTCGGTCCAGCCGCGGATGAAACGCGCGACCGCGATCGCAGGTTCGTGGCTGTACTGCTCGAAGAACATCCAGCGCAGCGCCTGCGCGTGCTGCCAGGGATCGGCCGGCAGCAGCGGCGTGCCGGCGGCGAGGAAACACAGGATCGCGTTGGACTCCACGAGCACGCGGCCGTCGTCGAGTTCCAGCATCGGCACCTGGCCGTTCGGATTTTTCGCGAGGTAACCCGGCGTACGCGTCTCGCCGCGACTGCTGTCAGTCTCGATCCACGTGCAGGGCCGACCCAGTTGCGCCAGCAGCAGGCGCACCTTGTGGCAGTTGCCGGACGGCGAATAGCCGTGGACGACGATCATGCGCGTGTCTCCCTGCCCGCCTGCCACTGCGCGCGCGCCTGGCCCCAGAGTTCGACCGCGGCCTCGTGCGCCGGCGGCGGCAGGCGCACCGGGCCACGCAAGGTCGAACCCAGACGCTGCGCGACCTTCTGCGAGGCCACGTTGTCGGGCGCGATGCAGTGGACGATCTCGTCCCAGCCGAGTGTGTCGAACGCCCAGTCGGTCGCGGCCACCGCGGATTCGAACGCGTAGCCATGCCCCATGCATCGGGATGGAAGGCGTAGCCGATCTCGGTGCCGGGCCAGCCGTCCGGTTGCCACGGGCCCATCTGACCGAGCCAGCGGCCGTCCGCCTTGTCGATGACCGAGAACATCGCAAATCCTTGCACCGCCCACGCGCCCGGCATCTGCAGGAACTTGCGCCAGGCGGCGCCGCGCGGCAGACGTCCACCGATATGGCGGCAGGCGGTCTCGTCGGCCATCAACTCCGCGTAACGCTCGAAATCCTCGATCCGCGGCAGACGCAGGATCAGGCGTTCGGTTTCGAGCTGGACATCCGGATACGACACGTCACGGCCTCCTGGAACATCGTTGCAGCGGCATTGGATTCCGGTTGCGCGCTCGGCACCTGGCGCACCGCATATCAGAACGCATTGATGCCGGTCAGTTCACGCCCGACCACGAGCTGATGCACGGTCTCGGTGCCCTCGTAGGTGATCACCGATTCGAGATTGAGGGCGTGGCGGATCGGGCTGTGTTCGGTGGTGATGCCGGCGCCGCCGAGCAGGTCGCGCGCTTCGCGCGCGATGTCGATCGCCATGCGGCAGTTGTTCCATTTCGCCAGGGACACCTGCGTGGGCTGCATGGTGCCGGCGTCCTTCAGGCGGCCGAGCTGCAGCGACAGCAGCTGCGCGCTGGTGATGCGCCGCGCCCAGTCCGCCATCTTGATCTGCGCGCTCTGCGTCGCCGCGACCGGGCGCTCGAACAGGATGCGTTCCCTGGAGTAGTTCAATGCCTCGTCGAGGCAGGCGATCGCCGCGCCGATCGGCCCCCAGGTGATGCCGTAGCGCGCCTGCGTCAGGCAGCCCAGCGGGCCCTTCAAACCCTTGACGTTCGGCAGGCGGTTCGCCTCCGGCACGCGCACGCCATCGAAGTACAGCGCGCTGGTCACCGAGGCGCGCAGGCTCATCTTGTGCTTGATCTCGTGTGCGGTGAAGCCGGCGAAATCCCGCTCGACCAGGAAGCCCTGGATGCCATCTTCGGTCTGCGCCCAGACGATCGCGATGTGGGCCAGATTGCCGTTGGTGATCCACATCTTCGACCCGTTGATCACCCAGTCGTCGCCATCGCGTTTCGCGTGGGTCTTCATGTTCGCGGGGTCCGATCCGCCGTGCGCTTCGGTCAGACCGAAACAGCCGATCACCTCGCCCGCGGCCATGTCCGGCAGCCAGCGTCGGCGCTGTTGCTCGCTGCCGTAGGCGAAGATCGGATACATGCACAGCGAGGACTGCACGCTGGCGAAACTGCGCAGGCCCGAATCGCCGCGTTCGAGCTCCTGGCAGATCAGCCCGTAGCTGACCGCGTTGAGGCCGGCGCAGCCGTATTCCTCCGGCAGCGTGGCGCCGAGCAGACCGAGGCCGGCCATCTCGGGAACCAGTTCATCCGGGAAGCGCGCCTGGTCGAAGCAGTCGCCGATGATCGGCAACACCCGCTCGTCGGTGAAGCGCGCCACTGCATCCTGCACCGCCCGCTCCTCGTCGGACAGCAGCGAGCGCACGTCGTACAGATCGTAGGGATGCAGGGCCATGGCGGATCGTCCCGGAGGGTGATCGGCCGATTGTATCGACGGCAACGATCACGTGCCGATCGAGTCCCGGACGTGCGAAGGGCCGGCATTGGCCGGCCCTTCGGGTCACGCGATCGCGCGATGGATCGTTACTGGCGCTCGGCCGGCGTTTCCAGCGCGGCCGTCATGATGCGGCCGTTGATGACCGGCAGACGCTCCTCCGGACGCTCGTCCATGCGGATCGTGCGCTCGGTGCCGTCGTAGACGTAGGTCACGTCGTAGCCGACCGTGCGCTCTTCGTCGCCCAGCAGGATGCGGTTGCCCGGCTTGGCGTCGGTGCGCATCGAACCGGTGGTGCCGTCCGGATTCCGATAGCTGACGTTGTAGGCCACGACGCGCGAGGACTGCGAGGAATCCTGCACCGTGCGGCACTGGCGATCGACGCGCTCGACGACACGGCCGCCGATGTGGTTGCGGTCGACGCGGTTGCCGACGAAGCCACCGGCAGTCGCGCCAGCCGCGGTCGCCAGCTTGCGGCCATTCCCGCTGCCGATCTGGTTGCCGACCAGGCCGCCGACCAGCGCACCCACGACGGTGCCGCCGACGTTGCCGTCGCGCTCGGGCAGACGCTCCTGCACCACCACGTCTTCGCAGACCTCGCGCGGCGAACTGCTGGTCATGGTCTCGCGGATCGGCTCGCTGCCGAGCACGGTGGCGTAGAGCTGTCCGGTTTCGGTGACCGGACGGACATCGACGACATCCGCGTAGTCGAGCGCATCGCGCGCTTCGCCGACGGGTTCGCCGGTCTTCGCGTCGATGGCGCCAGCGATGTCCGCACCTGCGATCGGGTCGACCGCATCGCGGCTGTTGTGATACGCACCGACGGCCACGCCACCCACGAGCAGGGACGCCAATGCAATCGCGATCGTGTTGCTCTTCATCGCTCTCTCCTTTCGACCTGGACGGCCTGTTTCGTTCTTGGTGCCGATTGCAGCATCCGTATGCTGAACAGCCGCCGGAATTCGCCCCTCCAGGCTGACGACCCGCTAAACCGGGGGTTGCGGAATGGCGTGCTAGCGTCCATCTGCCCTCTTGTATTCCGCCGTTGGAGCCCGCCGTGCGCAATCCACTGTCCGCCCCGCTCGTCGCCTGGCTGTCGCGGCTGAGTTACCCGCGCATCTTCATGGTCACCGCCGTGCTGTTCGCGGTGAACCTGCTGATTCCCGATCCGATCATTCTGATCGACGAGGTGCTGCTCGGCCTGGCGACCGTGGTGCTGGCCAAGCGCAAGCGCATGCCCAGGCCGGGCGACGAAGCGCCGCGGCCGCCTGTCGACGGCGAGGCGCGTCGCTTCTGAGCGCCGCCATGCTGGTCGACAGCCACTGTCACCTGGACGCGCCGGCGTTCGATCCCGACCGCGACGCCGTCGTCGCGCGCGCACGGCAGGCCGGTATCGCGCACCAGGTGATTCCGGCGACGCATGCGGACGCATGGCCGAAGCTGCGCGATGTCTGCGCCGCCACGCCCGGGCTGCACGCGACCTACGGCCTGCATCCGACATTCCTCGCCCATCACCGGCACGAACACCTCGACGCGCTCGCCAAATGGGTCGCACGCGAGCGGCCGGTCGCGATCGGCGAATGCGGGCTGGATCGTTTCGTCGAAGGCCTCGATGCCGACGCGCAGCTGCATTACTTCGAAGGCCAGTTGCGGCTCGCGCATGCGCACGATCTACCGGTGATCGTGCATGCGCGGCGCGCGGTCGAAGAGACGATCGGCCTGCTGCGTCGCTTCGACGGACTGCGCGGCGTGGTCCACAGTTTCAGCGGCAGCCCGGAGCAGGCTGCGCAGTTGTGGAAGATCGGATTCATGATCGGGCTCGGCGGCCCGCTGACCTTTGACCGCGCGAAGCGTCTGCATCGCGTGGTCGCGGAAATGCCGCTCGATCAGCTACTGCTCGAAACCGACGCGCCCGACCAGCCCGACAGCGATCACCGCGGCCAGCGCAACGAGCCCTCACGACTGACGCGCATCCGCGACGTGGTGGCGCAGCTGCGTGGCATCACGCCCGATGAAGTCGCCGCGCAGACCTCGCGCAACGCGCTGGCGCTGTTCCGGATCGCCGCCAACTGAAACGCGCGCTCAGGCCGCGGCGCCGACCGAGGGTTTGAGCAGCAGTTCGATCGCGCGGCCCACGGCCGCGAACGCGAACGCCCCGGTGATGTGCGTCGCCGCACCCAGCCCACTGCCGCAATCCAGATTCAACGCCGCATCGGGACCGAGCTGTGGGCGGAGGCCGCAGACCGTGCCGTCGGCCTGCGGGTAGCGCACGTTCTCCAGCGAATAGATCGCCGACACACCGAAGTAGCGCTTGGCCGTCTTCGGGAAATTGAACTCCGCGCGCAGCTTCTTGCGGATCAGCGCGAGCATCGCATCGTGCTCGGTACGCGACAGGTCGCGCACGCGGACCAGGGTGGGATCGATGCGCCCGCCCGCGGCGCCGACCGTGATCACCGGCAACTTGCGGCGCCGGCACCAGGCGATCAGTTCGACCTTGCTGCGGAAGCTGTCGCAGGCATCGATGACGAGATCGAAACCGCCGCCCAGCATCTCTTCCAGATTGGCCGGGGTCACGAAGGCCTGCACGGCGTGCAGTTCCATCGACGGGTTGATCGCGCGGCAACGCTCGGCCATCGCCTCGGCCTTGTTGCGACCGTACTGCCCCGCGAGCGCAGGCAGTTGCCGGTTGGTATTGGACACGCAGATGTCGTCGGCATCGATCAGCGTCAGCGCGCCGACGCCGGTCCGCGCGAGCGCCTCGGCGACCCACGAGCCGACGCCGCCCAGACCCACCACCGCGACATGCCGCTGCAGCAGGCGCGTGACGCTGCCCTGCCCGTACAGGCGTTCGATGCCGGAAAAGCGTGCGCGTGCGTCTTCGTCCATACGCACAGTTTAACGATGACGGAGGTCCGGGTGACCGCGCAGATGGCGCAGCTCCGGGGGAATCTGCAGTCGAACCGCTGCGCGCCGACCGACACCCTCGTGCATCTGCAGACAATGCGGGCCCGGTCGAACGATCTGGAGCCCGTGCTCCCCGAGTCGCTTGACCATTGCAGCTTCGTCAGGACATGCGCGGCTGACGTCCCGAGCGCGATTCGACTGAACGAGCGCTGCACGCTTCCAGGCGCGGCGGCGGAATTTCTGCGGCATTCACGCGCAACTGCCTAGCGTTGGCGCGTCGGGTCGATCACGCCCGCGCTCCCTTTAAGAATGCTGCGAAAGCACCGGAGGTTAGCCCCATGAAGACTGGTCTGATCGGAACCGCCGTACTGGCCGCATCCGTCGCCCTCGCCGGCTGTGCGACCTCGCCCGGATACGGGTCCGGCTACGGCAACAGTGGCTATGGCAACAGCGGCTACGGCAGTCCCGCGAACTGCTACGACTGCGGCACCGTCACGCGGATCGAAACCATCCGCGGCAACAGCAATCCCAATATCGCCGGCCCGCTGATCGGTGGTGTCGTGGGCGCGGTCGCCGCGAAGGAACTCGCGCGTCGCAACACCGACAGCGAAGGCCGTCGCAATGTCGCGATCGGTGCCGGTGCGGTCGGTGGTGCCGTCGCCGGCAATGCGATCCAGAACCGCACCGAAGGCGGCAACCAGTACAACGTCCACGTCCGCATGCAGGACGGCCGCACGACGGTACTGTCGCAGGGCGACGTCAGTGGTCTGCGCGAGGGGTCGAACGTGCGCGTGCAGAATGGTCGGGCCTACGCCTACTGATCGGCGCCAGGACCGCACACGAAAAAACCCGGCGCAGGCCGGGTTTTTTCTGGCTCGAATCCATCGGGATCAGAGCGGCGTGACAGCGTCCGCCTGCAGACCCTTCTGACCCTGCACGACCTCGAACGAGACCTGCTGGCCTTCCTGCAGCGACTTGAAACCCGTGCCCTGGATGGCGCGGAAATGCACGAATACGTCTTCACCACTTTCGCGGCTGATGAAGCCGAAGCCCTTGGCGTCATTGAACCACTTGACGGTACCGGTCTCGCGATCTGCCATGTTGCTCTCTCTCCCTGGAACGATTCGATAGTTGATCGATGGAACGCCTGTTGCGGCGGCTGGTTGCAAGGAGAACACGGGTGCGACGATGCAGCGGACCGGGTGGGACGAGCCAACACGAATCTACTTCACGCAGGGTCACGGTTCACGGTGACCTTGACAAACACAGCGATCGCAAAGTACCCCGCTGTTCATGAAAATGCAATCCGGGGCCATCCCATCTTTTCGCGACCGCCGGAACCGGGTTGCGACGCCGTTTCGAGGAGCTGCAACGTGGACCTGAGTGCCCTGTTCTACGTGCTCGCGGCCCTGCTCGTGCTGGTCGGTCTGGCCGGTGTCGTGCTGCCTGCATTGCCGGGCGTGCCCTTGATGTTCGCGGGCATGCTGCTCGCCGCCTGGGCGGATGGCTTCGAGCGCATCGGCGTCTGGCCGCTGGTCACGCTGGGCGTGCTGACGGCAGTGTCGTTCGTGGCCGACTTCTGGGCGACGGCAGTCGGGGCGAAACGTGTCGGTGCCAGCCGGCTCGCACTGGTGGGTACGATCGTCGGTACCTTCGTCGGTCTGTTCTTCGGGTTGCCGGGCCTGTTCGCCGGTCCCTTCGTCGGCGCGGTGGTCGGCGAACTGATCAGCCGCCGCGATCTGCGGCCGGGCGGTATCGGCCAGGCGACACGCGTCGGCATCGGCACGTGGATCGGCATCGCGATCGGCGTGGCACTCAAGCTCGCCCTCGCGGTCCTGATGCTCGCGGTCTTCGCATTCGCCTGGTGGTGGTGAGTGCACTATCGTCGCGCTTCAGCCCGACGACGACCGCACGCCTCATGCCCGACACCGCTTCGCTCGATCCCGCACCGCTGCGCCTGCCCCCCGTATTCGCGGGCGCACTGCTCGCCGTGCTGGCATGCGCCTTCGCCGCACCGATCCATGCCGCGCCGGCCGCTGCACCTGTCGCCGCCGCACCGACCGCCCAGGCAGATCCTGTCGCCACAGCCGCGCCTGCCGCAGTCGTCGAGGACGTGGATGTGCGGACCCGCCTCGACCAGGTCTACGACGAGGCCGAGACGCGCGTGCTGCAACTGATCGCGAACCTGCCGCTGCTGCTCGCCGCCGCGCTGATCGTCTTCATTGCGTCGTGGCTCGGCGGCTTCGTGTCGCAGCGCCTGCACTGGCTGCGCATGCGGACGCGCAATCCCTATCTCGACGGGCTGATCCGGCGCGCGGTGCGCACGGTCATCCTGCTGATCGGCATCCTGATCGCACTGGATCTGCTCAACGCCACCGCGCTGGTCGGCGCGATGCTCGGTTCGGCCGGCGTGCTGGGTCTGGCCCTGGGTTTCGCGTTCAAGGACATCGCCGAGAACTATATCGCCGGCATCCTGCTGAGCCTGCGCCGCCCGTTCGAACCCGGTCAGATGGTCAAGATCGACAGCTACGAGGGCAAGGTCGCCTCGCTCAGCGCGCGCACCATGACGCTGATCACGCTGGACGGCAACGAACTGCGTCTGCCCAACGCGCTGGTGTTCAAGGCGGTGATCCTCAACTACACCAGCAACCCGAAACGGCGTTTCGATTTCGCGTTCAACATCGACGCCAGCCAGTCGATCCGCAAGGCGCATGCGGTCGCGATGCAGGAGATCGCCAGCATCGAAGGCGTGCTCACCGATCCCGGCCCGTCGTGGACGGTGGTCGAGTTCGGCGCGACTGGTGTCGTGCTGCGTTTCTTCGGCTGGGTGGACCAGCGCCACAGCGATCTGGGCAAGACCCGCAGCGAGGCGATCCGCCTTGTGAAGGGCGCGTTCTGGCGCGACGGGATACAAGGACCGAAGACCACGACACACGTGGTGCTGGCCAGGGAAGAGGAGACCGCCACGCCGGCGGTCGTCGACCACGAGCCGGCCACCAGCGCCGGCGTCGACACCTCGGTCAACCGGGATATCGACCGCCAGGTCGCCGAGGTGCAGAGTACCGACGAAAGCAACCTCCTCACGCTCAAGGACGCGACCTGACATGCGACCCGCTTATCTCCTTCCTGCCGCTCTGGCCGCAGCCACCGGACTTGCCCATGCGCAGACGGCCGAGGTGCCGACCGCCGCACCGAATGCACCCGCGACCATGGAGGCCTGCGTCGCACTCGAACAGGACGCCCAGCGCCTGGCCTGTTTCGACTCGATGACCGGCCGCGCCGCGCGCACGCCGCAGCAGGCCGACACGGAGGCCGCAGTGGCGCGTGAGCTGCGCAGCAACCCCGCCGTGCGCGCCGACGCGCTGGCCGAGGGCACGATTTCTCACAGCCTGTATGCCCACGATGGCGGCGACCGCCTCGCCGAGGCGATCGCCAACGCCGGCCAGGGCTCGCTGCTCGACAGCCGCTGGGAACTGGCCAAGGATTCCAAGCTCGGCATCTTCAACATGCGGGCCTACAAGCCGGTCTATCTGTTGCCGGCGTTCTGGAGCTCGGACGTCAACAACATGCCGTCCTCGCCCAATCCCGAGAACACGGTGACCACGCCGCAGTCGCTCGACAGCCTGGAAGCCAAGTTCCAGCTGAGCTTCAAGACCAAGGCGGTGGAGAATCTCTTCGGGACCAATGGCGACATCTGGATGGGCTACACCCAGAGCTCGCGCTGGCAGGTCTACAACACCGACGAATCGCGCCCGTTCCGCGAGACCAATTACGAACCCGAAGTGCTGATGGTGTTCCGCAACGGCTACAGCCTGCCCGGCGGCTGGCATGGCCGCATGGCCGCGATCGGCGTCAACCACCAGTCCAACGGACGCGGCGATCCGCTGTCGCGCAGCTGGAACCGGGTGATGTTCAATTTCGGCTTCGACCGCGAGGACTGGGCGCTGGTCGTGCGCCCGTGGGTGCGCATCTCCGATGGCAACGAGGACGACAATCCGGACATCGAGGACTACATGGGCCGTGGCGACATGACCCTGACCCATGTGCGCGGCGGGCACGTGTACACGCTGATGGGCCGGCACACGCTGCGCGGCGGCGAACGTTCGCGCGGCGCGCTGCAGTTCGACTGGGGCTTCCCGATCCACCGCAATTTCCGTGGCCACCTGCAGGTGTTCAACGGCTATGGCGAAAGCCTGATCGACTACAACCACAAGGCGACCTACGTCGGCCTGGGCATCTCGCTGCTTGAATGGTTCTGAGGCACGTCTCCTGACGGCCTGACGCCGTCGTCGCCCGACCGGGTGACGACGGCGCAATCTGTCTTATGCTCCGCAGTGTCTTCCGCCAGCCGGTTCACGCATGGACGCTGCCGTTGTCCGCCCCCGCCGCTCGTTCTTCGCCTTTGCATCGGCATTTCTGGGCCTGCTCAGCGTGTTCGGTGTGGTCTGCTTCCACTTTCCGGAACTGCTGACCAGCCGCGAGTTCCGCGCGGTCTACAACGAGGGCTTCGCCCGGCACCTGCTGCTGGCCGGTCTGATTGCGGCCTTCATCCTTGGCACGCTGGCCATCCTGCGCGAGCGTAACCGGCGCATCGCGACGGTCGGTGTGGGCAGTGCGACGCTCGCGGTGCTGCTCGGCGGCACCAACGTGCAGTTCGACTGCATCGGCGCGACGCCCTACTCGCTGGGGCTCGACTGGTTCGTGATCTCGCTGTTCTTCTCGGCGCTGGTGTTCGTGCCGCTGGAGCGCTACCTCGGCAAGCGTCGCGTGTCGCCGCTGCGCCGCGGCTGGCGGACCGACATCGCCTACTTCTTCATGAGCCACGTGCTCGTGCAGTTCATCCTCATCCTGGTGACTGCGTCGACGTCGACGATCGCAGGCCTTGCGGTGTTTCCGGCGCTCAAGGATGCGATCCAGTCGCTGCCGGTGTGGGCGCAGTTTCTGATCGCGGTCTTCGTCGCTGATCTCGCCCAGGCGCTGCTGCACCGCGCGTATCACAACGTGCCCTGGCTCTGGCGCTTCCACGCCGTGCACCATTCCAGCCGCGAGATGGACTGGCTGGCCGGCTCACGCATCCATTTCGTCGAGATCGTGCTCACGCGCAGTTTCGTGCTGCTGCCGCTGCTGGTGCTGGGCTTCTCGACGTCGGCGGTCAACGCCTATGTGATCCTCGTCGGCCTGCAGGCCGTCGTGGCCCACGCCAACATCGGCGTGCGTTTCGGCTGGCTCGAATACCTGCTGGTGCTGCCGCGCTATCACCATTGGCACCACGCCCGGCAGCAGGACTACATCGACGTCAACTACGCGATCCACCTGCCGCTGATCGACATGCTGATGGGCACGTTCAGACTGCCGCGCGACCAGGCGCAGTGGCCGGAGGAGTACGGCGTCATGAAGCTGGAGACCGTGCCACAGGGCATCCTCAAGCAGCACCTGATGCCGTTCCGGTGCAGGAAGATCTTCGACGCGTTCGTGGACTGAGGATTTCGAAATGCAGCGCGCGAGCGGCATTCCCGGGAAAGCCCCATCGCGCGCGAGCGCGCTCCCACAGAAAGGAGAACGGCGCCCTCGGGCGCCGTTCTGATCCCAGCGGACCGTATGGATCAGGCGATCTCGACCACCGGAATCCCACCGATGCGCGCCTTCCACTCGCGCGGACCGGTCTCGTGCACCGAGGTGCCGGCCGAATCGACGGCGACGGTCACCGGCATGTCCTGCACCTCGAACTCGTAGATCGCTTCCATGCCGAGGTCCTCGAACGCGAGCACCTTCGCCGCCTTGATCGCCTTCGACACCAGATAGGCCGAGCCGCCGACCGCCATCAGATACACGGACTGGTGCTTCTTGATCGCCTCGATCGCGGTCGGGCCACGCTCGGCCTTGCCGACCATGCCCAGCAGGCCGGTCTGTTCGAGGATCTGGTCGGTGAACTTGTCCATGCGCGTCGCGGTGGTCGGGCCCGCGGGGCCGACGACTTCGTCGCGCACGGGATCGACCGGGCCGACGTAATAGATGAAGCGGCCCTTGAGATCGACCGGCAGCGTCTCGCCACGGTCGAGCATCTCGACCATGCGCTTGTGCGCGGCGTCGCGGCCGGTCAGCAGCTTGCCGCTCAGCAGCAGCACCTCGCCCGGCTTGAAGGTGGTGACCTCTTCAGGGGTGATCGTGTCGAGGTCGACGCGGCGCGCGCCTGTCGGGTTGTAGGTCAGCTCCGGCCAGTCGGCGAGCGATGGCGGATCGAGCATCACCGGGCCGCTGCCGTCGAGGGTGAAGTGCGCATGGCGCGTGGCCGCGCAGTTCGGGATCAGCGCGACCGGCAGATTCGCCGCGTGGGTCGGGAAATCCTTGACCTTGATGTCGAGCACCGTGGTCAGGCCACCCAGGCCCTGCGCGCCGATGCCGAGCGCATTGACTTTGTCGTAGAGCTCGAGCCGCAGTTCTTCGGCCCGGTTCGACGCGCCGCGGGTCTGCAGCTCGACGATGTCGATCGGCTCCATCAGCGCTTCCTTGGCCAGTAGCATCGCCTTCTCGGCGGTGCCGCCGATGCCGATGCCGAGCATGCCCGGCGGGCACCAGCCGGCGCCCATCGTCGGCACGGTCTTGAGCACCCAGTCGACGATCGAATCCGAGGGATTGAGCATCGCGAACTTCGACTTCGCTTCCGAACCGCCGCCCTTGGCCGCGACGATCACATCCACTTTGTTGCCCGGCACGATCTTGACGTTGACCACGCCCGGCGTGTTGTCCTTCGTATTGATGCGCCTGCCGGCGGGATCGGCCAGCACCGAAGCGCGCAGCTTGTTGTCCGGATGGTTGTAGGCGCGGCGCACGCCTTCGTGGACCATGTCCTCGACACCCATCGTCGCATCGTCCCAGCGCACCGACATGCCGACTTCGAGGAATACGGTGACGATGCCGGTGTCCTGGCAGATCGGCCGGTGGCCCTCGGCGCACATGCGCGAGTTGATCAGGATCTGCGCGATCGCGTCCTTCGCGGCCGGCGAGGCCTCGCGCTCGTAGGCGGCGGCGAGGTTCTTGATGTAGTCGACCGGGTGGTAGTAGCTGATGTACTGCAGGGCGTCGGCGACGGACTGGATGAAGTCGTCCTGGCGGATCGACACGGGTGTCGACGACACCGAGGATGCGGAATGGCTGGCGGTCACGGCTGGCTCGAAGGCTGGCGGAAAACCCGCCCATTCTAGGCCATCGAGCCGCGGACAGGCCCCGGCCGGGGTGCCAGGCCGGCCTGGCGCCGCGCACACTATGCGCATGGACATGCTCGTACTCGTGCTGGATCTGGTCGGCACCTTCGTCTTCGCGCTCAGCGGCGCGATGCTCGGCGTGCGCCGCCGGCTGGACCTGTTCGGCGTGCTGGTGCTGGCATTCGCCGCCGCGACCGCCGGCGGCATGACCCGGGACGTGCTGATCGGCGCGACGCCGGTCGCCGCCCTCAGCGACTGGCGCTATCCGGCGATCACGCTGGCCGCCGGTGTGATCACCTTCGTCTGGGCGCCGCTGATCGAGCGGCTGCAGCAGCCGGTCCGGATGTTCGATGCGATGGGCCTGGCGCTGTTCGCCGTCGCCGGCACGCAGAAGGCACTCGATTTCGGCATCGCCCCGCCGATGGCGGCGGCGCTGGGCATGTTGACCGGCATCGGCGGCGGCATCGCCCGCGACGTGCTGCTGGCGCAGGTGCCGCTGGTGCTGCGCGCCGAACTCTATGCAGTCGCGGCGCTGGCCGGCGCGTCCGTGGTCGCCATCGGACACTGGCTGCACTGGCCGCCGGCGCCCTGCGCGATCGCAGGCGCGCTGCTGTGTTTCGGACTGCGGGTGATGGCGCTGCGCTTCGGCTGGCAACTGCCGGTCGCGCTGCAGTCCGGCGGCGAAGGCGAACCGCCCGACGCGATGCGCTGACCGTCGCAGCGGCCTGCCACGCGCGCGCATACGATATCGCCCATGTCCCCATCTCCCCCAAAGCGCGCCGCCCCCACGCGCGCCGCCGCGAGCGCGCAACGCCCGAGCCTGCGCGAACGCTTCGACGCGATGCGCAATCTGCGACCGTTCCTGAAGCTGATCTGGCAGACCAGCCCGGGCCTGACGCTGACCAGCCTGGGTCTGCGCCTGATCCGCGCGTTCCTGCCGGTGGTGATGCTCTACATCGGCAAGCTGATCATCGACGAGGCGATCCGCCTCGTCGGCGCGGGCGTGGCCTTCGACGATCTCGCCACCGCCTGGCACAGTGGCGCGCTGGATCATCTGGCGTGGCTGCTCGCGCTGGAGTTCGGCCTGGCGATCGGCTCCGACCTGCTCGGCCGTCTGGTGAGCTACGCCGACAACCTGCTGTCGGAGCTGTTCACCAACGCGACCAGCGTGCGCCTGATGGAACACGCGGCGACGCTGGACCTCGAGGACTTCGAAGATCCGGAGCTGCAGGACAAGCTCGACCGCGCGCGCCGGCAGACCATGGGCCGCATGAACCTGATGGGCCAGCTGTTCGGCCAGGTGCAGGACGCGATCACGGTGGTGAGTTTCGCGATCGGCCTGATGGTCTACGCGCCGTGGCTGATCCTGCTGCTGGCGATCGCGCTGATCCCGGCCTTCATCGGCGAATCGCACTTCAACGCGCTCGGCTACACGCTCAACTTCCAGTGGACGCCCGAGCGCCGCCAGCTCGAATACGTGCGCCAGACCGGCGCGAGTCTGGAGACCGCCAAAGAGGTCAAGATCTTCGGTCTGCACCGGTTCCTGATCGACCGCTACCGCACGCTCGCCGACGGCTTCTTCCTGGCCAACCGTTCGCTGGCACGACGGCGCGCGATCTGGGGCACGCTGCTGGCCGCGCTCGGCACGCTGGGCTACTACGTCGCCTACGCCTACATCGCCTGGCGCACCGTGCGCGGCGATTTCACGATCGGTGACCTGACCTTCCTCGCCGGCAGCTTCCGCCGCCTGCGCCAGTTGCTGGAAAGCCTGCTGGTCGGCTTCTCCCAGGTCGCCGGCCAGGCGCTGTATCTCGACGACCTGTTCTCGTTCTTCGCGATCGAACCCGAAATCACTTCGCCCGCAGATCCGGTGCCGTTCCCGCAACCGATCCGCGAAGGCTTCGTGTTCGAGAACGTGGGGTTCCGCTATCCCGGAGCGACACGCTGGGCGGTGCGGCATCTCGACTTCACCCTGCAGGCCGGCGAAGTGCTGGCGCTGGTCGGCGAGAACGGCGCGGGCAAGACCACCCTGGTCAAACTGCTGGCGCGGCTCTACGACCCGGACGAAGGCCGGATCCTGCTCGACGGCCGCGACCTGCGCGACTACGACCTCGACGCGCTGCGCGCGAACACCGGCGTGATCTTCCAAGACTTCGTGCGCTACCACCTGACCGCCGGCGAGAACATCGGCGTCGGGCGCATCGAGGCGATGGGCGATGACGCGCGCATCCAGGACGCCGCGCGCCGCTCGATGGCCGACGAACTCATCGCCGGCCTGCCCGGCGGTTACGACCAGCTGATCGGCCGGCGCTTCAAGACCGGCGTCGATCTGTCGGGCGGCCAGTGGCAGAAGATCGCGATCGCCCGTGCCTACATGCGCGAGGCGCAGGTGATGATCCTCGACGAACCCACCGCCGCGCTGGACGCGCGCAGCGAGTTCGAAGTCTTCCGCCGCTTCAAGGAACTCTCGGAAGACCGCACCGCCGTGCTGATCTCGCACCGCTTCTCCAGCGTCCGCATGGCCGATCGCATCCTCGTGCTCGAACAAGGCCGCATCGAAGCCAGCGGCACGCATGCCGAACTGATGGCGCAGGGCGGGCGCTATGCGGAGCTGTTCGAGCTGCAGGCCGCCGGATACCGCTGACGACATCCCCCTGTGGGCGCGCGCTCGCGCGCGAATGGCTTTCCCGTGAACGCGCCATCGCGCGCAAGCACGCTCCCACAAAAGCCGCAGCCGTGAGTCGGCGTTGAAGCCAGCGGCACGCACGCCGAACTGATGGCGCAGGGCGAGCGCTACGCGGAGCTGTTCGAGCTGCAGGCCGCCGGATACCGCTGACGACGTCCCCCTGTGGGAGCGCGCTCGCGCGCGAATGGCTTTCCCGGGAACGCGCCATCGCGCGCAAGCGCGCTCCCACAAAAGCCGCAGCCGTGAGCCGGCGTTGACGCCACGCTGCGTAGGCTGCACGTCACGAACGGAGCCCACCGAATGACCGACACCAGCCGCGCGCTCGCGCGTCATGCGCAGATCCTGCGTTTCCTGATGAAGTATCGCAGCGCCGGCGTGTTGTCGGGCTTCGAGTTCGACCCTGCCACGGCGGACGCGGTGCCGGAAGGCGAGGTCGGCAAGCCGGACGCCTTCGTCGACGATCTTGAAGCGCTGGGCCCGACCTTCATCAAGATCGGCCAGGCGCTGTCGACGCGGCCCGACATGGTGCCACCGGCCTATCTGGCCGCACTGGAGCGCATGCAGGACGACGTGGCGCCACTGCCGTTCGAGGTGATCCGCGAGGCGGTCGAGGACGCACTGGGCGTGCGCATCAGCAAGATCTTCGACAGCTTCGACGAGACGCCGATCGGCGCCGCGTCGCTGGCCCAGGTGCATCGCGCGACGCTGCGCGATGGCCGCAAGGTCGCGGTGAAGGTGCAACGCCCCGGCATCACCGAACAGATCCGCGACGATCTCGACACCCTCGCCCGCCTCGCCGGCGGCGTGGACCGCATCACCGAGGTCGGCCGTCGCGTGCGTTTCGCCGACTGGGTGCACGAGTTCCGGCGCACCCTGCTGGCCGAACTCGACTACCGGATCGAGGCCGAGAACCTCGACCGCTTCGATGCGCATTTCGTCGCCTATCCCAAGCTGTTCGTGCCCAGGCCGATCTGGGATCTCACCCGCGTTCGCGTGCTGACGATGGAACTGGTCGACGGCACCAAGGTCACCGACATCACCGGCCTGCAGCGCACCGAACGCGACATGGGGCCCCTGGCGACCGAACTGCTGCACGGCTATCTCGACCAGGTGTTCGTGCACGGCGAGATCCATGCCGATCCGCATCCGGGCAATCTGCTGTTCACCCGCGACGGCCGCCTCGCCCTGCTCGATCTGGGCATGGTCGCGCACATACCGCCGCGCACCCGCGAGCGGCTGCTGAAACTCCTGTTCGCGGCGGTCGACGGGCGCGGCGAGCAGGTCGCGGCCGAAGGCATCGCGATGGGCACGCGGCTGGAGGATTTCGACGAGGCGCGCTACTACCGCGATGTCGGCCAGCTGGTCGCACGCTACGCCGCGCAGTCCGGCGCGACCGGCCAGACCGAAGGCCGGCTGATGCTCGACCTGGTGCGCCTGGCGACCGCCTGCGGCCTGCGCACCGCGCCGGAGATGAGCCTGCTCGGCAAGACGCTGCTGCATCTCGAAGCGGTCGTACAGGCGCTCGATCCCGATCTCGACATGAAGCGCGTGGTCGAGGACCACCTCAACAACATGATGCGCCAGCGCCTGCGCAAGTCGCTGTCGCCGGCCAATCTCGCCAGCGAACTGATGGACATGCAGGAACTGGTGCGCGACGCACCGCGCAAGGTCTCGAACGTGCTGTCGCTGCTGTCGGAGAACCGTCTGCGCGTGCGGCTGACCGGTCTCGAGGAATCGCATCTGCTCGAAAGCCTGCACAAGATCGCCAACCGCATCGCGGCCGGCGTCGTCACCGCGGCGCTGATCCTGGCCTCGGCGATGATGATGGACAACCCCGGCGGCCCGCGGCTGTTCGGCTATCCGGCGATCGCCCTGCTGCTGTTCCTGACCGGTGCAGGGCTCGGCATCGCGATCGTGCTCAGCGCCCTGCTCGGCGACAGGCGCGCCAGGCCCAACGAGGAACGCGGGCCGAACTGAATCCTGCGCAGCCGCAACCCCAGCCACGGGATGGCTCTGCCGTTGCCCTATCCCACCGTGGGAGCGCGCTCGCGCTCGATGAGGTTTTCCCCGGAATGCTCCATCGCGCGCGAGCGCGCTCCCACTACAG
>NZ_JAIWPU010000060.1 GCF_021191705.1 Proluteimonas flavola
CCCCCCGGGGGGCGGCGCCCCGGGGCGGGGGGGGGTGCCCCCCCCCCCCGCCCCCCCCGCCCCCCCCCCCCCCCACTACAGGTGAAGGGCCGGAATGGGAACGGCTCTCATCGCTGGTATCATGGCCGGCTTCCCGCGTCGTGCCCCTACGCATATGTCAGCCGCCTTTGGTACCGAAACGGTGCTGGATGTCCGTCACTGGACGGACGCCTACTTCAGCTTCACCACCACCCGCGACGACGGCTTCCGCTTCGAGAACGGCCAGTTCGTGATGATCGGGCTGGAAACCGAAGGCAAGCCGATCCTGCGCGCGTATTCGATCGCCAGCGCGAACTGGGAGGAGCAGCTGGAGTTCTTCAGCATCAAGGTCGACAACGGCCCGCTGACCTCGCGCCTGCAGCACATCCGCCCCGGGGACCAGGTCCTGATCGGGCGCAAGCCGACCGGCACCCTGCTGATCCACGACCTGCATCCGGGCCGCAACCTCTACCTGCTGGGCACCGGCACCGGTTTCGCACCCTGGCTGTCGGTGATCAAGGATCCCGAGACCTACGAGCGCTTCGACAGGGTCATCGTGACCCACGGCGTGCGCACCGCGCAGGATCTGGCCTACCGCGACTACATCGTCAACGAACTGCCGCACCACGAGTTCCTCGGCGAGCAGATGTCGAAGCAGCTGCTGTACTACCCGGCGGTATCGCGCGAGGCGTTCGACGTCGACGGCCGCGACCATCGTGGCCGCCTGACCGACCTGCTCGACAGCGGCCGCCTGGCGTCCGATCTCGCCCTGCCGCCGATCGATCCCGAACACGACCGCGCGATGATCTGCGGCAGCCCGCAGATGCTGGCCGATTTCCGCCGCATCCTCGATGCCCGCGGCTTCGAGGCCGCCCCGCGCATCGGCACCCCCGGCCAGTACGTGTTCGAGCGCGCGTTCGTCGAGAAGTAGGCGCCGACCCACTACAATCGGGTCATTCCAGGGAGAACACCGCATGAAGATCCTCGTGACCGTCGACGGCAGCGACATCAGCGCACGCGCACTCAAGTTCGCCGCCAAACTGTCCAAGCAGTTCGTGAAGGCCGGCACTGTCACCGTGCTGCACGTGGACCCGCCTGCGTTTCCCGGCGTCCAGCGCAAGATCGGTGCGGACGCGATCCGCGCCTATCACCACGACAATCACGAGCATGCGCTGTCGACCGCGCGCAAGGCGCTGGCACGCAGCCGCATCGAGGTCGAAGAAGTGCGCGAAGTCGGCGAGATCGCCGAGACCATCCTCGCGGTGGCCCGCAAGCGCAAGATCGACCTGATCGTCATGGGCTCGCACGGACGCTCGGCGGTCAAGGGCGTGCTGCTGGGATCGGTCTCGACCAAGGTCATCGCCCAGACCGACATCCCAGTCACGATCATCCGCTGATTGCCTTCAGAATCTCAGGCGGGGTGCGTGGCTCCATCTGCCACGCCTCAGCCCTGCAGCGCGGCCTCGATCGCACCTCGCAACGATTCCGGCGTCGCGCGTGGCGCATACCGGCCGAGCACGCTGCCGTCGCGCCCGACCAGGAACTTGGTGAAGTTCCACTTGATCGCGCGCGTGCCCAGCACGCCGCGCTTCTGCGTCTGCAGCCAGGTCCACAGCGGATGCGCCTGCACGCCGTTGACGTCCACCTTTTCGAACATCGGGAAATCGACCGCGTAGTTGAGCGCGCAGAAGTCGCGGATCTCCGCCGGCCCGCCCGGCTCCTGGTGGCCGAACCGGTCGCAGGGAAAGCCCAGCACCACGAGGCCCTGGTCGCGGTAGTCGCGCCACAGCTGCTGCAGGCCGGTGTACTGCGGGGTGAAGCCGCACTTCGACGCGACATTGACGATCAACAGCACCCGATCGGCGTAGTCGGACAACGGCTGCGGCGAACCGTCGAGGCTGGTGGCCTGGAAATCGAACGCGCTGGTCATCGTGGTTCCGGCATGGGAAACGGATCGCCAGTCTGACCGAGCGCCCGGCACTGCGCGACAAGTCCTGCGCAGCGCGACTGAGGTTCTGCGCGTAAACCCTTGCCGCACGCTCGAATCCTGCATCCGGACTTCCGGCATGGGCCACGTCCACACCCGATCGGCTAGCCTAGTGGGTCATGTCACCGGGAGAATCCCCTTGCTGAAGCACCCGCTCGCCGTCGCCCTGTGCGCGGCCCTCGCCGTGTCCGCCCTGCCCGTCTTCGCGCAGTCCACCGGCCCCGCCTCCGCCACGCCCGCCGCGAGCGCCCAGCGGACCGCCGACAATCCGCTGTTCGTCGAGAGCACGCTCGATCTGCGCTACCCGCATTTCGACCAGATCAAGGACGCGCACTTCGGCCCTGCGTTCGACGCCGGCATGGCCGAGAACCTGCGCGAGATCGAGGCCATCGCGAATAATCCCGAGGCACCGAGCTTCGACAACACGATCATCGCCCTGGAGAAGTCCGGTGAAGTGCTGTCGCGCGCACGGGGCATCTTCGGCAGCCTCAACGGCACCGACACCAACGACGCGCGCAAGAAGATCGACGCCGACTACGCACCGAAGTTCGCCGCGCACCGCGACGCGGTGATGCTCAACCCGACGCTGTTCGCCCGCATCGATACGCTGTTCAAGAACATCGACTCGCTGGACCTCGACGCCGAAGGCAAGCGCCTGGTCGAGCGTTACCACACGATGTTCGTCCGCGCCGGCGCCAACCTGACCGAAGCGCAGAAGCAGGAGATGCGCCGCATCAACGCCGAGTCGGCGAAGCTCGCCACGACCTTCAGCCAGAACGTGCTCAACGAGGTCAACGATTCGGCCGTCGTCGTCGACACCGTCGAGGAACTCGACGGCATGAGCGATGCGCAGATCGCCGCCGCAGCCGACGAGGCGAAGACGCGCGGCCTCGAAGGCAAGTACGTCATCACCCTGCTCAACACCACCGGCCAGCCGCCGCTGCCGCAGATCAACAACCGCGAACTGCGCGAGCGTGTGCACAAGGCGTCGGTCGCCCGTGGCAGCCGCGGCAACCAGTACGACAACACCGGCGTCATCTCGCAGATCCTCAAGCTGCGCGCCGAACGCGCGAACCTGATGGGTTACCCGAACCAGGCCGCCTTCATCCTCGAGGATTCGACCGCCGGCACCGTCGAGGCCGTCAACGACATGCTGGGCCAGCTGGCACCGGCCGCCGTCGCCAACGCGCGCGCCGAGGCCGCCGAACTGCAGGCGATGATCGACCGCGAACAGGCCGCCAAGGGCGAGCCGACGTTCCAGCTCGAGCCGTGGGACTGGGCGTACTACTCGGAGAAGGTCCGCCAGGACAAGTACAGCTTCGACGACGCGCAGCTCAAGCCCTACTTCGAGATGAAGAACGTGCTGGAGAACGGCGTGTTCTTCGCCGCGACCCGGCTCTACGGCATCACGTTCAAGGAACGCACCGACCTGCCGAAGTACCACCCCGACACCTGGACCTACGACGTCTTCAACGAAGACGGCAGCCAGCTGGCGATCTTCATCTTCGATCCCTATGCGCGTGCGTCCAAGCGCGGCGGTGCGTGGATGAACTCGTACGTGTCGCAGTCGGAACTCGACGGCACGCTGACCGTCACCGCGAACCACCAGAACATCCCCAAGCCGCAGGCCGGCCAGCCGACGCTGCTGACCTGGGACGAAGTGACCACGATGTTCCACGAGTTCGGCCACTCGCTGCACGGCATGTTCTCGGACGTGAAGTACCCGTTCTTCAGCGGCACCAGCGTGCCGCGCGACTTCGTCGAGTTCCCGTCGCAGGTCAACGAGATGTGGGCCGACTGGCCGGAAGTCCTCGCCAACTACGCCAGGCACTACCAGACGGGCGCGCCGATGCCGGCCGAACTGCTGGCCAAGGTGCAGGCTGCGGCCAAGTTCAACCAGGGCTTCGCGACGACCGAGTACCTGGGTTCGGCGATGCTCGACCAGTACCTGCACCAGTTGCCGGCCGACCAGCTGCCCGACGGCTCGCAGGTCATGGCGACCGAAGCCGCCGCGCTCGAGGCCGCCGGCCTCGACTACGCGCCGGTTCCGCCGCGCTACCGCACGCCGTACTTCAGCCACATCAACGGCGGCTACGCGGCCGGCTACTACGCCTACATCTGGTCGGAAGTGTTGGATGCGAACACCGTCCAGTGGATCGAGCAGAACGGCGGCCTGACCCGCGAGAACGGCGACCGCTTCCGCAGCACCCTGCTGTCGCGCGGCGGCAGCAAGGATGCCAAGCAGCTGTTCGTCGATTTCACCGGCCACGAGCCGCAGATCGAGCCGCTTCTGATCAAGCGCGGTCTCGCGCCGGATCCGAAGGACGCCGCGAACTGATCGTCCTGCGCAAGGTGTGACCTGGAACGCCCGGCCCCGCCGGGCGTTTTCTTGCGCGTGGTTTGTGTGGGCGCGCTTGCGCGCGATGAAGCTTTCCGCAGGACACCCCTCGCGCACGCGCACTCCACAGCACACCCGGCCTGTAGCATGGCCGCATGTCCGCGATCGTCCTCGACACGTCCGATGCCACCACGCGACTGCGCGACTGGCTCGCCAGCTTCCGCCGTGTGTTCGTGCTCACCGGCGCGGGCATCAGTACCGGCTCTGGCATCCCCGACTACCGCGACGCCAACGGCGACTGGAAGCGGGCTGCGCCGGTCACCTGGCAGGCGTTCACCGGCGAGCCGGCCGTGTATCGCCGCTACTGGGCGCGCAGCTTCGTCGGCTGGCCGAAATTCTCGGTCGCCCAGCCCAACGCCGCGCACCACGCGTTGGCCGCGCTCGAACGCGAGGGGCCGGTCACCACGCTGCTGACGCAGAACGTCGACGGCCTGCACCAGGCTGCCGGCAGCCGCCGGGTCATCGATCTCCACGGGCGACTCGATCAGGTCACCTGCCTGTCCTGCGGCGACGTCACACCGCGCGAGGTCGTGCAGCCGCGCCTTGCCGCCGACAATCCGCACTGGCATCCCGGCGCCGCGGCGATGGCGCCCGACGGCGATGCCGACATCGCCGCCACTGCCGAAAAGAGCTTCGTGCCGCCGCATTGCTCCTTGTGCGGCGGACTGCTGAAACCGGATGTGGTGTTCTTCGGCGAGAACGTGCCACGCGCACGCGTGCAGGATGCCCAGGCGGCGCTGGGCGCGAGCGACGCCATGCTCGTCGTCGGCTCATCGCTGATGGTCTATTCGGGATTCCGCTTCGCGAAGATGGCAGCCGATGCCGGCCTGCCACTGGCGATCCTCAACCGCGGCACCACACGCGCCGACGCCCTCGCCACGCGGCGGCTGGACGCGGAGATCGGCGCGACCCTGGGCGCGCTCGTGTCCTGATCCTCAGCCTTGCACGAACAGGTCGCGGTACGCCGGCGCGACGTGCGGCAGCAGCACCGCGGCCGGCACCTCCACGGCCTGGACGCCATCGGAGTACGGTCCCATCTGGTAGGGCGGAAACACGAAGCGCAGGCCGGACAGCTTGCCGCCGGCGCCGGGGATCGGCTCGAACTGCTGGTAGTTGGCGACGTCCGGGCGTGAGCCCTCTTCGATCATCCTGCCCGCCGACCGCATCAGGCGGCTGCGCTCGTCGGGCTCGAGTTCGTCGGCGTCGATCCGCTGCGACAGCGCCGCGTGCAGTTGCTCGCGCACATAGCCGGAGATCGCCTCCCAGTCGCCTTCGCCGGCAATCAGGGTCCCGGCGGTCAGCAGCTTCTGCTCGCGCACCAGCCAGACGAAACGCTCGATCAGTGGGCTGTCATGCGCACCGCCGGTGTAGCTGCTGCCGTCGGCCGCGATCGCCAGCATGTCCGGCGTGTCGAGGAGCGTGCTGAAATTGAGCGACAGGTCGTACATGGTGCCAGGCTGCAATTCGGCGCCGCCGACCGACTCCATCAGTTCGTCGCGTGCGGCCTGGGCATAGCGGTGCAGTTCCGCCGCGAGTCCGGGGTACTTGTTCGCCTCGGGCGGATAGCTGATGCCGACGATGAACTTCGGGTCCATCTCCACCACATCCTGCAACTCGGCCGGCGTTTCCTCCAGTGGCTGCACGGTCTGCACAGGCGGGGCGTCGCCGGCTGCGGATTGCGTGGGTGCCGGTGGCACGTCGCGTTGGCATGCGGACAGGGCCAGGGCGAACAGTGGCAGGCAGTACAGGGACCGGATCGGTGCGGACATCGTCGCTCCAGATGACGTGGCGAAACGAAAAACTAATGGGCGCGCCGTGCGATTGTCGTGACGGCATGCGCCGGCGGATCGCCCATACGAAAAGCCCCGGACGTTGCCGTCCGGGGCCGGGTCTCGCGGAAGGCAGAGCGTCTTAGACGGCCTGCACTTCGTCGGCCTGCAGGCCCTTCTGGCCCTGGACGACCTTGAAGGTCACCTTCTGGCCTTCCTGCAGCGACTTGAAGCCGGTGCCCTGGATCGAACGGAAGTGGACGAACAGGTCCTGGCCGCTTTCCGGGGTGATGAAACCGAAGCCCTTGGCATCGTTGAACCACTTGACGGTTCCGGTCTGACGATCCGACATTTTGTTACTCCTTGAAGCAGTTTTGATGGGAACACGACACCCGCCGACGCTGTGGTCCGGATGCCGCGACTGTCGAGCAAGGGGTAACGCGAAAGCGATGGAGCGGATCGTCCCGACCGGCGAACCGGGCGTTCAACATGGATCTACCGCATCGGAGCCACGATGTACCGTGATCCCGCCTTGAACAGTTCGCGCACGATACCGCAATTGCCGACGAAAATGTGAATAGGGCAAAGGCGGTTGTCATTCCGTCTCCGGCCCCTTGAGGTCGACTTTCCCGGCGGCAATATGCCGGCTCGCGTACCAGCACTCCGATGCGACCTTCAGCCCCTTGCGGGCAGCATGTGCGAGCGCTGCATCCACCAGCGCGGCAGCCAAGCCCTTTCCGCCGAGCGCGCTCGGCACGATGGTGTGCAGAATCGTCAGGACCCCGTGTTTCTCGCGGTATTCGAGATACGCGATCTGCCCGTCGATGCGGATCTCGAACAGATGGCGGGCCGCATCCAGACGGATCGGTGGGTTCGACATGGGGAGATAACCCTACAACAGAATCAGAAATTTCTGACTCCATGCGGCCACGCTGGGCGCAGCCGATGCGTGTCGTGACGCGCCAGGTCCATGACGCGGCGCGTCACGATTCTGCGCCGGGCACGTCAGTTGGGGGGATGACACCAGCGCCCACGCCGGCGCGTCCGCAGTCAGGCCCGAGTTGGCACGGAACCTGCTCTCCACGCCTGCACCCACGGGAATCCACAGTCATGGACACACGACGCACCGACCTGCGGGAAGTCCTCGAACGGCTGTTCGAACCCCGCCGCGTCAGAATAGTTGTCGCCCCGATAGATCCCATAATTTCGGCGGCAATGAAGGAAGGACGCAATGGCTCGATACGGAAAGGCATTCAAGGACAGAGCGGTGGCGCGGTTGCTGCCGCCGGAGAGCGCGACGCTGGACGCGGTGGCGCTGGAACTGGGTGTGAGCGCCGCAACGCTGGAGCGCTGGCGCAGCGAGGCGCTTTCACGACCACAGCGTGATCGCATGTGGACCGCGGCAAGCCGCTTGGAGGCGGTGCTGACGACGGCCGGCATGGACGAGGCCAGCAGGCACGCCTGGTGCCGCGCCCAAGGCCTGTACGCGCAGGAATTGGAGACGTGGCGGCAGAGCGCGACGCAGGCGTTGGCGCAGCCCGAGGAGGCACGTGCCAGCCCGCAGCAGACCCAGCAGTCAAGGCGCCGGATCAAGGAGCTCGAACGGGAGTTGGCGCGCAAGGACCGGGCCTTGGCCGAGACGGCGGCCTTGCTGGTGTTGTCAAAAAAAGTCGCGGCGATCTTCAACAAGGGCGAGGCCGAATGATCGGGCTCGAAGATCGCCAGGCCTTGGCTCGCGACATCCAGATCGCCCACGACGCCGGCGCGCGGCTGCGCCTGGCTTGCACGACCGCCGGCATCGACGAACGCACCCTGCAGCGTTGGAAGGCCCAGGACGGCCTGGTGCGGGGCGATGGCCGCCCCGATGCCGCGCGACCGACCCCCGGCCATGCCTTGAGCGCGGACGAGCGCGCCGACATCCTGCGCGTGGCCAGCGAGCCGCGCTTCGCCGACGTGCCGCCGGCGCGGATCGT
>NZ_JAIWPU010000061.1 GCF_021191705.1 Proluteimonas flavola
GCGGCTGTGCGCCGTGTCGGCGCAGCGAGGACAGACGAAGCCATCCGGCCAGCGAGAGGCCTCCAGTGCCTGCTCGCACTGGCGCTCGCTGCCGTAGCGCTTGAGGAACGCCGGCAGCGACAGGCCCAGCTGGAACTGCACGCGATTCATGGCCATCATCCAGACTCCGAGGAAGAGGGCGCCATCCTCGGCTCCCGCCCTCTCACGGGCTGCGACTGCGCTGAAAGATCGTGCTAATCAGGATAATTCATTCAAGCCGATGCCGCTTCGCGGCACGGCTTAATTCAAGCGTTAGGCCCTTAAAAGTAGAATGCCGCAGGCGGATGTTTGTCCGCCTACGGCATTGTTCGCATTACTCTTCGGCTACGATCATGATGCCGCGTTCAGTCACTTGCACTCGTGCTTTTTGGCCTACCGCAAATCCTGCCGCTTGCAACCAGTCGCCGCTCAAACGCAAGAACGGTACTTGTCGTGGTCGGGTCCGACGCTCTATGTCTCTGTGCTGGCTTTCGTAGAACTGATAGCCAACGGTTAAGAAGCGCGGTTCCGGCTGCACAGTCTTTTTCTTTACGGCCATAGTGGCCTCCTAGCGGATTGTTGAGTTATGCCCCTGTTGAGAGGGCGACCGAGTACTTCAACACCGCCGCTAGACGGCCCCCAGCTTTCCCCGGCAAGCCGGGTCTTGTATGACCGGACGCTACTCGGCCCTAGAAACTATGGGCGCAAAAAACCGCGTTTCAGTCGCGGGCACTGCTAGCGGAAGGTATGTTGAGTACCTTGGGTCAATCTAGCGCTCTACCGGCTGGCGGTCAACTCGCGAGCACGGGCCTAACAATTCGTTCAAGCCGACCCCGCAGCGTGGCAGCGCCAGCGTGCTTTACGCTACGCTAGCACGCAGTCGCCACCCCGCTGCGGGGCGGCTTAACTCAGGCGTTAGGCCGTGGCAGTTGCGCGTCCCGAAAGGCAGGTTTAGTGTTCGCAGATGGCTTACGATCAATCCCGCGTTGATGAGGCGGTCTTGGCGCTTCTTGCAGCTCACCTCTTCAACACAAACAGCTCATGGAAGGGCTATGACTTCGAAGTCATGAACCGTCTTCACGACGCAGGCTACATCTTTAACCCCGTCGGCAAACAGAAGTCTGTGCAGCTGACCGAGGAAGGTATGGAGCGGGGGTTGGAGTTGGCGAAGCAACTTTTTGGCGGCGCAGAAGCCAATGGCTCCGCTCGGCATCGCGGCGCCTAACAGTTCGTTCAAGCCGACACCGTCCTCGGTGCCGTTGGGCGCTGCCGCTACTCAGGCGATACTCCACTCGACAGGTCGCGGCCGGCGCGGCTTAACTCAAGCGTTAAGCCGCAGGAAAAGCATGGCCGTGAATTCACCAGAACAGCCAAGAGAGTCTGACCTTGAGCATGTCGTATCGCTAAGCAATGGTGATGTTCAAACCATTGATGCGGCCCTACTCAGCGAGGTGACGCCATCCTGGATTGATGCAAAGGGCGTGGTTACGAGGGCGCATGCTGCCTTGTTACCCAGATACCTAACCGTGCCGGATGTGTTCTTTTCACATCGCCTCCGCAAGCTCGTAGCTGCAGGGGCCGTGTAGGCTGCGGGTTCCGTTGATCGTCAACTCAGCTATCAAGTCAGGGCCAACGGTCGTGTGCCAGCGGCCTAACAATTCCGTAAGGAGCTTCCCGTCAACTCCGAGTGCATGAGTACCTTGCCTGAGCGTTGAGGCATTTGCTGTCGTCCTGCTTGACGCTGTTGTTGCATTGCCACTCGCCAGAGTGATTGATGATCGAAGCGTTGCCAGACTGCATTTCCGTAGCGATGCGCGTACTTGGCGAACTTGAAGGCGTGGTAGGTCCCATCGAGCGAGCGCTTGAAGTTGGACAGCACCACGTTGACCCAGCGGGCGTTCTGCACTTCGCAGCCGGCCCGGCCGCTGCCTTCGATCGCGGTGTGCGCATGCTCGGCCTGCGACTGCGCTGAAAGATCGTGCTAATCAGGACAGTTCAAGCCGACCCCGCATCGTCGCTTCTCTTACACTTGCCCGGGCTGCTACATTCGTACTTCGCCAACCCGCATCGTGCGGGGCGGCTTAACTCCAGCGTTAGGCCGCATGGAAAGATTTCGGACATCCATATAATGCCAGGGAGAGATTCATGGAACTACTAGTTGCTCTCGTTGCTCTCGCCATTACACTCTGGCAATTAAAGCTGCAGCGCGACGAGATCCGCGCCAACAGTCAGATCAATTCTCTTATTCATGTCGCACGACTCCTCTCAGAGAAGATCGAACATCACGAACGAATTATTGACTCGCTGAAGTCCAAGAAGACCGATTGGACAGGTCATGCACATCGCGTCAACCGTGAGCTAAGGCCAATGCTCTCTCAAGTCAACGCAAAACTTTTGGATTCGATCGAGGCGAAGCTTCCTGCGTTGGATTCAGCCACTCTTAGGCAAGCACTTAAGCTCAATGATGAGCAAAATGCGGCCTAAGAGGGTGTTTACAAAATAAAGTAGACTTGCACCTACGTCGATCAAGGAGCAAGTCGCATGGCCAGAACGGGGCGTCCGCCGAAGATCCAGGCTGAGGATTCGGAGCATCTGGTCGCCATCGTCGAATCGGATCGGACCGCAACGCTCGATGAGATTCGTCAGGAGTTCAAACGACGCACCGGCATCGACGTACACGAGCAGACGATCGTCAAGACCTTGGGCAGGCTCGGCATCCGGCGCGTGCCCAGCGATGAGGCCGTTGTGGTCGAACGGGCCGAACCCGGCCCACCCCGCTACGGGTATACCGATGCGCATCGGCGCCACGCGCCGGAGCAAACCTATCCCAGTTGTCTGACCGATGCCGAATGGGCGCGGGTGTGTGACCTGTTTGAAAATCCTGGTGGCCGTGGACTGCCGCCGAGGATCAGTCGCCGACTCCTGGTGGATGCTTGTTGCTATGTGGTGCGGACCGGATGTGCCTGGCGGATGCTGCCGGCGCATTTCCCCCGCTGGCAGAACGTCTATCGCACCTTCCGGCGCTGGGGTGAGCAGGGCAAGTTCGAGCAGATGCATGACCGCCTGCGCGGGCAATGGCGCGAGCGTGTGGCGCGCAACGATGAGCCGACCGCGGCCGTGCTCGATTCGCAATCCACCCGCAGCTCACCGCAGGGCGGCACCAGCGGCTTCGATGCCGGCAAGAAGGTCAAGGGCCGCAAGCGTCACCTGATCGTGGATGCGCTCGGCCTGCTGCTGGCCGTGAGCGTGACCGCTGCCAGCGTGCAGGATCGTGATGGCGCCCATCCGGTCGTGGCCAGCGCGATGACCAAGTATCCAACGATCCAAACCTTGTTCGTGGATACCGCCTATGCCGGACAATGCGCACAGACGATCTCGCAATGCCACGGCATCCGGGCGCAAGTGGTCCGTCACCCGGCCAACCGCAACGTCGGGCGCTGGATCGATGACAGACAACCGGACCTGTTCACGGTGCAAGCCGATGCAAAGGGGTTTGTCGTGCTGGCCAAGCGTTGGGTGGTCGAGCGCACGCATGCCTGGAACGAGCGTGCCCGTCGCCTGATCATGTATCACGACCGCCTGACCCAGGTCTCCGAGGCGTGGGTGTGGCTGACCGAGGCGCGGCTGCTGCTCCGAAGGTTGACGACTTAATTATGTAAACACCCTCTAAGGATCCTCTGAACAAGTCCGTCATTCCCGCGACGGCGGGAATCCAGCGCCTTCAAGCTGTTGAAAGCAAAGGCACTGGATTCCCGCTGTCGCGGGAATGACGAGCAAGAGCGGACTTGCTCAGAGCACCCCTAACACTTCCGTAAGTGTCGATCCGTCCGACTACGAAGGTCCGCACCGGCGTTCTTCCTCACTGCAACCCGGCTGCTTCATTTCGTCGCCGCTGAAGAATCTGCTTCAGAAACCGCTTCGATGCGTGCAGCCCAAACCGCCTGCCGCCGCTGGAGTGTTGCGTAGTCACCCAGTCAGGCCGACGCCTGTCGTGCGCTGGCAACGGCTCGTCCGCTCGCGCGAATCAACACAGTAAATGCCACACCCGCGCCTCCAAAGGACGCCGATGTTCCGCCTCAGGCGGGTTCGTCTGGAATCATGTCCGATTCCAGACGCGCGATGCAGTCCTTGAGCCGCAGCTTGCGCTTCTTCATGCGCTGCATCGCCAGGGCCTCCGGGGCCGGCGAGGACTGCAATTCGATGATGGCGTGGTCGAGATCGCGATGCTCGGCGCGCAGCCGCATCAGCAACGCAATCCGGGACTGGTCGATGTCGGAGGTGTCGTTCGACATGGGGCCAGCTTATCGCAACGCAGCGCCGGTTCGGAGTCTTGGCGGCGTGCGACGACACTGCAACAATGCGCTGCGCCGTGCAGGGGGCCGGCGCGACGCCGGCGCGTGCCGCGTGGTGCCCACCTGCGGCAGCCCCGGCCGCTTCGCCCAAGGAACCAGGATGCCCCTCCGATCGAACCGCCGCGCATCCGCGCGTCTCGCTGCGCCCCTGCTCGCCCTCGCCGCGTTTGCGGCCACCGCCCAGATCTCCGCACAGGAGAAGTACGACGGCTACCTGTGCTGCAACCTGCGCAGCGACGGCAGTTGGATCAGCGACAGCAACTACGCCGAGAACGGCAAACGCATCATCCCGGTGGGCACGCCGACCAGCGTGACCGGCTACGGCCGCCACCGCGTCAACGTGCGCATCGACGGCGCGCGCCAGTCGATCGGCAACGACTACAGCCGCGACATCGCCCTGCCCGACTTCGCGAAGCGCTATGTGGTGACCGAGGATCCGGCGGTGAAGATCGCCGGCTATCCGACCAAGATCCAGGACGCGATCAAGCGCGCGAAGATCACGCCCGGCATGACCCGGGAGCAGGTGCTGATGTCGCTGGGCTATCCGATCAGCAGCGAGAACCCGGACCTGGACGCGGAGTTGTGGCGCTACTGGATGAGCAGCTTCGCCGAGTTCCAGGTGCAGTTCGACGGCAGCGGCCGGGTGCGCGAGATCACCACCGATCCGAATACGCGCAATCTGGTCTGGGTGCCCTGAATCCAGTGACGCGGACTCGATGACAGCGTGAAGGACAGGCGCCGGAAGGCGCCTGTTCGCGTTTCGGGATGCCGTGTCTGTGGAATGGCTCGCGCCGGCGGGCAAGACGATCGCGGCCGAGGCCGCTCCCACATGCGCCCACTGCATCCATGTGGCGGCAGCTTGACGGGTTTCGCTGCGTTCTATGCGATGTCGGCTCCGACATCGAGTGTGTCGAGCAGGAGGCGGTCGGTGTCGAGATGCAGGCGGTGCGTCAGCGCCAATGCATCGAGTACAGCGGGATCATGGCTGACGACGAGCAATGCGCCGGGCCAGCCTCGCAGCAGCGTGACCAGGGCGTCGACGCTGTCGAGATCGAGATGGCTGGCAGGTTCGTCGAGCAGCAACAGCGGCGCGGCCGGCTGCGCCCACGCGGCGGCAGCGATGGCGACACGCATGCGTTCGCCGCCCGACAGCAGTCCCAGCGGTTGGCGGGCCCGTGCGCCGGACAGGCCGAGCAGTGCGAGCCGCGTCGCGGGCACGTCCATCGCCTCGGCCTGCATGCGTGCGGCCAGCCAGTCGAGCGCCGGCATCGCATCGGGCAGGGTCGCGAGCATCTGGTCGAGCGACTGCAGCGGCACGCAGGATTCGACGGTGCCGCTGGCGAGCGGCGCCTCGCCGCGCAGCGCGCGCAACAGCGTGGTCTTGCCGCTGCCGTTGCGGCCTTCCAGTCCGATGCGCACCGGGCCGAACGCGTCCCAAGTAAGCGCGTCGAAGGGCGCTTCGCTGACGGGATGCGCGCCATCGAAACGCAGCACCCGTCGAGAGGCGGGCAAGGCAACTTCGGCATCGACGAACTCGGGCGCAGGCGTGGCATCGGTCGCGGCGAACGCGTCACGCACCGCGGTGTCGCCGTCGGCGAGGCGCTGTGCCAGTGCGCCGCGCGCACGTCCGGCATGGCGTTCGGCATTGCCCTTGGCGTGGTCCAGCAGCAGTGGCGACTGGTTGCTTGTCTCGCGCATCCGCTGCCCGCGCGCCTGACGCTGATCGAGCCGCTGACGTTCGCGTCCCACCGCGCGTTGTGCGCGTGCCCGATCGGTGCGCGCCTGCGCGAGCGCGCCTTCGGCCTGGCGGCGGGTGTCATCGCGCGCGGTGCGCCAGACATCCAACCCGCCCTCGATCCAGTGCAGTCCGTCCGCGCGCAGTTCGACCAGGCGCGGCATTGCACGCAGCCACACGGGATCGTGGGTCACGACCAGTACCGCGCCGTCACGTTGCAGGAACTGCTGGCACCAGTACGCGGACGCGTCGCCGTCGAGGAAGGTGCTGGGCTCGTCGAGCAGCAGCACGCGCACATCGCGCCACGCGGCCGCGAGCAGGCGCAACTGCTGGCACTGCCCGCCCGACAGCTGCGCCGGATCGGATGTCGGCAACAGATCCGTGAAGCCCAGCGCTTCGAAGGCAGCATGCAGTCGCGCTTCGAGTGCCCAGTCGTCGTCGACGCAGGCGACATCGGCCGCGTCGCCATGGCCTTCCAGCAGCCGGTGCAGCGCATCGAAACGCGCCCCCAGACCCAGCAGATCGACGACGCGCGACGGCAATGGCCCCGGATGTTGCGTCAGCAGATGCAGACCGCCGGCGACCTCGACCGTGCCGGCACGCGCGCCATCGGCCAGTTGCCGGAGCAGCGTGGACTTGCCGACGCCATTGGCGCCGACCAGCGCGCTGGGGCCGTCGTGCAGCACCAGCGAGAGATCGTCGTAGAGCACGCTGCCGTCGTCGCGCGAGGCGGACAGGCCACGGGCGCGCAGCGCGGGCACGACGGAAGAGGACACTGACAGCGACGCGGACGGCGCCGGAGGAACGGGCACGGACATGGAAGCACCTCGCGAACATGGGGACGACGACCCGGATGGGTCGTCGGACTCGATGTCGGCTCAGTACTTCACGTCATTGCGCTCCTGGTAGAGGGTTGCGAACGCGCGGGTTGCAGCAGGCCGTCGCGCGATCGGCGTGCAGTCTACGACCGCGCGCCGCACCGTCGCATTCACGCGGGGAACCGGTCGGCGCTGTCGTCGGCGGCGCAGGCGAACGGACGGCCATCCATCCATCCGTCCCCACGCGCCCGCGATCAGTCGTCGCCGACGAAGGTCTCGATCGGCACATCGCCATCGACGAAATCCAGCGTACGGCCCACGGTGCCCGGCGCGTCCAGCACCGCGGCGGCGACGGCCGCGACATTCCCACGGGACACCGGCGTGCCCGTATCGGCATTCCCGCCATCGGCGACGCGTCCACTGCCGGCGTCGTCGGTCAGCAGGCCCGGGCCGAGGATGGTCCAGTCCAGCGCGCTGTCGCGCAGATGCGCGTCGGCCGCGGCCTTGGCCTGCGCGTAGGCGAAGAAGCCGTCGTCCGGCGCGATGCCGTGATCGAAGCCGGCGCCCAGGTAGGACACCATCACGTAGCGCCGCACGCCGGCAATGGCCGCCGCATCGATCGAGCGGATCGCCGCATCGCGGTCGACCGCATAGGTGCGCGCGGGATCGCCACCGCCTGCACCGGCCGACCAGACCACGGCGTCGTGCCCGGCCAGCTGCGCGGCGATGGCATCGGTCTGCGCGTGTTCGATATCGAAGACGACCGGCGTGGCGCCCGTTCCGGCGACGGCGTCGCGATGGGCCGCGTTGCGGAACAGCGCGGTCACGGCGTGTCCGTTCCCGGTGAGGCGCTGGGCCAGCTGCAGGGCGACGCGCCCGTGGCCGCCGATGATGACGATGCGCGACATGGCGCTCTCCGTTCAACAGGAATGGCTTCGCAGCCTCGCACGGCGCATGTTGGCGTGCGGTCGCGGAGGCGTTGCCGCACGACTGGAGGGAGCGCCCGGTAAACTGGCGCAATGAGCACCGTCCTGCCCCTGCACGAACCGCTGCCGCGTGCGCGCGACCCGCGCCGTGGCGCGGTGCACGCGCTGGGCAAGCGCCTGCGCCATCAAGTAGGTCGTGCGATTGCCGACTTCGGCATGATCGAGGACGGCGACAAGGTGATGGTCTGCCTGTCGGGCGGCAAGGACAGCTACACCCTGCTCGACATCCTGCTGCAGCTGCAGCCGAAGGCGCCGGTGGCGTTCTCGATCACCGCCGTCAACCTGGACCAGAAGCAGCCCGGATTTCCCGCGCATGTGCTGCCTGACTATCTGAAATCGCGCGGCGTCGATTTCCACATCATCGAGCAGGACACCTATTCGGTCGTCAGCCGGGTGATCCCGGAAGGCAAGACAATGTGCTCGCTGTGCTCGCGCCTGCGCCGCGGCGCGCTGTACCACCACGCGCAGCAGCATGGCTTCACCAAGATCGCGCTCGGCCACCATCGCGACGATCTGGTCGCGACGTTCTTCCTCAACATGTTCTTCCACGCAAAGCTCGGCGGCATGCCGCCGAAACTGCGCAGCGATGACGGCCAGCATGTCGTGATCCGTCCGCTGGCCTACGCGGCCGAGGCCGACATCGCCGCGTATGCGCAGGCCAGGGCGTTCCCGATCATTCCCTGCACCCTGTGCGGCTCGCAGGAGAACCTGCAGCGCAAACAGGTCCAGAAGATGCTGGATGCCTGGGAGCGCGAGACGCCCGGCCGCATCGAGACGATCGCACGGTCGCTGGGCAACGTCCGCCCGTCGCAACTCAGCGACCCGGCACTGTTCGATTTCGCCGCGCTCGGTACGGGCGCGTCTCCTGCCGCCGTCGATGACGGGCTGTCCGATGCGCAAGACACCGCGATGCGGGAGGCATGAACACCGCAGCCTGTCCCGCATCGACGCGGCGCCGTCCGTCCACGCCTGCCCAGGCCCAGGTCAGGCACGTGCCGCTCCGTTTCCGACGCCCACCGCGCCGGTGCGGCGTCCTCTCCCACTTCCAATGGACTCATCAGCCCCATGTTCTTTCGCAATCTGACCCTGTTCCGCTTCCCCACCCATCTCGACCTGTCCGAGCTCGACGCGCGCCTGGCGGAATTCCCGCTCAAGCCGGTCGGTCCGCTGGAGATGTCATCGCACGGTTTCGTCTCGCCGATCAGCCGCGACGCCGAAGTGATGGCGCACCGCATTGAGGACACCATCTGGGTGACCGTCGGCGGCGAAGAGAAGATCCTGCCTGGCCCGGTGGTCAATGAACTGCTGTCGCGGCGCATCGAGGAGTTCGAGGAGAAGCAGGGCCGCAAGCCCGGCGGCAAGATGCGCAAACAGATGAAGGACGACCTGCTGCAGGAACTGATGCCGCGCGCGTTCGTGAAGCCGGTGCGTAGTGACGCACTGATCGACCTCGAACACGGCGTGGTCGCGGTGAATTCCTCCAGCCGCAAGAGTGCGGAGAACCTGGTGTCGCAGATCCGCACCGCGCTGGGCAGCTTTCCCGCGCTGCCGCTCAATGCCGAAGTCTCGCCGCGTGGCGTGATGACCGGCTGGATCGCCGGCGAGCCGCTGCCCGACGGCCTGACGCTGGGCGAGGAATGCGAGCTCAAGGATCCGTCCGACCAGGGCGCGATCGTGCGCTGCCAGCGCCAGGACCTGCAGTGCGAGGAGATCACCCGCCATCTCGATGCCGGCAAGCAGGTCACCAGGCTCGCGCTCAACCTCGACGACCACGTCTCGTTCGTGCTCGGCGAGGATCTGATCGTGCGCAAGTTCAAGCTGCTCGACGGCGCGCTGGATTCGCTCGAACACACCGAGAACGACGACATGCGCGCCGAGCTCGATGCCCGCTTCGCGTTGATGCGCGGCGAGTTCAAGCGCCTGTTCACGGTGCTCGAGGGCGCGCTGAAGCTGTCGAAGGCGGAGTAAGGCCGGCGCTGTGGGAGCGCGGCTGCACCAGCGGGCCTTACAATCCGCGCATGCCCTCCCTGTCGCGCCTGTTGTCGCGTTCCGCGAAGCCCGCTTCGATCCTGCGCGACTCGCTCCGTCTG
>NZ_JAIWPU010000062.1 GCF_021191705.1 Proluteimonas flavola
TTTTGGGGGGGGGGTGTGTCTGTGTGCTTCTTCCATTAACCGACCCACCCCCCCCCCCCCCCCCCCCCCCCCCCCCCCCCCCCCCACGGGCGCGGCTGCACCAGCGGGCCTTACAATCCGCGCATGCCCTCCCTGTCGCGCCTGTTGTCGCGTTCCGCGAAGCCCGCTTCGATCCTGCGCGACTCGCTCCGTCTGACGCTCGAGGACGGGCGCGAGATCGAGGTGCTGCGCGTGCGCGATCCGCGCGCGCGGCGCATCCGCCTGAGCGTCAGCGAGCGCGGCGCGCGGCTGACCCTGCCGTTGCGCGCGAGCCTTGTCTCCGGCGATGCCTTCCTGCAGCAGCACCGCGCATGGCTGGCCGCGCAGATCGCGGCGCACGGCGAAGCGCTGCCCTTGCAGCGTGGCGTCACCACGCACCTGCCGTTGCGCGGCACGCTGCATCCGCTGCGCTGGGACAGCGGGCGCTTCAGTCATGTGCGCATGGACGCCGACGGCGCGCTGACCTTCGTCTCGCCCGAGCACGCCGGTCCCGCCGCGCTGCAGCGCGCGCTGCGCGAGTTCTACGAAGCGCAGGCGCGCGCCGACATCGGCCGCTGGCTGCCGGCCTACCTGCCCGGCCTGCCGCGGCCGCCACGGCGCATCCAGCTCAAGGTGTTGTCCTCGCAATGGGGCTCGCTGGCGCCCGACGGCACGCTCAACCTGGACCTGTCGCTGGTGCTGGGCGCGCCCTCGGCGTTCGAGTACGTGCTGGTGCACGAGCTCTGCCATCTGATCCATGCCGATCATTCGCGGCGGTTCTGGAGCGAGGTCGAAGCGCGCTGCCCGGCCTGGCGCGATGCCCGCGACTACTTCCGCAAGGACGGCCGCCGGCTCAAGGCAGACCTGCACGCGCTGCTGGCCTGAGCGGGGCGCGGCAGCGCGATGCATCGATGGCCGCTCCGATGCCGCGCCCGCGTTGACCCGGGATGAGCGGCCGGTGCCGCGGGAGAACCCGATGGTCCGCATATGTCTGGCGCTGCTGCTTGTCGCCCTGCTGCCCGGCTGCCGCCAGCCCGGCGAGGCGCTGGGCACGACGATCCGATTCGATGCGCGGGGCGACCGCGTCGCGGCGACACCGGTCCGGCCGCGGGCGACATCGCTGGCGTTGCCCGTGGATTTCCCGGATGACATCCACCTGCCCGCGCGCCATGCGATCGACACGCTGACCGAGATGCCGGGCACGCAGGTCATCGGCCTGCTCGCCGAAGGCGATGTCGTGGCGCTGTCGCAGGAAACCCGCCCGGCGATGGAACGCGACGGATGGCAGCGCCGGCTGGTCACGCATCACGGCGGCGACAGCGCGGTGCTCGCGTTCGAGAAGAATGGCCGCAGTGCCCTGTTCGTGTTCGACCGGAACCAGCCGGCGCAGCCGTCGGAAGATTCGGGGGTGATCGTCAGCCTGCAGTTGCAGGACGGGGCGCGGCTTTGAGGTGATGCGCAGTCCGAGCCGCCGTCATCGATGCAGCAGGCACTCAACGCAGCAGGAAATCCCCGATCGCGGCCGCGACTTCCGCAGGCTGTTCCATGTGCAGGTGATGGCCGCCGGCGATAACGGTGAGGTCGCCGTCGGGCAACAGGCGCGCGCGGCGGGAACGGTCGGGCTCGGGCAGATAGACCTGCGGCGGATCGGCGTAGATCACGCGCGTGGGACATTCGATGCCGGCGATCAGGGCGTCGACCTGGCCGGGCGTCATGCGCACGGCGGTGGGAATCGTCAGGCGCGGATCGCTGCACCAGACATGGCCGCCCTCGACCGGCTGCACGCCGCGTTCGACCAGCAACCGCGCGACCGGCTCGCTCAGCGCGTTGACGCGCATGCGTGCGCGGATCGGGGCGTCGAGATCGGGGAACACGCGCAGCGGACGCGTGCCGAGGCTGCGCGAGGCGGTCACCGCTTCGCGCAGGCGCGGCACGGTTTCGGATTCGGTTTCGGGAAGCGCGCCCAGCGCTTCGATCGCGACCAGGCGTTCGATGCGTTCGGGCACCGCGGCGGCGACGAGACTGGCGATGCCCGCGCCCATCGAATGCCCGAGCAGCGCGAAGCGGTCCCAGCCCAGCGCGTCGGCGATGTCGAGCACCTGGTGCACGGCGCCGACGAAGGTGTAGTCCGTGCCCACCGGCATGTGCGCGCTGCGGCCGTGGCCGGGCAGGTCCGGCGCGACCACATCCAGACCCTCGAAGTACGCGGCCAGGGGCACGAAGCTCGCGGCGTTGTCGAGCCAGCCATGCAGCGCGAGCACGCGACGCGCGCCCACGGTGCCGAAACGCAGGCCGCGCACGGTCCCGATGCCGATCTCGACCGCGAACGGCTGCGCGGGTGCGACACCGTTCACGCGCGTGCGTCCAGATCGCGCCGCGTCAGCGCGGCCAGCGCGCGCGCATGCGCCGGGGCGTCGTTGAGGCAGGGGATGTAGCGCAGATCCTGGCCGCCGTGCGCATGGAAGATCTCCGCGTTCTGCAGCGCGATCTCCTCCAGCGTTTCCAGACAGTCGACCGCGAAGCCCGGACACACGACATCGATCGTGCGGATCCCCGCGCCGCCCAATGCCTTGAGCGTTTCGTCGGTGTAGGGCTGCAGCCACGGCTCGCGGCCGAATCGCGACTGGAAGGTCAGCATCGCTTCGTCCGGCGCGAGACCCAGCGCCTGCACGATCGCATCGACGCTCGCGCGGCATTGCATCGGATACGGATCGCCGGCATCGGCCAGGCGCTGCGGGATGCCGTGGAAGGAGAACAGCAGGCGCTCGCCGCGACCATGCGTGTCCCAGTGCGCGCGGATCGAGCCGGCCACGGCCTCGACCCAGTCCGGGTCGAGGTGGTAGTCGTCGCGCATCCGCGCGATGCCGGTGGCGCCGAAGACCTCTTCGACGACATCGCCGACCGATGCCGTCGTCGTCGTCGAGTACTGCGGATACAGCGGCAGCACCTGCACCCGCACGTGGCCCGCATCGCGCAGGCGCGTCAGCGCGCCGCGCAGCGAAGGATTGCCGTAGCGCATGGCATAGACCACCTCGGCATCGGGCATTTCCGTCTGCACCGCGTTCGTGAGGCGCGCGGTGTGGACGGCGAGCGGCGAGCCGTCCTCCATCCACACGCCGGCATAGAGTCTCGCCACGCGCGGCGAGCGGAACGGCAGGATCACGAAGTGCAGGATCGGGCACCACAGCCAGCGGGTCAGCGCGACCACGCGATGGTCGTGCAGGAACTCGGCGAGATAGCGGCGCACCGCTTTCGGCGTGGGCGCATCGGGCGTGCCGAGATTGACGAGCACGACGGCATCGCGCGCGGCGTGCGGGGAGGGGGATTCGGACATCCCCATAGAATGGCAGGCGCACCGGCGCAATGGCAGCGTCCGGGGGCCGCGGAAAAACTCATGTGCGATTCATTGCCCCGTCACTAGCCTGAATCCGTTCTGCGTGCGCACTCCCAGCGCGCGTCCGATTCGCGCCCTTGCCCCGGAGCCACCATGACCCGTCCGTTCCGCCACACCGTGCTGGTTGCCGCCCTCGCCACCGCGTTCGTCGCAGGTCCCGCCGTCGCCGGCCCGACCGAAGACGCCCGGGCGCAGAACGCAGTGCGCGTGCTCAACGAGATCCAGGCGATTCCCGAATCGGGCATCCCCGACAAGCTGCTCGACGAGGCGCGTGCGATCGTCGTCATTCCCGACACCATCAAGGCGGGCCTGATCATCGGCGGCCGCCGCGGCCACGGCCTGATGTCGGTGAAGACGCCGGAAGGCACCTGGTCGAGCCCGGCCTTCGTCAAGATCACCGGCGGCAGCATCGGGTTCCAGGCCGGCGTGCAGTCCTCGGACGTGGTGCTGGTGTTCCGCAACGAGCGCAGCCTGGAATCGATCGTCAACGGCAAGTTCACCCTCGGCGCCGATGCCGGCGTGGCCGCGGGCCCGGTGGGCCGCAACGCCGCCGCGCTGACCGACGGCCAGCTCAAGGCCGAGATCTGGTCGTGGTCGCGCGCGCGCGGCCTGTTCGCCGGCGTCGCGCTCGATGGCGCGGTGCTCTCGATCGACGACGATGCGAACATCGCCGTCTACGGTCGCACCACCACGCCGCGCGCGATCCTCGAGAACCGTCCGGGCCAGGCGCCGTCGAGTGCGGTCGTGGATTTCCGCGACCGTCTGGAAGAAGCCAGCGCCACCGCGCGCGTCTCGCGTGGCGGCACCGCGGTGCCGGTCGCGCGCAGCGCGCAGCAGCCCGCGTACACACCGGCGATCCAGGACGTGCCGGACACCACCACCGCGCCGGTGCAGCCGCAGCAGGGCCAGCCGTCGACGCAGGGCTTCCAGAACGTCGACGACCCGCCGGCGACCGTCGAACCGCTGCCCGAATACTGAGTGCAGTGCGCACCCGCACGCTGCGTGCGGGTGCGGTGCGTTATCCTGCGAGACCACCCGCAGCTCCCGGAATCCCGCCATGGGCAGTTTCAGCATCTGGCATTGGATCATCGTCCTCGTCGTCGTCCTGCTGGTCTTCGGCACCAAGCGACTGCGCGGCGCCGGGCGTGATCTCGGCGAAGCGGTGAAGGGCTTCAAGAAAGGCATGCACGACGACGAGACGCCCGAGCGTCTCGACGACCGTTCGCAGCAGGACGCCGCGGCCCGCGAGGCCGACAGGACGCGCCACGACGACACGCCGCCGCGCTGACGCGGGCAGCGGTCGATGTTCGGAATCGGTACCGGCGAACTGATGATCATCGCGCTGGTCGCGCTGATCGTCCTCGGTCCCGAGCGGCTGCCCAAGGCGGCGCGTTTCGCGGGGCTCTGGATCCGCCGTGCGCGGGCGCAGTGGTATTCGGTGAAATCCGAACTCGAACGCGAACTCGCCGCCGAGGATCTCAAGCGCAGCGTGCGCGATGCCCAGCGTTCGATCGAGGACGTCGGCACCCAGCTGCGCGATGCCGGACAGCGCGCGCGCGCGGGTCTCGACGAAGTGCGCCAGGAAGCAGGCGATCTCGTCGCCCAGGCGCGCCGCATGTCCGGCGAACCGCCCGCGACGCATCGCAGTCTCGACGCCCTGCCCGGACCGCCCGCGCCCGCGGAACCGCCGCTGCCGCCCGAAGCGATCGCCGGCGATCCCACCCGCCCGCCGGTTCCGGCGAGCACCGACGCCGACGAGGAGACCGATCGTGGCGCTGCACGCTGACGAAGACGGCGGCGAAGGCAGCCTGATCGACCATCTCATCGAACTGCGCATGCGCCTGATGCGCGGCCTGGCCGGCACCGGCATCGTGCTGCTGTGCCTGCTGCCGTTCGCCAACAAGCTCTACGGCCTGCTCGCCCAGCCGCTGCTCGACAAGCTGCCCGAAGGCGCGCACCTGATCGCGATCGAAGTCGCGTCGCCGTTCTTCGCGCCGCTGAAGCTCGCCTTCTTCACCGCGCTGGTCGTGACCATGCCGTGGCTGCTCTACCAGGCCTGGGCCTTCGTCGCGCCGGGCCTGTACAAGCGCGAGAAGCGGCTGGCGATGCCGCTGCTGGCCTCGGCCGTCGCGCTGTTCTACATCGGCTGCGCGTTCGCGTTCTTCCTCGTGCTGCCGTCGGTGTTCAAGTTCCTGACACTGGTGACGCCCGACGGCGTGGCGATGATGACCGACATCAACGCCTACCTGAATTTCGTGCTGGTGATCTTCCTCGCGTTCGGCCTGAGCTTCGAGCTGCCGGTCGCGCTGGTGATCCTGGTGCTGCTGGGCTGGGTGACCACCGACCAGCTGCGCGAGGCGCGCGGGTATGCGGTCGTCGGCGTGTTCGTGCTGGCGGCGATCATCACCCCGCCCGATGTCGTCTCGCAGCTGATGCTGGCGATCCCGATGTGCCTGCTCTACGAGGCCGGCATCATCGCCGCGCGCCTGCTCGCCCCCAAGCCCGGCGCGGTGCGCGACGAGGCATGAGCCCGCCGGTCGCCGCTCCCACGCCGCTGTTGCGCCGGTATGCGGCGTGGTCGCTGGATGCGGCGGCGATCGGGATGCTGGTCGTCGCGCTGATGCACTGGCGCCTGTGCGAAGCCCTCGAGGCCTGTGCACGCGCGATCGATGCGCTGGCGCAGGCGATGGCCGCGCTGATGCAGCAGACACTCGACCTCGCCGCGTCGCCGGCCGCCCTGCTGCAGGCCTGGATGGCCGACCCCGCGTTGCAGGTCGCGATCACCGCACTGACACTTGCGATCACCGCGCTGACCCTGCCGATGATGGCGGTGTTCGCGCTGCTCGCGCTGGTGTGGTTCACCGCCTTCGAGGGCTCGCGCTGGCAGGCCACGCCGGGCAAGCGCCTGCTCGGTCTGCAGGTGGTCGACGACGACGGACTGCCGCCCGGCTACGTGCGCGCCGGCCTGCGCACGGCGGCCGGCCTGCTGTCGTGGGTGAGCCTCAACATCGGCCATCTGATGGCTGCACGCGCGCCGCGCTACCAGGCCCTGCACGACCGCATCGCCGGCACCCACGTGGTGCGACTCACGGATGCGCCGATGCCGATGCCGGCACGCGTGTGGCTGGTGCTGCAGCCGCCGGTGTTCTTCCTGATGCTGGCGCTGCTGATGCGCCAGATCGACCAGAGCGTCGCCGCCGCGCTGGACGCGACGCTCGGGCTTTAACGCGTTTCATCCGTCCCGGCACACGCCGGACATGCGCAAACGTGGCGTCAGAGTTCGATGCGGCTGCTGTCGGGGCTGCCGGCGCCCGGCGTCGGGCCACCGGTCGACGCATCGTCCTGCGGGCCGCAGACATCGCGCCACATCGCATACATCGCACCGAACATCACGATGTACAGAATCAGCAGCAGGATCAGATACAGCGGCAGCACGAGCAACGCGGCGAGGCCCGGATGCACGAGGCTGGCGACGACGCTGATGATGGTCACGACCATGGCGAACGCCAGCATCAGCGCGAAGCCACCGGCCATCGCGATCGCGGCGGCCACGACCACCGGCAATACGTTGCGCAGCGCGCCGCCGAGGCCGTCGGTGAACGCCTGCATGACCGGACGGCCACCGAGCGCGACCTGGCCGAGGCCGATCGCATAGACGGTCGCGTAATAGACGCCGAAGAAGATCGCCAGCGCCATCAATGGGCCGATGCCGGCCGGCGGCAGCGGCAGGTCCGGCGGCGTGGCCGGCCCCGTCTGCGCGCTCATCTCCTGGCTGATGGTCAGTACCTGCATGTACCAGTCCACCACGCCGTCGCCGAACGCACTGACCAGCGCGTAGAACGTGGCGATGTAGAGCGCGCCCATCAGCACGCCGAAACCGATCAGGCGCCCGGCATTGCCACCGGTGAAGACCGCGAACATGTCGGTCGGCCGCGCAGGGCGCCCGTGCTCGACCGCATCGATGACGTGCAGCACGCCGGCGATCAGCAGCGGATAGACGATGATCGACACCAGCGACGTCGCGCCGAGGAGCATGACCTGGGTATTGGCATCGAGCCCGAACGCGACCTGCGCGATGGCCTGCAGCACGTTGGGCACCAGCGCGAGCAGCGCCACGATCGCCGTCGCGCCGTACACCGCCCGCGGATTCGCGCGACCGACGTTGACGCCCTGCACGATCCACTTCCAGCCGTGGCCGGCCCCTACCGTCCGAGTCGTCATTTCCGCCGTATTCCAGGTGTCTGTCGCGTGGACGCGCCACGAAGGGCGTCATCGTATCGCATGCATCGGAGACGCCGCTGGGATGCGCTGTGTGTTCAGCCGCGATGGCGTTGTGGGAAGTCTGCTGTTGCGCTAGTTATTCCGGATGTTCGGTGCCAGCGTCCGGCTCGTCCGGTCGCTCGGCGCCGAGGTTGAAGCAATCGCCGCGCTACCAGCCGTCATTCCCGCGAAAGCGGGAATCCATTTTGATTCGGCTCTTGCTGTCGCCTCCGCCTTTTGCATTGGCCTTGTCCTTCGCTTCGGCTTCTGCTTCTGCTTCTGCTTCTGCTTCGGCTTCGGCTTCGGCTTCGGCTTCTGCTTCTGCTTCGGCTTCTGCTTCTGCTTCGGCTTCGGCTTCGGCTTCGGCTTCGGCTTCGGCTTCGGCTTCGGCTTCCAGCTTCTGATCTGAATCGAGCCGTAGAGCGAGCCGAGCACCGGAGCCTGGCGTGGCCGAAGAGCAGCCCATGTCTGAGCGCAGCGAGTTTGGGCTGCGTGCCGCGTCAGGCGAGGAGCGGAGGGCACCGACGCGGCTCCATCGCGTCGGCTCGCGTCCGGCGAAGGGACCTTTTGGTTCCTTTTGGGTCCATCCAAAAGGGACTCGCACGCGCAGCGGGCGAAAGCCCTGCACTTGCTTACGCTTGTTCGCTCGTCGCTTTGTGACTTCGACGTTCGAGAAACAAGAGAGAATCAACCGCAGGAGCGAAGATCAAAGACAGGGCTTCCGCGCTGTCGCGCGGCTTACTTTTGTCTTGGCAAAAGTAAGCAAAACCGTCTTCGCCGGACGCGATCCGCCGCGATACAGCCGCGGCGGTCCCCTGCGCTTCTCGGGCGACGGGGCACGCAGCCCAAACTCGCTGCGCTCAGACATGGGCTGCTCTTCGACCCCGCCGCCCTGCGATGCTCGGCTCGCTTTACGGCTCGATTGAAGTCAAAGGCGGAAGCAAGAGCGGAGCAACAGCAACTGCCACGGCCAGCAGCAAGGGCAACAGCAACAGCAACGGCAGCGGCAAAGCGGCCGCACCGCGGAGCCGAATCAAACAACGTCCCTGGATTACCGGACATACGTCCGTTGAAAGCCCCGCCTGCGTGGGCATGACGCCGAAAAAATCAGTCGCGCGGCAACGCGCCTGCAAAGCGGACGAATCGCTGCAGCACCGCCCGCGCCTCGGGCGCAGCCCGCACGCCTGCGACCAGCGCGACCGGATCGAGACCCTCCTGGTACAGCGGCCCCGAGCGCGCGCGGATGTAGCCGCGCATGTGAGTGGCGCTGAACTCCGGATGGAATTGCACGCCCCAGACGCGCTCGCCCCAGCGGAAGGCGTGGTGCGGTTCGAGTGCGGAATGGGCGAGCAGGGTCGCGCCTTCTGGCAGGCGCAGGACGCTCTGCAGGTGTGTGGTCTGCGCAAGAAATCGCGGGCCGGCAGCGGCGAACAGCGGGTCGTCGGCCACCGCGCCATTCGTTTCGATGTCGAACGTGCCCATCTCGCGGCCGCGCGGGTTGGGGCCGACTTCGCCGCCGAGGGCGTGGGCGATCAGCTGGTGGCCGTAGCAGATGCCGAAAACCGGTACACCGGCGTGTGCCGCATCGCGCAGCCAGGCGGCGCTGCGTTCGCTCCAGTCGGCGCGGTCGGTGACCATCGCGCCGGAGCCGGTGACGATGACGCCGGCGAAATCATCGGCGCTCGGCAGCCCGGCGCCGTGTTCGACATCGACCACCGCCGCGTCACGCTCCGACAGTCCGGCGGCGACGCGGATCCAGTGCGGAAAGCCGCCATAGCGGCGCATCGAAGGCACGGGCTGGCCGGTTTCGACGATCAGGAACGGGCGGTCGGACGACATCGAGAGGCAGCCGGAACAGGAAGACGGGGCAGCGTAGCGGATCGGGACCGGTGGGAGCGGGCGTAGTCGGCTGAAGCCCTCCCCTGCTTCGCGGGGGAGGGTTGGGAGGGGGCGAAGCTTCAGACGCACGGCAGGTCGGCGCTGCAGGGTTCACCCTGACCTTGCGCACAGAACTTCATGCGGTCGGGACGTGGGGGGGCCCCCCCCCCCCCCCCCCCCCCCCCCGCCGGGGGGGGGGGGGGGGGGGGCGGGGGGGGGGGGCGGGGGGGGGGGCGTTGCCCCCATCCCGACCTTCCCCCGCAAACGGGGGAAGGAGGAGTCGTCCGGGACCGGTGATATCGACTTGGAGGAGGCACCGATCGCGCCGTCGCGAACACGCGATGCGAAATCCAAAGCACAGTGCATCTTGCGACCGCGCGCTCGGCGAAGCACGCATTCTGATTCACCTACTCCCGCGGCGGCAGCACCGTCATCACTTCTTCCGCCGTGGTCACACCCTGGGCGACCTTTTCGGCGCCGGCCATGCGCAGCGTGCGCAGGCCTTCGCCGACGGCGGTCCGGCTGAAGCCCGCCAGGGCCATGTCCGGCTGGATCTTCGCGCGCAGCGCGGGCGTGATCGGCATCAACTCGTAGATGCCGACGCGGCCGAAGTAGCCGGTGTTGCGGCACTCCAGGCAACCGACCGGCCCGCATGCGGTCTCCGGCGGCGGCATGTCGCTGTCGGGCCCGAGCAGCGCGCGCCAGCCTTCGGGATCGACCGGCTGCGGCTGCTTGCAGTGCCGGCACAGCGTGCGCACCAGGCGCTGGGCGAGCACGCCGTTGAGCGTGGAGGCGATCAGGTAATGCGGCAGGCCGAGATCGAGCAGACGGGTGATCGCCGACGGCGCGTCGTTGGTGTGCAGCGTCGACAGCACCAGGTGGCCGGTCAGCGAGGCCTGCACCGCCATCTGCGCGGTGTCGAGGTCGCGGATCTCGCCGATCATGATGATGTCGGGGTCCTGGCGCAGCAGCGTGCGCACGCCCTGCGCGAAGGTCAGGTCGATCGCGTTGTGGACCTGCATCTGGTTGAGTTCGACCGAGACCATTTCGATCGGATCTTCGACGGTGCAGACATTGACGTCGTCGGACGCCAGCTTCTTCAGCGTCGAATACAGCGTCGTCGTCTTGCCGGAACCGGTCGGGCCGGTGACCAGCACGATGCCGTGCGGACGCGCCACGAGATCGTTCCACGCCGCCGCCTCGCCGGCGTCGAAGCCGAGGTGTTCGATCGGCTTGAACGCGGTGTCGGGGTCGAAGATGCGCATCACGACCTTCTCGCCGAAGGCGGTGGGCATCGTCGACAGCCGCATCTCCACCTCGCGCCCGCCGGGCGAACGCGTCTTGATGCGGCCGTCCTGGGGCCGCCGGCGCTCGGCGAGATCCATGCGGCCGAGCACCTTGATACGGCTGACGGCCGCGGTCATGACCGGCGGCGGCATCTCGAACACCTTGTGCAGCACGCCGTCGATACGGAAGCGCACGCGGCCCACGTCGCGGCGCGGCTCGAGGTGGATGTCGGAGGCGCGCTGCTCGTAGGCGTACTGCAGCAGCCAGTCGACGATGTGGACGATGTGGTGGTCGTCGGCGTTGACGTCGCCCGAGCGGCCGAGCTCGACCAGCTGCTCGAAGGTCGGCGCATTGCTGCCGGTGTCGCGCCCGTCCTTGGCGCCGCGGATCGAGCGCGTGACGCCGAAGAACTCCATCGTGTAGCGGTGCAGGTCCAGCGGGTTGGCGACGACCAGGTCGATCTCGCGGCGCAACAGGCGCTGGATGTCGGTCAGCCAGTCGAGCGCCAGCGGTTCGCTGGTCGCGATGCGCGCGCGATCGAGCGTGACCTCGACCGGGAGGATCCGGTGGCGCTTGGCGTAGGCGTGCGAGAACAGATCGGTGACATCGCCGACGGCGATCCTGGTCGGATCGATGCGCAGGTAGGTGTGGCCTGTGGCCTGCGCCAGCCATTCGGTCAGCGCTTCGAGGCCGAGCTCAGTGCCGGGCCGGCGCGCCGACGGCAGCTTGAGGTTGGCCAGCAGCACCAGCGGATGCACGGTATCGAGACCGCGCGTATTGCGACCGCCCACGCGTGCGCGGTCGGCATCGGCCGGCGTCAGCAGGCCGTCGGCCAGCAGTGCGTCGATCACGGGTCCGAGGGTCAGCCGACCCGGCGGCAGACGGCCACCGGAGGTGGCCGGCGCACGGGGACCGGTCGCAGGCTGCGGCGCGCTCGGATCGTTCAAGCCGTGTCCTCCAGGCGCATGGCGCGTCGGGCGCTTCGATGCGGCCCGCTATACTAGCGCGCCGCCGCAGACGCGATTTTCGTAATGACCGGACCGACGTTCCAGGAGCTGATCCTCACGCTCAACGCCTACTGGGCCAGACAGGGCTGCGTGCTGATCCAGCCGCTGGACCTCGAGGTCGGCGCGGGTACCTTCCATCCGGCCACGTTCCTGCGCGCGCTCGGCCCCGAGCCGTGGAATGCCGCCTACGTGCAGCCGAGCCGCCGTCCCACCGACGGCCGTTACGGCGACAACCCGAACCGCCTGCAGCGCTACTACCAGTACCAGGTGGCGATGAAGCCGAATCCGGACAACATCGTCGAGCTGTATTTCGACTCGTTGAAGGCGCTGGGCATCGATCCGCAGGTGCACGACCTGCGCCTGGTCGAGGACAACTGGGAATCGCCGACGCTCGGCGCCTGGGGCCTGGGCTGGGAAGTCTGGCTCAACGGCATGGAGGTCACGCAGTTCACCTACTTCCAGCAGGCCGGCGGCATCGAGTGCAAGCCGGTGCTCGGCGAGATCACCTACGGCCTCGAGCGCCTGTGCATGTATCTGCAGAACTGCGACAACGTCTACGACCTGGTGTGGACGCACGGCCCCGACGGCACCCCGGTGACCTACGGCGACGTCTACCACCAGAACGAAGTCGAGCAGAGCGCCTACAACTTCGAGCACGCGAACGTCGAAGTCCTGTTCCGCCGCTTCGACGAATGCGAGGCCGAGGCGCTGAAGCTGGTCGAGCTGGGCCTGCCGCTGCCGGCCTACGAGCAGGTCACCAAGGCCAGCCACAGCTTCAACCTGCTCGATGCGCGCCGCGCGATCAGCGTGACCGAACGCCAGCGCTACATCCTGCGCGTGCGCACGCTGGCGCAGGGCGTCGCCAAGGCCTATTACGCGCAGCGTGAGGCGATGGGATTTCCGGGGCTGAAGCGCCCGTCGGAAGCCGCTTGAACCGCGAGTGGGCCTCCACCCGATTCTCCGGATGAGGCTGCGCGAAAGCGCCCTCACCCCGCCCCCTCTCCCGATGGGAAAGGGGCTACAGCACTGGACCAGGTTGTCGCCATGACTGACATGCATCCCCTCCTCATCGAACTCGGCACCGAAGAACTGCCGGTCAAGGCCCTGCCCGGCCTGGCGCAGGCGTTCTTCGACGGCGTGGTCGCGGCGCTGGACAAGCGCGGTGTCGCCGTGATGCGCGAAGGCGCGAAGCCGCTGTACACGCCGCGCCGTCTCGCCGTGCTGCTGCCGGGTGTCGCGAGCGAGCAGCCCGAGCAGCGTTCGGAAGTGCTGGGCCCGTATCTCAGCATCGCGCTGGATGCCGACGGCCAGCCGACCAGGGCGTTGCAGGGCTTCGCGGCGAAGGCCGGCATCGACTGGACCGCGCTGGAGAAGACCAGCGACGCCAAGGGCGAGCGTTTCGCGCATCGCGCGGTGACGCCGGGCGCCGCGACGGCGGCGCTGCTGCCGGACGTGCTGCGCGAAGCCATCGCGGCGATGCCGATTCCCAAGCCGATGCGCTGGGGCGCCCACGCCTACGCGTTCGCGCGGCCGGTGCACTGGCTGGTGCTGCTGCATGGCGAGGCGGTCGTCGATGCCGAACTGTTCGGTGTGCGCAGTGGGCGCACGAGTCGTGGTCATCGCTTCATGCACGACGCCGCGGTCGAGATCGGAGCGCCGGGTGATTACGTCGAGGCGATGCGCAACGCGAAGGTCATCGTCGATGCCGACGCGCGCCGCGCCGAAATCGTGCGCGAGGTCGAGGACGCCGCCCGCGCCGTCGGTGGCGATGCACGTATCGAGGCCGACAATCTCGAACAGGTCGTGTGCCTGGTCGAATGGCCGAAGGCCGTGTCATGCACCTTCGAGGCCGAGTTCCTCGCCGTGCCGCAGGAAGCGCTGATCGCGACGATGGAAGCGAACCAGAAGTTCTTCCCGGTGCTGCGCGATGGCAGGCTCACCGAGCACTTCATCGGCATCGCCAACATCGTGTCGAAGGACGAAGCCGAAGTCTCCAAGGGCTACGAGCGCGTGATCCGTCCGCGCTTCGCCGACGCCAAGTTCTTCTTCGACGAGGACCTCAAGCAGGGCCTGTCGGCGATGAACGGCGGCCTGAAGACCGTGACCTACCAGGCCAGGCTGGGCAGCGTCGCCGACAAGACCGTGCGCGTCGCCGCGCTGGCCGAAGTCATCGCCCCGCAGGTCGGCGTGGATGCGGCGCTGGCGAAGCAGGCCGCATTGCTGTCGAAGGCCGACCTGCAGTCGCGCATGGTCAATGAGTTCCCGGAACTGCAGGGCATCGCGGGCCGCTACTACGCGAAGCAGGATTCGGCGCTCGCCGGCCTGTCGGACGACGAGCGGACGTCGCTGGCGAACGCACTCGACGAAGCCTGGCAGCCGCGGTTCGCCGGCGACGACATCGCCCTGTCGCCGCTGGGCAAGGTGCTGGCGATCGCCGAGCGTCTCGATACCCTGGCCGGCGGTTTCGCTGCGGGTCTCAAGCCGACCGGCAACAAGGATGCGTTCGCGCTGCGGCGGAATGCCTTGGGTCTGGCGCGGACGTTGATCGAAAGTGGGTTCGATCTCGATCTGCATGCCTTGATCCATGCGGCGGTCGAACGTGTCGGCCCATTGCCGACCGGCAAGGACAGTGCGCCCGCACCTGCCGATGCGAATGAGCTCTACGACTTCATCCTCGACCGCCTGAAGGGCTACTACGCCGACAAGGGCGTCACCGTGCAGCAGTTCGCCGCCGTCGCCGCGCTGCGCCCGAAGTCGCTCTACGACCTCGACCGCCGCATCGACGCCATCGGCACCTTCGCCACACTGCCGGAGGCCGAGGCACTGGCCGCCGCCGACAAGCGCATCCGCAACATCCTGCGCAAGGCGGACATCGCGATTCCGGGCGAAGTCGATCCCATGCTGCTGCGCGAGCCGGCCGAGGCCGCGCTGGCCGAGGCGGTGGAAGCGGTGCACGGCGAAACGGGTCACGCGCTCGCGCATGGCGACTACGTGTCGGTACTGACGCATCTGGCACGGCTGCGGCCGCAGGTCGATGCGTTCTTCGACGGCGTGATGGTCAATGCGGACGATGCCGCGCTGCGTGGCAACCGGCTCGCTTTGCTCATGCGTCTGAGCGAACGCCTGGGCAGCGTGGCCGCGATCGAGCACCTGTCGACCTGACAGGGAGCCGTCGTGGGAGCGCGCTTGCGCGCGATGGGGCTTTTGCGCCGAGTCAATCGCGCGCAAGCGCGCTCCTACGGAACATCGCGGCCTGCCCGTTAATCGACTCTTGACGCGCCTCCGGTATCCTCGCGCGATGCCTCGCGTTCATGTGTGCCTCGCCGCCGCTCTCCTCTTCGTCTCGTCGGCCGCGGCGCATGCCGCGCGTGTCGAGCGCGTGGACATCGTCGGCCTCGACGAGGAGATGACCGAAAACGTCCGCGTCTCGCTCGGTCTGCAGGATGCCGTGGGCCGCGACATCTCCGGCCGGCGCATGGGCTATCTGCTGCGCGAGGCCGAGCGCGAGACCCGCAAGGCGCTCGAACCGTTCGGGTATTACTCGCCCACCATCGACGTGCAGCGCGACCGCGAAGTGGACGTGCTCTCGGTGCGCGTGGTCGTCGATCCGGGCCAGCCGGTGCGCGTGCGCAACAGCGATATCGCGATCATCGGCGAGGGCGGCCGGGACCGGTATCTGGCACGCGACATCGCCCGCTTCGTGCCGAGCGAAGGCGCGGTGTTCAGCCATCCCGACTACGACGCGAGCCGCAACCAGCTCAGCCGCCGCCTCACCGAGCGTGGTTATTTCGACGCCGAGTTCGCCTCGCGCCGCGTCGAAGTGACGCGCGCGGATTTCGCTGCCGACATCGACGTGGTCTGGAACAGCGGCGACCGCTACAACATGGGCGCGACGACGTTCGAACAGACCCCCGAGCAGATCATCAACGACGATCTGCTCGAGCGCCTCGTCTACTGGGAAGAGGGCAGCTACTACCACCAGGGCCGCATCGACCGCCTGCGCTCGTCGCTCGGCCGGCTGGACTACTTCTCCAACATCGACATCGAGCCGCAGGTCGACCAGGCCAACGAACGCCGCGAAGTGCCGGTCAAGGTCACGCTCACCCCTGCCAAGCGCAGCATCTACACCTCGGGCGTGAGCTACGGCACCGACAGCGGCGCCGGTGTCCGTCTGGGCGTGGAGCGCCGCTACGTCAACATGCGCGGCCACAAGGCGCTGGCGCAGCTCGACTATGCGCAGCGCCGCAAGACGCTCACCCTGCAGTACCGGGTGCCGGCCTTCGCCTGGCTCGACGGCTGGTACACCGCCAGCCTGCAGATGGCCGACGAACAGACCGACTACATCGATTCGCGCCGGGTCGAACTGGTGGGCAGCCGCAACGGCCAGTACAACGAATTCCTCAACCTCATCGCGTCGGTGCACGTGCTGCGCGAGCGCTGGGCCTACACGCCCGAAGAGGATCCGGACAACCCGGTCGTCGGCGACGACGAGTTCGCCGGCGCGCTCTACCGCTACGCCACGTTCGCCTATCCCTCGCTGCGCGCCGAGTACATCGACGTCGACGACCGCCTGTTCCCGACCCGCGGCATCGGCGGCTCGGTGATGCTGCGCGGCGGCGTCGAAGGCGTGGGTTCGGATGCCTCGTTCGGCCAGATCCATGTACGCGCCAGCTGGTTCCGCGGCATCGGCGAATCCAACCGCCTGATCGTCCGCGGCGAGCTGGGCCACACCTTCACCGACGCGCTGGTGGCAATGCCGCCGAGCCTGCGCTTCTACGCGGGCGGCGACCGCAGCATCCGCGGCTACGACTGGCGCGAGGTCGGCCCGCGGATTCCCGCGCGCGACGGCCGCCGCGCATTCGCCATCGGCGCCAAGAACGTGGTCACCGCCAGCGTCGAGTTCGAGCGCTATTTCACCGAGACCATCGGCGCGGCCGTGTTCGTCGACAGCGGCGACGCATTCGACAGCAATTCGCCGCAATGGCGGACCGGCGTCGGCATCGGCGCACGCTACAGGTCGCCGGTGGGTCCGCTGAAGCTCGACATCGCGCGCGGTCTCGACAATCCCGATTCGTCGTTCACGATCGGCCTGTCGATCGGCGCGGAGTTCTGACATGGCCTTCGGTCGTCACCGCCTGCCCAACGATCTGACCCCCGAAGCGCGCGAGGCGCGCATCGCCGAGCTGCGCGCGCGCCGCCGCGCACGGGCGCGCACGCTCGCGATCCGCAGCGCGATCGGCATCGCCGCGCTGATCGTGCTGCTGATCATCGTCGTGTGGTGGCTGCTGACCACGTTCGGCGGCCGCGATTTCCTGTTGAACCAGGTCGCCTCGCGCCTGCCCGCGGGCACCGAACTCACCTGGCGCGCAGCCGAAGGCCCGGCCTCGGGCCCGCTGACGATGGTCGACGTGCGCTACGTGCAGCGCAGCTGTCCGGACGTCGAAGAACAGCCTGTCGCCTACGGCGACTGCGACGAACCGCGCGTACTGGTGTTCGAGGCCGAGCGCGTGACGGTGGATCCGGCGGTGATGCCGCTGGTCGGCCGTCGACTGCGGCTGGACGTGCTCGATATCGACAACGCCGTGCTGTCGATGCCGCCGCCGGTCGATACCCCGTTCGAGTTGCCGCGCTGGCCCGACTCGCTGCCGCGCATCGATCTGCCGCTGTCGCTGCAGGCCGACACGATCCGCATCGACGGCTTCCGCGTCGAACAGGCCGGCGAATCGCTGATCGACATCCGCAGCGTGCGTGGCGGCCTCGACGCGCGGCAGGGCGAACTCAATCTCGCGAACGTCGTCGTCGACAGCGACCGCGGCCTGTTCACCGCGCACGGCGTCTACGCGCCCGACGACGACTACCGCATGGACGTCACCGCCAGCGCGCTGATGCCCGCGCCGCCGGCGCGCACGCGGCCGCGCATCGGTCTGGTCGCGCGCGGCGATCTCTCGCGCCTGGACATCGCCGTCGTTGGCCATGTGCCGGCACCGCTGAAGGCCGTGGTCACCCTGCGTGGCCGCGAGAATCCGGGCTGGGCGTTGCGCGCCGACAGCACGCGCCTCGATCCCGCGCTGCTGATGGGCAGCGGCGAACCCGGGACGCCGCTGGCGTTCGACATCCGCGCCGATGGCCAGGGCGGCGCCGCGGAACTGCAGGGCAATGCCACGTACGGCGAGTCCGACGCGAATCCGATCCGCGTCGTGCTGCAGCCGTCCAAGGTGAAGCTGGAAGACCAGCGCCTGGATCTCGACCCGCTGGTCGTCGACATCTTCGACGGCCGGGTCACGCTGCGCGGTTTCGCCGATGTGGCCGAACCGGGCGATGTGCGCTTCCGCTTCGCGACCAATGCGCGCGGCCTGCAGTTCGGCGCCGATCCGCAAGGCCCCGAACCCGCGCCGCCGATCACCGCGGACGCGGATCTCGGCATCGCCGGCAGCACCGCGGCCTGGGCGGCGATCGGCAAGGCCACGGTGGAACGCGACGGCCTGCGCGCCAACGTGGACTTCGACGGCCGCGGCGATGCGGAACGCATGCGCCTGCAGACCGCGCGTGTGACGATGCCGACCGGCACGCTCGATGCCAGCGGCGATGTCGCGTGGGCGCCGGCGCTGCAGTGGGATCTCGACGCGACGCTGGCCGGCTTCGATCCCGGCTACTTCGCCCGCGACTGGAAGGGCGCGGTCAACGGCAGGTTCGCGACGACCGGCAACACCCGCGACGACGGCGGCCTGGAAGTGGCGGTGGAGGCCAGCGATCTGGGCGGCACGCTGCGCGGTCGCCGGCTCGATGGCCGCGCCACGTTCGCGATGCATGGCCCGGCCACCGATGCCGGCGACGCCGGCCGCACCGATTTCGAAGGCGAAGTCGCGCTGTCGCTGGGCGGCAGCCGCGTCGATGCGAGCGCGACCGTGACCGACCGCCTCGACATCGACGCGACGCTGGCGCCGCTGCAGCTCGCCGATTTCCTGCCCGACACCGGCGGCGTGCTGCGCGGCACCGTGCGGGTGACCGGCGCGCGTACCGCGCCCGACATCGCCGCCGACCTCACCGGCAGCGCGCTGCGTTACGGCGACTACGCGGCCGCCAGCGCGCGCATCCAGGGCAATCTGCCGTGGCGCGGCGATACCGGTTCGCTCGATGTCGTCGCGATCGGCGTCGATGCCGGCATCGCGCTCGATGAAGTGCGGCTGGCGGCGCGTGGTGCGATCGAACGACTCCAGCTCGACGCCAGCGCGCGCGGTGAAATCGGCACGGTCGATCTGTCCGGCAACGCGGAAAGCCGCAACGGCAACTGGCAGGGCACGCTCGCCAACCTGCGCCTGGCACCGGCGACCGGCGCGAGCTGGGCGCTGCAGTCGCCGGCGCAGTTCCAGCAGATCGGCACGCGCTACACATTGACCGAGAGTTGCTTCGCCTCCAGCGGCGGCGGCTCGCTGTGCGCGAGCGCGGACTGGCCGCGCCAGGGCGTGTCGATCACCGGCACGGGCCTGCCGCTCGCATTGGCCACGCCCTATCTGCCCGAGCAGGACGGCGGCCGTCCGTTCGCCCTGCGCGGCGAGATCGCGCTGGAAGGCAGCGCGCGTCCGGTCGGCAACGGTTTCGCCGGCAGCGCGCGCATCCGCTCGGCCAGCGGCGGCGTGCGCACGTCGGAACGCGCGCGCAGCGACGTGGTGACCTACGACGATTTCATCCTCGACGCGGAGTTCGACGCCAGCCGGCTCAGTGCGACGCTGTCGACGACACTCAACGAGGTCGGCCGGGTGCAGGCGCAGGTGACCAATGGCTGGGATGCGTACGCACCGCTGTCGGGTTCGCTGGTCGCCAACATCGAGGACCTGACCTTCGTCGAACTGTTCTCGCCCGACATCGTCGAACCCACCGGACGCCTCACCGCCGACATCACGCTCGGCGGCACGCGGTCGCAACCGACCATCGGCGGCCAGGCGCGCCTGGCCGATTTCTCGACCGAGATCCCGTCGCTGGCGATCGCACTCGAGGACGGCAACGTCAATCTCGATGCGCTGCCCGACGGCACTGCGCGCATCGCCGGCAGCGTGCGCTCGGGTACCGGCACGCTGCACATCGGCGGCGGCATCGGCTGGCAGGGCGAAGGCACGCCGGTGGTGCTGACGGTCAGCGGCACCGACGTGCTGGTGGCCGACACCAGCAACATGCACATCATCGCCTCGCCCGACCTCACCGTGCGCTACACCGCGCTGCAGCCGCTCAACGTCACCGGCAAGGTCTTCGTCGATGTCGCCCTGCTCGACCTGGAAGGCCTGAGCGAAGGCGTGTCGGCCTCGCCCGACGTAGTGGTGCTCGACCCGGTCGATCCGGAAGAGAACGCGACCGCGTCGGCGCTGGAACTCGATCTGACCCTGACCGTGGGCGACAACGTCGGCCTGCGCGGCTTCGGCTTCGACGGCCGCATGAAGGGCGAACTGCGCGTGCGCGCGGTGCCCGGTCGCGAGATGACCGGCAGCGGCCGGCTCGCGGTCGATGGCCGCTACAAGGCCTACGGCCAGGAACTGCGGGTCACGCGCGGCAATCTGGTCTTCAACAACGGTCCGGTGTCCGATCCGATGCTCGACGTGCGCGCCGAACGCCGCATCGACGCCGAGGACATCACTGCCGGCATCGACGTCAGCGGCCGCGCCTCGGCGCCGAGCGTCAACGTCTGGACCGACCCGTCGAGCGATGCCTCGCAGGCGCTGTCGTATCTCGCGCTGGGCCGTTCGGCCTCGAGCCTGACCAGCGCCGAGGGCCAGCAGATCGATGCGGCCGCCGCCGCGCTCAACGCCGGCGGCGACCTGGTCGCCAGCCAGCTCGGCAGCAGGATCGGCCTCGACAACGCCGGCATCAGCCAGTCGCGCGCACTCGGCGGCAGCGTGCTCGGCTTCGGCAAGCAGCTCTCGCCCAAGCTCTACGTCGGCTTCGGCGTGTCGCTGCTGGGCACCGGCCAGGTGCTGACGCTGAAGTACCTGCTGCGCGCGGGCTTCGACGTGGAGATCGAGTCGAGCACGCTGGAGAACCGCGGTTCGGTGAACTGGCGGCACGAGCGCTGAGGGCGCGCATGCCGCCATCTCTGTCTTCGTGGGAGCAACTGTCTTCTACGCGGGCAGCGTGATCCATTCAGTCCTGTCGCGCGCCATGGCGTTGAGCCTGACCAGCAGTACGCGCATGCACGCGGTCACGGCGAGCTTGGCGCACTTGCCTTGGCCGCGCAGCCGGTCGTACCGGGCCTTGAATTCGGGCTGCATGCGGATCACCGACCAGCACGCCATGTAGAGCACGCGGCGGATCGCCCCGCGGCCGCCGCGAATGC
>NZ_JAIWPU010000063.1 GCF_021191705.1 Proluteimonas flavola
GCCAAGGCAAGTGCGCCAAGCTTGCCGTGACCGCGTGCATGCGCGTACTGCTGGTCAGGCTCAACGCCATGGCGCGCGACAGGACTGAATGGATCACGCTGCCCGCGTAGAAGACAGTTGCTCCCACATTCGATCTGGCATCCCGCGGTAGGCGCGGTCCATGGCCGCGACGGCAATTTCCCGGCAAGACCCATCGCGGCCGTGGGCCGCCCTACAGCGGTGCGTTCGTAGGATGGGCAGAGCGCAGCGATACCAATCGCCGCACTCGCCCGGAGACTCAATACAGAACGCGCGTCCGCAGCGTGCCTTCGATCTTCGACAGCTCGCTGCGCAGATGCGCGGCCTGCGCCTCGGTCGCGGCGACGTCGATGACCACGTAGCCCACGTTCGCATTCGTGCGCAGGTACTGGCCGTCGATGTTGATCGCCTCGCGCGAGAACACCTCGTTGATCTTCGACAGCACGCCGGGCACGTTGCGGTGCAGGTGCAGCAGGCGGTGGCTGCCGATGTGCTCGGGCAGGGTCACTTCGGGGAAGTTGACCGCCGACAGCGTGCTGCCGTTGTCGCTGTAGCGCACGAGTTTCGCCGCGACCTCGATGCCGATGTTGTCCTGCGCCTCCAGCGTGCTGCCACCGACGTGCGGGGTCAGCAGCACGTTGTCGTGTCCGAGCAGCGGCGATTCGAACGCGTCGTCGTTGCCCTTGGGCTCGACCGGGAACACGTCGATCGCGGCGCCGCCGACCTGACCGCTGCGCAGCGCGGCGTCGAGCGCGTCGATGTCGACGACGGTGCCGCGCGAGGCATTGATCAGATGCGCGCCGGGCTTCATCGCCGCGATCTCGGCCGCGCCGAACATCAGCTTCGTCGACGGGGTTTCCGGCACGTGCAGAGTGACCACGTCGCTGCGCGCGAGCAGGTCTTCCAGACTCGTCGCGCTGCGCGCATTGCCCAGCGACAGCTTGGTTTCGATGTCGTGGAAGAGCACCTGCATGCCCAGCGATTCGGCCAGCACGCCGACCTGGGTGCCGATGTGGCCGTAGCCGACGATGCCCAGGGTCTTGCCGCGCGCTTCGTGGCTGCCGAGCGCGGACTTGCTCCAGCCGCCGCGGTGGCACTGCGCGTTCTTCTGCGGAATCCCGCGCAGCAGCATGATCGCCTCGGCAACGACGAGTTCGGCCACCGAGCGCGTATTGGAGTAGGGCGCGTTGAACACCGGAATGCCGGCCAGTTCCGCCGCGTCCACGTCGACCTGGTTGGTGCCGATGCAGAAGCAGCCGATCGCCATCAGCCGGCGCGCGTCGGCCAGCACTTCGGCGCTCAGGTGCGTACGCGAGCGGATGCCGATGATGTGCGCGTTGGCGATCTTCGCCCGCAGCTGGTCTTCGGGCAACGACTTGGGGTGGATTTCGACCTGCGAATAGCCGGCGGCGTGGAAGGTGTCGACAGCGCTCTGGCTGACGCCTTCGAGCAGCAGGACGCGGATGTCCTGCCGGGGAAACGAGGTCTTCATCGGGTTGGATTCGCGCGTGGGGGACAGCGCGGGCCATGGTGCCAGAATCGCGCCGGGCGTGTTGCGCCGCAGCGCTGGACGCGCTCAAAGCGCGCTGGCACGCTGGCGTCCCGTTCGACCGGCGCCCGACGATGTCCGATTCCCGCGTTTCCAGCCTCCAGGCCGCCGTGCCGGCACTGCGGCTGCTGACCGAGCCTGCGGACCTCGCGCATTACGGCGTCGACTGGACCCGTCGCTGGACGCCTGCGCCGCTGGCGATCGCGCTGCCGGCCAATGTCGAAGAAGTGCAGGCGACGATGCACTGGGCGCATGCGCAAGGCGTGGCCGTGGTGCCGTCGGGCGGGCGCACCGGGCTGTCGGGCGGCGCGGTCGCGGCGAACGGCGAACTGGTGCTGAGCCTGCAGCGCATGAACCGGGTGCTCGGCTTCGAGCCGGCCGACCGCCTGCTGACCGTCGAGGCCGGCATCGCGCTGGAAGCCGTGCACGAGGCGGCGCGGACGCACGACCTGCAGTATCCGGTGGATTTCGCTGCGCGGGGTTCGTGTTCGATCGGCGGCAACATCGCGACCAATGCCGGCGGTATCCGCGTGGTGCGCTACGGCAACACCCGCGAGTGGGTGGCCGGCGTCAAGCTGGTGACCGCGACCGGCGAGCTGCTCGATCTCAACCGCGGCCTGGTCAAGAACTCCAGCGGCTACGACCTGCGGCATCTGGTCGTCGCGTCGGAAGGCACGCTCGGCGTCATCGTCGAGGCGACGCTGCGGCTGGCCGCACCGCCGCCGCAGACGCGGGTGATGCTGCTCGCGCTGCCGTCGTTCGAGGTGCTGATGGAAGTCTTCCAGGCACTGCGTGCGCGCCTGCCGCTGGAGGCCTTCGAGTTCTTCACCGACCGCGCGCTGCATCACGTGGTCGCGCATGGTGCGCAGCCGCCGTTCGAGGCGGTGTATCCGTACTACGTCGTCGCGGAGTTCGCCTGCGAGGGCGAGGCCGGCGAGGTGCAGGTGCTGTCGGCGTTCGAGTACTGCATGGAGCAGGGCTGGGTCGAGGATGGCGTGATCAGCCACGGCGACACCCAGGCCGCGGCGCTGTGGCGCCTGCGCGAGGGCATCACCGAAAGCCTCGCGCCGCACGTGCCGTACAAGAACGACGTGTCGGTGCGGATTTCGGCGATGCCGGCCTTCCTCGCCCGCACGCAGGCGCTGCTCACGGCCGAATACCCGCAGTTCGACGTGGTCTGGTTCGGCCACATCGGCGACGGCAACCTGCACATCAACGTGCTCAAGCCGGCCGACATGGCGAACGCCGATTTCGTCGTCGAGTGCGAACGCGTGACCAAACTGCTGGCGGCGACGCTGGCCGAGCACGGCGGCAGCATCTCGGCCGAACACGGCATCGGCATGGTCAAGAAGCCGTATCTGGGTTCGACGCGCAGCCCCGCGGAGATCGCGGTGATGCGCGGCATCCGCCAGGCGCTGGATCCGGCCGGCATCCTCAATCCCGGCAAGCTGTTCGATTGAGCCTGCGATTCAGGCCGCTGCAAGACGCCGGCGCTAGAGTGTCGGCTGCCGTTCCCGTTCCGGAGATCCCCCGCATGATGGTCCGTACCGCACTCGTTCTCCTGCTGACCGGCCTGTCCGCGTCGGCGTTCGCCGGCAGCTTCGCCGGCACCAGCGCGGGCGCCTCGTCGGGTGGGTCTTCGGCGTCTTCGGGCAGTACGTCAGGCGACGACAAGGTGATCGCGCAGGCGCGCGAAGACGCTGCCGGCTTCGTCGCCAGCGACGGCCGCATCCGCGGCGCACGACTGGAAGCGGCATTGCGTCATCTGCGCGAGACGCAGAGCGCCGCGCGCGATGCGTCGGATCTCGCCCTCGCCCAGGCGATCCTGGCGCGTTGATCCGGCAGGCGCGTTTGCATCTGCGCGCCGCCCTTTTCGTCCTCGCCGCGCTGCTGGCGCCGGTCGCGTCGGCGGCCGGCTGGTCGGTGGAACAGCAGGCTGCTGGAACACCGCTGACGCCCGCCGAATCGGCGCGTGCCGATGCCGCGATCTCTGCCGCGCTGCGGCGTCTGCCGCCCAGTTGGCGTGACACTCCGGGGCTCGATGTCGTCGTCGACTGGCGCGACGATCTGCCCGACGATGTGCACGGCCGCACGTTCGGTTCGCATCTGCGCCTGCGGCGCGCGCTGCTCGCCGGCCACGCGGTTGTGCAGCCCCTGCAGGCCGCGCTGCTGCACGAATTCGCGCATCGCTACGACCGCTCGCCCCTTGGTGGTCTGTCGCGCGATCCGCGATTGCTCGATCTCGCCGGCTGGCCGCAGCGACCACTGCGCTTCGGCATGCGCATACGCGAGAACGCGATGCGCGACCGCAGTCCGGATGCCTATGAGCGCACGTCGCCGGCGGAGTTCGTCGCCGTCAATCTCGAATACTTCCTGCTCGACGCCGAGTACGCCTGCCGCCGTCCCGCGCTGCACGCATATTTCGCGGCGCACTTCGATTGGGAACCGCCCCACGCGGATTGCGCGTCGGACCTGCCTTTCGTCGAAGCCGAGCCGGGCGCCGACGCCGCGCCGCTGCTCGCGCTGGATCCTGCGCGCGTGTACGCGGTCGATTACCTGCTCGCCGAAGGCAACGCGCAGCCGATGAGCCGTTGGGGCCACAGCATGCTGCGATTGGTGATCTGTGCGCCCGGGCGCGCACCCGGGCCGGACTGTCGTTTCGATCTCGCGCATCACCGCGTGCTGTCGTTCCGCGCCTTCGTCGATGACGTGCAGATCTCCAGCCTGCGCGGTCTGACCGGGCGTTATCCCTCGCGCCTGTTCGTGCTGCCGCTCGACCAGGTGATCGACGAATACACGCGGATCGAACTGCGCGGATTGCAGTCGATCCCGCTGCGGCTGTCGACGAACGAGATCGCCTCGCTGCTGACGCAGGCCGCGAACCTGCACTGGAGCTACGACGGCCGCTACTACTTCGTCGGCAACAACTGCGCGGTCGAGACCTGGAAGCTGCTGCAGACCGGCGTGCCGCGTCTGGCCGAGGCGCGGCTGCGCAGCATCACGCCGACCGGGCTGCTGCGGAAACTCGTGCGCAGCGGCGATGCGGAGCGGAGCGTGCTCGATCGCGGCGATGCGGTGCGTGCCGGCTACTACTTCCCGTCCGCGGATGCGGAGTACCAGGCGCTGCTCGATGTCGCAGGCGCGGTGCAGCCCTTGCCTGTCGCACGGGTCGATGACTGGCTGGACCTGCCGCCGGAGGCGCGCGCGCCGTGGCTTGCGGACGTCCAGCTGCGCGATGGCGCGGCGCTGCTGGTGCTCGAGCACGCGGCGCGGCGGCGGGAGGAACTACGGCTGCGCGATGTGCTCAAGCGGCAGCTGCTCGACCCGCGGCGCGTGGCCGATGCAGCGCCGGCTGTCGCGACCCTGCGTGCGTTGCTGGCGGCAGGCGATGTCCTCAGCCGACCGGCGCAGTTGCGGGTGGACGGCTACGGCTTGCCGCAGTCGGCGGAACGCGCGGCGCTGCACGACGACGTGGAAGCGCGTGCACGCGGGCTGCGCGGACTGCGTGGGCAGCTGGAAGACGAGGCACGGATGGCGCTGGCGCCCGAGGCACGGGCGCGCGTGGTGGCATTGGACCGGAATGTGGACGCGCTCGGTGCACGTTTGCGCGCACTGCATCGCGAAGCGGGTGGTTTGCAGCTAGGCTGAGAGCGGGCGTCGGCGATGCGTGCGCTCGGCGCGCAATGTCGGCAGGCGCGATCGTGCACAACAGCACCAACGAGACGGATGGGTCACCCCCACCCAACCCTCCCCCGCAGGCGGGGGAGGGCTTCTTGCGAACAGTTTTCCGGGCGTCGCACCGGAACAGCGCGCACTCAGTCCGCGCGACCGCCGAATTCGCCGGTCGTGGTATTGACCCACACGCGCTCGCCGTTGGTGATGTACTCGGGCACCTGGATCTCGATGCCGGTGTTGAGCACCGCCGGCTTCGGGCGCTTGGTCGCGGTGCCGCCCTTGAGTTCGGGCGGCGTGTCGACGACTTCCAGCACCACGCTCTGCGGCAGCTGCAGGCCGACCGGGGCGTCGTCGATGACCTGCACGAACAGGCCCGTCAGGCCGTCGGTGATGTAACCCGCGCCGTCGCCGACGACGTTCGCGTCCAGCGTGTACTGGGTGAAATCCTCGTCGTCCATGAAGACGAACGCGTCGCCGTCCTTGTACGAGAAGCTGGCCTGGCGACGGGCGAGATCGACTTCGCGCAGTTCGTCGTCGCCGTCGAAGCTGGCGTCGGTCTTGGTGCCGCCGGGCACGCTGTACATCGTGAAGCGGAAGCGCACGTTGCCGCCGCGGCCCTGCGGCGAGCTGCGCTCGATGTCGCGCACCTGGTACACGCCACCGTTGTGTTCGACCACGTTTCCTTTCTTGACGTCGTAGGCTTTCATCGTTGTTCGCTGCTGGATGGAGAGGACGCCGCCGCGTCCGCGGCAGCCGGATTGCGGAGGTAGAGCCGCAGGTTGGGATAGTCGATCACGGCGCCGCCGCGTTCGAGGATGTCGGCGCCGATCACACCGTCGACCGGCGTTTCGCCGCGCTGCGAGAACGCGGCGTTGACGTGGTCGAGCGCGAGGAAGTGCACGGTGAAGGCGTCGTCGCGGTAGTCGCCGATGCGCAGTCGGTTGCTGGGCAGGGCGCTGATCGCCAGGCCCGTGCCGCCGGCGCCGGTCGCCTGGCCGCCGGCCACCACGCCACGCCCCTCGTCGAAACGCGACTGCGCCGCGCGGTCGATGACGGTGCGACCTGCGCCGGTGTCGAGGATGAAGGTGCCGGCGACATCGTTGAGACGCGCGGCCACCGTGAGATGCGAATCGCCATGACGCGTCATCGGCACCGCGGTGTAGCCGTCCGGTTCCAGAGCAGCGGCGAGCGCCGCCGGCGCCGCCTCGCGCGCGGCAACCGGCAGGCTGCACAGCAGCGCAGCCAGCGCACACACGATCGCCGATGTCGGGACGGCGCTGCGCATCACTTCGGAGCGAGACGCACCGCACCGTCGAGGCGGATGGTTTCGCCGTTGAGGTAGCGGCTGCCGACGATATAGGCCACGAGTTCGGCGAATTCCCCGGGCTGGCCGAGACGCGGCGGGAAGGGGATCGAGGCCGACAGCGATTGCTGCACCTCGTCGGGCATGCCGTCGACCATCGGCGTCCAGAAGATGCCCGGCGCGATCGTGTTGACGCGGATGCCGAAGCGCGAGAGTTCGCGCGCCATCGGCAGGGTCATGCCGACCACGCCGCCCTTGGACGCGGAGTACGCGGCCTGGCCGATCTGGCCTTCGTACGCCGCGACTGATGCGGTGTTGACGATCACGCCGCGCTCGCCGTCCTCGCCCGGGTCATTGCCCTGCATCGCAGCCGCCGCGGCCTTGGCCACGTTGAAGCTGCCGACGAGGTTCACCATGACCGTGCGGCTGAAGGTCTCCAGCGGCATCGGCGCCTCGCGGCCGAGCACGCGGCCGGCGCCGAGGATGCCGGCGCAGTTCACGGCCACGTTGAGCCCGCCGAGGAATTCGCGCGCGGCAGCGACGTTCGCCACCACGCCGGCCTCGTCGGTCACGTCGGTGCGCAGGTAGCGTGCGTTGGCGTTGCCGAGCGCGGCGACCGCTTCGGCGCCCTTGTCGTCGTTGACGTCGAACAGCACGACCTTGCCGCCGCCGGCGACGAGGTGGCGGGCCACGGCGAGGCCGAGGCCCGAGACGCCACCGGTGACGAGGGCGCGGACGGAATCGGGCGTCATGTGCGGATCCTTGGACGGAAAACCCGCAGTTTAACCGGGCGGCCGCGTGTGCCGGTCAGGCCAGTTCCGATAGGCGTGCTCAGACGGAAGCGCCGGGACTGCCGTGCAGGCGCCGGGAGAATTCGTCAGGGAGAGGCCCGGTGCGAACAGGAAGCCCTGGCCGACCGTGATGGATCCCCGCTTTCGCGGGGATGAGGGACTTGTTCAGTGGCGTCCCCGACTCAGGGGCGAGCGCGTGGGGCGCCGCACGTCGCTGGTCGGCGTGACTTCAACCGCCAGGCTGAAGGTGCGTTCGTCGCCCACCAGCAACGCACCGACGCCGACGACCTGACGGTTGATTTCCTTGCCGTCCCCGTCGCGGATCACCAGGACGACCGAGTATTCCCAGGCGCCGCCTTCCGACGGATGCCGGATGCGACCCTCGACCTGCAGTGCGGTCGTGGTCTCCTCGCGCTGCACGGTGTTGCGCGCCACGATCGGCGAACCGGGGGCGGCGTCGATCTTCAGGTAGTGCTGGCACTTGGGACAGCGCGAAGCGCTCTCCAGGATCACGGTCTTGCAGTGCGGGCAGGTGCGCGTGGCACCTGCCGCGCCCGGGCGACTGCTCACGGTCAGTCGCTGGACTTGTCGTTGGCGGCCTTGTCCTTGGCGTTGCCGGCCGGTGTCGGCTTGACGTCGCCCCAGCCGCATTCGATGTGGCCGCGGATCTTCGAACCCGACGCGACCGTCAGCAATCCGGCCTTGAGGTCGCCGGTCAGCACGGCCGAATCGCGCAATTCGACAAGCGAAGCGGATTCGATATTGCCTTCCAGTTCGCCCGATACCAGCACCTGCTGGGCACGGACGCCGCCGTTGAGTTTTGCGCCGTGTTCGATGGTCAGGTTGCCCTGCACGTTGACATCGCCCTTGAAACGGCCGGCGATGCGGACATCGCCCGAACCCTCGATCTTGCCCTCGATGGTGAGGTCGGCGGCGATGATCGATTCCTTGCTGGCGGGCGCTGCGGCGCGCGGCGCCGGTGTCGGGGCCGCCGCAGGCGCCGCGGCAGTCGAGGCCTGGGACGGTGCCGTCTGGAAATCCGCCACTGCGGGCGGCGGCGTCTCACGGGCCGGAGCGGGCGGCGGCGCGTCGGTGCCGAACGCGGGGGAATCCTTCTTGACGGTGCCAGACTGCGGGAAAATGGCCATGTCGCGCATTACCTCGGAAATGGACAGGGAGCGGAAAGCACCGCTCGAACAAGGGAAATCCGCGTTGCCGCGACCGGCAAACGCGGATTCCGAGCCTAGCACGCAATCCACCTCGGCCAACTGTGACCGTGAGTCCGAATCCAATACGCGGCAAGGACTTGCCGCATCTTCAACAAGCGTTACACGAGATGTCGAACTTCGTAGGCGGTGATGCTTGGGACTTCGGCGAGGCTAGACCGGGTCATCGAACGCATCACCTGTGCCACCCGCGATGACCTGTTTCTCAGGACCCGGCGCTCCCCGGCGGTGGGCGATGAACCAGAAAGAAGCCCGCCATCCGGCGGGCTTCCAGTCACGCCGACGGCATCAATCAACGGTCGGCACGTTCTTCCACGCGCTCGCCGGCCCTTTCGATCGCTTCGCCTGCTCGCTGGGTCGCCTGGCCCGTGGCGCGGGCGGCGTCGTCAGCGGCTGCGTCAGCGCGACGTGCGGCATCCTGCGCGGCGACTTCCGCGTCCTGCACGGCTTCACGGGTCTGCTGGCCTGCGGCGTCAGCGGTCGCGCGTGCGGCATCCGCCGTCGCGGAGGCGGCGTCGGAAATCGCATGGCCCGCGTTCTCGGTGGCAGCGGCGGCATCGGCGCGTTCACGCTCGGCGTCGTTGGAATTGCTGCAGGCAGCCAGGGCCACCAGCATGGTGGCGGCAATCGCGGTCATCGGCTTGAAGTGCATGGCATGTCTCCTGTGGGCTAAAGGACGACAGAGGGTGAATGCGGCGGCGTGAGTGCCGCGCAAAGACAACGGGACAGGGCCGATCCGTGTTGAATCGCCGTCCGCCGGGTGCGCGCGAATGGCCGCCCAGCAAAAAGGCCGCCGGGAAAACCCGGCGGCCTTCGAATCCACATCCGATGGCACGAGGCCATCAGGGCGGAATTACGGCGCGACTTCCTCAGCTGCGTCCTTGGCGTCTTCTGCCTTGGTCTCAGCATGGTCAGCGGCGTCGGCAGCGTGCTCGGCAGCGGCGTCGGTACCGGCAGCAGCAGCCTGCGCAGCGGCATCGGCAGCGGCGTCGGCAGCAGCAGCGGCGTCGTCAGCAGCCACCTGCGCGGTATCGGCAACGGCCGGATCCTGCGTTTCGTTGGCAGCGGCCTGTGCGTCGGCAGCTGCGTCGGCAGCGCCTTCAGCCGAGCTGTTGGCCTGGTCGGCGTTGCTGCATGCAGCCAGCGCAACACCCAGAGCCAGGGCAAGCAGAGCCTTGTTGATCGTCATTGTGTCTTCCTCGTCTGAAAGTTTGGGCAACGCGCTTAATGCGCGCCGCCGACATGATGACAAGCCTCTGACGGCTGTCAAGCGGGACGTGCGTGGTTTTTTCGTAAAAAACACGTTATCCGAAGTTCACGCCATTTGCACGGCAATTGCCGTCGCTTCGCCACCGCCGATGCAAAGCGTGGCAACACCGCGGCTCAGGCCGCGCGCCTTGAGCGCGTGGATCAGCGTCACGATCAGTCTGGCACCGCTCGCGCCGATCGGGTGGCCGAGTGCCAGTGCGCCTCCATTCACGTTGAGGCGGTCGTGGGGAATGCCGAGATCCTGCATCGGCGCCATCGCGACGTTGGCAAAGGCCTCGTTCACTTCGAACAGGTCCACCTCCTCGATCGACCAGCCGGCCTTGTCGAGCACGTTGCGGATCGCGGTGACCGGCGCGGTGGTGAACCATTCGGGCGCGTGCGAGTGACGCGCATGCGCGACGATGCGCGCCAGCGGCTTGAGGCCATGTGCAGCGGCGGCGTCGGACGAGGTCAGCACCAGCGCCGCGGCGCCGTCGGAAATGCTCGACGAACTGGCGGCGGTCAGCACACCGTCCTTGCCGAACGCGGCGCGCAGGGTGGGGATCTTGTCGGTCTGGATGCGGCCCGGCTGCTCGTCGGTGTCGTAGGACACGTCGCCCTTGCGCGAGGCGACGGTCACCGGGACGATCTCGGCCTTGAACGCGCCCGATTCGATCGCGTGCTTCGCGCGCTTCGCGCTCTCGATCGCGTAGGCATCGAGGTCCTCGCGGCTGAAGCCGTACTTGTGGCTGGCGACATCGCCGAACACGCCCATCGACTTCCCGTCGTCGGGATTGGTCAGGCCGTCCCACGCCATGTGGTCGAGCATTTCGGCGCTGCCGTAGCGGATGCCGGTGCGCGAACCGTTGAGCAGGTGCGGCGCGTTGGTCATCGACTCCATGCCGCCGGCGACGACGAACGTCGCGGTGCCCGCCTTGATCAGGTCGTGGCCGAACATCACCGCCTGCATGCCCGAGCCGCAGACCTTGTTGATGGTCACGCAGCCGGCCTTGTCGGGAATCCCCGCCGCGCGCGACGCCTGGCGCGCCGGCGCCTGGCCCAGACCGGCCGGCAGCACGCAGCCGAGGATGGTTTCGTCGATGAGATCGGGCGACACGCCGGCATGTTCGAGCGCGGCGGTGATCGCGGTCGCGCCGAGGGTCGTCGTGGGAACGCCGGTGAACTGGCCAAGCATGGAACCGATGGCGGTGCGCTTGGCGCCGACGATGACGATGTCAGTCATGGGCTGGGAGACTCCAATGAGGTGGACTGCATGGTCCGCCGAGTATCGCATCCGGCGTGCGGCCGCGTCGCCGGGCCTGGTGGCAGCCCCGATGGCGCAGGTGTGTGATTGCGCGTATAGATGCCGCACCAGGGGTGGTGGCGGGCGCAGCGTCCGCGCGAAACGAGAGGATGAAGATGCCGAATGCGAAAAGGGCGCGCAGCGGCGCGCGGGGAATCCGACGGACGCTGTTGGCGTGCGCGCTGGGGACGGCGCTCGTGGCATGCGGTGGTGGAGGCTCGGGCGGAGGACTGGTGTTGCCGACGCCTCCACCGCCATTGGCGCCGCCGCCCACGACCCCACCGCCCACCGTGGTGCAGCCCGCCAATCCTGCCTACAGCCGGCATCTGGCCGACACCAATACCTACGCCGCGCATGACGCGGGCTTTACCGGCCAAGGCGTGCGCATCGGTTTCCTCGACAGCGGGGTCAACCGCAACCATCCGTCGCTGCGCGACCGGGTTGTCGACAACCTGATCTACATCAACCGCACCAGCAACAACGTGTCCGTCGACGATGTCGTCGGACACGGCACCGCCGTCGCGCAGACCGCGGCGGGGCGTCCCTTCGGCACGTGGCCCGGCGGTGTGGCGCAGAATGCGGAAATCGTCTCGGCGCGCATCATCAGCGACAAGCCGCCCGAAGACGACGGCACCGGAGGCGGCAACGAGATCGATGGGCCGCTGGGCCTGACCTCGATCCACCGCGACCTGATCAACCGCGACGTCAAGGTCATGAACAACTCGTGGGGCGGGTTGTACTGGACCAATCTGGGCGTCACCGCGCAGGTCGCGGCCGAGTACCGGCCGTTCGTCCTCAACCACGGCGGGCTTGTGGTGTTCGCGTCGGGCAACTCGGGATTCGCCAATCCTTCCGACACCGCCGCGCTGCCGAGCAAGCCCGGCACGAACGGCAGCATGCCGGCCGCCGATCTGGAGCGGGGCTGGCTCACGGTGTCCGCGCTTGCCGAGAACAGCACCACGCAACTGGCGAGTTACTCGAATGCATGCGGGGTGGCGATGCGCTACTGCCTCGTCGCACCGGGGACGGTGATCGTCACCGGCACCAACGACGCGCCCGACAGCCCCGAGTACTGGAAATACAGCGGTACTTCGCTCGCCGCGCCGCTGGTTTCGGGCGCTGCCGCGCTGGTCTGGGAAGCGTTTCCGTACTTCGACAACGATCTGGTGCGCCAGACCATTCTCGGCACCGCGACCGACATCGGGGCGCCGGGCGTGGACCCGGTGTTCGGCCATGGCGTTCTCGACGTCGGCAAGGCCGTGCTCGGGCCGGCGACGTTCGACTGGGGCGACGTCACCGCGAACTTCAACGACGCCACGTCGATCTGGGCCAACGACATCAGCGGCGCAGGGGGTCTGGTCAAGCGCGGCAGCGGCACGCTGCGGCTGACGGGCGCGGCCACGTTCGGCGGCGCCACGCGTGCAGAAGGCGGCACGCTCGAATTCGCATCGTCGATTCCAGGTGCGGCGACGGTGGAGTCCGGCGCGACGCTCCAGTTCGGCGGTACGCGCGTCGGCGGCGACCTCGTCAATCGCGGCACGTTCGCCGTCACCGGCAATACGTTCGCGCGCACGATCGCCGGCGACTTCCAGCAGGCATCGGGCGGACGACTGGCATGGCAGGTCGGTGCGCCCTTGCAGATTGCCGGGAGCGCGCGCCTCGCCGGCGAACTGCAGGTGACCGGCAAGGTCAGCGGTTACACCCACACAGCGCGCGAGACCGTCGTGCAGGCGGCCAACGGCGTGTCCGGTACGTTCGGCACCCTGACCCGCGGTCCGGGGGTGTTTCTCGAAGGGGCATTGGGCTACGAGAGCAATCGCGCGTATCTCGACATCACCCGGCTCGACGTCACGGCGGCGGCCATGTCGATGTCCGCCATCACCGCGCAGTCGCTGGGCGCGGCGGCGCGGGTCGAAGGCGCGTTCGCGCGGATCGATGGCCAGTCTGCGGTGAGCGATGGGCCCATCGCCGACGGCTTCATCCGCGCGGCCGGCGCCTTCCAGGGCATCCAGAGCGAGACGGCTGCGCTCACCGCGCTCGAGAGCATGTCCGGCGCGCAGCACGCGGCGGCGCTGACGGCGACGTTCGACCAGGTCGACATGGGGCGGCGCGCGGTCGCATCGCGTATCGGTGCGTTGGCGGCGGCGGATGCGAGCGCGGGCGTCTGGAGGGAATCGCTGGGGCAGGGCGGCAGCGGCGGCTTCGCCCGCGATGGCTTCAGCGTCGATGGCTGGAGCATCGGTCGCGATCACCTTCTCGGCAACGGGCTGGTCGCCGGCTTCGCGTTCGGCGAGCTGCGCGGCGACGGTATCGCCGAAGCGCGTGGGGATCGCAACCGCGACCGGCAGACGCAGGCGCAGGCGTATCTGGCGCGCAGTTCCGGCAACAGCTACGTGATGGCGCAGCTCGGCAGCGGTCGCTTCGACCGCGACATGCAGCGGCAGCTGTTCGCCGGCGCGGACTGGCAGGGCGTGTCCACGCGGTACGCCGGCAGCTATACGCAGGCGGCGGTCGAGGCCGGACACCAGTGGCGCGTCGGCGCGGCCGCGTTCGGACCATACGTCGGGGCCGAACAGGTGCGCCTGCGCAGCGACGGGTTCGATGAGCGCGGCGGCGATGGCTTCGGCCTGCGCAGTGCGGGCTGGGACGTCGAACGCAGCCAGGCCATCGCCGGCGTACGCGCGCGATGGAATGGGCCGGGCTTTTCGCTGCACGGCTATGGCGAATGGCAGCAGACGCTGTCCTCGAGCGGATTCGATCTGCAGGCGAGCTTCACCGGCATCGAGGCCTGGGCGCCGATCGCGGGCTTCGCGCCTGCGCGTTCCGGTGGACTCGCAGGCGTCGGCTTCGAATCCTGGCTGACGACTCGCGCGCGGGTGATGCTGGCCGTCGATCAGCGTTTCGGGCCGCGCGGCAGTGAGCGGATGGCGTCGATGCGGGTTGCGTACGGGTTCTGATTCGGGACCATGTCGAGTGAAAGGCCGCCTTCGGGCGGCCTCGGTCTCCAGGGAATGCAACCACTGCGCGCTGCACGTCCGATGCATCGCCAGGATCGAACCGGGTAACCACGAGTTCCCGGCAACGAAAACGCCACCCGAAGATGGCGTTTTCGTCACGGCTGCGAGACGCGTGGATCAGGCGCCGCGCACGCGGCCCTGGAACCTCGGCTGGGCGCGGCCGAGCGGCAGCTTCAGCTTGCCCATGGTCTCGATGCGTTCTTCGGCGAGGCGGTCGGCGGCCATGTAGGTCGGCACCCCATCGCGCTCGGAAATCTCGAAGATGCGCGTGAGGTTGTGGTAGATCGTGCGCATCATGCGCATCGCGCGCTCGCGGTTGTAGCCGTCGATTTCCAGCGAGATGTTCATCACGCCGCCGGCGTTGACCGCGTAGTCGGGCGCATAGAGGATGCCGCGCTTCTCGACCTCGTCGCCGGTCGCGTTGTTGGCGAGCTGGTTGTTGGCCGCGCCGCAGATGATCCTGGCCTTCAGGCGCGGCAGCGTCGTTTCGTTGACCGTGCCGCCTAGCGCGCACGGGGAATAGACATCGGCGTCGACGTCGTAGATCTCGTCCAGGCCCACGGCCTCGGCGCCGTATTCGTCGACCGCACGCGCCACGCGATCGGGGTTGATGTCGGTGACGAACACCTTCGCGCCGCGCTCCGAAAGCAGCTTCACGAACTCGATGCCCACGTGGCCCAGGCCCTGCACGGCATAGCTGTAGTTGCCGACGTCCTCGTTGCCGAACTTGCGGTTGAGCGAGGCCAGCAGGCCCTGCATCGTGCCGTAGGCGGTGAACGGCGACGGGTCGCCCGAGCCGCCGTGCACCTGGTGCACGCCGGTGACGAACTGGGTCTCGCGATACACCAGTTCCATGTCGTTGACGTCGATGCCGACGTCCTCGGCGGTGATGTAGCGGCCGCCCAGCGATTCGACGCACTGGCCGAACGCACGGAACAGGCCTTCGGACTTGCCGGTCGCCGGGTCGCCGATGATCACGGCCTTGCCGCCGCCGAGGTTGAGGCCGGCGACCGCATTCTTGTAGGTCATGCCGCGCGACAGGCGCAGCACGTCGTTGAGCGCGTCCTGCTCGGAGGCGTACGGCCACATGCGGGTGCCGCCCAGCGCGGGGCCGAGCACGGTGTTGTGGATCGCGATGATCGCCTTCAGACCCACGTCCTTGTTGTGGCAGAACACGACCTGCTCGTGGCCGTAGGTGTCGAGGTGCTCGAAAATCATTCAAAACTCCGTCACGGGCGATGGGCCCGACGTCTGGTGGCAGGCGATGGCGAGAGGCTGTGCGGGGCGGTCCTGGCGACGGATGGGTCCGGCAGGGCTGCAGGGTGTCGGTGATCGCGGCATTTTACGCGCCTGTCCGGGCAATTGGTTGAAGGTGCAACTTCTGTTTGGAAATGCCCGCAGGATCAAACGGTTGCGGCCGTTCTTGGCAGTTCCGTAAAGTCCGATGTTCGTGATGCATCGCACCAATCGGAACGTCATCCCGGCGAATGCCGGGATCCGGCGACTTCGACGCAGCCGCGGGCACAGACGCGCGCCGCGCGACAGCACGCCGGAGCACGGTGCTGATCCCAGCCACCGGTTTGCGCTTCCAACGTCACTGGATCCCGGCGTTCGCCGGGATGACGGGTTTGGCGGGTTTGGCGGGAATGCGGGGACAGCACTGCACGCGCGTCATCCGGCCAGCGCAGCAAGATCGTGAACAGGTGCTCAGAGCTGCGATTCGATCGGCAGCCAGCGCACCACGTTCGCGCTCACGCGTTGCAGTCGCGTGCTGTCGGGTTCCACCTTCAGCGGTATCGGCGGGTCCCCGGTGCGGTCGAGCCAGCGCACATCGCCATCGCCATTGAGATAGACCCAGTAGCTCATGCCCGGGCCGGTCAGGTGGCGGTACTCGTCGAACAGGGCCGCGCCCAGGGCCGGATCGTCGAACAGCACGCCCATCTCGGTATTGAGGTTGGCCGAACGCGGATCGAGGTTGAACGAGCCGACGAAGCCGAGCCGCCCATCCACCAGCACCGCCTTGGTGTGCAGGCTGGCGCCGCTGCTGCCGAACAGGCTGCTCGCAGCTTTCGACTCCGCCTGGCTGCGGGCCTCGAACAGATGCACGCCGCCTTCGAGCAGGGTCCTGCGATAGCGGACGTAGCCGCCGTGCACCGCGACCACATCGTTGGCGGCCAGCGAGTTGGTGACCACCGAAACGTGCACGCCCCGCTGCGCCAGACCAACCAGTCCCGCGGTGCCGTCGACGCCGGGCACGAAGTAGGGCGAGATCAGCAGCGCCGCATGCTGGGCCTGGCCGATGTCGCCGACCAGATGTTCGACCAGCCAGTTCTCGCGGTCGCCGCCGCGCCACTTGATCGGCGGGTCGGACAGGATGCGGATGCCTGCGCTCCAGATCGGGGTGAGTTCCTGCGAGAAGTAGCGGCGCACGCTGGGCGACAGTTCCATCGCATCCAGATACCGGCGCGCCTCCGGGGTCTCCGCCTCCTCGTGGATCCGCGCCAGCACCGCGCGGATCGTCGACGTCGACTTGCGGTTCAGCGCCTCGATCGGGATCGCCGCCTCGCTGTTCCAGAAGTCGTCGAAGATCGCGCTCGCATCGGCGACGGCGGGGCCGAACAGCGCCATGTCGAGGTCGTGGAAGTTGAATTCCTCGGCTGCGCTGAAGTACTCCACGCCCACGTTGCGGCCGCCGACCACCGCCACGCGGCCGTCGGCGATCCATGCCTTGTTGTGCATGCGGTGATTCACGCCCCAGGCGCGCTGCACCATCTCCAGCAGGCGCATCACGCCGGTGCGGTTGCGGAACGGGTTGTAGACGCGCAGCTCGATGTTGTCGTGCGAATCCATCGCCAGCAGCGTGGCGTCCATGTCGCCGATGCCCATGTCGTCGAGCAGGATGCGCACGCGCACGCCACGCTCGGCCGCCTTCCAGGCCTCGTTGGCGAGCATCCGGCCGGTCAGGTCGTCGTGCCAGATGTAGTACTGAAGGTCGAGGCTGCGGCCGGCCTGGCGCGCGGAGATCGCGCGCGCGGCGTAGGCGTCGATGCCGTCGGGCAGCAGGATCGCGCCGGTCTGGCCGGGGTGGCGCGCCAGCAACGGCACCAGTTCGCGGTCCAGCGCGGTCGCATCGTCGGACAGCGGCAGCGTGTGGCTCGGCAGGCCGGTCGCCGGCGGCAGCAGGCGGTCGGCGACGAACACGCTGCTCACGGCCATCACCAGCAGCGTGAACAGGCCCCAGCCGATCAGCTTCTTGGCGCGTTTCTTCATGCTCGGGACGGTTGGATCATGGGTGCAAGCATCGCAGATTCATCTGTCGATCGCCGCTCGTCCGTGCAACCGGCGTCTTCGGAGGCGGTCGGCACCTCGTTCTTCCCTGTCCTGCCGCGACGCTGACCGGTCAGGACGTCGTCGCCGCAAGCCGAGGGGTGTGGTCCCGGAACCGGCGTCTCGCGCGCGACGCGCAATGGCGTCCGTCCCACGGATGTTCACTGCGGCAGGTCGGGCATGGGGTGCATGATCCACCCGGCCCAGAATCCGCAGTACCCGTCGAGAGTCCGGCATGTTGTCCATGGCTTCGCTTCGTCACGTCGTCTCCACCGTCATATCGCGCTGGCGCCTGGCCTGGCGCGACACGCTGGCCTGTGCGGTCGCGGCGATGCTGGCCTGGCTGCTCGCGCAGCAGGTGTTCGGGCATCCGCGGCCACTGTTCGCCGCGATCACCGCGGTGATCTGTCTTGCGCCGGGCCTGCCCAGCCACGGGCGGCAGAGCGTCGGCGTCGTGCTCGGCGTCGCCACCGGCATCGCCATCGGCGAACTCGCGTTGCTGCTGCCCGGCGAACTGCTCGTGCTGCGCATCGGGCTGGTCGCGTTCGCGTCGGTCATCATCGCGGTGGCCTGGCGAACGCGCTCGATGCGGCCAGCGCCGCACTGGCCGCGCGCGATGCCGACGCGGCGCTCACGGCGGTCAAGCGCGTCAATGCGATGCACGGGACCGTGACCAGCCTGGAGGCGGCGATTTCCGCTGCGCGCGGCAGCGCACGCTGGTCGGTGCGCGGGCGGCTGGCCGCGCGCCGCGTCGCCGAGCTCGCTGCGCGCTACGACCGACGTGCCATCCGGCTCTACGCCGCCTCGCTGCTGCTGGCCGAGGCGTTGGCCAATGCGCTGCGCAAGGCCGAATCGCCGCCGCCGGACGGCCTCGCCCCGCGTCTGGCCGCGCTGGCCCTGCACGCTGCCAACCTGCGCGACGATCCGGCCGCGACGCCGCCGGTCGGCGTCGCGGTGCCCGATGTCGAGACCGGGGCGCCCGGCTGGCAGGCCGTCGCCACGTATCTGGCCAACGTGGAATCGCTGCTGGCCCTGTTCCATGCCTCGGCGCGCGATACCCACGGCACCGCGGTCACGCTTCCGGACTGAGCCCGCGGCGACGGGCCTCGGACGCGGGCACACTGCGCCAGGAGATCCGCCGCGGCGGCCGGCCGCGCGGTCCGCATTCGACGCACGACAGGCAGGAGGATTCATGACCACCCGAACCCGTACCACGCGCAGAGCGTCGCGTGCGCCGGGCGCACGGCAGTTCGACGCGCGCCCCGATACCGCGGACTTCCGCGACCGCATGTTCGAACCCACGCTGGTCGATGTGCCCAGCGAAATGCCGCTCTCGCGCTTCGTCGCATTGCGTGTGCCGGTGCTGGACCAGGGCGAGGAGGGCGCCTGTACCGCCTACGGCCTGGCGACCGTTGCGCACACGCTGCTGCGGCGACGTCGGCCCGACCCGGTCACGTTGCGCATGAGCACGCGCATGCTCTACGACATGGCCCGTCGCTACGACGAATGGGAAGGCGAGGACTACGACGGCTCCAGTTGCCGCGGCGCGATGAAGGGTTGGCACCGCCACGGCGTCTGCGCCGAGGAATGCTGGCCCGACACCACCGGCCCGCTGCACGAGGTCTACACCGAGGAACGCGCGCGCGCCGCGCAGGAACATCCGCTCGGCGCCTACTACCGCGTCAACCACAAGGACCTCGTGGCGATGCACGCCGCGTTCGCCGAGGTCGGCGTGCTCTACGCCTCGGCCGCCGTGCATGCCGACTGGCTGGCGCCGCCCAGCACCGGCGTCATCGAATGGACCGAGCAACCGATCGCCGGCTACCACGCGTTCGCGATCGTCGGCTACGACCGCGACGGCTTCTGGATCCAGAACTCCTGGGGCACCGGCTGGGGCAAGCGCGGCTTCGGCTGGATCAGCTACGACGAATGGCTGCAGCGCGGCACCGACGTCTGGGTCGCGCGCCTCGCCGTGCCGGTGCGCCTGCAGCGCGTGCAGGCCGTGGCTGCCAGCAACTCGGTGCTGGCGCGGCAGTCGAACGGCTATTCGCAAGCCGATCTGCGCCCGCACATCGTCAGCCTCGGCAACGACGGGCGCCTGCGCACCAGCGGCCGTTTCGGCACCGGCCAGGACGCGGTGCGCAACCTCATCCGCGAGGACCTGCCGCGCATCACGCAGGGCTGGCCGAAAAAGCGCGTGATGCTCTATGCCCACGGCGGACTCGTGCCCGAACAGGCCGCGATCCAGCGCGTCGCCGACCTGCGCGAGCTGATGCTGCCGCAGCAGGTCTACCCGCTGTGCTTCGTCTGGAAGACGGACTTCTGGAGCACGCTCGGCAACGTCCTGCGCGACGCCGTGCGCCCGCGCAGCGAAGGCCTGATGGACAAGGCCAAGAGCGTGCTGCTGGACCGCGTCGACGACACCATCGAGCCGCTGGCGCGCGCGCTCGGCGGCAAGGCGATGTGGGACGAGATGAAGGAGAACGCGCTGCTGGCGACGACCGCCGTCATCCGCAACGGCGATCAACTCACCGAAGCCGGCGGCGCCGCCCAGGTCGCACGCCTGCTCGGCGAATGGATGCAGGCCGATCCGACGGTCGAGCTGCACCTCGTCGGCCACAGCGCCGGCTCGATCCTGCTCGCGCCGCTGGCGCAACTGCTGACTGGCGATGGTCTCGTGTCCACCGGCCCCGCCGCCAGCATGCAGGCCATCGGCCAGCGCATCGCCAGCCTCAACCTGTGGGCACCGGCGATGACGATGGCGCTGTTCGAACAGAGCTTCGCGCCCGCGCTGGCGGCCGGGAAGATCGGCCACGCCGGCCTCTTCACCCTGACCGACCGCGCCGAGCAGGACGACCATTGCGCGCGGGTCTACAACAAGTCGCTGCTGTACCTCGTCGCCCACGCCTTCGAAGAACGCGCCCGCAGCTGGGTGCGCCGCGAACACCGGAACGGCACGCCGCTGCTGGGCATGGCCCGCTTCATCGAATCCAACGGCGCGATCCGCGACCTGCTCGCGACCGGCAGGCTCGACTGGATCCAGGCGCCGGTGCAGGGCGATCCCGCGCATGCCGCGGATGGCAGCGCGGCGACGAGTCACGGCGCATTCGACGACGATCCCGCGACGCTGCAGGCCACGCTGTGCCGGATCCTCGGCGAGCGCAACACGACGGCGCCGGTGCGGATCCATCGCTCGGAGGCGGGGCTGGCGGACTGCAGGGCCAGGTTGAGCGAAGCGTTGGAGCCGGTGGGACGGCGGTGAGGGGTGTGTCTGTCCTGATCTGAAACTGGAGGCGCTGGGCACGGCTGGATCGGATATACGTCTGTGAAAATCCGCCGGGGCGACGAGGCGGGTGTGTGATGTCGGACCTCCGCCAACGTCGCGAACGTCAAAAATGGATGACCAGCCGTTCGGCTGTTGAAAAGCTCTTCCAGCTTTCGCTGGGATGACGGATAGCGGGCGGCGTTCTTCCTGCCGTCGCCCCAGCGCACGCTGGGGCCCATTTTGATCTTCGTGCTTCGATGCATTGCAGATGCATCGAAGCGCCGCGCATGCGTGACGGACTGATCGGCATACTGGTTCCACTGACGCAACATCAGCCGCCTTACGCCATTCGACTGACGCCCGGCAGACATACCCTCGATTCCAATGGCACACACGCCCCAGATCAGCCTTGTCGTGCCCGCTCCCGACCCCACCCCCAACGTCGACACCCTCTGGACCATCGGGCACTCGACGCGGTCCTGGGAGGATTTCCTGGCACTGCTCGCTCACGCGCGCATCGAGGCCATCGTCGACGTGCGCCGGTTCCCCGGATCACGCCGTTATCCATGGTTCGCCAGCGAGACGATGGCCGGGCAGTTGCCGGTATCGAGCATCGGTTACCACTGGCTGCCGCAGCTCGGCGGTCGCCGCCGCGCGCAGCCCGGCTCGCCCAATGGCGCCTGGCGCAGTGCCGCGTTCCAGGGCTATGCCGACCACATGACCAGCGACGAGTTTGCGGACGGCCTGTCGCAGGCCCTCGCCGTCGCTGCAGAACGACGTACCGCACTGATGTGCGCCGAAGCGCTGTGGTGGGGGTGTCACCGCCGCCTGATCGCCGACCTGCTGACCCATCGCGGCGTCGAGGTCCGCCACATCCTGGACATCGGCAAGGTGCAGCCGCATGCGATGCATCCGGATGCGCGTTCTGCGGGTGCGGACCTCATCTATCCACCGGCGCAGGCGAGCCTGTTCTGAAGTGTATGGGGCTGGGCCCCGGCGCACGCTGGGACCATTTTGGTCTTCAGCGCTTCACCGTTTCGACTGCATGGGGCCAAGCGCTGCATCAGCGCTCGAACACCTGAACAGCCCCCGTCACCCCGGCGCACGCCGGAGTCCAGCGACTTTGGGCCGACAGTTCAGGCAAAACCAAAAACACAGCCAACCAAACCCCCAAAATTTGCCGCACCGCAGCATATTTCCAGCCGAAACAGCCCTTCGCCCACCGCTACAATCGACGCATCTTTTGTCCCCGCAGGAGCGCGCCATGAGCACGCCGGCCAGCCAGATCGATTCCACCGCCCCGGACCGTCAGCCTGAGTCGTCCCCGCTGCGCTTCGTCACCGCCGCCAGCCTGTTCGACGGCCACGACGCGGCGATCAACATCATGCGGCGGCTCATCCAGTCGCAGGGCGCGGAGGTCATCCATCTGGGCCACAACCGCAGCGTCGAGGACGTGGTGCGCGCGGCGCTGCAGGAAGACGCCGATGCCATCGCGCTGTCGAGCTACCAGGGCGGCCACGTCGAGTACTTCAAGTACATGGTCGACATGCTGAAAGAACGCGGCGCCGGTCACATCCGCGTCTTCGGCGGCGGTGGCGGCACGATCACGCCCGAGGAGATCCGAGAACTGCAGGGCTACGGCGTAGAGCGCATCTACCACCCGAACGACGGCATGAAAATGGGCCTCGTCGAAATGATCGAGGACGTCGTGGGCCGCGCAGGCGCGGCGCGGGATGCGGCGGCCGGAAGCCGGGATTCGGCCGAGCAGGCGCCCGACATCGAAGACGAAATCGGCATCGGTCGGATCCTCAGCGCCCTCGAAGACGGCGTCTACTCCGAGCCGGAACTCGCCCTGATGCGCAAGGGGTGGGCAAGCCGCCGTTCCCAATCCCAAATCCCCCATCCCCAATCCCCCCCGACCACGCCAGTGGTCGGCATCACCGGCACCGGCGGCGCCGGCAAGTCCTCGGTCACCGACGAACTGCTCAACCGCTTCCTCGCCAGCTTCCCGCAGATGCGCATCGCGGTGATCTCGGTCGATCCCACGCGTCGCCGCAGCGGCGGGGCACTGCTCGGCGACCGCATCCGCATGAACGCGCTGCGCAGCAACCGTGTCTATATGCGCTCGATGGCTACGCGTCGCCAGAACGTCGCCACCAATGCGGTGCTCAAGGACTGCATCGGCTTCCTCAAGAGCCTCGCCTTCGATCTCGTCATCGTCGAGACCGCCGGCATCGGCCAGTCGGATTCGGAGATCGTCGATCTCGTCGATTTCCCGATGTACGTCATGACCAGCGACTACGGCGCGGCCAGCCAGCTCGAGAAGATCGACATGATCGATTACGCCGAGCTGATCGTGCTCAACAAGTACGACAAGCGCGGCGCCGAGGACGCGCTGCGCGACATCCGCAAGCAGTGGAAGCGCAACCGCGTCGCGTTCCAGACCGCCGATGCCGACGTGCCGGTGTATCCCACCATTGCCAGCCAATTCAACGATCCCGGCGTGACCTGGATGTTCGACAACCTGTGCCGCCTGCTGCGCGAGAAGACCGTGGGAGCGGCCTTGGCCGCGAACGAAGCCTCCGGAGACATTGCGCGCATCGCGGCCAAGGCCGCTCCCACCGGAGCCGTGCACTGCGACTTCCGCCCCGGCCTCGACACCTCGCTGAAGGAGCCGCGCGCCACCGTGCTGATCCCGGGCGCCCGCGTGCGCTATCTCGCCGAGATCGCCGAACAGGGCCGCCGCATCAACAGCGACATCGAGCGCCAGGCCGAAGCCGCCGACCGCGCCCAGGCCATGTGGCAGGCGCTGCAGGAACTGGACGACCCGCAGCTGCCGAAGGCATTGGACCTCTATCACTCCGACGACGTCACCCCCGCGCAGGCGGCCGGCACGTCTCCCGCAACCAGCAACGTCGCCCCCGCGAAGGCGGGGGGCCATGAACCTTCGGGCATTGAAAGCGAAACGTCCATGGACGACCAGCCCTCAGGGCTGTTGGAGAGCGCTTCCCGCCTGCGCGGGAGTGACGGCCAGGATAAGGCTTCAGGCGGAACCATCGACCGATCCCTCCTGACCCTCCGCCAGCGCTACAACGACGCCATCCAGGCCCTCAGCAGCGAATCGCTCAAACTCCTGCGCGAATGGCCGCAGCGCCTGAAATCCATCACCGACGCATTCACCGAGTACCAGGTGCGCGACAAGTCGATCCAGGTCGACAACTACCGCGATTCCTTGAGCCACCAGAAGATCCCCAAGATCGCCGCGCCCACCTACAAGAGCTGGGGCGAGCTGCTGACCTTCTTGGCTAAGGAAAACCTGCCGGGCAGCTATCCCTACACCGGCGGCGTGTACCCGTACCGCCGCACCGGCGAAGACCCCATCCGCATGTTCGCGGGCGAGGGCACGCCCGAGCGCACCAACCGCCGCTTCCATTACCTGTCCGTCGGGCAGCCGGCCGCGCGTCTGTCCACCGCCTTCGACAGCGTCACCCTGTACGGCGAAGACCCGGCACCGCGCCCGGACATCTTTGGGAAGATCGGCAACTCGGGCGTCAACATCCCCACGCTCGACGACATGAAGAAGCTCTACTCCGGCTTCGACCTGTGCGCGCCCACCACGTCGGTGTCGATGACGATCAACGGCCCCGCGCCGATGATCCTGGCCATGTTCATGAACTGCGCCATCGACCAGCAGGTGGAGAAGTACCTCAAGGCAGACGACGCCCGCTGGAAAGACGCCGAAGCCAAACTGGCCGAGCTCTTCGAAGGCCGCGAGCGCCCGCGCTACCACGGCGAACTGCCGCCCACCAACGACGGCCTGGGCCTTGGCCTGCTGGGCGTCTCCGGCGACCAGATGGTGGACGCCGACACCTACGCGCAGATCAAGGCGCGCACGCTCGCCACCGTGCGCGGCACCGTGCAGGCCGATATCCTCAAGGAAGACCAGGCCCAGAACACCTGCATCTTCAGCACCGAGTTCGCGCTGCGGATGATGGGCGACATCCAGCAGTATTTCGTGGATCGCAAGGTCCGCAATTTCTACTCGGTCAGCATCTCCGGCTATCACATCGCCGAAGCCGGCGCGAACCCGATCAGCCAGCTCGCCTTCACCCTGAGCAACGGCTTCACCATCGTCGAGTACTACCTCGCGCGCGGCATGCGCGTGGACGACTTCGCGCCCAACCTGTCGTTCTTCTTCTCCAACGGCATGGACCCCGAGTACACCGTCATCGGCCGCGTCGCCCGCCGCATCTGGGCCAGAGCATTACGCGAGCGCTACGGCGCCAATGAGCGCAGCCAGATGATGAAGTACCACATCCAGACCAGCGGCCGGAGCCTGCACGCGCAGGAGATCCAGTTCAACGACATCCGCACCACCTTGCAGGCGCTCTACGCCCTGTTCGACAACTGCAACAGCCTGCACACCAACGCCTACGACGAAGCCATCACCACGCCGACCGAGGAAAGCGTGCGCCGCGCCGTCGCCATCCAGATGATCATCAACAAGGAAATGGGGCTCAACTTCATCGAGAACCCCTGGCAGGGCAGCTTCGCCGTCGACTACCTCACCGACATCGTGGAAGAGGCCGTCTACAAGGAGTTCGAAGCCATCAGCGAGCGCGGCGGCGTGCTGGGCGCCATGGACACCATGTACCAGCGCGGCAAGATCCAGGAAGAGTCCATGTACTACGAGCACAAGAAGCACGACGGCTCGTTGCCCTTGGTGGGCGTGAACATGTTCTTGCCTAAAGAACACGCCGGCGAGGTCGCCACCGAGATCGAGTTGATCCGATCCACGGAGGAAGAGAAGGGCCAGCAGATCGAGAACGTCCGCAACTGGCAGGAAGGCCGCAATGCCGTGGTTCTGCCCCTTCCCCCGCATGCGGGGGAAGGTTGGGGTGGGGGCGCTCTTCGCGATGATGGCTCAGCCGACGACCAACTGGCGTATCTCCAAAACGCCGCCCGCGACCGCCGCAACGTCTTCGAAGCCCTGATGGAAGCCGTGAAAACCCACAGCCTCGGCCAGATCAGCCAGGCGCTCTATGATGTGGGCGGCGAATACCGCCGCAACATGTAGGCTGCTGGTCCATGGCCGCCGCGCGCTTCGAGACGATCATCGCCGCCCTTGAACAGGCAGGCATCCGCTACGCGGTGGCAGGCGGTTTTGCGGTGAACCTGCACGGCTTCCTGCGGTTCACCAAAGACATCGATCTGCTCATCGACCTCGAGCCCGGCAATGCCCGGCGCGCGTTGTCCCTCTTCGACGGACTCGGCCTGAAGCCGCGGGTCCCGGTCGCGCTGGATGATTTCGCTGACGCGGAGAAGCGCGACGACTGGTTCGAGAACCGCAACATGCTCGTGTTCCAGCTCTGGCATCCACAGGATCCGCTGTGCACCGTAGACATCTTCATCCGCAACCCGATCGCATTCGAAGAACTGTGGGAACGCTCTGAGCATGTCGACCTGGGCGGGACTGCGTGCAGGATCGTCGGCATCCCGGACCTGATCCGCATGAAGGCCGAGGCTGGACGACCGCAGGACCTGCGCGACATCGAAGAGTTGCAGCGCATCGTCCGGCTCAACCAGGGAGATGCCACGTGAGTGCCGCAACAGAGGTGGGATTCACCGAGGCCGCCGAGCACCACCTGCGCGATGCGCTGCAGGTGTCCCATGCCGAGCGCTGGCGCTGGCTGCAGGACGCGATGGCGCATGGGGTCCAGTCAGCCCGAGCGCGCGGGCGCCGGGGTCTGGCGACGTTGGGCCCGCATGGGGAGGTGATCTGGTCGGCGCTGCACGAGCGGGTCTACGCATCCGAGGATCGTCTGATCACGGATGACGAGCTTGCCGAATGGAAGGCAGAGGCCACAATGCCGGGCGCCTCCCGGCGGTGACAGAGCCGCACTGAGAAGCTGGGCTCGTGGAATCGACCGAACATGGATGGACAAGAGAAATGGGGCCTCAACTTCATCGAGAACCCCTGGCAGGGCAGCTTCGCCGTCGACGACCTCACCGACATCGTGGAAGAGGCCGTCTACGAGGAGTTCGAAGCGATCAGCGAGCGCGGCGGCGTGCTGGGCGCCATGGTCCAGCGCGGCAAGATCCAGGAAGAGTCCATGTACTACGAGCACAAGAAGCGCGACGGCTCGTTGCCCCTGGAGGGCGTGAACATGTTCCTGCCCAAGGAACACGCCGGCGAGATCGCCACCGAGATCGAACTGATCCGCAGCACCGAAGAAGAGAAGGGCCAGCAGTCGGGAACGTCCGCAACTGGCAGGAAGGCCGCAATGCCATCGTTCTGCCCCCTCTCCCTCCGGGAGAGGGCCAGGGTGAGGGCGCTTCTACCGCCGAAGTATCAGACGCCGAGAACCTCGCGTATCTTCAGAACGCTGCGCGCGAACGGCGCAATGTGTTCGAGGGGCTGATGGAAGCCGTGAAAACGCATAGCCTGGGGCAGATCAGCCATGCGCTGTATGACGTGCCCGCCGCGTCAGAATAGTTGTCGCCCCGATAGATCCCATAATTTCGGCGGCAATGAAGGAAGGACGCAATGGCTCGATACGGAAAGGCATTCAAGGACAGAGCGGTGGCGCGGTTGCTGCCGCCGG
>NZ_JAIWPU010000006.1 GCF_021191705.1 Proluteimonas flavola
GGGCTTGGGAACGAGGTCGATGTGCGGCCGCCCCGGCTCCCACACGTGCTCGGACACTGCGCGCCGTCGGCGTGCCGCACATCGCTCTCCACCTAAGACTACCTATCGAGGCAGACACAAGCGCGCTTGCGCGCGATGTGGCGTTACCGGTGAAGCTCCATCGCGCGCAAGCGCGCTCCCACATCGGATTTCCGCCTTCGCACGCGTGGCCGCGCCATGGCGCGAATCAACGCCAGTCGATCGTCCCGCGGACCACCGTCTGCACGCGGCCGCCGGACCACACATCGCCATTGCCGTCGACGTGCAGTTCGATGATCGCGTCGTGACCCACTTCGCGGCCCTGGCTGATGCGGTAGCGGCCGTCCTGGCCGGGCAGGGCGTCGCGCTCGGCCAGCCACGCGGCCAGGGTGGCGTTCGCGGCGCCGGAGGCGGCATCCTCGAAGTGGCCGGTCGAGCCGACGAAGGCGCGCACTGCGAGGTGATGGACCGGATCGTTGGAGCGCGCGAACGCGCACAGGCCCATGCTGCCGGTGGCCTCGGCGAGCGCGCCGATCGCCGCCCAGTCGGGTGTTGCCGCGCGCAGGTCGGCTTCGCTCGCGAGCTCGGCCAGCCACCAGCGGCGACCGCCATCCATCAGTACCGGCGGCAGCGCGCCGAGCGGCATCGCCAACAGCACATCGCGCAGACGCGGATCGTCCGCAGAGGCGGTTTCCACGACCGACGCGCGCGGCGTGCGCACGGCGATCGTGCGCGTGGCGCCGTCGCCGACGACTTCCAGCGGCAGCTTGCCGGCGATGCCGTCCTGCACCAGCAGGCCATCGCGCGGCGCGGCGAGTCCGGCTTCGAGCACGACGTGCGCGGTGCCGACGCTCGGATGACCGGCGAACGGCACTTCGCGGCGCGGCGAGAACATGCGGATGCGGTAGCTGGCGTCGCTGGACGTGGCCGGGAACACGAACGTGGTCTCGGGCAGGCGCGTCCAGCGGGCGATGGCCTGCATCGTGGTGTCGTCGAGGCCTTCGGCATCGAGCACCACGGCCAGCGGATTGCCGGCACCGGGCCGGTCGGCGAATACGTCCACCTGGACGAAACGGCGGGAAGTCATGGCGGGGGCGTCACGCGGCGCGACAGTGTAGCGGCCCGCTCACCAGTCGAATGTCCCGCGGATCACCGCCCGCACCGCGCCGCCGATCCAGACCTCGCCGGCCGGGTCGATTTCGACCTCGACACGACCATCGCGCCCCAGCTCGCGCCCCTGGCTGGCGACATAGCGGACCACGCGTCCGTCTTCGGCCTGGTCCATGTGCAGCCACGCGGCGATCGCAGCATTCGCGCTGCCGGTCACCGGATCTTCCGGCACGCCATCGGCGGGGCAGAACGCACGCACCACGAGCGCGTGATCGGCAGCGTCGCTGCGTCCGCAGACCGCAAGGCCCACGGCGTCGCTGGCCAGACACAGCGCGGCGATCTGCGCCAGCGGCGGCGCGAGTGCGCGCACGGCGGCGGACGTGCCGAGATCCACGCACCACCAGCGCGGGCCGTTGTCGAGCAGCGCATGCGGCGCATCGGTGGCGTCGAGCGCCTGCAGCACGGCGTCGAGCTGGGACTCGATGCCCTCCGGCGAGGCGCGATGCACGGCGCGTGGGGCGCGCACGCTGGGCAGCGTGTGGCCGTCGCGCGTGTCGATGCGCACCGGCAACAGACCGGCCGCGCATTGCTGCACCAGTGCATTGGCGCGCGGCGTCGCGAGGCCCTGATCGAGCGCTGCCCAGGCCGCGCCCACGCTGGGGTGGCCGGCGAACGGCAGTTCCTGGCGCGGGGTGAAGATGCGTACGCGGTAATCAGCGCCGGCATCGGGCGGCAGCAGGAAGATGGTTTCCGAGAGATTCGTCCAGTTCGCGATGGCCTGCATCGCCGCGCTGTCGAGGCCGTCGGCGTCGACCACCACGCCAAGCGGATTGCCGGCGCCGGGCCGGTCGGCGAACACGTCCAACTGCAGGTAACGGCGATGCATCGGGGTCTCTCGGGCGGGTGGGGGTTGCTTTAGAATCGCCGGTCATCGCGCGCGTGACCACCGCATGCCGGTTGTCGCGCCTGTTTTCCCCCTCCATCCGGGACCCCACCTCGATGTCCTCACCCCCTGACGATCGCTGGATCGTGCTCAAGTTCGGCGGCACTTCGGTGTCGCGTCGCCACCGCTGGGACACCATCGGCCGACTGGCGAAACGCCGGGCGCTGGAGCAGGACGGGCGCGTGCTGGTGGTGGTCTCCGCGTTGTCGGGCGTCACCAACGAACTCACCGCGATCGCCGATGGCGCCGTGGATTCGGCTGCGCGCGTCGCCGCGCTGGTCGAGCGCCATCGCGCGTTCGTCGCCGAACTCGAACTGGACGTCGATGCGGTGCTCGGCACGCGTCTGGCCGCATTGCAGGCGCTGGCCACCGACGCACGCGCGGCGACGCGCACGCTCGACTGGCAGGCCGAGGTGCTGGGGCAGGGCGAGCTGCTGTCCTCGACGATCGGCGCGGCCTATCTCGCGGCGCAGGGCCTGGATTTCGGCTGGTGCGATGCGCGCGACTGGCTCGACGCGGTCGCGCTGCCGAACCAGAGCGACTGGGCGCTGCGGCTGTCGGTGAACTGCCGGCGCGAACCCGATGGCGACTGGCGCGCGCGGTTCGCCGGTCAGGCGCCGCGGATGCTGCTGACCCAGGGCTTCATCGCCCGCCACGGCGATGGCGGCACGGCGATTCTCGGCCGCGGCGGCTCGGATACGTCCGCCGCATATTTCGGTGCGCTGCTCGGCGCACGCCGCGTCGAGATCTGGACCGACGTGCCGGGCATGTTCAGCGCCAATCCGCGCGACGTGCCCGACGCGCGCCTGCTCGCGCGGCTGGACTATGCCGAGGCGCAGGAAATCGCGACCACCGGTGCCAAGGTGCTGCATCCGCGTTCGATCAAGCCCTGCCGCGACGCCGGCGTGCCGATGGCGATCCTCGACACCGAGCGTCCGGATCTGCCGGGCACCGCGATCGACGCGAGCGCCGAACCCGTTCCGGGCGTCAAGGCGATCAGCCGCCGCAACGGCATCGTGCTGGTGTCGATGGAAGGCATCGGCATGTGGCAGCAGGTCGGCTTCCTCGCCGACGTGTTCGAACGCTTCAAGCGCCACGGCCTGTCGGTCGATCTGATCGGCTCGTCGGAGACCAACGTCACCGTGTCGCTGGATCCCAGCGAGAACCTGGTCAGCACCGATGTGCTGGCGCGATTGAGCGACGATCTGGCCGAGATCTGCCGGGTCAAGGTCATCGCGCCGTGCGCGGCGATCACGCTCGTCGGTCGCGGCATGCGCTCGCTGCTGCACAAGCTGTCGGATGTCTGGGCCACGTTCGGCAAGGAACGCGTGCACCTGATCTCGCAGTCGTCGAACGATCTCAACCTGACCTTCGTCATCGACGAGGCCGACGCCGACGGCCTGCTGCCGGTGCTGCATGCCGAGCTGATCGACAGCGGCGCGATGCCGGTGCACGACGAGACCGTGTTCGGCCCGAGCTGGCGCGAGATCGCCCACGGCCGCCGCGAACGCGCGCCGCAGTGGTGGCAGGGCGCGCGCGAATCGCTGCTGGCGCTGGCGGAAGCCGGCCGGCCGCATTACGTCTATCACCTGCCGACGGTGCGCGAGCGCGCCGCCGCGCTGTCGACGGCCGATGCGATCGATCGCCGCTTCTTCGCGATCAAGGCCAATCCGCATCCGGCGATCCTGCGCACCCTGGTCGACGCCGGCTTCGGTCTGGAATGCGTGTCGCAGGGCGAGCTCGCACACGTGTTCGAGGTGCTGCCCGATCTCGATCCCGCGCGGGTGCTGTTCACCCCGAGTTTCGCGCCGCGCGCCGAATACGCGGCTGCCTACGCCCGCGGCGTCACGGTCACCGTCGACAACGTCGAAGCGCTGCGCAACTGGCCGGACGTCTTCCGCGGCCGCGATCTGTGGCTGCGCCTCGATCTGGGCCGCGGCGACGGCCACCACGCCAAGGTCGTCACCGGTGGCGCGGCGTCGAAGTTCGGCCTGCCGCTGGGCGCGTTCGATCAATTCCTGATCGCAGCCGAAGAAGTCGACGCGCGCATCACCGGCATCCACGCGCATCTGGGCAGCGGTATCGAAACCGTCGCGCACTGGCGCGAGGTCTATGCCGAACTGGCCGGTTTCGCGGATGCGGTCGGCACCGTCGACACGATCGACATCGGCGGCGGCCTGCCGATCCCGTATCGCCCCGACGACGTGCCGTTCGACATTCCGGCCTGGGCCGCGGGCCTGGCGGCGATCAAGGCCGAGTACCCGCGCTATCGCCTGGCGATCGAACCGGGCCGCTACCTCGTCGCCGAAGCCGGTGTGCTGCTGACGACCGTGACCCAGGTCGTCGACAAGCTGGGCACGCGCCGCGTTGGTGTCGATGCCGGCATGCACAGCCTGATGCGGCCGGCGCTGTACGACGCCTGGCACGGTATCCACAACCTGACCCGTCTCGATGACGCGATCGAGGCCACGGTCGAGATCGTCGGCCCGATCTGCGAATCCAGTGACGTGTTCGGCACGCGCCGCCGCCTGCCCGCCGCGACCCGCGAAGGCGACACCGTGCTGATCGCCGACGCCGGTGCTTACGGCTTCGTCATGGCCAATACCTACAACCTGCGGACATTGCCGCAGCAGGATGTTCTGGAATGAGTGTCGTCTTCGACCGCAATGCGGTCCGCAGTTTCCGCTTCATCGATTGCGACCTCGACGCCGCGACCGGCGTTGCGCGTCTGCGCTACGCCTTCGACGAAGGCCCCGAGCTGATCGAAACCGTCACCGTGCCGGGCGCGCCTTTCGCGCTTGACGCTGCACGTGCCGAAGCCGCGACGCAGGCATTGCGCCTGCTGCACCTGATCGCTGGCGTCAGCTACTACAAGGCCGCCGTGCCGGCCGACATCCGCATCGAGGGCTACACGATCGATGCGGAGACCGCGACGCTGCTCGAGGACGTGTATGTGCACGGGCTCGGCGAGTTCGCGTATCGCAACGGACTGGATCTGCACGGGAAGATCCGGTTTCCGCATGACGCATCTGCGAATGCCGAAGCGCCCGCGCTCGGTTTGCGTACGCATGCGCTGGTCGCGATCGGCGGCGGCAAGGATTCGCTGGTGTCGATCGAAGCGCTGCGCGCGCTGGGCATCGAGCAGACCGTCAGCTGGATCGGCGGCTCGCAGCTGATCCGCGTCTGCGCCGAGCGCACCGGCCTGCCCACGCTCAACATCGGCCGCCAGATCGCGCCGGAACTGTTCGAGTACAACCGCCAGGGCGCGTGGAACGGGCACATTCCGGTCACCGCGATCAACTCGGCGATCCTCGTGCTGGCCGCCGTGCTGCACGGCGTGGACCAGGTGGTGTTCTCCAACGAGCGTTCCGCCAGCTACGGCAGCCTGATCAAGGACGCGTCCGGCGGCGAAACGCGTGAAGTGAATCACCAGTGGTCGAAGGGCTGGGCGTTCGAGCGCGCGTTCGGCGATCACGTGCAGGCGCGGGTGGCTGCGGACCTGCATTACTACTCGCTGCTACGCCCGCTGTCGGAACTCGCGGTCGCGCGCCAGTTCGCGAAGACCGACCGCTACGACGCGCATTTCTCCAGCTGCAACCGCAACTTCCATCTGCTTGGCGAGCGGCCGGTGAACCGCTGGTGCGGCATCTGCCCGAAGTGCCATTTCGTGTTCCTGGCACTCGCGCCGTTCATGCCCAAGCCGCGTCTGGTGTCGATCTTCGGACGCAACCTGCTCGACGATGCGTCGCAGGTGCCGGGCTACGACGCCCTGCTCGAATACCAGGATCACAAGCCTTTCGAGTGCGTCGGTGAGGGACGCGAATCGCGCGCGGCGCTGGCGGCGCTGGCGAAGCGTCCGGAGTGGCGCGAGGACGCGATCGTCGCGCGCTTCGCCCGCGAGATCGCACCGCAGCTCGACGCGGGCGAGCTGGATGTCGCCGGCCTGCTGGCTGTCGAAGACAACGTTCCCGAATTGAGCGAGGACCAAGGCCATCGCTCGCACCGCATTCCCGACACGCTGTGGGATCGCCTGCGTGCGCATCTCGCAGCTTGAGGCGATCGCCGCCAACGGCGGCCGCATCGCGTTGTGGGGCTGGGGCCGCGAAGGCCGTGCGGCGTACGCGGCGCTGCGCGCCGCGCGGGATTCGGGATTCGGGATTCGGGATCCGGTCGCACTGCCGCTGACGGTGTTCTGCTCGGAGGACGAAACGGCCGAAGTGAGCGGTCTGGGCGATCCGTTGCTGCAGGTCGAGACGGTGGCCAGCAGCGAGCATCTGGCGCGCTTCGACGTGGTCATCAAGTCGCCGGGCATCAGCCCGTACCGGCCTGATGCGATGGCCGCCGCGGGGCAGGGCACGCAGTTCGTCGGCGGCACCGCGCTGTGGTTCGCCACGCGCGCCGCGCCCGGCGAGGTTGCGGCCGGCACGGTCTGCGTCACCGGCACCAAGGGCAAGAGCACGACCACCGCGCTGCTCGCGCATCTGCTGCGCGTGCATGGCCTGCGCACCGCGCTGGCCGGCAACATCGGCCTGCCGCTGCTGGAACTGCTCGGTGCCGAGGCGGACGCCTGGGCGATCGAACTGTCGAGCTACCAGACCGGCGATGTCGCCACCGGCGGCGTGCGCCCCGAGATCGCAGTCGTCACCAACATCTTTCCCGAACATCTCGACTGGCACGGCAGCGAGGCGCAGTACGTTGACGACAAGCTCTCCCTTCTGACCCGCGCGCGCCCGCGCATCGCCGTGCTCAACGCCAACGACCCACGGCTCGCCGCGCTTGTGTTGCCGGACAGCGAGATCCACTGGTTCGGCACGCCCGAGGGCTGGCATCTGCGCGGCGACGTCCTGCATCGCGGCGACACCGCGGTGATGGATACGTCGAGTCTGCCGCTGCCGGGCCGACACAACCGCGGCAATCTCTGCGGCGTGCTGACCGCGATCGAAGCGCTGGACATCGATGCCGCGCCGCTGGCCGCGGCCACTGCCGGTTTCGTGCCGCTGCCGCATCGCCTGCAGCCGCTGGGCACGCGCGATGGCGTGCTGTGGGTCAACGATTCGATCAGCACCACGCCGCATGCGAGCCTGGCTGCGCTCGACGTCTATGGAGAGCGGCGTGTCGCGTTGCTGGTCGGCGGCCACGATCGCGGCCTCGACTGGCAGGCGTTCGCGGACGCGATGCGCACGGGCGCGCCGCACGCGATCGTGACCATGGGCCAGAACGGTCCGCGCATCCTTGAACTGCTCGCGCCGGTCGCGCGCGAGGTCGGGTTCCAGTTGTCGGCAGCCGACGATCTCGACTCTGCCATCGTGCAGGCACGCGCGGCGCTGGACGGCGAGGGCGTGCTGCTGCTGTCGCCCGGCGCGCCCAGTTTCGGTGCCTACCGCGACTACACCGCGCGCGGCCGCCACTTCGCCGCGCTGGGCGGTTTCGATCCGGATGCGATCACGGCGATTCCGGGGATCGGCATCGCCTGACGCGGTGGCGATCCGGCTGACGGCCGAGCCGTTGCGTCCAGAATATGGTCCGTCGCGTCGGTTAGGGATGCCCTGAACAAGTCCGCTCTTGCGCGTCATTCCCGCGAAAGCGGGAATCCATGGACTTTGATTTCAATGGGTTAACGTCCATGGATCCCCGCTTTCGCGGGGATGACGGACTTGTTCAGAAGATCCTGAGTGCCTCAAGCCGTATGACCAGATTGGTGATCCCGATCGAAGACGGCGCCGACATGGATCGCACGCACATCCGGTGCGCATCACGGACCTGAGCGCCCGCGTTGCCGGATGAACGCGATGGCATCGGGCCGCCCGGTGGGAGCGCGCTTGCGCGCGAAGGCGCTTTGCCGGGAACGCCACATCGCGCGCGAGCGCGCTCCCACAGGGTGATGTGGGCGTCGAAAGCGTCAGTGTCCGCGTTCGACCGCGTAGCGCGCCAGGCCGCGCAGTGCGGCGACGGCATCGTTGTCGCCGAGCCCGGCGAGCGCACGTTCGGCCGCCTCGGCATATTCGAGTGCGCGGGCGCGGCTGTAGTCGAGGCTGCCGGCGGCTTCGATCGCGGCCAGCACTTCGGGCAGCGCATCGGTATCGCCGGTCTCGACGATGGTCCGCAGACGCGCGCGCAGTTCGGGCGTCGCCTGCGCCATCGCGTGGATCAGCGGCAGCGTGGCCTTGCCTTCGGCGAGGTCGTCGCCGAGGTTCTTGCCCAGTGCGTCGGCATCGCCCGAATAGTCGAGCACGTCGTCGGCGATCTGGAACGCGTAGCCCAACTGCATGCCGTAGTCGTGCAGCGCCTGCTGCGTGGCCTCGTCCGCGCCGGAGGCCAGCGCGCCGAGTTGCGTGCCGGCGGCGAACAGTACCGCGGTCTTGCGCTCGATGACCTTGAGGTAGGCGGCCTCGTCGGTGTCCGGGTTGCGCACGTGCAGCAGCTGCAGCACTTCGCCCTCGGCGATTCGGTTGGTGGTGTCGGCGAGGATGCGCATCACCGGCATGCGGTCGAGTTCGACCATCAGCTGGAAGCTGCGCGAATACAGGAAGTCGCCGACCAGCACGCTGGCCGCGTTGCCCCAGATCGCGTTCGCGGTGCTGCGGCCGCGGCGCAGGTCGGATTCGTCGACCACGTCGTCGTGCAGCAGGGTCGAGGTGTGGATGAACTCGACGATCGCCGCCAACTGGTGGTGCTCGGCGCCGACGGTGCCGGTCGCGCGGCCGGCCAGCATCACCAGCATCGGCCGCAGGCGCTTGCCGCCGGCCGAGACGATGTGTTCGGCGACCTGGTTGATCAGCACGACGTCGGAGGCCAGCCGGTCGCGGATCAGCGCGTCGATGGCGGCCATGTCGCCGGCGGCGAGCGACTGGATCGCCGGCAGGTCGAGCCGGGCGGCCGGGGTGGCGACGTTGTTCATGCAGGATCCGGGACAGGCAGGCCCGGGATTATAGGCAAGCCCTGACGGCGGCGTGCGGATGCCACCCAGCGCCGCATGCGGACCACGCGGACGGCAGGGGCAGGGCGCTTTATACTGTGATGTCGAAATCCATCACGCCGGCCCGCAGGCCGGCGCAATCCAAGGAATTCCCATGGCCCGCGGCGTCAACAAAGTCATCCTGGTCGGCAATCTCGGCAACGATCCCGACACCAAGTACACCCAGGGCGGCATGGCCGTGACCCGCATCAGCCTGGCCACGACCAGCGTGCGCAACGACCGCGACGGCAACAAGCAGGAGCGCACCGAATGGCACCGCGTGGTGTTCTTCGGCAAGCTCGGCGAGATCGCCGGCGAATACCTGCGCAAGGGCAGCCAGGTCTATGTCGAAGGCGAGATCCGCTACGACAAGTACACCGGCCAGGACGGCGTTGAGAAGTATTCGACCGACATCGTCGCCAACGAGATGCAGATGCTCGGCGGTCGTGGTGACGGAGGCGGCGGTGGCGGTGGCGGTGGCAATTACGAGCGCGGGAATCGTCCGCAGCGTCCGGCCGGCGGTGGCGGCGATGCCCCGCAGCAGCGCGGCCCCGCACCTTCGCGCCAGTCGGCCCCGCAGCAGCAGCGTCCCGCGCCGATGGACGACTTCTCGGACGACGATATTCCGTTCTGATCCGTCCGGGGACGCGGTCGTGGAAAAAAAGCCCGCCATCGGCGGGCTTTTTGCGTCGGAGCATGCAGGTGGTCCCAGGCCGGTCGGGGGTTGGCCGGGGGCGGCGTGACCGGCTAGCATGCGGCGCGCGTCGTGCCTTCGTGCCGACGTGTTCTCGGGGGACAACAGGGGAGGGGACGATGCTTCGCAAGGGATTGCAGTGCCTGTGGGCACTGGTGCTGTGCTGTGGGATGAGCGCCGTGCAGGCGCAGGTGGTGCTGGATCCGTTCGTGGTGGACGATGCGATCCGCGACATCAAGATTTCGCCGACGGGAACGCACTTCGCGGCCGTGCTGCCCCAAGGCGAGTACTCGGCGATCGCGGTGATCCGCCGATCCGACCGCGCGCTGGTCGGCAGCATGCGCCTGCCCCGCGACAACCACATCGGCGATTTCTGGTGGGTCAACGACGAACGGCTGGTGTTCTCGCTCGCGGAGCGTTTCGGCTCGCGCGACACGCCGACGCCGACCGGCGAGATCTACGGCATGAACCTCGATGGAAGCCGCCAGCAGTTGCTGGTCGGCTATCGCGTGCGCGGCGCCGAGATCGGCAGCCGCCTGTCCTCGGGCGCCAAGGCGGAATTCGTCCACGCCCGCGTGGCCGACCTGCTGCGCTCGGACCCGAAGGCGATCCTCGTCGCGATTTCGCCGTTCACCGGAGACCCGCAGACGCGTGTCGACCGCATGGACGTCTACAGCGGTCGTCGCACGACGATCGCCACGGTGCCGGTGACGCGCGCGAACTTCGTCGCCGACTCCGCCGGTGAGATCCGCATGGCCGTCGGCGCGCGGGCCGACAACCTCAGCCAGCTGTACTACCGGCCGGCGCGCGGCAGCGAGTGGACGCTGATCAACCATCAGGGCACTTCGGGGCGCGTCGAGTACCCGATCGGATTCTCCGAAGACGGCCGCACCGCCTATCTGCAGGCGACCCGCCCGCAGGGGCCCGATGCGATCGTCGCCTACGACGTCGCCAGCGGGGAGCGTCGCGAACTGCTCAGGGACGATGTCGTGGATCCCGAGATCATGTACCGGCCCGGTACCTCGGTGCCGATCGGCGCGCTGTTCACCGGCGCAAAGTCGCGTATCGTCTTCTTCGACGAGTCGTCCGACGATGCGCGTACGTTCCGGATGCTGGAGCAGGCGTTCCCGGGCCAGACGCTGCGGATCGCCTCCTCGACCTGGGACGCCGCCACGAAGATGGTCCAGGTTTCCAGCGACGTCGATCCGGGCAGCTTCTACACCTTCGAGACCGCGACGAAGCACGCGGACTTCACCTTCGGCCTGCGCGACGGCATCGACCCGCGGCAGATGGCGCCGATGCGGGCCGTGTCGCTGCAGGCGCGCGATGGGCTGCCCCTGCACGGCTATCTGACCCGCCCGGTCGCCGCGACCGGCCCGGGTCCGCTGATCGTCCTGCCGCACGGCGGCCCCTTCGGCATCCATGACGACTGGGTCTTCGACCCCGAAGTGCAACTGCTCGCGGCCGCCGGTTACTCGGTGCTGCAGGTGAACTTCCGCGGCTCGGGCCATCACGGCCACGCGTTCCAGCAGGCCGGTGCGCGCCAGTGGGGCCTGACGATGCAGGACGACCTGACCGACGCCACGCGCTGGGCGATCGCACAGGGTCATGCGGATGCGGAACGCATCTGCATCTACGGCGGCAGTTACGGGGCCTATGCCGCGTTGATGGGCGCGGTGCGCGAGCCGTCGCTCTACCGGTGCGCGGTCGGCTACGTCGGCGTCTACGACCTGCAGCTGATGCGTAGCCAGGACCGTCGGGCAGGTCGCTGGGTGGGCACCTGGTTGAACGAGTGGGTCGGCACCGATGCCGGCCAGCTCGCGCGGACATCGCCCAACCTGCAGGCCGAGCGCATCCAGGTGCCGGTATTCCTCGCCGCGGGCGGCCGTGACGAGATCGCCCCGATCGAGCACACCCGGCGCATGGAGCGCGCGCTGAAGGCCGCCAACGTACCGGTCGAGACGCTCTACGTCGCCAGCGAGGGCCATGGCTTCTACGCACCCGACAACCGCCGCGCCTACTACACGAAGCTGCTCGACTTCCTCGCCACGCACCTGGGCGGCGAACGCGCCGCGCCGTGAGGCCGGGCCGGCGCCGCTTCGCCAGCATCGCGCTACCATTCGGGCTCTTTGTCCGGAGCCACCGCCATGTCCCTGCGCCTCGCGCTGTTGCCGTTGTGCCTGCTCGCCGCATTGCCGGCGCTCGCCCAGGAACGTGAGGCCGCGCGCGGGCTCGACGTCCGCGATCTGGTCCAGCTGGACCGTGTGTCCACGCCGCTGCTGACCGCCGACGGTCGCCAGCTGGTGTTCGCCCAGCGCACGCTGGACATCGATTCGGGAAAGGCCGAGACCGCGCTGTACACGCGCAACCTGCTGACGCGCGACATGGCGCCGCCGAAGCGTCTGACCCCGGCGGGCTGGAACGTGAATTCGCCGTCGCTGTCGGCCGATGGCCAGACCGTCTACTTCCTCAGCGGCAAGAACGGCAGCGCGCAGCTGTTCTCGATGCCGCTCGCCGGCGGTACGCCGCGCCAGCTGACCGATGTCGCGGTCGATATCGGCAGCTACCGGCTCTCGCCCGACGGCGCGCGCGTGGCGTTCAGCGCCGACACCTTCGGCGCCTGCGGTGCGGACCTCGCGTGCACGAAGCAGAAGTTCGCCGAAATCGAGAATGCCAAGGCCAGCGGCGTGGTCTACGACCGGTTGTTCGTGCGCCACTGGGACACCTGGAAGGACGGCACGACGAGCCGCCTGTTCGTCGCCGACCTGCCGGTGCCGCGCGCACGCGCGGTGACGACGGTGCGTGCGCTGAGCCATGCGCTCGACGGCGACATCCCGTCCAAGCCGTTCGGCGGTGCCGAGGACTACACCTGGTCGCCGGATGGCCGCTCGGTCGTCGCCAGCGTCAAGGTCGCCGGGCGCGAAGCCCCATGGTCGACCAACTTCGATCTCTACCGCATCGATGCGGTGGGCGAGGCGGCGCCGGTGAACCTGACCGCGTCCAATCCGGCCTGGGATACCGGCCCGGTCTTCAGCGAGGACGGCGCGACGCTGTTCTACCGCGCGATGAAGCGCCCGGGCTTCGAGGCCGACCGCTATGCGCTGATGGCGATGGACGTCGCCAGCGGCGAGGCGCGCGAGATCGCGCCGCAGTGGGACCGTTCGCCGAGCAGCGTGGTTCCGTCCGCCGACGGCACTGCGCTGTACGTCGCCGCGCAGGACACGGGCGAGTACCCGCTGTTCCGCGTCGACGTCGCCAGCGGCGAAGTCACGAAGCTGATCGCCGATGGCTCGGTGTCGTCGTTCGCGATCGCCGGCGACACCGTCGCATTGACCCGCAACTCGATCCGCAGCGGCGACACGCTCTACACCGGCCCGCTGCAGTCGCTGGGCGCCGACACGCCGCTGCGCCAGATCACCCCGACCACGGCCGAGCGTCTGCCCGGCGTGACCTTCGGCGACTACGAGCAGTTCTCCTTCAAGGGCGCCGGCAACGCGACCGTCTACGGCTACGTGGTCAAGCCGTGGAATTACCAGGAAGGCCAGACCTATCCGGTCGCGTTCCTGATCCACGGCGGCCCGCAGGGCAGCTTCGGCAATGGCTGGAGCTACCGCTGGAATCCGCAGACGTATGCGGGGCAGGGCTATGCCGTGGTGATGATCGATTTCCACGGTTCGACCGGCTACGGCCAGGCGTTCACCGATGCGATCAGCGGCGACTGGGGCGGCAAGCCGCTCGAGGACCTGCGCAAGGGCTGGGCCGCCGCGCAGGACACGTACGCATTCCTCGACGGCGACCGCGCCTGCGCGCTCGGCGCCAGCTACGGCGGCTACATGATCAACTGGATCGCCGGCAACTGGTTCGACCGCCGCGGCAACGCGCCGTTCAAGTGCATGGTCAACCACAACGGCGTGTTCGACACGCGCTCGATGGGCCTGGTGACCGAGGAGCTGTGGTTCACCGAGTGGGAGTTCGGCGGCACCGTGGCCGACAACGCGCGCGCCTACGAGAAGTTCAATCCGGCGCGCCACATCGAGAAGTGGACGACGCCGACGCTGGTCGTCGCCGGCCAGAACGACTTCCGCGTGCCGGTCGACCAGAGCCTGTCGTCGTTCACCGCGCTGCAGCGCAAGGGCATCGAGTCGAAGCTGCTGGTGTTCCCGGACGAGAACCACTGGGTGCTCAAGCCTGCCAACAGCATCCTGTGGCACGACACCGTCAATGCCTGGCTCGAACAGCACATCGGCAAATAAACCAGTACGCACCGCCGGCCAGCGCGCCGGCGGTGCCGTTTTCCCCTGTCTTTTTCCGGAGCAACGCCGCCGATGGCGATCGAGTCCACCGTGCCTTCCACCGTGCTGATCACCAGCGACATCGTCCTGTTCGGCCTGATCGCCGCGACGCTGGGCCTGATCTTCTGGCTGGCCAGCGGGCCCACGCCGTTCTGGAAGAAGTTCTTCGCCTGGGTGCCGGCGTTGCTGCTGTGCTATTTCGTGCCGGCGTTCTACAACACCGTCGGCCTGATCGACGGCGAGAACAACAGCCTCTACAACCCGATCGCCAGCCGCGTGCTGCTGCCCGCTGCGCTGGTGCTGCTGACGCTGTCGATCGATCTCAAGGGCATTCTCAAGCTCGGGCCGAAGCTGCTGTTCGTGTTCGTCGCCGGCACCGTCGGCGTCGTGCTCGGCGCGATCGTATCGTTCCAGCTGATGGAATGGATCCATCCGCCCGCGGTCGCCGGCGACACCTGGAAGGGCATGGCGGCGCTGGCCGGCAGCTGGATCGGCGGCGGCGCGAACATGGTCGCGATCCGCGAGGTCTACGAGGTCGACGCGACGCTGTTCGGCCAGTTCGCGGTCGTCGACGTGGCGATGGCCAGCCTGTGGATGGCGACGCTGCTGTTCCTCGCCAACCGCGCCACGCAGATCGACCTGAAGTCCGGCGCCGACACGAGCGCGATCGACGAGATGAAGCACCGCATCGCCGCCTACGAGGCCGCGAATGCGCGCATCCAGACCCTGACCGACCTGATGGTCATCATCGCGGTGGCGTTCGGCATCGTCGGTCTCGCGCATGCGGTGTCGAACCCGGTGTCGGCGTGGTTCGGCGGGTTCGAGTGGGCCTCGCGTTTCAGCCTGGACTCGGCCTTCGTCTGGGTCGTCGTCGTGTCGACGCTGATCGGCCTGCTGCTGAGCTTCACCCCGGCGCGCAGGCTCGAGAGCGCGGGCGCATCGAAGATCGGCACGGTGTGCCTGTACTTCCTGATCGCCTGCATCGGCATGCAGATGGATTTCCTCAAGCTCGCCGACCGCCCGGGGCTGATCGCGATCGGCGCCATCTGGATGTCGGTCCACGTGCTGGTGATCTGGGGCGCGGCGCGGCTGGTCAAGGCGCCGCTGTTCTACTTCGGCGTCGGCTCGATGGGCAACATCGGCGCCGCGGCGTCCGCGCCGGTAATCGCCGCGGCGTTCCATCCCGCGCTGGCGCCGGTCGGCGTGCTGCTCGGCACCGTGGGCTATGCGACCGGCACGCTGATTGCGTACTTCGTCGGCCAGATCCTGCGCCTGATGGCGGGGCAGTAACGGCGGTTTCCCGGGCGAGAAGGCAGGCGTCGCTGCGCTGGCGAATGTCCGCCGAACCGGCCGCGCCGCGCTGGTCCGATCCGCGCAATCGCTTGTGCGTCGTTTACCGCGGCACACCGTCGCCAAGCCGCGTCCCAAGCCGCGCGTTGTCGCCATCGGCCGCGCGGGTGCCGCTGCGACGCTGGCGATCGCGGTGCCGATCTGCGCCTTGCGACCGATCTATGCGATACCCCTCAGGGCGGCGTAGGGCCTCAGGACATGTCCTCCCCGCACAGGCGGCGGGGAAACGGTTCGCGTATGCCGGAGGCCACAACGAAAACGGGCGGAACCCCGAGGTTCCGCCCGTCTTCGTGTCACATGTCGTCCTGGATCAGCAGCAACGGAATCCGTTGCGCCCGCCGAAGCGGGCTTCCTGCCGTTCGCGGAAGAAGGTCTTGTAGTCCATCGGCTCGCGGTCGGGATGCTTTTCGAGGATGTGGCGCACGTAGTTGTCGTAGTCGGGGACGCCGCAGCACAGCCGCGCCGTCTGCACGACCCGCCGCCACACACGCTTGTGCGTGGCGAAGTACTCGACGGGAACGAGCGTGCCCGACATCAGATCCGCACTCCGATCACCGGCCGCGTCGTCACAGCCAGGCCTGCTGCTGTTCGGGCGTCAGTTCGACGAACGCCGATTCCTTGACCGTCGGCGCGGTGGCGCGGCGGGCCCTGAGGATCGCGCGGACGGCGAAGAACAGCACGCTGAAGACCACGAACAGGAACAGTACCGTCAGGCCGGCGTTGACGTAGCCGTTGACCACGACCTGGCGCATCTGGCCGACGGTCTTGGCCGCGCCCAGCAGTTCGCCGTTGGCCAGCGCCGCCTGGTAGTGGCGGGCCTGGGCGATGAAGCCCATCGTCGGCTTGGGATCGAAGATCTTGATCAGGCCGGCCGACGTGGTGCAGATCAGCAGCCACACCGCCGGCACGACCGTGACCCACGCGTAGCGGTCCTTCTTCATCTTGAACAGCACCACCGTGCACAGCATCAGCGCGATGCCCGCGAGCATCTGGTTGGCGATGCCGAACAGCGGCCACAGGGTGTTGATGCCACCCAGCGGATCCACGACGCCCTGGTAGAGGAAGTACCCCCACAGCGCGACGCAGCCCGCGGTGCCGAGTGCGTTCGCACCCCAGTTCTCGGTCTTGCGCAGCACCGGCACGAAGTTGCCGAGCAGGTCCTGCAGCATGAAGCGACCGGCGCGGGTACCCGCGTCGACGGCGGTGAGGATGAAAAGCGCCTCGAACAGGATCGCGAAGTGGTACCAGAACGCCATGGCGCCGTCGCCGGTGCCGGGCAGGGCATCGTGCAGGATCACCGCGATGCCGACGGCGAGCGTCGGTGCGCCACCGGCGCGCGAGATGATCGTGCTCTCGCCGATCTGCTGGGCCTTGAGTTCCAGTGCTTCGGGCGAAATGACGAAGCCCATCTGGGTGACCGCTGCCGCAGCGCTCTGCACGTCCGTGCCGAGTACCGCGGCCGGGCTGTTCATCGCGAAGTAGATGCCCGGATCGAGGATCGAGGCTGCGACCAGCGCCATGATCGCCACGAACGATTCCATCAGCATGCCGCCGTAGCCGATGTAGCGGGCGTGGGTCTCGTTGGCCAGCAGCTTGGGCGTGGTGCCCGAGCTGATCAGCGCATGGAAGCCGGAGACGGCGCCGCAGGCGATGGTGATGAACAGGAACGGGAACAGGCCGCCCTTCCAGACCGGACCGTCGCCGGTGGAGGCGAACTCGGTCAGCGCCGGCATCTTCAGCGTGGTGACTTCCGGGCTGGCGATGACGATGCCGATGGCCAGCGCGACGATCACGCCGATCTTGAGGAAGGTCGACAGGTAGTCGCGCGGGGCGAGCAGCAGCCACACCGGCAGGGTCGCGGCGACGAAGCCGTAACCGATCAGCATCCAGGTGATCTGGGTGCCGGTGAAGGTGAAGGCCGGGCCCCAGTAGGGATCCGCGCCGACCTTGCCGCCGAACCAGATCGCGGCGAGCAGGGCGATGATGCCGAAAATGGAGATCTCACCGATCTTGCCCGGGCGGATGTAGCGCATGTAGATGCCCATGAAGATCGCGATGGGCATCGTCGCGATCACCGTGAACATGCCCCACGGGCTCTCGGCCAGTGCCTTGACGACGATCATCGCCAGGACCGCCAGGATGATGATCATGATCATGAAGGCGCCGAACAGCGCGATGGTGCCGGCGACCTGGCCCATTTCCTCGCGCACGAGATCACCGAGCGAGCGGCCGTTCCGGCGCGTGGAAATGAAGAGGACCATGAAGTCCTGCACCGCGCCCGCGAGCACCACGCCGACGATCAGCCACAGCATGCCGGGCAGGTAGCCCATCTGCGCAGCGAGCACCGGGCCCACCAGCGGACCGGCGCCTGCGATGGCGGCGAAGTGGTGGCCGAACAGCACGTGCTTGTTGGTGGGCACGTAGTCGAGGCCGTCATTGTTGACGTGCGCGGGCGTCGCCCGGCGGGGATTGAGCCCCAGCACCTTGTCGGCGATGTAGAGGCTGTAATAGCGGTAGGCGACCAGATAGATCGACACCGCAGCGACGACGATCCACAAGGCGCTGATCTGTTCGCCCTGGCGCAGGGCGACGACACCCATGCAGGACGCGCCCAGGAGCGCGACCGCGCCCCAGATCACGTGGTTGAAAACACCCTTCATGTTCATTCCCCTGTAAAGACGCGCACAGGGTCGCCCCGGGGGCGTGTGGGGTCAATGCGAAATGGGTCGAATCGGCAGCTCGGGTCTTAAGACTTTCGTCGTAGAGCCGGGCCGTGGCTGCTAGCATGCCGCTCCGTCCATCGTGCAGGGTGCCCATGCAGGCAGTCGCAAACATCATGCTTCGCAGCACCGGATCCATCGATCGTCCGCGTCGCGGCCGGTGGTGGCTGCGGTGAGTGCGTCTTCGGCGACCGCGTCGCTGCGCGAGCAGTTGCAGGCGATGATCGCGCGCCTGCCCGATGGCGACGTGCAGGTCGGCCCGCTGGTCGACGAGTTCGGGACCCGGGGCATGTTGCTGCTGGTGATCCTGTTGACCCTGGTATTCCTGATTCCGGTTTCGATCCCGGGCGTCAGTACGGTGTTCGGCGCAGTGATCGTGCTGATCGGCTTCGCCCGGATGGCTGGTCGCGTCCTGTGGCTGCCCGATGCGGTGCGCCGTCGCACGGTGCCCGCGGGCCGCCTGCGGGGCGCGCTCGATACCGGTCTGGTCTGGGTGCGCCGGCTTGAACGCATCACCCGCCCGGGCCGCCTGTCGCGGCTGACCGATGGCCGCGCAATGGGGCTGGTCAACGATGGCGCGCTGGTGCTCGGCGCGGTGCTGCTGATGGCGCCGTTCGGCTTCATCCCCTTCAGCAACACGATTCCCGGCGTCGCCCTGATGTGCCTGGCGATCGGCCTGCTGCAGCGAGACGGCCTGATGGTGCTGCTGGGCCACGTCGCCAACGTGCTGACGATGGTCTATTTCGCGATCCTGATCGGCGGCGGTGGCCTGGCGATCCGAGAGCTGTTCGTGCGGTTCTGGCCGGGTTAGGCGCACGGAACCCTGTAGGAGCGCGCTCGCGCGCGAATGGGCTTTCCCGGCAAAGCCATTTCGCGCGCAAGCGCGCTCCTACAGCCACCGCGCCTTCTTGAACATCCTGTAGAGCACGACCATCACCACGCCCACGCCGCCGATCAGCAGCGGATACGCGTAGCGTTCGTCGAGCTCGGGCATGTCGTGGAAGTTCATGCCGTACCAGCTGGTGATCAGCGTCGGCGCGGCCAGCAATGCAGCCCAGGCGCCCAGCTTCTTGACGGTCTCCCCCTGGGTCAGCGTCACCAGCGCCTGGTTGACACCGAGCGCGGTGCCGAGGATGTCGCGGATCGCATCGATGGTCTCGTTGATGCGCACCGAATGGTCGAGCACGTCGCGGATGTAGAGCTTGGCTTCGGCCGGGATCAGCGGACTGCTGCTGCGTACCAGCTGCGAGAGCACGTCCTGCAGCGGCGTCACCGCGACGCGCATGTAGGTCAGTTCGCGCTTGAGCTGGTAGAGCCGGATCACGATGCCGCGGTGGAACTGCTCGCTGATGATGTCCTGCTCCAGCGCATTGAGCGTGGCCTTGAAATCGTCGACGATCGGCAGGTAGTTGTCGACGATCGCGTCGAGCACCGCATACAGCGCCGCCGGCGCGCCCATCTCCAGCAGTGCCGGTTCGCGTTCGATGCGCTGGCGCGCCGGTGCGTACGACAGCGATGCGCCGTGGCGCACCGTCACCAGGTAGCGCGCGCCGAGGAAGATGTGGGTCTCGCCGTAGGCGATGCGCTCGTCGATCGCCTGCGCGGTGTTGGCGACGATGAACAGCGAATCGCCGTAGGCCTCGATCTTCGGCCGCTGGTGCGCCTTGCCCGCATCCTCGATCGCGAGGTCGTGCAGGGAGAATTCGGCCTGCAATTGCGCCAGCACGTCGGCGCCGGGTTCGTAGAGGCCGATCCACACGAAGCTGTCGTCGTCGACCGCGAGCACGTCGCCGATGTCGTCGAGCAGGACATCGCGTTTGCCGTCGGGTCCGTAGACCGCGCAGTTGACCACACAAGACGGGTTGGCCGCGGCGGGCGCTGGATCGGACGTGGTCTGCATCGCGCCATCGTCCGCCAGTGGACGCGCCCGGACAAGCGTCGGCGTCTGGAGGCGCGCTCGCGCGCGATGGCGCTCCGCAGGGAAGGCCCCATCGCGCGCGCGCTCCCACAGGTCAATGCGCGACGAAGCGGATCGCCTGTCCGCCGCCCGACGCCATCGCCAGGTCGAGCGTGTCGCCGGCGCCGACCTCGCGCGTCTCGATGACCAGCGCATGCGGATCGGTGCGCCAGCCGGCGCCTTCGCCATCGCGATGGATCTGCGCGGTGTAGCGGCGGCCGGCTTCGAGGAAGTCCAGCGGCACCGCGACCGTGCGCGCGGCGTCGTCGGTCACCGCGCCCAGGTACCAGTCGTCGCCACCGCGTTCGCGGCGGGCGATCACCGCGAACTCGCCGACCGCGCCATCGAGCGCGCGCGTCTCTTCCCAGTCCACCGGCACGTCGCGGACGAACCGGAACGCCTCGGGGCGCGACTCGTAGTGTTCCAGCAGATCGGCCGCCATCTGCAGCGGGCTGTGGATCACCACGTACAGCGCCAGCTGCTTGGCCAGGGTCGTCGCCATCGGCGTGCCGGATTTGGTCTCCATGCCGAAGATGCCGGGCGTGAAGTCCATCGGCCCGGCGAGCAGGCGCGTGTAGACCAGCGTCGCCTCGTGCTCCGGCGGATTGCCCGGCTGGCCCCAGGCGTTGTATTCCATGCCGCGTGCGCCTTCGCGGGTGACCAGGTTCGGGTACGTGCGGCGCAAGCCGGTGTCCTTGACCGGCTCGTGCGGATTGACGCTGATGCGCCGCGCCGCCGCGGCTTCGACGACCTTCTGGTGGTGGCGCACCATCGCCTGGCCTTCGTGCCAGGCGTAGTGCAGTTGGCCGTCCTCGCCCAGCACCTTGGCCTGGCCCGCGTCGGCGACGTAGCCGGTCTTGACCGCCTGCACGCCGAGTCGGCCGTAGAGATCCATCGCGTCGTCGAGTTGCGCGTCGTAGTGCGCAGCGTGGCCCGAGGTTTCGTGATGGCCGATCAGGGTCACGCCCTGTTCGCGCGCGTGGCGGGTCACGGCTTCGATGTCGAAGTCGGGGTAGGGCCGGGTGAAGCTGAAGGTCTCGCCGTTGCCGAACCAGTCGCCGTCCCAGCCGACGTTCCAGCCTTCGACCAGCACGCCGCCGAAGCCGTTCTCGGCTGCGAAATCGATGTGCCGGATCGCGTGCGCGGTGGTTGCGCCGTGCTTGGGGCCCGACGCCCAGGTCTTGCGGTCGAGATGCATCTCCCACCAGATGCCGACGTACTTCATCGGCCGTACCCACGACACGTCGCCGAGCGCATTGGGCGCGTTGAGATTGAGGATCAGGCCCGATTCGACCAGCCCGCCGGCGCGATCGGCGATCTGGATCGTGCGCCAGGGCGTGGCGAACGGCGTGGCCACCTCGACCTTCGCCGCGCCGACGCCCGGCGTCAGCGCGGCCTTGAAACGGCGACCGTCGACGCGCGCGAGGTTCATGCCCGAGTAGTCGACCAGCGCGGCCTCGTGGATCGACAGGTGCAGGCCGCCAGCGGTGCGCAGCGTGATCGGCGTCTGCGCCTGGCCGACTTCTTCGACCGGCGTACGGTGGTAGATGTACTCCTCGCGGTTCCACTCGAACGCGGGAATCCACCATGCGGTCGCGGGATCGGCGATGTCGAACCCGGTCAGCTCCTCGGCGATCGACAGGCGATCGAGCCCGGCCTGCTTCGGAATGTCGTAGCGGAAGCCGACGCCGTCGTCGAAGACCCGGAACACCACGTCGAAGCGACGCTTCGGTCCGGCGGTTTCGGCCAGCGTGACCCGCAGTTCGTTGTGGTGGTCGCGCATCTGCCGGCGCTCGCCCCAGGGCTGCTCCCAGCGTTCGTCGTGGGCCTGCGTATCCTGGTCGATGATCGCCAGATTGCGCTCGAACTTGGGCATGTCGGTGAACATCAGTCCCAGGCGCGATGGTGCAATGACCGCACGGCCGTCGCGACTGACGGCGTAAGCGGCGCGGCCCTCGTTGTCGGTCGTGACCTCGACGGTGATGCGCGCATCAGGCGATGTGATGCGCGCGCTCGCGCGTGGTTCGGCGGCGAAGACCGCAAGGGGCAACAGCGCGGCCAGCGAGACGGCCATCAGTCGGACAAGACGGTTCGACATCGTGCGGCGCCCTCCCAGGCGCGGTCAGTCGTACGTGCGTCCGGATTCTTGCACGCGGATTCCGCGTGGTCGGGGTGCATACGTATGCAGCGATGCGAGCCCTTGTAGGAGCGCGCTTGCGCGCGATGTGGCGCTCCCGGGAAGACCGTCGCGCGCAAGCGCGCTCCTACACGGCGCGCCGCCTGCGGAACGCGAACCAGAAAGCCACATGGACCGGCATCAACAGCGACAGCCACGCCGCATTGCGCTGCGGCAGCGTCGGCAGCCAGTGCAGGAACAGCGCGACGACGCCGCACACCAGCACGACGGCGAGCACCCGGCCGAACATCGCGCCCGGTGCGCGACCGCGTGCGATGCGCCAGCCGCCGGGCAGCAGCAGCAGGCACAGCGGGTTGAACAGCAGCAGGTTGTGGTTGCGCCAGGCGAAGACGTGTTCGCTGCCCAGCCACAGGAACAGCATCACGCCGCCGAGCAGGGCGCTCAGGGTCCAGAACGGCAAGGCGATCGCGGCCAGGGCGCGCGGCGCGAACCGGCCGGTCACCAGGATCGCCGCGCCCAGCACGAGACCGGCCACCAGCCACGGCCACAGCAGGCGCGCGCGCTCGGCGGGTTCCGGCGCCTGCGTGTGCGGCACGATGATCTGCTCGCCCGACACCAGCGGACGGCCATCGACGTTGCGCGCGCCGCGCAGCGCGTCGGCCAGCCGCATCGGCACGAATGCGTCGTCCCACAACGCATTCGGTCGATCGGCGGCGGGGCCCAGGCCGATGTCGAAGCCGAGCCACATCCACGGCGCCGGCGAGGCCAGCCGCACCGCGTCGCCGCGATAGGTGTTGCCGCGCGAGCGGCCCTGCAGCTGTCCTCGCAACGCGCCACCGAGCGCGATATCGATCGCGTCGCGCACGCGCGTGGAGCAGTTGTCGGTGAAGTAGTCGTAGCGGTAGCGCGCGTTCTCGGGCTTCGCGTTCTCGGCCAGCGCGCCGGCGAGGCTGCGCGCCTGCGCGGGATCGAGATCGAGCCACTGGATCGACACGCCGCGGCCGACATCGCGGTAGTAGGCGAGGTCGTCGGCGAGCGGCAGCGCGGCCAGCTGATAGCGCATGTCGCCGCGGATGAAACGCGGCACGAAGTCCGGCTCGTTCGGATCGAAGAAGCCGAAGTTGTACGACAGCGGTTCCGGCCCGGCCGGATCGTCGACGACCAGCGCGTTGTGGCCGAAGCGTTCGAAGAACACGTCGCCGGGCTGCATCGTCGCCACGCCGATGCGCGGCAAGCCGCTGTCCTGCGCGACCGCGAGCAGCGGCCACAGGCCCAGGCACAGCAGCAGGACCCGTGCGCGCGCGAACACGCGCGCAGGTCCGCGCAGCAGATCAGGCTTCGGCATGCACGCTGACATGCAGCGCGTGCAGGCGCCGCGAGTCGGCGTCGGTCACCCGGAACGCGAAGCGTCCAAGCGTCAGTTCCTCGCCGACTTCGGGCAGGTGCCCGATCGCGCCGGTGATCACGCCGCCGATGGTGTCGTACTCGGCGTCGTCGAAATCGGCGCCGAAACGCTCGTTGAAATCGGAGATCGGCGTCAGCGCGCTGACCGCGAACTGGCCGTCGGCCTGGGCCGCGATCAGCGCGTTCGGGTCTTCGGCATCGTCGTGCTCGTCGTCGATCTCGCCGACGATCTCCTCCAGCACGTCCTCGATCGTCACCAGGCCGGCGACGCCGCCATACTCGTCGATGACGATCGCCATGTGGTTGCGCGACAGGCGGAACTCGCGCAGCAGGACGTTGAGCTTCTTGGATTCGGGGATCAGTACCGCCGGGCGCAGCAGCGCGTGGATCGAGCCCGGACCGTTGTCGGCGACCACGCCGCGCAACAGGTCCTTGGCCAGCAGGATGCCGAGGATCTCGTCCTTGTCCTCGCCGTGCACCGGGAAGCGCGAATGCCCCGACTCGACGACCTGCTTCATCAGATCGAGAAACGGTGCGTCGGCCGGCAGCGCGATCATCTGTGCGCGCGGCACCATCACGTCGCCGACCGTCTTGCTGGAAATCCCCAGCGCACCTTCGAACATGCGCAGCGTGTCGGCATCGATCAGGCCGTCGGCGTGGGTGTCGCGGAGCAGTTCCACGAGATCCTCGCGATTGCTCGGCTCGCCGGAAATCGCCGAGCTCAGGCGCTCGAGCCAGCCGCGGCGGCGCTCGTGCGGTTCGGTAGGGGAGGGTCGACTGTCGTCCTCGGACATGGCGTGGTGCTTGTTCGTGAATCGCCCGGATGGGCCTTGGCGGCAGTCTATCAGGCCGCCGCGGAGGCGCCGGTCAGCGCAGCTCGCCGGCGTAGGGATCGTCGATGCCGAGGCCGGCGAGGATCTCGCGTTCCAGTTGTTCCATCGCCTCGGCGTCCTTGTCGTCCTCGTGGTCCCAGCCGAGCAGGTGCAGCACACCGTGGACGGTGAGGTGCGCGTAGTGCGCGTTCAACGGCTTCACCTGTTCGGCGGCCTCGCGCGCGACGACGGGCGCGCACAGCACCAGATCGCCGAGCAGCGGCAGGTGCACGCCTTCGGGCAGGCCTTCCGGCAGTTCGGCCGGGAAGCTCAGCACGTTGGTCGCGTAATCCCTGCCGCGATAGTGACGGTTGAGCGCCCGGCCCTCGTTCTCGTCGACCAGGCGGATCGCGAGATCCGCTTCGCGGATGCGCCCGGCCAGTGCCGCCGCCGCCCACTTGCGGAAACTCGCGGCGGCAGGCAGCCCCTTGCGTGGCAATGCATAGCCGATCGCGACATCGAGACGGGTCGGACCCTGCGTCATCAGCGTGTCGCCGGGCCGGGGGCCGTGCCGGTCGCGTCGCGTCGCTCGTAGGCGCTGACGATGCGGGCGACCAGCGGATGGCGCACCACGTCGCGCGCCTCGAAGAACGTGAAGCTGACGCCCTCGACCTCGTGCAGCACGTCGATCGCATCGCGCAGCCCGGACTTCACGTGCTTGGGCAGGTCGATCTGGGTGAGGTCGCCGGTCACGACGGCGGTCGAGCCGAAACCCAGTCGGGTCAGGAACATCTTCATCTGCTCGATCGTGGTGTTCTGCGCCTCGTCGAGGATCACGAACGCATCGTTGAGCGTGCGGCCGCGCATGTAGGCCAGCGGCGCGATCTCGATGACGTTGCGCTCCAGCAGCTTGGCGACCTTTTCCACGCCGAGCATTTCGTACAGCGCGTCGTAGAGCGGGCGCAGGTAGGGATCGACCTTCTGGGTCAGATCGCCGGGCAGGAAACCGAGCTTCTCGCCGGCCTCGACCGCGGGACGCACCAGGATCAGCCGCTGCACCCTGGATTCGTTGAGCGCCTCGACCGCCATCGCGACCGCGAGGAAGGTCTTGCCGGTACCGGCCGGGCCGACGCCGAAATTGATGTCGTGGCCGGTGATCCTGTGCAGGTACTTGGCCTGGTTCGCGCCGCGCCCGCGGATCGTGCCGCGCTTGACCCGTACCGAGACGTCCTGTGGGGCGTAGTCCTCGTCGACGTTCGCCGGGCTCAGGCGCAGGTTGATCGCGTGGCTGTCGAACACCATGTCCTCGCTCTCGGCGTACAGCGCCTTGAGCAGCTTCTCGGTGCGGTCGAGCATGGTCTCGTCGCGGCCGGTCACGCGGAAGATGTTGCCGCGGTTGGCGATCTCGACGCCCAGGCGGAGTTCGATCTGTCGCAGATGGCCGTCGAAGGGGCCGGCGAGGTTGGACAGGCGTTCCGAATCGGAAGGCTCGAGCAGGAAAGTGCGTTCGGGGAGGGCATGGGTCATGGCGCGGATTCTACCGGGCCGCATGTCGGCCCCGTGCAGCGGCCATCGCACCGGTGTTCAGCGCACATTCGTCCATTTATTGATCGATGAATTAATATTGCCGCATGTCCAGGAAAACATCGACCCGCCGCGGCCCCGGCCGCCCACCCGACGCCAGCGCCGATCGGCGCGGGCGCGCCCTCGATGCCGCGCTCGACTGTTATGTACGCCGCGGCATCGCGGTGACCACGCTGCGTGACATCGCGGCCGAAGCCGACGTCACGCCCGCGCTGCTGCACTACTATTTCGGCGATGCCGCAGGTCTGCAGCAGGCGGTGATCGACGAGCGCCTGATGCCGGTGTTTGCCGATATCCGCGAGACCCTGCTGGGCATGCCCGACGCGGCGCTGCGCCTGGTGCTGGTCGCGTTCGTGGAGCACATCTGTGCGCTGATCGGACGGCATCCGTGGCTGCCGGCGCTCTGGATCCGTGAAGTCCTCAGCGAGGGTGGCGCGCTGCGCGATCTGATGCTGTCCCGGCTCGCGCCGGAGATCAGTGCCGTGCTGGTCGCTCGCATCGCGGCCGAGCAGGCTGCCGGGCGGCTCAACCAGCAGCTCGATCCGCGCCTGCTGATGGTGTCGCTGGTCGGTCTGACGCTGTTCCCCGCGGCCGGATTGCCGATCTGGCAGCAACTGTTCGATCGCGGACCGCTCGGTGTCGACGACATCCGCGCCCATGCGCTCGCACTGGTCGAACGTGGCCTGGAACTGCCGGCATGAGGGCCCGGTCCGCTGCGGGCGCACGCCCGATCGCGTGCATGGCGATCGCGCTGCTGGTGCTGGCCGGTTGCGCGCGCGAGCCGGTGCAGGCGTTGGGCACCCTGGAATACGACCGCATCGTACTGCCGGCACCGGCCAGCGAGCGCATCGTCGACATCTCGGTGCGCGAAGGCCAGCGGGTCGAGGCCGGCGCGCGCGTACTCACGCTTGAACGGACCCGCGGCGATGCGCAGCTGGCGGCGGCGCAGGCGGACGTGGCGCGCCAACGCGAGGCGCTGGACGAGCTGCGAAACGGCGCACGCCGCGAGTCCATCGAACAGGCGCAGGCCAACGTCGCGGCCGCGCAGGCGCAGGCACGCGACGCGCGTGCGTATTTCGATCGATTGCGTCCGCTCGGCGGCCGGCAACTCGTCTCGCAGGCCGATCTCGACCGCGCGCGCGCCGCGTCCGGCAACGCGACCGCCCAGGTCGCCGCGGCCCAGGCCGCGTTCGACGAGCTGCGCAACGGCGTGCGGCCCGAACAGATCGCACAGGCGGAAGCCGCGCTTGCTGCGTCGCAGGCACAGCTGGCCGCGCAGTCGTTCTCCACGGGACGGCTCGACGTGGTCGCGCCGCGTGCCGGCCGCGTCGACAGCCTGCCCTACCGCCTCGGCGACGAAGCGCCGCTGGGCGCGCCGCTTGCGGTGATGCTGGTGGGCGACCAGCCCTATGCACGGGTCTACGTGCCGGAGCCACTGCGCGCCGATGTCGAGGTCGGCGATGCGGCAACGGTGCTGGTCGGCGCGGATGGCCAGCGCCGCTACAGCGGACGCGTGCGCATGATCCGCGCCGAGCCCACGTTCACGCCGTATTACGCATTGACCGGCAAGGACGCGGCCCGGCTGAGCTACCTGGCCGAGGTGGAACTCGAGAACGCCGCCGATTTGCCGGCCGGCCTGCCGTTGCGGGTGCAGTTCGATGTCGCCCGCTGACGCAGCGCCGGCCATGCCGGTGCCGGGCGCCGACGACGCGATCCGCGCACGCGGGCTGGTCAAACGCTTCGGCGGCCTCGTCGCCGTCGACCACGTCGACCTGACGGTGCCACGTGCGCACGTCTACGGCTTCCTCGGCCCGAACGGGTCGGGGAAGTCGACGACCATCCGCATGCTGTGCGGCCTGCTGACGCCCAGTGAAGGCGACATCGAGGTGCTGGGCCTGCGGATCCCCGCGCAGGCCGACGCGCTGCGCCTGCGGATCGGCTACATGACCCAGAAGTTCTCGCTGTTCGAGGACCTCACCGTTCGGGAGAACCTCGAATTCCTCGCCGCCGTCTACGGCCTGTCACGCACCGCCACGCGGACGCGCGTCGACGAGCTGGTCGAGCGCTACCACTTCGCCGATCGCCAGACGCAGCTCGCCGGCACGATGAGCGGCGGGCAGAAGCAGCGGCTGGCGCTGGCTGGCGCGGTGATCCATGCGCCTGAAATGCTGTTTCTGGACGAGCCGACCAGCGCGGTGGATCCCGAATCGCGACGCGATTTCTGGGAGAAGCTCTTCGAACTCGCCGATGGCGGCACCACGCTGCTGGTGTCCACGCATTACATGGACGAGGCCGAGCGCTGCCACCGCATCGCGATCCTCGACGAGGGCGTGCTGGTGGCCGACGGTGCGCCGGCGCAGCTCGCCGAGGCTCTGCGCGGCCGCAGCCTGGAGGTGCGCGCCGCGCAACCACGCCGCGCGCAGCAGGTGCTGGCCCGGTTGCCGGGCGTGCTGAGCGTGGCGCAGATCGGCAACAGCCTTCGTGTGCTCTCTGCAGCCGCTACCGACAGTGCGGAGATCCTCGGCGATGCGTTGCGCGGCGCGGGCCTCGCAGCCGAAGTGCACGCGGTGCATGCGAATCTCGAGGATGTGTTCGTTGCGGCGACGCGCAGCCGCACCACGGCCGGGGGCGACGCATGATCGCGTTGCGCCGCACGTGGGCGGTCGCGCTGAAGGAACTGCGGCAGATGCGCCGCGACCGGATCAGCGTGCTGATGATCGTGATGATTCCAGTCGTCGATCTGCTGTTGTTCGGTTATGCGATCAATTACAACCCGCGCAACCTGCACGCCGCGGTCGCCGACCAGGCGATGACCGCGACGTCGCGTGCCGCCGTGCTCGACATGACCGCCACCGGCATCGTCGCCGTGCGCGACGTCGCCGACGGCCCGCAGCAACTGGTCGACATGCTGCGTCGGGGCGAGGTGAGCGTGGGCATCGCCATACCGCCCGATTACGAACGTCGGCTCGCCGATGGCCGGCCTGCGGTGCAGGTCATGGTGGACGGCACCGACACGGTGGTGCAGGCCGCGGCGAACCAGCTCGCGCAGTTGCCGCTCGAAGGTCCGGGCGGAGCGCGCGCCAGCCGCGCGACGCCGCAGATCGAGGTCGTGAGTTTCTACAACCCCGAGCGGCGCTCGGCGGTGAGCATCGTGCCCGGACTGATCGGCATCATCCTGACCATGACGATGATGATGTTCACCGCGATGGCGGCGGTGCGCGAGCGCGAGCGCGGCAACATGGAACTGCTGATCGCGACCCCGCTCAGCCGCACTGCGTTGATGGTCGGCAAGGTGCTGCCCTATGCGGTGATCGGCCTGATCCAGACCACGATGATCCTGGTGCTGGGCTTCTGGTTCTTCGACGTGCCGTTGCGCGGCAGCCTGGTCGACGTCTACATCGCCGCGATCCTGCTGATCTTCGCCAACCTGTCGATGGGGCTGCTGATCTCGAACTACACGAAGACCCAGTTCCAGGCGATCCAGGTCGCGATGCTGGTGTTTCTGCCGTCGATCCTGATCTCGGGCTTCATGTTCCCGTTCGCGGGCATGCCCGATGTCGTGCAATGGGGCGCCGAAGCGCTGCCCATGACCCAGTTCCTGCGCCTGATCCGTGGCGTGATGCTGCGCGGGGCCAGCATCTGGGAGCTGTGGCCGGCGATGCTGGCGCTGATGGCCTTCACCGCGGTCACGATGACGCTGGCGATCGCCCGGTTCCGCAAGCGCCTCGACTGACGGATCAGTCCGCGCGATCCAGGCGGATGCGGCCGCGCAGCGAATTGCTCAGCGCCGCGGTGATCTCGACATCGACGAACTGGCCGATCAAGCGCGCCGGCGCCGGGAAGTTCACCGAGCGCATGTTCTCGGTCTTGCCGGTGAGCTCGGCCGGATCCTTGCGCGACGGGCCGTCGACCAGCACCGTCTGCACGCTGCCGACCATGCGTTCGGAGATGCCGGCGGCGTAGGCATTGATATGCGCTTGCAGGCGCGACAGGCGCGCGTGCTTCTCTTCCTGGGTCACCGAGTCCTCGAGGTCCGAGGCCGGCGTGCCCGGGCGGCGCGAATAGATGAAGGAGAACGACTGGTCGAAGCCGACATCCTCGATCAGCTTCATCGTCTTCTCGAAATCGGCGTCGGTCTCGCCGGGAAAGCCGACGATGAAGTCCGAAGAGATCGAGATGTCCGGGCGGACGGCGCGCAGCTTGCGGATCTTCTGCTTGAACTCCAGCGCGGTGTAGCCGCGCTTCATCGCCGACAGGATGCGGTCGCTGCCGGCCTGCACCGGCAGATGCAGGTAGTTCGCCAGTTGCGGTACGTCGCGATAGGCCTCGACCAGCGAGTCGGAGAACTCCAGCGGATGCGAGGTGGTGAAGCGGATGCGGTCGACGCCGTCGATCTCGGCGATGGCGCGGATCAGCAGGCCGAGATCGGCGATGGCGCCGTCGCCCATATCGCCGCGATAGGCGTTGACGTTCTGGCCCAGCAGGTTGATCTCGCGTACGCCCTGGCCGGCGAGCTGCACCACTTCCACCAGCACGTCCTCGAACGGCCGGCTGATCTCGGTCCCGCGGGTGTAGGGCACCACGCAGAACGAGCAGTACTTCGAGCAGCCTTCCATGATCGACACGAACGCGGTCGGGCCCTCGGCACGCGGTTCGGGCAGGCGGTCGAATTTCTCGATCTCGGGGAAGCTGATGTCGACCTGCGGCACGCCGGTCTCGCGCTTGGCCCGGATCAGCTCGGGCAGGCGGTGCAGGGTCTGCGGGCCGAACACCAGATCCACGTAGGGCGCGCGCTTGACGATCGCCTCGCCCTCCTGCGATGCGACGCAGCCGCCGACGCCGATCAGCACCGGCTTGCCGCCCTGCTTGAGAGCCTTCCAGCGGCCGAGCTGGCTGAAGACCTTTTCCTGCGCCTTCTCACGGATCGAGCAGGTGTTGACCAGCACGACGTCCGCCTCCTCGACGTTGTCGGTCAGTTCCAGACCATCGCTGGCGGCGAGCACGTCGGCCATCTTGGCCGAGTCGTACTCGTTCATCTGGCAACCGTGGGTCTGGATGTAAAGCTTTCCGCGCGGTGTGAAGGCGGGCGCAGCGGCGAGCGTGTCGCCGGCGTGGGAGGCGGTGTCGGTCATGGCGTTTCCGGGGCGCGGCGTTGAAGCGCTTCCCAACAGCGAAGCTGGTCGTCCGGGCCGGATGGCTGGAATGGGGCGGGCAGTGTACCGGGAAGCGCCGCGCCCGCGTCCTTGGGAGCATGCCGGATCACTGTCAGCGCCGTTCGCAATCAAGCACTTGGCAACCGTCGCGGAACATTGGACACTCCGCCTCGTGAAACGGAGATGGGGACTCATCGCGACACTCGGTCTGCTGGCGGCCTTTCCGGTTGCCGGCAGCACCCTGTATCGCTGCGATTCCGGCGACGGCATCCCGCAGTACGTCAGCAAGCGCGTCAGCGGCGCCAGTTGCCGGGTCGTCAGCAGTGCGCCCGCGGCGCCGCGTTCCGGCGGCACGCGTGCATCGCGCCCCGTGGCGGCAGCGTCCACGCCAGCCACGGCACCGGCGAACGTCGACAGCGGTGCACCGGCCACCTTCATGGGCGGCACGTCTTCGCCTGCGCCTGCGTCCACAACGGCATCGTCCCGGCCGGTCGCGACGCCCACCGCAGCACCGACGCCGGCGCCGCGCGCGCAGCCGGGCGGCCACCAGCGTCGCCTGCAGCAGGGCCAGGTCTATTCGTATGTGAAGGACGGCGTGCGCCACTACAGCAGCAGCCGGCCGACCGGCGGTGCCCAGGTCGCCGCGGTGCGCACGATCCGCTACAGCTTCTTCGAGACCTGCTATGCCTGCGGCGCGGCGCCGGGCGTGAACTTCGGCAGCGTGCGGCTCAACGAGAACGCCTACCGCGACGAGGTCGCGCGGGCGTCGCGCGAGTTCGGCGTCGAGGAGGCGATCGTGCGCGCGATCATGCATGCCGAGTCCGCGTTCAACCCCAACGCGCTGTCGCGCGCCGGCGCGCAGGGCCTGATGCAGCTGATGCCGGCCACCGCGGCCCGGTTCGGCGTTGTCAACGCCTTCGACCCCGAACAGAACATCCGTGGCGGCGTCGAGTATCTCGCGTGGCTGCTGAAGCGCTTCAATGGCGATCTGACCCTGGCCGCGGCGGGTTACAACGCCGGCGAAGGCGCCGTACAGCGCCATGGCGGCATCCCGCCGTATGCCGAAACCCAGCGTTACGTGGTCCGGGTCGGAACGCTGGCCGATCGCTATCGCGGGCAGCTTGCGAGCAGGTGAACCGGCGGGCGCAACCGCCGGCGGCAAATCGATTGTCGGTCGATTCAGGGTTCCGCTACACTCGGGCCTCTCTATAAGCGGCCATCCGTCCCACGCGGGCGAAAACGGTCCGCGGCAGCCAGTACGCAACAGCTACCGAAGAGGGCGGGGTACCGGATGGTCGATGAAGCGATGAGCGGACCTGATGGGGACGGTCCAGTCAATGAGGGGCGGCGCCGGTTCCTGACCGCCAGCACCCTGGTCGTGGGCGCGGTGGGCGCGGGGGTGACCGCGATTCCGTTCATCAAATCCTGGAATCCCAGCGCCCGGGCCAAGCTCGCCGGCGCGCCGGTGACCGTGGACATCAGCGCGCTGCAGGAAGGCCAACGCCTGATCGCCGAGTGGCGCGGGCAGCCGATCTGGATCGTCAAGCGCTCCAAGGCGATCCTCGAGGCGCTGCCGACGCTCGACGGCATGCTCAAGGATCCCGAATCCAAGAAGCCCGAACAGCAGCCGGCCTATGTGCTGGAAGCGAACCCCGAACTGCGCTCGATCAAGCCCGACATCTCGGTGCTGGTCGGCCTGTGCACGCACCTGGGCTGCTCGCCGGAAATGGTCGCCGAGATCCGGCCGGCGCCGTTCGACGCCAACTGGAAGGGCGGCTACTTCTGCCCCTGCCACAAGTCGAAGTTCGACATGGCCGGCCGCGTCTACGACGGCGTGCCCGCCCCGACGAACCTGCTCGTGCCGCCGCACCACTACGCCGACGACAATACGCTCGTCATCGGCGTCGATCCGGAGGGAGCCGCCTGATGGCCAACGTCCTCGTCCGCGGCGCCCACGGCGTCTTCAACTGGGTCACCGAGCGGGCACCGGCATTGATGCCGATGTACCGCAAGCACATGACCGAGTACTACGCGCCGAAGAACTTCAACATCTGGTACATCTTCGGCGTGCTGTCGCTGGTGGTGCTGGTCAACCAGATCCTGACCGGCATCTTCCTGACGATGCACTACAAGCCGAGCGCGGCAGAGGCTTTCGCGTCGGTCGAATACATCATGCGCGACGTGGAGTGGGGCTGGCTGATCCGCTACATGCACTCCACCGGCGCGTCGCTGTTCTTCATCGTCGTCTACATCCACATGTTCCGCGGCCTGATGTACGGCAGCTACAAGAAGCCGCGCGAACTGGTGTGGATCCTCGGTATGCTGATCTACCTGGTGCTGATGGCCGAGGCCTTCCTCGGCTACGTGCTGCCGTGGGGCCAGATGTCGTTCTGGGGCGCGAAAGTCATCATCTCGCTGTTCGGCGCGATCCCGGTGATCGGCAACGGCCTGACCGAATGGATCATGGGCGACTACCTGCCCAGCGACGCCACGCTCAACCGCTTCTTCGCCCTGCACGTCATCGCGCTGCCGCTGGTGCTGCTGCTGCTGGTCGTGCTGCATCTGGGCGCGCTGCACGAGGTGGGCTCGAACAATCCCGATGGCGTCGAGATCAAGAAGGGTCCGAAGGGCAACCGCTGGTCGTCGAGCGCCCCGGCCGACGGCATCCCGTTCCACCCGTACTACACGGTGAAGGACGGCTTCTACGTCTGCTTCTTCCTGATCATTGCCGCGTTCATCATCTTCTTCGCGCCCGCGTTCGGCGGCTGGTTCCTCGAGCACGACAACTTCACCGAGGCCAACCGCCTGGTGACGCCCGAACACATCAAGCCGGTCTGGTACTACACGCCCTACTACGCGATGTTGCGCGTGGTGCCGCACAAGCTCAGTGGCGTGCTGGTGATGTTCGGCGCGATCGCGATCCTGTTCCTGGTGCCTTGGCTGGACCGCTGCAAGGTGCGCTCGCACCGCTACCGTGGGCCGATCACCAAGGTCATGCTCGCCCTGCTGGTGGTGTGCTTCGTGTGGCTGGGCAAGATCGGCGCCGGTCCCGGTACCGATCCGGTCGAGACGATCATCGGCCGCGTGCTGACGTTCCTCTACTTCGCGTTCTTCATCACGATGCCGGTCTGGACCAGACTCGACCGGACCGAACCTGTGCCCGAACGGGTGACGATGCATGACTGACCACGCCTTCGCCCGCATGTTCTTCGCGCGCATCGCCATCGCCGCTCTTGGCCTGCTGCTGTCGTTCGGCGCATTCGCCGCCGCGGGGGGGGCGGTCGAACAGGCCGGCACCGACATCGGCGACCGCGCCTCGCTGCAGCGAGGCGCGCAGCTGTACATGAACTACTGCGCCGGCTGCCATTCGCTCAAGTTCATGCGCTACTCGCGCATGGCCGAGGACCTGGGGCTGACCGAGGACGAGGTGATGGACAACCTCAACCTCACCGGCGCGGCCTTCGGCGAACACGTCATCTCGGCAATGCCGGCCGGGCAGGCGTCGCAATGGTTCGGCCAGGTGCCACCGGACCTGAGCCTGATCACCCGCGTGCGTGGCAGCGACTGGGTCTACACCTATCTCAAGTCGTTCTACCTCGACGAGACCCGTCCGCTGGGCTGGAACAACACGCTGTTCCCGAACGCCTCGATGCCCAACCCGCTGTGGGAGATGCAGGGCCTGCAGCGTCCGGTGCACGAAGGGGTCGATGACATCGGCGAGCCGGTCGTCGCGCGCCTGGAACTGGGCAGCCCCGGCAGCCAGGACGCCCGCCAGTTCGACCAGACCGTCCGCGACATCACCACGTTCCTGGAATACGTCGGCGAGCCCGCCGCGCTCAAGCGCCAGCAGCTTGGCGTCTGGGTGCTGCTGTTCCTGACCCTGCTGACGTTCCTGGCCTGGCTGCTGAAGCAGGAGTACTGGCGCGACGTCCACTGACCGATCCCGCCCCCGGCACGCGCGGAACAGTTCCCGCATGCCGTCCGGCCCATTGCCGTGCGGCTCAGGGAAATGCGAGACTCGGGAAACCGCGACAACCGTCTGCGAGCAGCAGTCGGCGTCACCGGGCTGGCGGACTCCAGCCTCCGGACAGGCCGGGCGACGGCCGCGAGTGCATCCATGCGAAACGTACTGACACTGTTTTCTTCTGTCGACGACGTGCTGTGTCATCGTGCACGCCTGGTGCTGGCCGCCAAGGGCGTGAGCTACGACATGGTGCCGGTGGACGCGCAGAATCCGCCCGAGGATCTGATCGACCTCAATCCCTACCACTCGGTGCCGACCCTGGTCGAACGCGAGCTGGTGCTCTACGCCGCAAGTGTGGTCAGCGAGTATCTCGACGAGCGCTATCCGCATCCGCCGCTGATGCCGGTCGATCCGCTGTCGCGGGCGCGCCTGCGCCTGGCGATGCTGCGCATCGAGCACGACTGGGTGCCGCAGGTGCAGGCCATCCAGATGGGCAACAAGGCGCAGGCCGAAAGCGGCCGCAAGCGCCTGAAGGAACTGGTGACCTCGGCGGTGCCGCTGTTCAAGGCCAGCAAGTTCTTCCTCAATCCGGAAATGAGCCTGGCCGACTGCGCGGTCGCGCCGATCGTCTGGCGCCTGCAGGCGCTCGACGTCCCGCTGCCCAAGGACGGCGCCAAGGCGATCGAGGACTACGGCAACCGGATCTTCCGCAGCCCCGGCTTCGTCCGCAGCCTGACGCCGCAGGAGCGGCAACTGCGCGCGCTGCCTGATTGAACGGCAGCCGTCGCCAGTTCAGCCGTGCGCATCTGAGCAACGGAATGAACGGCTAGACTGTCGCGCATGACGGACAGCATGCCCCCGATGACCAGCCATCGCCCGTACCTGCTGCGGGCGCTCTACGAATGGATCGCCGACAACGGCATGACGCCGCACATCCTCGTCGACGCGCGGCAGCCGGGCGTGCGCGTACCGGCGCATGCGGTCAAGGACGGGCGCATCGTGCTCAACGTCGCCGACCGCGCGGTCGGCCGCCTGGAAATGGACAACGACAGCGTGCGGTTCTCCGCGCGGTTCGGCGGTGTCAGCCAGTCGGTGCTGGTGCCGGTTGGCGCCGTGCTTGCGATCTACGCACGCGAGACCGGGCAGGGCATGGCGCTGCCGGAAGAGATCGCCGGCTCCGGCGAGCGGCGCGACGATGCGCAGGACAGCACGCCGTCGCTGCATACGGTCGAAGCCGACGGCAACGGCAATGCCGAAGGTCCCGACGATCCGCCGGATGGCGATACGCCGCCGGAACCGCGTCGCGGCCATCTGCGGGTCGTGAAGTAGGCGGCGGAAACTGTCGGAACGTCAGATCGCCAAAACGCCAGGCGATCCAGCACGCGCCCGGATCATCGGTTGGTCCAGTGGATCGGCACCGCCTGCGGGCGGGTCGGGCCGCTGAAGGCGACCAGGTGTTCGCCGCGCAGCACCAGGTGGCCGATGTGGCGCTGCACGCCATCTTCCGAATACTCGAAGCGGAAGCTGCGTTCGACGCGCAGGCGGCCGTCGTCGCCGCGGCGCAGGCGCATCGAATGCGCGTGCACCGCCTGGTCCAGCCACTGCACGCCTGCGCGTTCGCAGGCTTCGCGCCCGAGTTGTCCGGCGCGCTCGGCGGCCGCGCGGGCACCGCTCCACCACAGGAATGCGGCGAACGCGGCCAGCATCGCGAAGATCATCGTCGGAAAGTCGGGCATGCGCGAACTGTGGCGGCGGGGCCGGCCGGTTACAAGTGCGGCGGCGATTCCTTGTGGGAGCGGGGGGGGGGGGCGGGGGGGGGGGGGGGCGGCGCGGGGGGGGCGGGGGGGGGGGGGGGGCGCGCGGGCAGCCGCGCCCCCCCCCCCCCCCCGCCCCCCCCCCCCCCGCTCCCACAGGTGCACACGGTCCTGCGTCAGCCCGGCGGCGGGCCGAGCTTGAGCGACAGGTCGATCGCGTGGACGTGCTTGGTCAGGCCGCCGATCGAGACGTAGTCCACGCCGTCCCCGGCGATCGTGCGCAGGCCTTCGAGATCCACACTGCCGGAGACTTCCAGCGGAATGCGTCCGTCGTACGGCGCAGCGCGCGCGATGCGCACGGCGTCGCGGCGCGTCTCTGCATCGAAGTCGTCGATCAGCACGCGGGTGCAGCCGGCATCGAGCGCGGCGCGCAGTTCGTCCAGCGTTTCCACTTCGATCACCAGCGGCAGGCCGGGCGACTGCGCGCGCGCCGACTTGACCGCCGCGGCGATGCCGCCGGCCGCGCGGACGTGGTTTTCCTTGAGCATCACCGTGTCGTAGAGGCCGATGCGGTGGTTGTGGCCACCGCCGACGCGCACCGCGTACTTCTGCGCCAGCCGCAGGCCGGGCAGGGTCTTGCGCGTATCGAGGATGCGGGTGGCGGTGTCGGCGACCGCTGCGACGTGGCGCGCGGTGACGGTCGCGGTCGCGCTCAGCGTCTGCATGAAATTCAGCGAGGTGCGCTCGGCACTGACGAGCGCGCGCGCGCGCCCCGCCAGCGTCGCGAGCACGGTGCCTGCGGCGACCTGGTCGCCCTCGTCGACGCGCCAGTCGATACGCACGCCGGGATCGAGCGCGCGATGGCAGGCGTCGAACCAGGGACGCCCGCAGACCACGGCGTCTTCCTTGCACAGCAGATGGGCGACATCGTCGCGATCGGGCAGCAGCGCCGCGGTGACGTCGCCGCTGCCGATGTCTTCGGCGAGCGCAGCCGCGACGTTGGCCGCGACCGCCGCGTGCGGAATGTCGAAGCGGCCGGTTCCGCTCATGCCTTCGGGAAGTCGGGGATCTGCGCGGTGCCGATGGCCTCCTCGACCAGCAGCACCGGAATGCCGTCGTCGACGCGGTAGATGCGCTTGCGGTCATGCGTGATCAATGCTTCGCGCACCGGGCCGGCCTGCGCCGCACCATCTTCGCGTTGCGCCGAGCCCGCCGTGATCGCCGCATTGAGCGCGTCGAGCCCTGCTGCATCGAGCAGCGCGAGCGGCTGGCGGCTGGCGGGGCAGACGAGAATATCGAGCAGCTTGCGGTCCATGGGCGGTCTTGTCGGGGCGTCGGGAGCGGACCGGAAGGGTAGCATTCCGGCGATGCGCGACCGGCGCATGCGCGCACGATGACGCCGGGGCGGATAAAATGCATCTTTGTGGCCGGGGACCCCCCAATGACCGCCAGTTCCGTTCCGCCGAAGGTCGGCATCGTGATGGGATCGCGATCCGACTGGGACACGATGCAGCACGCCGCGCAGAAGCTCGAGCAGCTCGGCATCCCGCACGAAGTCCGCGTGGTCTCCGCGCACCGCACGCCCGACGTGCTGTTCGAATACGCGTCCAGCGCGCAGTCGCGCGGCCTGCGCGCGATCATCGCCGGCGCCGGTGGCGCGGCGCATCTGCCGGGCATGCTGGCCTCGAAGACGGCGGTGCCGGTGCTCGGCGTGCCGGTGCAGTCGAAGGCGCTCAATGGCATGGATTCGCTGCTGTCGATCGTGCAGATGCCGGCCGGCATTCCGGTGGCGACGTTCGCGATCGGCAATGCCGGCGCCGCCAATGCGGCGCTGTTCGCCGCGGCGATGCTGGCGTCCGACGACGCCGCGGTTGCCGCCGCGCTCGCCGGGTTCCGCCAGCGGCAGACCGACGAGGTCGCCGGCAACGACGACCCGCGTCGATGAGCCAGCTCGTGAGCGCGTCGATCCGCCCCGTCCCCCATGTGCGGGGGCGGGCTTCCGCACTGCCTGATCGGACGGACGCATGACGACCGTCGGTATTCTGGGCGGCGGCCAGCTCGCCCGCATGCTCGCGCTGTCGGGCGCGTCGCTGGGCCTGCGGTTCCAGGTCATGGACACCGCCGCCGATGCCTGCGCGGGCCAGTTCGCGCCGCTGCTGGTCGGCGACTACCGCGACGAGGCGGCGCTGGCCGAATTCGCCGGCAAGGTGGACGTGGCGACCTTCGATTTCGAGAACGTGCCGGCGGAAAGCGCGCACTGGCTCGCCGGGCGCGTGCCGGTGTTTCCGAATCCCGCCGCACTGGCGCTGACCCAGGACCGGCTCGCCGAGAAGACCCTGTTCCGCCAGCTCGACATTCCGGTGCCGGATTTCGCCGATGTCGCCACGCGCGCGCAGCTCGACGCGGCGGTCGCGCGCATCGGCACGCCGTGCATCCTCAAGACGCGGCGGCTGGGCTACGACGGCAAGGGCCAGTTCCGGATCAAGTCGCTGGCGGACGTCGATGCGGCCTGGGATGCGCTCGGTGCGCAGGCCGAAACGGTGGGGCTGATCCTCGAAGGCTTCGTCGCGTTCCAGCGCGAGCTCAGCGTGGTCGCGGTGCGCGGCCGGGACGGCGAGTTCCGCGCCTGGCCGCTGACCGAGAACTGGCACGTCGATGGCGTGCTGTCGGCGAGCCTGGCGCCCGCGCGCGTGGATGCCTCGCTGCACGCGACCGCGCTGTCGCATGCACGGGCGATCGCCGAACGTCTGGGCTACGTCGGCGTGTTCGCGCTCGAACTGTTCTGCCGCGATGGCGAACTGCTCGCCAACGAACTCGCGCCGCGCGTGCACAACTCCGGGCACTGGACGATCGAAGGCGCCGAGACCTCGCAGTTCCAGAACCATCTGCGCGCGGTGCTGGGTCTGCCGCTCGGCGATACCGCCGTGCGCGGCGTGGTCGGCATGCTCAACTGGATCGGCGCGATGCCCGATGCCGCGCCGGTGCTGTCGGCGGTTGGCGGGCACTGGCACGACTACGGCAAGCAGTCGCGCGATGGCCGCAAGGTCGGCCACGCGACGCTGCGTGCCGACGAGGCGGAGGCGCTGGCGCAGCGGCTGGCGGATGTCGGCGAAGCGCTGGGGCGGCAGGCACAGGTCGCGCCGGTCGTGGCGCGTCTGCGCGAAGCCTGATCGTCCGCGTGGGTGGGGGGGGGGGGGGGGGGGGGGGGGGGCGCGGGGGGGGGGGGGGGGCGCCGCCCCCCCCCCCCCCGCTCCCACAGGCGGTCAGGGGCATCATTCCGACCACGGGTGTCGCTGCCGAACCACCACAGGTGGCCTTCCGGCTGCCAGGTGCGAACAGCCTGGCTCGCGCCGAGCGCGGATCAGTTCGGCGGACGCGGATCGTCGCTGACGACCAGCGGCACGCCGCGGGTCGGGTGTTCGAGCACGAGGACGGGCTGGGCGTAGACGCGTTCGATCGTCGCCTTCGTCAGTACCTCATGCGGAGTGCCGTCGGCGGCGATGCGGCCGGCGTGCAGCATGACGATGCGGTCGGCGTGGCCGGCGGCGAGGTTGAGGTCGTGCAGGACGACGATCACGCAGGCGCCGTCGTCGGCGAGGCCGCGGGCGATGCGCAGCACGGCTTCCTGGTGTTGCAGGTCGAGCGCGGCGGTGGGCTCGTCGAGGAATACGACCGGTGTGGTCTGGGCGAGCACGCGGGCGAACGCGGTGCGCGAGGATTCGCCGCCGGACAGGGTCTGCACGTCGCGCGCGGCGAGGTGGGTGACGTCGGCCGATGCCAATGCGGCATCGACGATGCGGCCGTCGGCTTCGGGATCCGGAGCATGCGGCAGCCGGCCCATCGCGACGACCTCGCGCACGCTGAAGCCGAAGCGCACCGCGTGGTCCTGCGGCAGCACGCTGCGCTCGCGGGCGAGCGGACGCGCTTTCCAGTCGCGCAGTTCGGCGCCCGACAGGCGCACGCGGCCGGCGGCCGGCACCAGATCGCCGCTCGCGACCGCGAGCAGGGTCGATTTGCCGGCGCCGTTGGGGCCGACCAGTGCGGTGAGCGTGCCGCGTGCGAAGCGCAGTTCGACCGCATCGAGGATCGCGCGGCCGTCGATGCGCACGGTCACGCCGTCGAGCGCGAGCACGTCCTGCGCGGCGTCGGGTGCGTCGTGATTCATGCGGCGCCCTTGCGGCGCAGCACCAGCCACAGGAAGAACGGCGCGCCGAGCGCGGCCGAGAACAGGCCGAGCGGAATTTCCGACGGCGGATCGAGGCTGCGCGCAGCGGTGTCGGCGACGACGATCAAGAGGCCACCGGCGACCGCCGACAGCGGCACCAGCCAGCGGTGGCCGGGGCCGGCCAGCAGGCGCACGAAATGCGGCACGACGAGGCCGACGAAACCCACCACGCCGGCGAATGCGACCGCCGAGCCCACCAGCAGTGCGCAGACCGCGATCAGCATCAGCCGTGCGCGTTTGACGTCCAGGCCGATGTGCTGCGCCTGGCGTTCGCCGAGCGCGAGCATGTCGAGTGGCGTCGCCAGCGCGCGCAGTGCGACCGCGCCGAGCGCGAACGCGGGCAGCGCGGCCAGCATCGAGTTCCAGTTCGCCATCGCCAGCGAGCCCATCTGCCAGAACACCAGCGACTGCAGGTCGTCGGCATCGGCGATGTAGGTGAAGAAACCGATCGCGGCCGAACACGCCGCCGCGATCGCGATGCCGACCAGCAGCAGGATCGCGGTGCCGGTGCCGCGATCCGGCCGGGCGAGCACATAGATCAGCGTCGTCGTCGCGGCGCCGCCGAGAAAGGCCGCGACGGGAATCGTCCACGCGCCGAACGAGGTCAGCCCGAGCACGATCGCCGACACCGCGCCCAGCGCCGCGCCATGGGTCACGCCGACGATGCCGGGATCGGCCAGCGGATTGCCGAACAGGCCCTGCAGTCCGGCGCCGGCCATCGCCAAGGATGCACCGACGATCACCGCCAGCAGCGCGCGCGGCACGCGCAGGTTCCACACCACCGAAATGTCGCGTTGCGTGAGTGCGCCGGCATCGACGAGCCCCAGCTTGTGCGCGATCACGTGGACCACGTCGCCCGGCGGAATGCGCAGCGGGCCGATGCCGAACGACAGCACGATCACGACCACCAGCAGGGCCAGCATGCCGACGAACAGCAGCCCGCCAGGCGGTCGCCGGACCAGGCCGGTGCGTCGTGCCGCTCCGGTCATGCGCCGGGCGCGGTGTCGAGTTCGGCGGCCAGCGTGGCCAGCGCCTGCGCCAGTGCGACCGCGCCGGTGCCGCCGCCGATGCTGCTGACCTTGAGCTGCGTGTCGGGCATCACCCAGACGCGGTTGGCGCGCCCGGCCGGCGTCTGCTTCAGCGTTGGATACGCCTTCCACAGTCCGGCTTCGCCGCCGAACACGCGCAGGTCGTCCTCGCTGACGAGGATCACCTCTGGTTCGATCGCGACGATGCCCTCGTTGCTGAGTTGCGAGTAATTGGCGACCTTGGCTTCGTCGCCGACGTTGATGCCGCCGGCGAGGCGGATCAGCACCGCGGCTGCGGTGTCGGCGCCGCCGACGGTCGGCGAACCGCCGCCACCGGTGGCGGAAATGTGGATCACGCGCGGCTTGCGCGTGTGGGTGCCGGCGATGCGCGCGGCTTCGTCGAGCTGCTGCTGCACCTGCGTGGCCAACTTCTCGCCTTCGTCGGCGTGGCCGAACACGGTGGCGAGCTTGCGCACCTTGTCGGGAATCGGCTGCAGTTCGTCGACGATCACCAGTGCCAGGCCGGCATCGCGCAGCGGCTGCGCGAGCTTGCCGTGGCGGCGCAGGCTGTTGCCGACGAACAGGGTGCCGTCGAGGCTGAGGATGCCTTCGACGCCGGTGGTGCGGTTGAACAGGAAATGGTGTTGCGCATTGCGACCGGTGTCGGTGACCGCATTGGTCGGTGCGGCGAAGACCTGGTCGGACAGGCCGAGCGAATCCATGACCATCACGATGTCGTCGTTGCCGACGATCGTGCGGCTGGTGTCGGCGATGGCGACGTCGACACCGTCGTCGGATCGCACCGTGACCGGCAGGTCCTGCTGCGAACGTGCGACGCGCGGAATGTCGGTGCCGGCGATGCGCAGCCACCCGTCGGACAACGCATCCGGCGTGGCGCGTGCATCGGTCGCCGCTGCGGCCCCGGGCGGCGTGGACGACGGCGCGCAGGCGGCCAGCGCGCAGGCGAGGGCCAGGAGCAGTGGAGCGCGGAGGCGGCGTTCGGACATCTTCAGTTCCATCGCGGCAAACGACAACAGCGGCCGGACCGGGGTCCGGCCGCTGCGAGGGGCCTATTTTAGAGGGTTTTTCAGTTGGTTTTCGGCGTGATCCGGCGCACGTGGTCTCCGGCCGGGTCTTCGGCGCCGCGCGACTTGTTGACCGAGAACACGTGGCCGCGGCCGTCGGTGGCGACGTGGTTGGGGAACGTGCCACCCTCGAGGTTGCCCACGACCTGGCCGTCGCCGCTGACCACGGTCACCGTACCGGCGCCGCGGTTCGGCACGAAGGCCAGGCCCGACTGCGCGTCGAACGCGACGTTCAGTGCGCCCGCGCCGACGTAGACGTCATGCAGCACGGTGCCCGTTTCGGCGTCGACGATCAGCACGTTGTCGCTGCCCTGCGAGGCGACGTACAGGCGCTTGTTCGCCGCGTCGAAGGCCACGCCCGAGGCGCCGTTGGCGTTGGGCAGTGCGAAGACCTTCTCCACCGTGCCGTTGGCGCCGTCGATGATCGCCGCTTCGCCGGTCATGCTGACGGTGTAGACGCGGCCGGTGGACGCGTCGAGCGCGAGGCTCATCGGGCCGAACGTCTCGCCGCGGATCGAGGACTGGATTTCGACCGGTGCGAGCGGCTCGAGCGTCTTCGCATCGAACACGGCCAGCGTCGGCTCGAACGCGGCCGAGGCGTAGACGCGGCCGTCCCTGGTGTCGACGATGATGTCGCGCGCATGCGGCACCAGGCCGGCTTCGAACTGCTTGACCAGCGACAGGTCGGACTGGTTGTAGACGGCGACGGTGTTGTCACGGGTATTGGTGACCCAGACGTGGCCGTTGACGTCGTCGACGCCGACGCCATAGACCGCGTACACGCGATCGTCGCTCTGGCCCGCGACCTTGGCCGGGGTGGCGCGCGCGACGATTTCCAGCGTCTGCGGGTCCACCTTGACCAGTTCGGACTGGGTGACCGGCGGACGGCCCACGGCGGAGGTCACGAACAGCGCATCGCTCTTCGCGCTGTAGGCCGACTGGTACAGGCCCTGCACGAGCTTGTTGCTGGCGACGTCGAAGCGGTCGGCGCCCGACAGCGGCAGTTCCTTCGAGATCTTCAGATCGAACACGACGGCGGCATCCGGGTTGGCGGCGCGCACGACGACCGGGTGACGGCCGGTCACGGCATCGGCCGGGATCTGCACACTGCCCTTGAAGCGGCCTTCGGCATCGGCGGTGTAAGGCTGGGCGTTGAGCACGGTTTCGCCACGCAGCAGCGTGACCGACTGGCCCGGCTGGAAGCCCATGCCGTTGAGCTCGACCGTATCGCCGGCCTTGATCACCGGGCTACCGGCGCGCACGGCGCCCTTGAAGTCGATGGCCGGCTGGCCGAAGCCCTGCGCCCCCACGGCGCCGACGGCGGTGCACAGGGCGATGGACAGGGCGGCGAGCCGCAGACGACGCGAGGACAGCTTTTGCATGACGAACTCCTGGAGCGTGGATTGGACCGGCGTTCCGTATCGCCGGAAGGGCATTGCAGGGTGAGCGGGCACAACGTGTGCCGGGCGTGCGATGGGGTTCATCGCGGCACCTGGCGCAGGGCGGCGGACCCGATCGCCGGCAACAGCGCCAACGCGGGAACGCCCGGAAGCGGGGCGAGTTGACGCGCCAGCGCATCGGCCGACGTGTCGCGGCTCGACGGCAGGCACGGATGCACGAAGCCCGCCCACGTCAGCGCCTGCAGCGCCTGGTTGAGCAGGCCCGGCGCGGCGTCGTAGGGCGCGCGCGCGCGCAGCGCGGCGAACGACAACGGCCCCTGCGCCAGCGCGTCGAGCGCCGGTGCGAACAGGTCGCGCGCGCCGGTCGCCGGGCCGATGCGGGTGTCGAAGCGCAGATCGCCGGTGAGCGCCGATGGCGCGCCGGGCAGGGCGGCGAACACCAGCGCATCGAGGGCATCCAGATGCGCGGCGTCGTCGAGCCGGCGCGCGTCGCGCTGGAACAGGTCGCGGCGCAGGCTCTGGTTGCGCGCGAGATCGCGTGCGGTCTCGGCCAGTGGTCCTGGCGGCAGCGTGCGCAGGCGCGCCTGTAGCTGGCCGGGAATCGACAGCGCATCGATGTTCTCGATCGGCGTCGCGCTGCCGAGAAAACCGCAGCCCACGCCGGCGCATGCGCGGATCACATCGGCGACGTGCTGCGGTTGCCAGTGCGCGCCGAGGAATTCGTGGGCGATGTAGCCGGCAGGCTCGCGCTCCATCGCATCGAGCTGGCGCGACGCGCCCGGATGCTCGGCGAAGAAGCCCGCGCCGCCGTCGGCGAGATCGCGCAGCAGCGACAGCGCGGCGCTCACCCGCGCCGGCGCATCGCCTTCGAGATGACGTCCGGCCTCGTGCAGCAGGCGCTGCGCGCCCTGCAGTTGCGAGGCGCCCGGATGGCTCATGTAGCCGAGTGCGAGCAGGCCGCCGGGGGCGAGGCGTCGATCGACGATCGCGAGGATCGCGTCGCGCACCGTGTCCGATACCCAGGCCCACAGACCGTGCGAGACGATGAAATCGAAGGCCTCGCCGTCGTGCGTCGCGTAGTCGCGCAGATCGGCGTGGACGCATTCGAGATTCGCCAGCCCCGCGCGCTCGGCGATGTCGCGCGCCTGCGCGATCTGCGCCGCATCGGCATCGACGGCGGTGAAACGGCCCGAGGGGTTGCAGGCTGCGGCGACCAGCGCGGTGAGGCCCGCGCCGCTGCCGAGTTCGCACCAGCGGTAAGGCCGGGCGGGATCGGGCGCGCGGAAGCCGAGCGCGGTGGCGGTGGCGTGCAGCCACGCCGGCATCTGTTCGCGATGGAAATGCATCGGGTAGGCGGCATCGGCATCCGCCACGTAGCCGTCGATGTCCGTCGCGCGTGCGTTCACCGGTTCGGGTCCACGCCGTCTGCGCGACTCGGCGTGTCGCTGTGATCGGCGACGCCGGTGATCGCGTGCAGCGCCCACATCAGCGAGGCGCGGAACATCGGGCCGTGGGTCAGCGCGGGGAACTGGCGGTATTCGACCTGCAGGCCGTCGACTTCGGACAGGCGCTGCGCGAGCTTCTCCGCCGAATCCGGCGGCGCGGCTTCGATGCGGCGCAGATGCACCTGCACGCGCGGATCGTCGAGGTCGCGATGCGCGACCTGGCGCGTGCGCTCGCCTTCGCCCAGGCCGATCAGCACGCGCGCCGGGCGTCCGGCGTTGTTGGCGACGAAGCGCTGTTCGGGCGCGCCGAGCAGGGCGCCGTCGCCCCACCACAGCGACGGACTGCCGGCGGCATAGGTGTCGAACGCACCGGTGCGCGTGTACAGCACATGCAGCGCGAACAGGCCGGCCAGCGAATGGCCCCACAGCGTCTGCTGCGTCGGATCGGTGGCGACGCGGCGTTCGACTTCGGGACGGACCTGCCGCTCGATGACTTCCAGCAGCGCATCCGCGCCACCGCCGCCGACGATCGTGCCGCCGTCGCGCACCGGGCGCTCGCCGGCGAACGGCGTGTAGTCGCGCGTGCGCGCTTCGGAATCGATGCGCAGATCGTTGGCGTAACCGACGAACACCAGCGCATGCGGGACCGGTTGCGCGGCGAGTTCGGCCAGCAGGGCTGCGTCGAACTCGATCAGCGCGGCGTTGCCGTCGAGCATCCAGAACGCCGGCCAGCCGCCGGCGGGCGCGGCGGTCTTCGGCACCGCGACGTGCACGCGCCAGGTGCGCTGGCCGTCGGCGCTGCTGACGTCGAAACGCTGGAAGGCGTAGTGCTGCGAGGCGTGGTTGGCGACGGTGTCGGTGATCGACTTCGTCGGATCGCGCTGCTGCGCGGACGCGGCCTGCGGCGCGGCCTGCAGCGCGAACAGCAGGCCGGCGGCCGCGGCGAGCGTGGCCAGGCGCAGCGGACGGGTGGCATTGGATCTGCGGATAGGCATGCGGGACATCGTGTGGCGCGGGGTTCCGATCTTCGTGCGGCGGGCGGGATGCGTCCAGAACGTCGCGGAATGAGGGCCGGACGTTGCGCGGTCCGGCCGGGTGCGGCCCGGAGGCCGCGCGGCATCAGAAGCCGATGTTCATGCTGACGTAGTACGAGCGGCCCGGCTCGTTGTAGGTCGCCGCGCCCGCGTACTGGCTGTTGGATTCGCGGAACAGGCGCTTGTCGAGCAGGTTGTTGACGCCGCCGCCGAGGCTGATCTTCGGCGTGATGCGGTAGCGCGCGCCGATGCCCCAGATGTTGTACGGATCGCGCACCTGGCGCACGGCGTCGCAGTCCGCACCGGCTTCGGCGCAGCGGTCGTCATTGTTCATGTCGCGCGTCGCCGGTTCCTGGCGGCCGTAGAACGTGCCGGTCAGCAGCAGCGACAGCGCTTCGGTGGCCTGCCAGTCGAGCGAGGTGTTGACGGTGTATTCCGGAATCACCGACAGCGGCTGGCCGGTCACCTTGTTCTCGTTCTCGATCATCCAGGTGACGTTGTTGTTCCACTTCAGCACGCTGCCGCGCTCGCCGAGCAGCGGGATGTTGAAGTTGCCCTCCAGGCCCTGGACCACGGCTTCGGGTGCGTTCTCCCACTGGAAGATGCGGCCCGTCCCGTCGAGCGTCACGTCGACCGGCGTGAAGCCGGCGATCACCTTGTCCTCGTAGTCGTTGTGGAAGTAGGTCAGCGATGCGTGGTGGCCGGACACCGGCGCCCATTCGATGCCGATCTCCTTGTTGAGGCTGGTTTCGGGGTCGAGATCGGCGTTGCCGAGGATGTAGCAGCCCATGCCGAGGCTCGGGAAGTTGTCCGGGCAGCCGAAGCCCATCGTGTAGTAGAGGTAGTTCGGATTCGACTGGTAGAGATTCGGCGCCTTGAACGCGCGCGCCACGCCGCCCTTGAGCTTGAGGTCCTCGCTCAGTGCGAACTGCACGTTGAGGCTGGGGCTGGTGTGGTTGCCGAACTGGCTGTGGTGATCGAAGCGCACGCCCGGCGTGACGATCCAGCGCTCGCCGACGTAGATGTTGTCCTCGACGAACACCGCCGAGGTCTGCGCATCGGCCTTGCCGCCGCCGCGGGTGGGGTCGAGGCCGGGAATGCCGCCACCGCTGCTGCCCGACTGCGACATCGAGTACGGATCCTCGAGTTCGCTGTCGCGGTGCTCGAAGCCCACCGTCCAGACGTGCTCGGTCGCGCCGATGGCCGTCGGCAGGCTGATTTCGCCGTCGATGCTGGCGTTGCGCAGCCGCGAGGTGGACCACGCGGTCGCATTGCCGATCGTGCCCTCGGGGCCGCCGGCCAGGCCTTCGTTGAGGCGCTTGTTGTTGGTGCCTTCGAACGCGACGGTCACGCGCGAGGATGCGTCGCCCCAGCGGCCGCGATGGGTGACCGCACCGCTGTTGCGGTACATGCGGTTGGTCTCGGCGCCCTGTTCGGCGAGTTCGGTCGTCAGCGGCGTGCCGTCGAGGCTGACCGCACGGTCGCCGGCGTAGATGTTGCCCTGGCGGCTGGTGCCGGCCTCGAACTCGACCACCTGCGCATCGTTGATGTCCCAGCGCAGCAGCGCGTTGACGTCCTTGTTGCGTACGCCCTCGCGGCCCGCGGGCGGGGTGATGCCGGCGCCGGTCAGGTAATCGGCGTTGAGGTCCAGCGAATCGGCCTCGGTCTTGTTGAGATTGCCGTAGAGGCGGAACGACAGCGCCTCGGTCAGCGGACCGCTCAGGGTCACGCCGGCGCGCTGGCTGCCGCCTTCGACGCCGTGCTGCGGCACCTGGCCGAACAGGCTCAGCGAGCCACCCAGCTCGCCCGTGGGGCGCTTGGTGATGATGTTGACCACGCCGCCCGAAGCGCCGGAGCCATAGCGCGCCGCGGCCGGGCCGCGCAGCACTTCGATGCGTTCGACCGCCTCGGCCGGCACCCAGTTGGTGTCGCCGCGCGTGTTGCGCTCGCCGCTGCGGCCCATTCGGATCGAATCGCGCGAGCCGACCGGCTTGCCGTCGACGAGGATCAGCGTGTTCTCCGGGCCCATGCCGCGCAGGTCGATCTGGCGGTTGTTGCCGTACTGGCCCGAGGAACTGTTGCCGGTGAGATTCACGCCCGGCATCGTGCGGATCAGCTCGGACAGGTCGTTCGCCGGCGGGCGACGCTCGATGTCCTCCACGGTGATCACCGAAGTCCCCAGCGCCTGGCGGGCGATGGCTTCGGCCGTGACCCGTACGGTGTCGAGATCGGTGGCGTCGCGGTCGGTGGCGTCGGACGCGCTCTGCGCGAGGGCGGGCGCGGACAGCAGCAGGGCGATCGAGGCGGACAGGGCGCTTGCGGCGGGACGACGTGGGGTCGGGCGGGACATGGGGGTGCAACTCCGGCGCGGGGAAGGGGGGGCTTGGCTCGGGCCCGTGATCAGCTTGTCATGATAACGTTAATGCGAAGCATTCTCAAAAATTGGATGCAGGCGCCGCCCGGGCCGACATATGCGGTATGTACAGGCCCAATCGGGCGTACCACGGGCCGCGTCGCACCCGCGGCCGAAAGATCAGAAGCGGCCGGTGACGCCGACGAAGAACGTGCGCGCGCCGCCGTCGTAGTTGTTGCCTTCTTCCAGGGTCGAGGTGTCGCCGATGTTGCGTACGCCGGCCCGCAGGGTGAGGTGGTCGTTGACGTCGAAGCCGGTCACGAGGTCCCACGTGGTGTAGGCACCGGCGAAGGTCTGGCTGGTCGCGGAGATCAGCTGTTCGCCGACGTGCTGGGCGCTGAGGTTCAGGGACCAGGCGTCGGTGACGCGCCAGTCCAGCGCGGTGTTGGCGGTGATCTTCGGCACCACCAGCAGGTTGGCGCCGGTCGTGCGGTTCTTCGACTCCAGCATCCGGGTGGCGTTGCTGGTCCAGCGCAGGCGTTCGTGCAGGGGTACCGTCACGCTGGCCTCCACGCCGCGGGTGCGGGCTTCCTGCAGGTTCTGCGCGACCGTCCACCAGAAACCGTTGACGTAGCTGCTGTCGAAGCCCGGGATGTCGCGCAGCGGGACCTGCTCGATCTTGTCTTCGAAATCGGTGTGGAAGTAGGTCGCGCCGATCGACCAGCCGTTCCGGTCGAAGCCGGCGCCGATCTCGTAGTTGGTGCTGGTCTCGGGCTCGAGGTTCGGGTTGCCGGCCATGTAGCAGCCGCGCGTGCCGTCGGCATTGGGGCGGTAGTCCGGATCGGCGGTGTTGTTGGTCCAGCCTTCGGCGACCAGGCTGCCGCAGCCGTTGCCGCCGGATTGCGTCGCCGCACCGGCCGTGCCCTGCTTGAGGTTGGGCGCGCGGAAGCCGCGGGAGACGCCGCCGCGGACGGTCCAGGCCGCGGACGGATGCCACACGCCGTAGATGCGCGGGCTGAGGTTGTCGTCGTAGTTGTCGGTGTTGTCCCAGCGCAGGCCCAGCGTGAGGGTGAAGTCCTCGTGCAGCGAGACGTGGTCCTCGACGAACAGCGCCCAGGAGTCGGCTTCGTTCTTCGGGCCGATCCGGCCGCTGCCGGTCCAGGTCACCGGCACGGTGCCGATGGTGTCGACGTTCTGCAGTTCCTCGCGCTTCCACTGGCCGCCGACGTTGAGCGCGTGCGCGAACACCCAGTCGAAGCCGGTGTTGAACACCGCGTCGAACACGGTTTCCCTGGACTGGTTGCCCACCGCGCTGCCCTTGTCCTCGTATTCGTTGGTCACCAGCGTGGCCTTCGAGGTGGAGGTGTCGCCGTAGCGGCCGTCGTGGCCGACCACGTACCCGGTGTGGACGAGCCTGGACAGGCCGAACGCCGGGACCAGGCCGGCGCCGGTATTGCGCTGCTCGCCGCGCGAGGCCTCGACGCCGATGCTGTGGTCGTCGTTGATCCGCCAGTTGAGCAGCGCATTGGCGCTTTCGGCGCGATTGCCCGGCGTCTGGCCGCGACCGGTATCGGACTCGCGATCGGTCAGATTGCCGCCTACGCGCAGGCCGAGGCTGTCGGTCAACGGGCCGCTGAACTGCGCGCCCATCTGCACCGTGTCGCCGCGCGTGTCGGAATCGGGCTTGCTGTAGTTCCAGGTGACGTTGCCCCGCCACTCGGTGCCGATCTTGCGGGTGATGATGTTGATCACGCCGCCCATCGCGTCGGACCCATAGAGCGAGGACATCGGCCCGCGGACCACCTCGATGCGCTCGATCATGTCCGGCGACAGCCAGTCGAGATCCTGCGAGCCGAGGTTGTCGCGGTAGTTCACGCCGGACGAATTGCCCTGGCGGCGGCCGTCGATGAGGATCAGCGTGTACTGCTCGGGCAGGCCGCGCAGGCGGATCTTGGCCTGCGCACCCGACAGCGCGTAACCGCCGGTGACGCCGGGAATGGTGCTCAGCAGCTGGCCGATGCTGCTGACCGGCTTGCGCTCGATCTCTTCGCGGGTGATGACGCTGATGCTGGCCGGCGCGTCCTTGATCCACTGCTGCACGCCGGTCGCGGTGACCACGACGGTGTCGAAGTCCGACACGGCGGTGCCGGGCGACGGCGTGGCCGGGTCGGCGTCGGGCTGGGCGAGGGCGGAAGCCGACAGCAGCAGGAGGATCGATGCGGACAGCATCGAACGGGCGAACACGGGGGACGAGGGACGAACGTGGGGCATGCGGAAGGCTCCGGCGCGTACGGGAGGCGTCGAGCGGCGGCTGAGACGTTGGGGGCGGGCTGCCGCGAGGCGGCATCCAGGAATATTAGGCCTGATGAGAATGGTTATCAATAACTTCACGGTGTTCAAACGTTGTGTTCCAGAGCCATGAACGCACGGCGGACAAATGCGAACTGCTATCATTTAGGCGGTTCCATCTGCGTGGTCGGAGCACGTCATCCCGCCACGCCGTCACGCGTTGTCGTCCGAGCTGTCCCGCGCCATGCCGCGCCGATCCGAGAATCCGATGCAGACCGCCACCACCGCCCCGACGACCGCGTCCGCCCTGCCGGCGCTGGTGTTCACCGCCCTCGTGGGCACGATGGCGATGATGTCCTTCGTCGCGGTGGTCGGCCCGGTCGTGCGCCTGCTGGGGCTGGCCGAATGGCACGCGGGCCTGTCGGTCACCGCCGCCGGTGTGTTGTGGATGCTGTCGGCGCGGCGCTGGGGCCGCTTGAGCGATCGCATCGGCCGGCGCCGGGTCATGCTCACCGGACTGGCCGGGTACGCCGTGGTCTACATCGCGATGGCGGTGTTCGTGGATTCGGCCCTGCGCGCGCCACCTGCGGTCGTACTATCGGTGGTGGTGCTGGTCGGCACGCGCGCGCTGACCGGCCTGTTCTATGCGGCGATTCCGCCGACCGCCGCCGCGCTGGTCGCCGACGAAGTGCCGCCCGGCCAGCGTGGCAGCGCGATGGCCAGGCTCGGCACCGCGAACGCGCTGGGCATGGTGCTGGGTCCGGCCGCGGCCGGCTGGATCGCGTTCCACGGCATCGCGCTGGCGCTGTACATCGCCGCGGCGCTGCCGCTGCTGGCGCTCGCCGTGCTGTGGTGGCGGCTGCCCGACACGCCGCCTTCGGACAGCCTGCACCAGAAGCCGAAGACGGCGATGGCGCTGACCGATCCGCGCCTGCGGCTGCCGGTGTTCACGGTGTTCGCGGCGATGGTCTCGGTGACGATCGCCCAGGTCGTCGTCGGCTTCTTCGCGATCGACCGGCTGCAGCTGTCGCCGGCCGATGGCGCGCGCGTCGCCGGTCTGGCGCTGACTGCGGTCGGCATCGGCCTGATCCTCGCCCAGTCGCTGGTGATGCGCCTGAAGTCCGTGCCGCCGGCGCGCTGGATCGCCTTCGGTGCGCTGGTGTCGGGCATCGGCTTCGCGTCGTCGGCGCTGGTGGCCGTGCAATGGCAGCTGCTGGCGGCCTATGGACTTGCCGCGTTCGGCATGGGCTTCGTGTTCCCTTCGTTCCAGGCGCTGGCGGCCGATTCGGTCGGGCCGCAGGAGCAGGGCGCGGCGGCCGGCACGGTCGCGGCGGTGCAGGGCATGGGCATGGTCGCCGGACCGTTGCTCGGCACGCTGCTGTATCGCTGGTCGCCGTCGGCGCCGTACCTGTTCGTCGGCGTGGTGCTGGCGGTGCTGTCGCTGGTCGCCACGTTGCACGCGAGACGTCCCGCATGAGCGCGACCCGCGCCATCGAAGCGCGCGACCGGACCGGCGATGTCGCCAGCCTGTTCCGGCTGCACGCGCCGGACCGGCGTCTGGCGACCGATGGCATTCGCAGCCGTCTGCCTGCCGGCCCCGCGGCCACGCTCGGCGAACGCGTCGCCACGTTCTTCGCCACGCCGCGCAGCGGGCCGGAACTGCTGGTCGGCGCGCTGCCGTTCGATCCGCACCGGGACGACGCGCTGTATCAGCCCGAGCGCTTCTCCACGCCCGGTACCGGCAGCCTGCCGTCGTCGCTCGGCCCGCTGTGCGCTGCCGCGGAACTGCCGCCGGCGGCCGACTACGCCGACGCGGTCGCGCGCTGCGTCACGATGCTGCGTGCCGCATCCGCATCCGCCGGCGACGACGCGCTGCGCAAGGTCGTGCTCGCGCGCGGCCTGCGCGTCGAGGGCGCGGCGCCGATCGATCCGCACGTGCTCGCGGTCAAGCTCGGCAGCGATGCCAGCGTGACCACCTATGTCGTGCCGCTGCCGGTTGCGCCTGGCGAAGCGCCCGCATGGCTGGTCGGTGCGACGCCGGAACTGCTGGTCTCGCGGCGCGGTCGCGCGGTGGTCTCGCATCCGCTGGCCGGTTCGGCGCGTCGCGTCGGCAACGAAGCCGAGGACCGCCGCCGCACCGACGGGCTGCTGGCCTCGGACAAGGACCTGCACGAACACCGTTTCGTCGTCGAGGCGATCCTCGACGGCCTCGCGCCGCTGTGCAGCCAGTTGCAGGCGCCGCCGCGGCCGTCGCTGCACGCGACCGCGACGATGTGGCATCTCGCGACGCGCATCACCGGCACGCTGAAGAACGCCGACATCTCGTCGGCGACGCTCGCCGGCGTGCTGCATCCCACACCGGCGGTCTGCGGCACGCCGCGCCTGCCGGCCTTGCAGGCGATCCGCGATCTCGAACCCTTCGACCGCGGCTTCTATGCCGGCGCGGTCGGGTGGACCGACGCCTCCGGCGACGGCGACTGGTACGTGGCGATCCGCTGCGCGCGCGTGCAGGGCCATGCGATGCATCTGTTCGCCGGGGCCGGTATCGTGGCCGACTCGCAGCCCGCGCTCGAGGTCGACGAGACGGCGGCGAAGTTCATGGCCCTGCGCAACGCGCTCGGCATCGACGAGGCCCGTGCGGCCTGAAGCCACACCAGGACACCTGTTCCGCATGACCGATGCATCCCCACACACCGTGCCGCTGCGGCAGACGTGGCCCGACGATTTCGTCGCGCGCTACCGCGCCGCCGGCCACTGGCGCGGCGAGACCTTCCCCGGCTTCCTGCGCACGCGTGCGCGCGACTGCGCCGATGCCGTGGCGGTCGTCGGCGGCGACACGCGCTGGACCTACGCCCAGCTGTGGGCGCAGGCCGAACGCATCGCCGCTGGCCTGCTTGCGCAGGGACTCGCGCCGGGCGACCGCGTCGTCGTGCAGCTCGGCAATATCCCGGAATTCATCGCCGTGGTCTGTGCGCTGTTCCGTGCGCAGCTGGTGCCGGTCTACGCATTGCCCGCGCATCGCCTGACCGAGGTCGCGCACTTCGCGCGCAAGTCCGAGGCCAGCGCCTACGTCTGCGCGGAACGCTACGAGACGTTCGACTACCGCACGCTCGCCCGCGACCTGCAGGCCGACGTGCCGGCGATGCACCACGTGTTCGTCGTCGGCGACGCGGCGGAGTTCGTGTCGATCGACACGCTCGACGGCCCACGCGACGCGCTGCCCGGCGATCCCGATCCGCAGTCGGTCGCCTTCCTGCAGATCTCCGGCGGCAGTACCGGCCTGTCCAAGCTGATCCCGCGCACGCACGACGACTACATCTACAGCTTCCGCGCCAGCAACGATCTGTGCGGCATCGACGCGGACAGCGTGTACATGGTTGCGCTGCCGGCCGCGCACAATTTCCCGATGAGTTCGCCGGGCTTCTTCGGCGCGCTGTATGCCGGTGCGCGCGTGGTGCTGAGTCCCGGTCCGGGCCCCGATGCCGCGTTTCCGCTGATCGCACGCGAGCGGGTGACCTGTGTCGGCCTGGTGCCGCCGCTGGCGCTGCTGTGGGCCGATGCTGCAGGCAAGACCACGCACGACCTGTCGAGCCTGCAGGTGCTGCAGGTCGGCGGCGCCAAGCTCGTGCCCGAGGCCGCGCGGCGCGTCGTCGCCGGGCTCGGCTGCAGGCTGCAGCAGGTCTTCGGCATGGCCGAGGGCCTGGTGAACTACACGCGGCTCGACGATGCAGACGATCTCGTGCTGACCACGCAGGGCCGGCCGATCAGCGCCGACGACGAAGTGCTGGTGGTCGACGATCACGGCGCGCCGGTGGCCGACGGCGAGGTCGGCCATCTGCTGGCGCGCGGCCCGTACACGATCCGCGGCTACCATAACGACGACGCAGCCAACGCGCGGTCGTTCACCGACGACGGCTTCTACCGCACCGGCGACATGGTGCAGCGGCTGTCGAGCGGCCATCTGGTCGTGCAGGGCAGGGCGACCGATCACATCAACCGCGCCGGCGAGAAGATCTCGGCCGAGGAGATCGAAGACCACCTGCTCGCGCATCCGCAGGTGTTCGACGTGGCGGTGGTGTCGATTCCCGACGAATTTCTCGGCGAGCGCAGCTGCGCGTTCGTGATTCCGGGTGACGAGAAACCGCGCCCGGCCGAGCTCAAGGCCTGGGTGCGCGGCCGCGGGCTCGCCGCGTTCAAGGTGCCGGACCAGATCGTGTTCGTGGATGCGTTCGGGACGACGGCGGTCGGGAAGATCAGCCGGCGGGAGTTGCGCGCGCAGTTGCGGGCGCGGTTTCTTGCTGAGCGGCAAGCCGAGTGATGCACGGTAGCCACGCGGAAAACTCTCAACCATCATTCCCGCCTTCGCGGGAATGATGGTCGATAAGACCTGCGCCCTGCGCGTGACACGACACCAGACAGCGAAGCCAAGCGAATAGAAATGGCCCTCCCCACAATTCCCCCGTACCCGCTGCCCACCGCCGCCGATCTCCCGGCCGCGCGCGGCCAGTGGCTGCCCGAACCGCAGCGCGCGGCGCTGCTCGTCCACGACATGCAGCGCTACTTCCTTGCCGCCTTCGCACAGGACGACGCACCGCTGGCGCCTGCCATCGACAACCTCGCGCGCCTGCTCGCGCATTGCCGCAGCGCAGGCGTCCCGGTGTTCTACACCGCGCAGCGCGGCCACCAGGATCGGCGCGACCGCGGCCTGCAGGCCGATCTCTGGGGCCCGGGCATGCAGGCGATTCCCGAGCACGAAACCATCGTCGATGCGCTGGCGCCGGCCGACGGCGACCACGTACTGGTCAAGCATCGCTACAGCGCCTTCCAGCGCAGCAACCTCGACACGCTGATGCGCGCGCGTGGCCGCGACCAGTTGCTGATCACCGGCGTCTACGCGCACATCGGCGTGCTGTCGACGGCGACCGAGGCGTTCCAGCGCGATATCGAAACCTTCGTCGTCGCCGACGCGGTCGCCGATTTCTCGCGCGCCGACCACGACCTCGCGCTGCACTGGATCGCGCGCACCTGCGGCGTGCCGCTGACCACCGACCGACTTCTGGAGATGCTGAAGTGACCATGGACCGCACCGGACCCCTGACCCTCGAGCGCATGCGCGCCGATGTCGCCAGGCTCATCGGCGAAGCGCCCGAAGACGTGCGCGACGACGACAACCTCATGGACCTCGGCCTCGATTCGATGCGCGTGCTGGGCCTGGTGATGGCCTGGGGCGAGCACGGCATTGCACTGGAGTTCTCGCACCTCGCCGAGCACACCACGCTTGCCGGCTGGTGGCAGGTGGTGCAGGGCCTGCAGCGCGACGCGCCTGCCGCCGGATGACCGCGACAGCGTCTCGCGTCGAAGCCGACCCATCTGCGCCGGGCACGGCCTGGCCGCTGACCGAAGCGCAGGCCGGGCTCTGGTACGCGCAGCGGCTGGCGCCGGACAACCCGGCGTTCAACACCGCGCACGCGCTGTGGATCGACGGCGCGCTGGATGTCGACGCTTTCGTGCGTGCGGCGGGCCAGGCCGCCACCGATGCGCCGGCGCTGGCCTTGCGCATGCGCGAGACCGCCGACGGCCCGATCCAGTGGATCGACTCTGGTCACGTGCCGCATCTGGACATCGTCGACCTGTCGGCCGAGCGGGCGCCCGAAGACGCCGCGCGTGCGGCGATGACGCGCGATCGGCTGTCGCCGGTCGATCCCGCGCGCGATCGTCTCGCACTGCAGCGGCTGTACGTGCTGGGCGGCGACCGGTTCGCCTGGTATCTGCGCGTGCATCACCTCGCCACCGACGGCTACGGCATGGCGCTGCTGACCGAGCGGGCCTGCGCGCTGTATGCCGACGCATCTGCCGGTGCGGCCTTCGCACCGCTCGATGGCGTGCTGGCCGAAGACGCGACCTATCGCGCGTCGGAGAAGCGCGCGGCCGATGCGGCCTACTGGCAGGACACGCTGACCGGCATGCCTGCCGCCGCGGGACTTTGCGGCGGCTTCGCCCATGCCGCGCCCGATTGCCTGCGTCATGTCGAAGCGCTCGATGGGGATTTCCGCAACGGCCTCGCGCACGCGGCGGCGACCCTCGGCCAGCCGTGGCCGGACGTGCTGACCGCATTGACCGCCGCCTATTGCCAGCGCTTCGGCGGGCAGGGCGAGGCCGTCGTCGGCGTGCCCTTCATGGGCCGTCTCGGCAGCGCGTCCGCGCGCGTGCCGGCGATGGTCATGAACGTGCTGCCGCTGCGCGTGCCGGCGCTGCCGGGCGCGCGCGTCGCGGATTTCATGCAGGCGATGGTGCGCGCCCTGCTGCGCGGCCGCCGGCATGGCCGCTATCGCGGCGAACAGCTGCGGCGCGATCTCGGCCTGATCGGCGGCCAGCGCCGCTTGCACGGCCCGCTGATCAACGTGCAGCCGTTCTACCGGCCGACGCTGCTCGCCGGCACGCGTGCGTCGATGGAAATCCTCGGCACCGGACCGGTCGACGACATCACGCTGGGCTTCCGCGGCGATGGCGTGCAGGCGCTCGACCTCGAGATCGAGGCCAATCCCGGTCTGTATTCGCCAGCCGATGTCGCCGCGCACGCGACGCGTCTGCGTACCTTCCTCGCGGCTGCGTTCGAACTCGCGGCGCAGCCCGATGCGCGTCTCGACGACGTGCCGCTGGCGACACCGGCCGAAGCTGCCCGCACGCTGTTCGACTTCAATTCCACCGCGCATCCGGTGCCCGACACGACCCTGGTCGCGCTGATCGAAGCGTCGATGGCGGCCACGCCCGATGCGCCGGCACTGGTGTTCGACGGCGGGACGCTGACCTATCGCGCGCTCGACGCGCGCAGCCGCGCACTCGCGCAGGCGCTGCACGCGCGTGGCGCGGGCGCCGACATCGTCGTCGCGGTCGCATTGCCGCGCTCGATCGAACTGGTCGTCGCACTGGTCGCCGTGCTCCGCGCCGGCGCGGCCTACCTGCCGCTGGATCCCGCGCAGCCGCTCGGGCGCCGCGCACGCATCCTGCGGTCCGCGCAGCCGGTCGCGCTGCTCGCGCATTCCGACGACGGGATCGACTGGCCGGACGACGTGCTTCGCCTTGCGCCGCGCCACTGGCCGCAGATCGCGAACGACACGACGCTGCCGGGCGTCTCCCCGCAGCACGCGGCCTACGTCATCTACACCTCCGGTTCGACCGGCGAACCCAAGGGCGTCGTCGTCGAACATCGCGCCATCGTCAATCGCCTCGAATGGATGCGCACGCATTACGGCATCGCTGCCAGCGACCGCATCCTGCAGAAGACGCCGGCCACGTTCGATGTCTCGGTCTGGGAATTCTTCCTGCCGCTGCTGGCCGGCGCCACGCTGGTGGTCGCACCGCCGGACGCGCATCGCGACCCGGTCGCGATCGCGCGGCTGATCCGCGAGGCTGGCATCACCACGCTGCATTTCGTGCCGTCGATGCTGGCCGCGTTCCTCGCCGCGCCCGAAGCGCGCGGCCTGTCGACGGGCCGCGTCTTCGTCAGCGGCGAAGCGCTGGATGCAGACCTGCGCGACCGTTTCCACGCGACCATGCACGCGGAACTGCACAACCTCTACGGCCCGACCGAAGCCGCGGTCGACGTCAGCTTCTGGCCTGCCAGCGCGGCGGACACCTCGCGCCCGGTGCCGATCGGCTTCCCGGTCTGGAACACGCGGCTGTACGTGCTCGATGCGCACATGCGCCCGCTGCCGCCCGGCGTCGTCGGCGATCTGTACCTCGGCGGCGCGCAGCTCGCGCGCGGCTATCTGGGGCGCGACGATCTGACCGCCGAACGCTTCCTCGACGATCCGCACCGGCCCGGCGAACGCATCTACCGCACCGGCGATCTCGCACGCTGGCGCAGTGACGGCGCGGTCGAGTTCCTCGGCCGCAGCGACCACCAGGTCAAGCTGCGCGGCCTGCGCATCGAGCTGGGCGAGATCGAAGCCGCCATGGTCGCCAGCGGACTGGCCTCGCAGGCGGCCGTCATCGTGCGCGAGGATCGCGCCGGCGACCGGCGTCTGGTCGGGTATCTGCAGCCCACGGCCGATTTCGGGTCTTCAGCGCTGCGTACGTTCGTCGCTGCGCAGTTGCCGGACTACATGGTGCCGTCCGCCTTCGTCGCGCTCGCCGACTGGCCGGTCACCGCGAACGGCAAGCTCGACCGCGATGCGCTGCCGGCACCCGCGTTCGAGCCGGGCGCGTTCGTCGCACCGCGCACGCCGACCGAAACCGCACTTGCCGGCTTGTTCGCCGAAGCCCTCGGCGTCGAGCGTGTCGGTGCGGACGCCGACTTCTTTGCGCTCGGCGGCGACTCGCTGCTCGCGGTGCATCTGCTGCTCGCGATCCAGCAGACGTTCGGCCGCGATCCTGGACTCGGCGCCTTGTTCGCGACGCCCACGGTCGAAGGCCTCGCCGCCGCGCTCGATGCAGGCGAGGGCGACGATCCCGACCATGGCCTGGCACCGGTGATCGCACTTGCGCAGGGCGAACCTGCGCGCGCGCCGTTGTTCGTCGTGCATCCGGCCGGCGGCATCGCCTGGTGCTATCGCGATCTCTCGCGCGCGCTCGCGCCTGCGCGCAGCGTGTTCGGCCTGCAGTCGCCAGCGCTCGATCTCACGCAAGCGCTCCCGGGCAGCATCGACGCACTGGCAGCCGAATACGCCGGGCGCGTCGTCGCCTTGCAGCCGGATGGCCCCGTGCATCTGCTTGGCTGGTCGGTCGGCGGCATCCTCGCCCAGGCGATGGCCGTGCGCCTGCGCGCGCTCGGTCGCGAGGTCGGTGTGCTCGCACTGCTCGACGCGTATCCGGCCGAGGTCTGGCGCGCAGAACCAGAACCCGATGCCGTCGCCGCGCTGCGCGCGTTGCTGGCGATTGCCGGCTACGACCCGGATGCGTCTCCGGAGTTGCGCACGCGCGAGGCGATCGTCGACTTCCTGCGCCGCGGCGACAGCGCGCTGGGCAATCTGCCCGGCGCGGTACTGGATGGCGTCGTGCGCGCGGTGACCGATACCAACCGCCTGGTGCGCCTGCATCACCACGCCCGTTTCGACGGCACGCTGCTGCATGTGCGTGCGGGCAACGACCACGCCGACCGCCCGAACCTGCAGTCTTCGCTGTGGGCCGCGCATGCGGCGCACATCGAATCGATCGAGTTGCCGTTCCTGCATGCCGAGCTGACGGGCCGCGACGCCACCGCGCGTATCGCGCCGCTGCTCGATGCGCGACTGGTGGCCTTCGACAGCATATAGACGCGCGCTCGCGCGCGATCGCGATGAAGCGTTCCCGGTAAAGCCACATCGCGCGCAAGCGCGCTCCTACAATGCGGTGGGTCGGCCGCATCGTTGCGGCCGAACGCGCGGCCGAAGATCCACCGCCATCACCGATCCGGGACATCCCAATGCAACTCACAGGCTTCGACGGAAAGATCGCCCTTGTCACCGGCGCTGCGGGTGGTATCGGTGCTGCGGTGGTGCGGATGTTGCGTGCGAGCGGGGCGACGGTGGTGGCGACCGATCGGGAGGCGCCGGTGGTAGATCGAGCGTCGGACGATGAGAGCACGGCGGCGCCGTCGGCATGTGTCGCAGCGATCCATCCGTATGCACTGGATGTCACCGACGCGATTGCCGTCGACGTCCTGATCAAAGAGATCGAAGCCGACCTCGGCCCCATCGATCTCGCCGTCAACGTCGCCGGTGTGCTGTCCACCGCATCGGTGCTCGAGCTCGGCGCGGACGAATGGCGCCGCACCTTCGCGGTCAACACCGATGGCGTCTTCCACGTATCGCAGGCCGTGGCCCGCGTGATGGCCCCGCGCCGTCGCGGTGGGATGGTGACCGTCAGCTCCAACGCCGCCGGCATCCCGCGCCAGAACATGGCGGCCTATGCCGCGTCCAAGGCCGCGACGACGATGTTCGTGCGCTGCCTCGGCCTGGAACTCGCGCCGCTGGGCATCCGCTGCAACATCGTCGCGCCCGGTTCGACGCGGACGCCGATGCAGACCGGCATGTGGGCCGACGCCAGCGGCGAGGCACGCACCATCGCCGGCTCGCTGGAGACCTTCAAGAGCGGCATTCCGCTGGGCAAGCTCGCCGAACCCCAGGACATCGCGAATGCGGTGATGTTCCTGTTGTCCGACCAGGCCGGCCACATCACGATGAGCGATCTTTACGTCGACGGCGGTGCCACGCTGCGCGCCTGAGAACCTGTTCACGATCCCGACGCACGTCGCGTGGCCGCGTTGCGGCCACCCTGCGGGCCGGGCCTGTGGACGTGCAGACCCGCGTCATCGCCCGGTCGCGTAAGGACGTACGCGCTCTCGCGCTTCCTTGGCCTGCGCGCCCACGCGCTCCGGCGCGACATACGCCGGGATTGTGACCAGGTTCTGAAATGTCCGACCGCGGCGTTGCCGGACGATCGCATGGGCTAGGATTCGATGTCCCATGTGCGAGATGCCGTCCAGCGTGATCGACCGAAAGCGACCCGGGTGCGATGTCGAGGCAGACCCCGGGGATTCCGCATTCGCAGCGTTTCTGCGCGCCGAATCGGACGTGCTGGTCGGCTATCTGCGCGGCAAGCAGGTGGATCCGGAGGACGCGCGAGACATCGCGCAGGAAGCGCAGATGCGACTGCTGCGTTACCGGCAGCACGGCCGCGACGTCCTGCGTCCGCTGTTGTACAGGATCGCATTGAACCTGCTGCGCGACCGTTGGCGGCAACGCGCAGTCGCCGGCGAAGTGTCGGCGCACGGAGACGCCCTGGATGTCGAAACCCTGATGGCCGACGGGCCGGGCCCCGAGCAGATCGCAGTCCAGCGGCAGGAACTCGAACGCGCGCGGCAGGCCATCGCGGACCTGCCGCCGCATTGTCGCGGGGTCTACCTGCTCAACCGGGTCGAGGGCATGAGCTATCCCCGGATCGCCCGGCACATGGGTGTCTCGGTCAAGGCGGTGGAGAAGCAGATCAGCAAGGCGCTGGCCCTGTTGCGGCTGTCGATGGATCGCGGCCCCGGGGCATGAGGATCGACGCCCTGAACAGGGGGCGTTCGAGGGGATTGCCTCCGGCGCCGCAGGTGCGATCCTCGCCGCGTGCCATCAGGATGCCGGCGGCCGCGCGCCCGATCCGCGGAAACCGGTAGGGGGGTGGCCCGGACGGACGTTGTGACATGGGAAGCCGGCGCGTTGTGCGCCCGGTCCACCACCCGCAGTCCGAACGAGAGGTTCTACCGCATGGCAGCATCCCGCCTCCCCCGCGTATCGCGTCGACGCACATCCACCCGGCTCCTGTCCCCGTTGTCGCTGGCCATCGCCACCGCCTTGTGCGTAGGCGCCGCGCCGGTCATGGCGGCCGGGTCCAGCGATGCGGCGCAGTCGGCCAGGCTGAACGTCGAGTCCGCGTTCCGCGCCGCCGACCGTGCCGCGCTGCGCGGTGCGCTCGATCAGCCCCGCGCAGCGACGCAGGCAGGTACCGCGGCGCTGGCGACCGGCGCGCCGTCGGCAGCGGACGTGGCGTCGTCGGCAGGTGCCTATCACCTGGCGACAGGCGGGCGCACCGACGATCTCGAGGCGGCCGCGGAATCGTGGCGCAACGACGCGGAGTTCCAGGGCGACTGGGGGCTGCGTGCGATCGGGGCCGAGTACGCCTACGCGCGCGGCATCACCGGCGCAGGCGTGGCCCTGGGCATCTACGATTCCGGCGTGTTCGATTCACATCCCGAGTTCGACGGCGACGGCAAGCTGGTCCTGCTCGACACCCGCGACGGCATCTGGTTTCCCGAGGATCCTCAGCCCGGCGAATACGGCGCTTTCGACGGTCGTCCGCTGATCGGCCACACCGGCTACAGCGACCATGGCACCCACGTCGGCGGCACGATGGCCGCCAATCGAGATGGCAGCGGCATGCATGGCGTCGCGTTCGGCGCGACCCTGCATTCGGCCACCCATTTCCTCGGTTACGACTCCTTCGTGGTGGTGCGTGGCGGGCAGGTCAGCCCCACCGTCGCGGCCCTCGACGCCTTCGTCGCGTCCGGGGCGCGCTTCGTCAATCACAGCTGGGGTTCGTCCAACGACACCCTGCGGCACGACGCCTCGCCTGCCACCGTCGAAGCGCTGCTGCGGCCGCGGCTGGGCGATGCGGAAGTGGATGCGTTCCGTCGCGCGACCGATGCCGGTGTAGTGCAGGTGTTCGCCGCCGGCAACGTCGGCACGCAGGCGGCGCTGGGGACCGGGCCGCATGCCAGTGCCTGGGGATCGGCGCCGATGTTCTTTCCCGAACTGGAACAGCACTGGCTGGTCGTCACCAACATGACATCGGCTGGCGGCAGCAGCACGGGTTCGTACTTCTGCGGAAACGCGCAGTACTGGTGCGTGACCGCGCCCGGCACCAGCATCGCGTCTTCGACCGTCAGCCAGTCGCTGAGCGAACGCCACGAGCAGATCCGGCTCGAAGCAGCGGCATCGACCACGCCGTTCACGCGTACCGAGCTGCTCACCGAGGTCATCGATCTGCAGAGCTACGTGGGCTGGCAGGGCGATCTGTATTTCGACCTGCTCGCGCAGTCGGCGGATCCCGAGGCGATGGCGGCCATTATCGACAACGTGCTCACGCGCGCCGCGCGTGTCGCCGGCATGCTCGCCCGCTACGACCTGTCGGGCGAGAACGCGAACAACCAGGCCGTCCTGGCGATGTACCGCGACAACCCGACCATCTTCCTCGAACGCGCCAGCGAGAACACCGCCGACTTCCTCAACGCACTGCGCGCGCAGTTGCCCCAGTTCGCGCTCGATGACGACGTGGCGCAGGCATTCCAGAGTGCGGTCAACGCCGCGATGGGAGCGCTCGGCTACACGCCGAGCTATGGCGCGTATTCCGGCACATCCATGGCGGCGCCGCACGTCACCGGCGCGCTGGGTCTGATCGCCGAGCGTTTCGGTTACATGACCAACGCACAGGTGCGCGACACGCTGTTGACCACGGCGGGCAACCGCGACGAGGCCCTGAGCGACGAGTACGGCTGGGGCCTGATCAGCCTGGAAGGCGCGATGAACGGCCCGGGCGCGTTCCTGAGCGACTTCGACGTGACCCTGGCTGCGGGTCTCGAAGACACCTGGTCGAACGACATCACCAATGCGCTGGTGCGGACCGGCCGCGCAGGCGACCGCGGCAGCCTGATCAAGCGTGGCGACGGCAGCCTGACGCTGTCGGGCGACAACAGTTTCGACGGTTTCACCGTGCATGGCGGGCTGCTGGCGCTGTCGGGTCTCAATGCGTACGGGGCAGGCCACGACGGCGTGGTGGACGGCGGCGCACTGGCGCTGTCGGGCACGCTGCAGGGCAATGCGCTGCGCGTGGAGAGCGGCATCGCGGAGGTGTCGGCGACGGGTCGTCTGGATGGCGCGAACCTGTTCGTCGGCGGCGCGGATGGCGCTGCGCTGGCGCTGATCGACGGCATGCAGACGGGTGGCTACACGTGGGTGGGCGAGGGCGGCCATCTGGGCGGTATCGGTACGCTGGGCGACACCACGGTCGCGAGTGGCGGCACGATCGCACCGGGGCGGTCGATCGGTACGCTGACCGTCGATGGCGACTATGTGCAGCAGGCCGGGTCGACGTTCGAGGTGGAGATGACGCCGCCCGACCAGGTCGACCGCCTGCTGGTGACCGGTACCGCCACCCTGGAGGGCGGCACTGTCGTTGCCGAGCGCGGTCCAGGTGTGTACGCACTCGGCGAGCGCTATGACTTCCTGAGCGCCGCCGGTGGTATCACCGGTCGTTTCGACGCGCTCGACAGCACCGCGATCACGCCGTTCCTGGGCCTGTCGCTGTCCTACGATGCATTCGGCGTCGTGCTCGACGTGGCACGCGGCGCGTCGTTCGCGGGCTTCGCGGGTACCCACAACCAGCGCGCGACCGCGGCCAGCCTGGATGCCATGGCCGACAGCAACGCATTGATCGGTTCGCTGGTGCAGTTGTTCCCGGCGCAGGCGATCGAGGCGGTCGATCTGCTCAGCGGCGACGTGCATGCCACCGCGCAGTCGGTGCTGATCGACAGCAGCCGCCACGTGCGCGGCAGCGTGCTCGCGCGCGCTGCGGGCGGCAGCGATCCGCTGCAGGCGCAGCACGACCCCGATCGCCGATTCGGCGCCTGGGTCGAGCTGCAGCGCACCGGCGGCAGTCTCGCCGACGGCGCCAATGCGGCAGGCAGCGAATACAGCGGCGGCAACACGCTCGTCGGCGCGGACTACACCTTCGACAGCGGCCTGCGCGTGGGCGTGATGGGTGGCGTCGGCGAGAGCGATCTCAAGGCCGCGCAGCGCCTGCATGCGCGCACCGACATCGACACGCGGCATGCCGGTGTCTATGCCGGGTACACCTGGCAGGGGCTGGGGCTGCGCGGTGGCTGGAGTTACGGCAGTCACGACGTGAAGGTCGACCGCCGCGTCGCGTTCACGGGTCTCGAGGAGCGCGCCTTCGCCGCCTACGACGCTACGACCAGGCAGGCGTTCGTCGAAGCGGGCTACCGTTTCGGCGACGAACGCTGGGGCGTGGAGCCCTACGCGCAGTTCGCGCAGGTGCGGGCGAGTGCGGATGCATTCGCCGAGGACGGGGGCGCAGCGGCGCTGAGCGGTCGCACCCGCGACGTCCGCGCCGACCTGACCACCGGTGGCGTGCGTTTCGACGTGAACCTGCGCGGTTCGCAGCAGGCGCAGACGTGGCTGGGCCTGCGCGGTGGCGTGGGCTACCGCAAGACCGGCGGCGAGCTGGTGCCGTGGACGGACGTGGCGCTGGCCGGTGGCGACAGCTTTGTCGTCCACGGTGCGCCGGTGGGCAGCGATGCGAAGCTGCTGGAGCTGGGCATCGCCGCGCGCACCAGCGCCAACAGCCTGCTGGAAGTCGGCTACCACGGACAGTACGCCGACGAGGCGCGCGACCATGGTGCCAACCTGCGCTGGTCGGTGCAGTTCTGACCGATGCGCGTTTCCGCTCCGGGCGGTCTCACCACCCGGAGCGGGACGCGCGCTGTCGATGGCGCTCCCGGCCGCGGCGACAGATGGGCGCCGTCCGTCCGGCGGGATGCGGGGGATGGACGATGCGCCGGTATGCTGACCGCCGGTGCCGCATGCATGTGGGCCGGTGTCCCGCAATGAATCCATGACCATGTCCGACATGCATCCCAATCCGTCTGCCACTGCCGAAGACTGGGTGGTCCGTCTGCAATCGCCGGACTGCGATGCGGACGATCGTGCGGCATTCGAGCGCTGGCTTGCCGGCGCACCGGGACATCCGGCCGACTACGTGCGCGCCGAGCGCATCCACGCGCTCGCCGCGACGCTTTCCGGCGATCCTTCATTGCGGGCCGATGCCGCCCGCGCGCATCGCGCGCTGCGTGCACGTCCGCCGGCCTGGCGTCGTCCGTGGGCGTTCGCGACCGCGGCCGTGCTGGTGCTGGCCGGTGTGCTCGGGTATCGCCTGCTGCTGATGCCCGAAGAGGCGGGCGCGTCTGCGTTCGCGCTGCAGACCGCGACCGGCGAACGCAGGGAGGCGACACTCGAGGACGGCTCGCGGATCGTGCTCGACACCGACTCCGCAGTCGAAGTGGCGTTCGAACCCGGTGCGCGCGTGCTGAGGCTGCAGCGGGGCCGTATCCATGTGATCGCCGCGCACGACGCCGCGCGTCCGATGCGGGTGCTCAGCGGAGGGGGCGAGGTCCGCGTGATCGGCACCACGTTCCAGGTGCGGGAGGCGGGCAGTGCAGTGGACGTGGCGTTGCTGGAGGGGCATGTGGCGGTGTCCACGACTGTCGCCGGCGGCGCCGGGGCGGCGCACGAAACCCGTGAACTGTCGGCGGGCCAGCGCGTGCGCTACCACCAGGACGGCATGATCGATGCGGTGGCGCCTCTGGTCGCCAACGAAGCGGCCGGATGGCTGGAAGGCCGCCTGGTGTTTAACGACTGGCCGCTCGATGTGCTGGTCGCGGAAGCGAACCGGTACGCATCGGTCCGCCTCGTCCTGGCCGAGCCCGCGCTGGCGGAGATCCGCGTCAGCGGCCAGGTCCAGGCGGGGGATCAGGACAGTCTGGCGGCCGCGCTGGAGACCGGCTGGGGATTGCGCGCGCAACGGCGCGGACACGACACGATCCTGCTCGATCGGCCTTGATCGCGCCGATGCTGCAGATCCCGGCGAGCGGCGCTGCGTGCGTCCGGCCGCGCAGGTCGGGCCACCTCGCGTGCGTGCTGGCCGCTCTGCTGTGCCTGATGCCGGTCCCGCCCGCGTGGGCGTCCGGTGCGCAGGTCCGCAGCTTCTCCATCCCGGCCGCGCCGCTGGCGCACGCGCTGGACGACTTCGCGACGCAAAGCGGCCTGCAACTGCTCTATCCACCGGCCCTTGCCGCGGGGCGACGTGCACGTGCGGTGTCGGGCCGTCTTCCACCGTCGCGTGCGCTGGACCGGCTGTTGACCGGCAGCGGACTGGAAGCCGTGCCGGCGGCCGACGGCGTCTTCGTGCTGCGCGAACGGACGAGCGCACGGTCCAGCCGGCGCGCACCGGCGCCACCGCCGGCTGCCGTCGAGCCCGGGCCGGCGGTGTCCGCGCCACAGCCGCTGCGCCGTGTGCTGGTGACCGGCTCGCGGATTCCGCGCGTCGGGCTGGAGGCGACCACGCCGGTCAGCGTCATCACCCGCGAGCAGATCGAAAGCGGTGGGTTCACCACGCTGTTCGATCTGCTCCGGCATCAGCCCGGCATGACCGGTCATCACGTCGTCGATGCGGCGACCGAGGAAGTCAGCGAGTCGCTCACCTCGCTGGTCTCGACCGCCGTGGTGCAGTCGGCGAGTCTGTACGGCCTCGGGCCGCGAGGCACGCTCTACCTGGTCGATGGGCGCCGTGTCGCCAACTATGCGTTGCCGTCGACCAGCCTCGGCGGGCTCAACGACCTGGGCGCGATTCCGCTCAGCATGGTGGAGCGGGTGGAGATCCTGCGCGGCGGCGCATCGGCGGTCTACGGTGCGGATGCGGTCGCCGGCGTGGTCAACATCATCCTGCGTCGCGATTACGGTGGCGGTGAGATCGAGGCCCTGTACGGCGTTTCGGCGCGTGGCGACGCCAACACGTGGCGTGTGTCTGCCGGTCTCGGGTTTCCAGCGGCCGACGGGCAGGTGTCGCTGATCGCCGATCGCCTCGCGCAGGCGGAACTGACCGGGACCTCGCGGCGCTGGCACACCCGTGACCGCCGCAGTGACGGCCTCGCCGACGCGACGACGCAGTTGGGGTACTACCGTTTCGACACGGACATGCTTCTGCCCTCGGCGCCGTGCGCGGCAGCTGTCGACGCTGCGCATCCTGCATGCCGGCTCGATCGCGAGCGCTACCGGAGTCTGCGCCCCGCCAGCGACAGCACCTCGCTGCGGGTGCACTGGCAGCGGTCGCTGGATACCGAGGGCGCGACCGGACTTTACGCCAGCCTGCGCAGCGCGCGCACCGACACCCGCATGGGCGCCGGGCCGATGACGCTGTGGAACATCCCCGTGCCGCCCGACGACGCGCTCCACGGCGTCGCCGACGCACTCGGCCATGCGTTCTACGATGTCGGGCCGATCACCAGCCGCAACCGCGCGACGATCGTCGACGGTGCGGTCGGGATCCGCTTTCCGCTGGGCAGCTGGGCCATGGACGCCGAGGTGTCGCATTCGTCCCATCGCGTCGACAACCGCGTGCAGGGCGTGGTCAACCAGAGCGCGTTGCGGCAGGCGCTGGCGGACGGCACCTACCGGTTCGATGGCCGCCTCAACAGTCCGGAGACGCTGCGGGCCATCGCGCACACGCTCGATACATCCGGGCGCAGTGGCGTGGACGCGGCGACGCTGCGCGGTGCCGGCACGGCGGGACATTGGCGCGGCGGGCAGTTGCGGGCCGCCGCGGGCGTCGAGATCCGTCGTGACAGGCTCGATTACCGCCCCGACCCCTATTTCGCGGCGCCCGAGCTCGCCGCGCCGCTGCAGACCGGCGATGCGCGCGGTCATGCCCGGCGTGTCGCCGCGTTCGGGGAACTCGAGGTGCCATTCGGCGAGCGTCTGTGGCTGGAGGCGGCCGGCAGGCTGGATCGGACGGAGGGCTCGCACTCCGAATTCTCGCCGCGGTCCGGATTGGGGTGGCGGCCCCATGCCAGGCTGCTTCTACGCGCCAGCGTGGCCGATGCGTTCCGCGCGCCCACACTCTACGAGACCCTGGGCCATCCGCCGCCGGACGACTACTACGGGCTCGACGTCTGGGTGCCCGCGGCTGCGGTCGCGCCCTGTGCCATCGAGTTCGCAGGGGGCTGCGTGCTGCGGATCGGCGTGGCGGCCAACCCTGCGCTCAGGCCGGAGCGTGCGCGCACGCGAAACCTCGGCGTGGTCTGGTCGCCGCGTCCGGCCCTCGATCTCACCCTGGACTATTTCCAGGTGGAGCGGCGCAATGAAATCGCGGTCGCCAGTGCGGTGGTCGATACGGAAATCGGTCTGGACAGTCTGGTCCGTGACGAAGCCGGACGCGCGACCGCGTTCGTCACCCGCTTCGCCAATATCGGCCGGACCGAGGTGCGCGGCGTCCATCTCGATGCCGACTGGACCTTTAATCCCGCCGCGACCCATCGCTGGAGCCTGCGGCTGCTGGGCCACTACCTCGCGCATGTGCGCGGCAGTGCCAATGGCGCAGACCGCGTCGAACAGGCAGGACATCTCGCACCCCGTGCTGCCGCGACCGCATCGCTGCTGTGGCATTCCCCGGTATGGGATCTGGCCCTGCATCTGCGCCACTTCGGCGGCTATCGCATGCATGCCGCCGACGCGCCCTGTCCGGTGCTGCACGTATCGGTGGGGCGTTGCCGCAATCCGTCGGTGAACCTGCTCGCCGCGCACGTCGCCCGGGATCTGGGGGCGTACTGGCGGATCTCCGTCCAGATCGACAACCTGATGGACCGGCAGCCGGCCAACTACGACCCCCTGCGCACCGGCTACAACGGTGCGACCGACGATCCGATCGGCCGCGCCTACCTGCTGCGCGTGGTGCGCAGGTTCTGACCGGAGCGCTGCGAGCTGCATGCGCCGGTCTTCGAAAGATCCACGCAATGTCACGCGGCCCCGATATCCCACACCCCGGAGAACGACCCACCATGGCCAAACATGAAAAGCTCGACTATGTCGAGTTCCCCGCCCGCGATCTCGATGCGACGAAGCGGTTCTTCGCGCAGGCATTCGGCTGGACCTTCGAGGACTACGGTCCCGACTACATCGCGTTCTCGAACGAAGGACTCGACGGCGGCTTCTGCAGGCGCGCAGCGAGGCGGGCAGTGCGCTGCTGGTGTTCTACAGCGCACGCATCGACGAGACATTGGCGAAGGTCGAAGCCGCGGGCGGCACGATCCTGAAACCGGTCTTCGAGTTTCCGGGCGGCCGCCGTTTTCACTTCGTCGAGCCGAGCGGCAACGAGTTCGCGGTGTGGTCGGATCCCGTCGCCTGAGTGCTGCGACAGCGCGCTGCACATCCGGGTGCGCGGATCAAGCGGGACAATCCGCCGGCATCGGCAGGGTGGTGAAAATCTGACCGCATGAAAGCGGGCCGCCTGCGAAGCGGGCTTGCGGCGCTTATCCACACCTTTGTCAGCAGGCCATCCACACCCGATGTGGACAACGCGCGCGGAAGTGGTCGATGCGGTGCGGTCAAGCGCGGCGTCGAACCCGCACCCGGCTCAGCCCTTTGCGCTGCCGTCCGGTTCCACCAGCGACATCGCAACCGCGCGTCCGCGCTCGGTCAGCTGCGCGAGCGTCCGTTCGCCCTCCTCGACCGTGCGCACCCAGTCCGGTCCCTGCACATCGCCGATGCGTTGGTTGCCCAGGTAGGCGAGGGTGCGCATCAGCACGCTCATGCGGATGCGCAGGCGCTTGCACAGCCGCGGCAGCGACATGCCGTCCGGCGCGGCCGCCAGTTCGGTCAGCAGCGCCTGCAGCAGGGTTTCGTCAGCGGACAACGGCGGCGGGGATGTCGCGCTGGCGCGGCATGTGCGCGCCGACGTCGGCGACGTGCGGGGTCACGATCACCGGCACCGACTTCGAGGTCGGCGTACGCGATTCGTCGGCGAAGCTCGACAGCGGCACCAGCGGATTGGTCTCGGGGTAGTACGCCGCCAGGCAGCCGCGCGGAATGTTGTATTCGACCAGCAGGAAGCGCAGCGCCTGACGACGCACGCCGTCGTCGCACAGGCTTTCCAGATCCACCCAGTCGCCGGCTTTCATGCCGAGCGCGGCGATGTCGTCGGCGTTGGCGAACAGCACGCGCCGCTCGCCGAACACGCCGCGATAGCGGTCGTCGAGGCCGTAGATCGTGGTGTTGTACTGGTCGTGCGAACGCGTGGTCGCGAGCGTGAACACCGGCTGCGTGCCGTGCATGCGGCGCGCGCGGTGGATCGGGTTGTCGGTCGGCACCGGGCAGGCGAAGAACACCGCCTTGCCGGCCGGGTTCGCCCACTTGCGGTCGCGCGCGGTGTTCGACAGGCGGAAACCGCCGGGCACGCGCACGCGGGTGTTGAAGTCGTGGAAGTCGTCGAAGGTCATCGCGATCAGGTCGCGGATGCGGTCGTAATCCTCGATCACGCCCAGCCAGTCGATCTTCGAGCGCGTGCCGAGCGTGGCATGCGCGAGCCGCGCGACGATCGCCGGTTCCGACAGCAGCGTGTCCGACGCCGGCGGATTGATGCCCGACGACAGGTGCACCATGCTCATCGAATCCTCGACGGTCACGCCCTGCGGGCCGGCGGCCTGGATGTCGATCTCGGTGCGTCCCAGGCACGGCAGGATCAGCGCGTCCCTGCCGTGGATCAGGTGGCTGCGGTTGAGCTTGGTGGTGACGTGCGCGGTCAGTGCGCAGCTGCGCAGGCCGCGCGCGGTGGCGTCCGAATCCGGCGTGGCGATGGCGAAGTTGCCGCCCATGCCGAAGAACACCTGGCCGCGGCCGTCGATCATCGCTTCGATCGCGCCGACGGTATCGAAGCCGTCCTCGCGCGGCGGCTCGAAACCGAACACGTCGCGGATGCGGTCCAGGAACGCGGCCGGCGGTTTCTCGTAGATCATCATCGTGCGGTCGCCCTGCACGTTGCTGTGGCCACGCACGGGGCACGCGCCGGCGCCGGGGCGGCCGAGGTTGCCGCGCAGCAGCAGCAGGTTCACCAGCACGTTGATCGTCGCCACCGAATGCTTGTGCTGGGTGATGCCCATGCCCCAGCACGCGATGACGCGCTCGCACGCGAGATACAGTTCGCCGGCGCGACGGATCTGCGCCTCGTCGAGCCCGGATTCCTCGATGATCACGTCCCAGGATTCGGCCAGCACGTCGACGACGAACGCGTCGAAGCCGGTCGTGTGCTCGGCGATGAACGCATGGTCGAGCAGCGACGGCCTGCCGAGCCCGGTCTCTTCCACATCGCGCTCGAGTACGTGCTTGATCATGCCCTTGATCGCCGCGAGGTCGCCGCCGATCTTGAGCTGGAAATAATCCGACGAGATCTTCGTCGAACTGAGGGTCGCCATCGCCACCTTGTCCTGCGGATCGGCGAAGCGTTCCAGACCGCGCTCGCGCAGCGGATTGAACGAGACGATCTTCGCGCCGCGCTTCGCGGCCTCGCGCAGTTCGCCGAGCATGCGCGGATGGTTGGTGCCCGGGTTCTGGCCGAAGATGAAGATGCCGTCGGCCTGCTCGAAATCGTGCAGGGACACCGTGCCCTTGCCGACGCCGATCTGCTTCTTGAGCGCGGTGCCGGACGACTCGTGGCACATGTTCGAGCAGTCTGGGAAGTTGTTGGTGCCGTACTCGCGCACGAACAGCTGGTACAGGAACGCGGCTTCGTTCGAAGTGCGGCCCGAGGTGTAGAAGATCGCGTTGTCGGGCGAGGGCAGGGCGTGCAGGTGCCGGGCGATCAGCGCGAACGCCTCGTCCCAGGCCACCGGCACGTAGTGGTCGGTCGCCGCGTCGTAGCGCATCGGCGTGGTCAGGCGGCCCTGCTGCTCCAGCCAGTAGTCGCTGTATTCGGCCAACTGCGTGACGGTGTACTTGGCGAACAGCTCGGGGCCGGCGCGGAACTTCGTTGCTTCGGCGGCGACGGCCTTGGCGCCGTTCTCGCAGAACTCGAAGGTCGAGGTGTGGTCGCGGTCGGGCCAGGCGCAGCCGGGGCAATCGAAGCCGTCGGGCTGGTTGGCGCGCAGCAGGGTTCTGGCGCCCTTGATCTCGATGTCATGATCGATCAACTGCTTGGCGACGCTTTTCAGTGCGCCCCAGCCGCCGGCGGGACCGTCGTACTTGCGGATCGTGTCGTTGCTCATGGTGCATGGGTCCTGCCTGGGCGCGCGACGGCCGGCGATGTCGCCGGTGGGAGCAGCAGCCGCTGCGCGTGGGTGTACACGGCCTGCCCGTCGTCGCGGGCGAAACCGATCAGGGTGAGGTGGGCGCGCTGCGCCAGCGAAATCGCCAGCGCGGTCGGCGCGGAGATCGCCGCCATCAATGCGATGCCGACGCTCGCGGCCTTCATCGCCATTTCGTAGCTGGCGCGGCTGGTGACGACCAGAAAACCGTCTGCGGGATCGAAATCATCGGCGTGCAGCGCGCCGATCAGTTTGTCGAGCGCGTTGTGGCGGCCGACGTCCTCGCGCGCAAGCTGCAGCGTGCCGTCGAGCGAGGCCCAGCCTGCCGCATGCGTGGCGCCGGTGAGCGCGGCGATCGATTGCGCCTCACGCAATGCGCGCAATGCGCGCGAGAGTGCTTCGGGCGACACGCGGACATCGCTCGTGACCGGCGCGGGATAACGCAACGCCGCTTCGAGCAGTTCGCTGCCGCAGACGCCGCAGCCACTGCGGCCGCTCATGCTGCGGCGACGCAGGGCCAATGCCTCGGCGCGCGCCCCGGGAATCCGCAGGCGCATCTCGATGCCTTCGATGAAATGCGCGATGCCTTCGATCGCCACATCGCCCGGCGCGTCGACGATGCCTTCGCTGATCGCGAAACCGCGGGCGAAATCCTCGAGGTCGGCCGGGGTCGCCATCATCACCGCGAACGGCACGTCGTTGTAGACGAAGGCCACCGGCACTTCCTCGGCAACGTGATCGTCGACCTGACGCACCGCGCCGTCGCGCCAGCGTTCGACCGGACGGCGCACGGCGCCGGCCGTCGGGCCGCCATGATGGAGATCGTTGTTCCGGGAGCGTGTCATGTCGGGAGGGTACCGGCGACCGCGTGAGCGGCCGCCGGTCCTGGTTCATGCCTCAGGCGAACAGCACCAGGGCTTTTTCCAGCGTTTTCCAGATGCCGAAGGCGAGCGGAATGCCCACCGCCGCCCAGCAGAAGGCGACCAGTGCCGGGTTGCCACCTGCGCCGATGCGGTCCATCTCGTCCTGCGAGATCAGCGACTTGCCGGACGCATCGACCTTCTCGTGCGCCAGCTGCTTCTCGTGCGCCAGTTCCTCGGGCGTCATGAAGTACTTGGCATTGACCGGACGCACCAGCAGGTTGCAGATCAGGCCCAGCACCAGCATGCCGGCGAGGATGTACATCGTGGTGTTGTAGACCTGGGATGGCGGCATGCCCAGGCCCAGCTGGTACTCGCGCATGTAGCCGATGACGAACGGGCCGAGGATGCCTGCGGTCGCCCAGGCGGTCAGCAGGCGGCCGTGGATCGCGCCGACATGCTGGGTGCCGAACAGGTCGGCGAGATACGCCGGCACGGTGGCGAAGCCGCCGCCGTACATCGACAGGATCACGCAGAACGCCGCGACGAACAGCGCGATCGAACCGGCGTTGCCGAGCGTCGGCGCCGACGCGTACAGCGCGATGCCGAGGATGAAGAAGATCGAATAGGTGACCTTGCGGCCGAACTTGTCCGACATCGAGGCCCAGAAGAAGCGGCCGATGATGTTGGCCAGGCTCAGCATGCCGACGAAGCCCGCGGCGATCGCGGCGATGGCCGACAGCTGCTCGGTGCTCAGGTCACCGAAGCCGACATCGATGCCGATCAGGCGTCCGCCGAACATCTCCTGCAGCATCGGCGAGGCCAAGCCCAGCACGCCGATACCGGCCGACACGTTGAGGCACAGCACGCCCCAGACCAGCCAGAACTGCGGGATGCCCCAGACGCGCTTCACGTGCACGTGGCCCTGGGTGATCATCGCGTTGTCCTTCGCCGGCGGCGGCGTCCAGCCCTTCGGCTTCCAGCCGGTCGGCGGCACGCGATAGCCGAATGCGCCGGCCATCATGAAGACGAAGTAGGCCGCGGCCATCACCAGGAAGGTTTCCTTCACGCCGACCGAGGTCGGTGTGGCGAAGTGGCGCATCAGCATGTCGGCCAGCGGGCTGCCGATCAGCGCACCGCCGCCGAAGCCCATGATCGCCATGCCGGTCGCCATGCCGCGGCGGTCCGGGAACCACTTGATCAGCGTCGAGACCGGCGAGATGTAGCCCAGGCCCAGACCGATGCCGCCGATCACGCCCGAGCCCAGCCACAGCATCCAGATCTGGTGCAGGTGCACGCCGAGCGCGGAAATCAGCAGGCCGCCGCACCAGCACAGCGCGGCGACGAAGCCGGCCTTGCGCGGGCCGACGCGTTCCAGCCAGCCGCCCCAGATCGCCGCCGAGCAGCCCAGCAGCACGAAGAACAGCGTGTACATCCACTGCAGTTCGCTGATGTTCCAGTCGCAGCTGGCCGAGGTGATGCGGGAGAAGAAGCCCATGTCGGCGCCGCAGGCGATGGCGGCATCGATGCCGACCGCCTTCGACAGCGGCAGCCAGAACACGCTGAAGCCGTAGGCCATGCCGATGCACAGGTGGATCGCCAGCGCGGCGGGCGGGACCAGCCAGCGGTTGAACCCTGGCTTGGCGATGATGCGTTCCTTCGAGAGCAGGCTGCCTTCGCGGGCGCTGCTGGCGGGTTGTGTCGTTGCGGAACTGGTGGCCATGAATCCTCCCCGGGTCGATGTGCCGATATCGGACTTTTGTCGCCTGTTTATGTTCTTGGATACATATTGGCTGCGACAAATCGCCGCAACGGTACCCCCGCAACCCTTGTACCGCCAGTTCCAATGGTCGAATATCCGGCTTTCAGGAACATATTGAACCTGCGGCGGATGTGCGCTGCGCTGCAGCAGGTCCGGGGAGTCGCGCATGTACAAGGTCCGCATCCAGCCACGCTGGGAACTGGAGAGCGCCGCTGGCGCCAGGCTGCCCTCGCATCTGGTCGAACTGCTGATCGCGGTCCGCGGGACGGGCTCGCTGGCCGCCGCGGCGCGCAAGATCGGCCTGTCCTACCGCTATGCCTGGGGCCAGCTGCAGGACGCGCGCGAGGTCTTCGGCCAGCCGCTGCTGCGCATGACCCGTGGACGCGGCGCGCGTCTGACCCCGATCGGCGAGCGCCTGGTCTGGGCCGACAACCGCATCGCCGCGCGCCTGTCGCCGATGCTCGACAGCCTGGCCACGGAACTCGAAGCCGAACTCGAACGCACCGTCAGCGCGCACGCCACACCGCTGCGCATCCATGCCTCGCACGGCTTTGGCGTCGAAACACTGCGCCGCACGATGGCCGAAGCCGACCTCGCGCTGGACCTCAAATACCGCAGCCCCGACGACGCGCTGGTCGCACTGCGCAGCGGCGCCTGCGACATCGCGGGACTGCATCTGCCGATCGGCGATCTGGAACCGGCCCTGTTCGCGCACTATCGCGACCGCCTCGACCTCGACGCCGATCGCGTGATCCATCTGGCGATGCGGCGCCAGGGCCTGGTGCTCGCGCCGGGCAATCCGCGCGGCATCGAAACGCTGCAGGATCTCGAACGTCCCGATATCCGCATGATCCATCGCCAGCCCGGTTCCGGCACGCGCCTGCTGCTCGAAGCGATGCTCGCGCGTCACGGCATCGCCTTCGAACGCATCCGCGCCTGCGACGTCGAGGAACTCACGCACGCTGCGGTGTCTGCGTATGTCGCCAGCGGCCTCGCCGATGTCGGCTTCGCGCTGGAGCCGCCTGCGCGCAAGTACGGGTTGGATTTCTTCCCGCTGATCACCGAGCACTACTTTTTCCTGAGCCACAACGACGTGCTGGACTCCGGTCGTCTGACGGGGCTGCTGACGCTGCTGCGCAGCGAGGGCTTCCGGCGCGATCTGGGCATGCTGCCGGGGTATGACCCGAGCTACTGCGGCAAGGTGCAGACGCTGCCGGAAGCGTTCGAGGCGGCGCGGGGGTAGGGCGCAGCAACGGCGCTCTACTGCTTGCGCGTCGTTCCAGCGAAAGCTGGAACCCATTTTGATCTTCACCCATCGCGCGAACGTCAAAATGGGCCCAGCCTCCGCTGGGGCGACGAATGAATTGCCGCGGCTTCATTTCCGTCGTCATTCCGGCGGATTTCAACAGACGCATGTCTGGTCACGCCGGAAACGCTCCAAAACAGCGCATTGCGCTGGTCATCCAGCGCCTTCGCTCCAGACTTTCGCTGCAAAGCACGACAGGCAAAGTCACTGGGCCCCGGCGTGCGCTGGGGCGACGGCGGGTGGTGCAGTCCACGAAAAAGGCGTGACCGGCCGGTCGCCTCGCGACGCTACAACCCCTCCGCAGCCAACTTCGCCTTCAGCTCCGCCACCGCGCCCGCATCCCATCCGTCGGGCGCCGTCGTCGCGATCCACGCATCGACATAATCCTCTGCCGCGAACACATGACCGTAACCGGTCGGCGTCGAGGTCGCGACCGCCATGTCCATGCCGAGCTGCAGGAACGTCACCAGCGGAAACCATTGCAGTGATCCGGAGACGTCGTCGGCGCGCGGCCCCGACAGCCATGCGGGTCGGCGCAGCGCCGAGCCGGCTTCGAAGAATGTGATCGGGTCGCTCGGATACTGCAGATAGACGATGCGCGTGCCGCCCCATGCGGCGTTGCTGGCCGGCGCGCCGTCCTGGGTCATGAAGCGCACGATCGAGCCGTCGCCATAGCGCGGTCGCCATGCGGGCGTGGCCGGATCCCGCGCCTGTGTCGCGTGACGCCAGGTGCGGCTGGGGAACGGCGGGCCGGCCCACAGCGCGCCGTCGAAGGGTTCGCCCAGGATGTCGAACAGGTCGACCGACAGATCGGAATTGAGTGCGCCGAGGCTCAGGCCATGCAGATACAGGCGCGGGCGTTGATCGCGCGGCAGCGTGCGCCAGTGGCCGTGCACGGCGGCGAATAGGGCGCGCGCCGAATCCGCGCCATAGGTCGGGTCGACCATCAACGCCAGCCAGCTGGCGAGATACGAGTACTGCATCGACACCGTCGCGACATCGCCGCGCTGCAGATACTCCAGCGCCTTCTGGCTCGCGGGATCGAGCCAGCCGGTGCCGGTCGGTGTGTTGATGACCAGCGTCGAGCGCTCGAACGCGCCGACGCGGATCATCTCCGCCAGTGCCAGCGCTGCCCGCGCGCGGATGTCCGCAGCGGAATTGAGGCCGACATAGATCCGCAGCGGCGCCTGCGCAGGCTGGCCGGTCAGTGTTTCGATATCGACCTGCGTGGGGCCTGCGGCGACCGCGGCGCGGCCCATGCGGCCGAGTCCCGACCAGTCGATCAGCGACGCCTCGCTGCCGGTCTTCGAAGGATCGAGCGGCGGGTCGAGCGTGGTATCGACGGCCGCATCGAGCTGCCGGTACGACGAATCGAGTGCACGCAGACCCGCCTCGAACACAACGCCATTGCCGATCGACCAGAACACCACGCCAGCGAGGGCGACGCCGGCGATCAGCGACACGCGTCGCGGCAGATGGTGACCCAGTCGCTTCGACAGGAAATGCACCATGCCCCGGAACAGGCGACCGAGCAGCAACAGGACCACCGCGACGCCGCCCGCCACCAGCCCGACGAAGAACGGCCGCGCACTGGCGACTGTTTCCATCCGCATGCGTGCCCGGATGTCGTTCTGCCAGCCGGACGCCTGCGCGAGAACCACCACCACCATCGCCGCGCACACGACAATGGCGAGCGCCGTCGCAACGCGCCCGATCGCGAGGTCCCGCAGGCGCGGCAGCCCGAGGAAGATCCACAGCCAGCGCATCAGCACGCCGATACCGTAGCCGGCCGCGAACGCGATGCCCGACAGCACGCCCTGCAGCAGCGCGTCGCGCGGAATCAGGCTGGGCGTCAGTGAAGCCGCGAAGCACAGCGTGCCGAGCCACAGGCCCATGCTGCACAACGGATCGAGCATGCGTGCGGCGGCGTGGCGGAGCGAGGCGCGTGTGGGCATGACGCGATGGTAGCGTGGGTGAGTTGACCGCCTTCTTGGCATCAACGCCACGAAAGACGATGGAGGCGCACGATTGTTTCTCGGCAATCAGTGAATCGTGCAGCCGTCATCCCAGCGGAAGCTGGGATCCATTTGGTTCTGGTTTACTGCGCAAGATCAAGATGGGCCCCAGCTCGCGCTGGGGCGACGGTGATGAGGTGCGGCGCAATAGCCGCCGTTGCGCGCGCCGCTTACTCGATCGTCTCGTCCAGCATCAGCTGACGTGCGAAGCGTACCGGCGGAGCGCCCTGGGCGAGCATGTCGTCGTGGTACTGCTTCAGGTTGAACGCCCCGCCGGCCTTGGCCTCGGCGGCCTTGCGCGCATCGAAGTGTTCCTGCGCGCCGACGAAGTAGGTGGCCAGCTGCGTCGACGACAGCTGCGCGCGGATCCACTTGCCTTCGGCCTCGCTGGTCTGCTGGAAGGTCTGCCGGACCATCAGGTCCATCGCCTGTTCCTTGCTCCAGTTGTCGACGTGGATGCCCTGGTCGAGGATCGCGTTGGCCACCGCGCGCGCGTAGAACTTCAGCTGCATCAGCCGGAACAGCGGATCGTTGTCGGCGTAGCCGGCGTCGGCCATCATCCGCTCGGTGTAGACCGCCCAGCCTTCGGCGAACGGGCCGGAGCGGAACACCGCGCGCAGGGTGGAGGGATGGTTCACCGAATGCGCGCCTTCGAGGTAATGGCCGGGCATCGCCTCGTGGATCGTCAGCACGTGGATCATGTGCTTGTTGTATTCGCGCAGGAAGGAATCGACCTGGCCGTCGTCCCAGTCGTCGGGAATCGGCGAGATCGCGTAGTAGGTGTCCAGGCCCTTGTCGAGCGGGCCTGGCGAATCGCAGTAGGCGACCGCGACGCCGCGCTGGAACTCCGGCATCAGGATGATCTTGACCGGATCGTCGGGCACCGTGACCAGATCGTGCTGGCGGGTGAATTCGGTCGCGACATCCAGCGTGTGCTTGGCGAAATCGACGACTTCATTGCGGCCTGGCTTGTCGGCGTAGGCGACTTCCATCGCCGCTTCGATCGCCGCCTGGCGCTGGTCCTCGCTCGGCTGCGCCGGCGTGTCCGGTGCGCCGTCGCGATCCTTGAGCACGGCCTGGGCGACGACGTACATCTCGTCGCGGATGCGCACGAGTTCGGCTTCCGCGCGCTGGCGGATGTCCTGGCGGCTGAGCGAGGAATTGAGCGCGAACTTGAGCTTCTGGTCGTAGATCCCGGCGCCGACGCGGAACTCGCCCCTGGCGTTCGGCACCAGGGTGCCGTCGAGCCAGGCCTGGTGTGCGTCGACGGCGGCGCGTAGCGTGTCCACTGCCGCGTCGAGACGTGTGCGGTCTTCGCCCTGCAGCTGGTCGGCGTTGGGCTGGATGAAGGTCTCGATCAGCGACAGCACGCCCTTGTTCTGCGCGGCGACAGTGCGCGCATGCGTGGCGGGGACGCGCGCCGGGTCGAGGTTCTCACGGGCCTGGGCGAGGATCGTCGGAATCTTCTCCATGCGCAGCGTCGCCGACTTCAGGCGCTCGGGCATCGGCGCGAATTCGCGCGCCATCAGGTTGTAGATCGCGCCGCCGGCCAGACCGCTGTACATCTGCGGATCCCAGGCCCAGCTCTGCAGCGTCTCGGTGTCCCAGATGCCGTATTCGAGATTGTTCCTGAGGATCAGCGCATCGACATGGTTGTCGCGCGAGAGCTGGGCGAAATCGAGTCCCTCGAGTTCGGTCAGGTAGCGGCGATTGAAATCGAGACCTGCCTGGCGGCCGGCTGCGGAGAGATCGTCGACCTCCGCATCGAAACGGTGGTCGCCGATCTGTGTGGCGGAGATCGGCGAGAACTGCATGCCTTCGTCGAGATAGCGCTTCGACAGTTCGGCGAACGCGGCGTCGGCTTGCGACGGCGCGGTGGCGGCCGCGCCGTCCTGCGCGGTGGCGGGCGTGGTCGGCGCCTGGCGGTTGCAGCCGGCGAGGGCGGCGGTGAGCACGGCGACAGCGAGCAGGGAACGACGCATGCGGCGGTTTTCCGGAGTTGGGACAGCGCGCAAGCATAGAGGCGCGCCCGGGCCGCTGCATGTGCCGATGGTGTCGAAAAGCAGGACATCCGTGGGAGCGCGCTTGCGCGCGATGTGGCCTTGCCGGTGAAGCCACATCGCGCGCGAGCGCGCTCCCACGGGCAAGTGGATGCTGTCCCGATTTGACGCATGCACCATGCGCACCGAAGAATCGGGCGGTGTGCGGCCATCGCCGCGGGGAGAGAGCAATGCGGCGTCGCGACTTCATGGCCTACGGTGGAATCGGGCTCGGCAGCCTGTTGTTGCCCGGCGGCATCGGCCGCGCGATCGCCGCGGAAGAGCTGACCAGCACGCTCGATCCGGCGCTGAAGAAGCGGCTCGCCGATGTCGCGTTGCAGGCATCGCGCGATGGCGGCGGCAGCTATTGCGACGTGCGCATCGGGCGTTATCTGCGCCAGTACGTGATGACCCGCGAGACGCGGGTGGAGAACGTGGTCAACGAGGAATCGACCGGGGTGGGCATCCGCGTGATCGCCAATGGTGCCTGGGGATTCGCGGCGACGCGCGCGCTCGATCCCGACGGCATCGCCGAAGCCACGCGGCAGGCGCTGGCGATCGCCAGGGCCAATGCGCGCATCCAGACGGCGCCGGTGCAACTGGCGCCGGTGCGCGGGGTGGGCGAGGTGTCCTGGGCCACGCCGGTGCGCCGCAATGGTATGGCGGTCCCGCTGGAGGAGAAGGTCGCGCTGCTGATGGACGTCAATGCCGCGGCGACTGCCGAAGGCGCTGACTTCGTGAGTTCGCGGCTGTTCCTGGTCAACGAGCAGAAGTATTTCGCCAGCACCGACGGCTCCTACATCGATCAGGACGTGCACCGGATCTGGGCGCCGTTCACCGTCACCGCCGTCGACAAGGGCAGCGGCAAGTTCCGTACCCGCGACGGCCTGTCGGCGCCGATGGGCCTGGGCTACGAATACCTCTCGCCCGATCCCGCGCAGCGCTTCGAACTGCCGGGCGGCGTGATCGCCTACGGGCAGGCCTACGACATGCGCGCCGACGCGGCCGCCGCGGCGCGGCAGGCGCGCGAGAAGCTGTCCGCGCCGTCGGTGCAGCCGGGCCGCTACGACCTCGTGCTCGATCCGTCGAACCTGTTCCTGACGATCCACGAGAACGTCGGCCACCCGCTGGAACTCGACCGCGTGCTCGGCTACGAGGCCAACTACGCCGGCACCAGCTTCGCCACGCTCGACAAGCGCGAGGACGGCTATCGCTGGGGCAGCGACATCGTGAATTTCTTCGCCGACAAGACCCAGCCGGGCAGCCTCGGCGCGGTCGGTTTCGACGACGAAGGCGTGCGGTGCAAGCGCTGGGATCTGGTCAAGGACGGCATCCTCGTCGACTACCAGGCCACGCGCGACCAGGCGCACATCCTCGGCAAGACCGAGTCGGACGGCTGCAGCTATGCCGACGCGTGGTCGAGCGTGCAGTTCCAGCGCATGCCCAACGTCTCGCTGGCGCCGGGCAGGGTGCTGCTGACGGTCAGGGAGATGATCGCCGGCGTCGAACGCGGCCTCTACATCCACGGCCGCGGTTCGTACTCGATCGACCAGCAGCGCTACAACGCCCAGTTCGGCGGGCAGCTGTACTACGAGATCAGGAACGGCGAGATCGCCGGCATGGTCGAGGACGCCGCCTACCAGATCCGCACGCCGGAATTCTGGAACGCCTGCTCGGCGATCTGCGACGAACGCGACTTCCGCCTCGGCGGCTCTTTCTTCGACGGCAAGGGGCAGCCGAGCCAGGTCTCGGCGGTGTCGCATGGCTCGGCGACCACGCGCTTCGACGGGATCAACATCATCAATACCGCGCGGAATTTGTGATCGCGGGCACGGTAACCAACTCCGTCATTCCCGCGACGGCGGGAATCCATGGACGTTACTGATCGAAAGCCAAAGTCCATGGATCCCCGCCTTCGCGGGGATGACGGCATCAGTCTCGGCGCAACGTCCTCGGGCACCGGCTCCCCCTATGCCGAAAGTCACTGGACGCTGTGCACGCATCGCGTCAAGAATCGGGATGGCCCCGCAGGACGCGATGCCGCCCTTGCCACTCCGTCCGCGGCCGCCTGCCGCGGACCCGTCCCGGGAGAACTCCCTTGCATAGACGCGACTTCCTCGCCCTCGCTGGTGTCGGCGCGGGCGGCCTTCTGCTGCCTGCCGTCTTCGGCAAGGTCATCGCCGCCGAACAGCTGGTGTCCACGCTGGACATCGGCGTCAAGAAGCGGCTTGCCGATGCCGGCCTCAATGCCGCGACATCCGCCGGCGCGACCTACTGCGACGTCCGCGTCGGGCGCTATCTGCGCCAGTTCGTGATGACGCGCGAGGACAAGGTGCAGAACGTCGTCAGCACCGAATCCATCGGTGTCGGCGTGCGCGTGATCGCAGGCGGGGCCTGGGGTTTCGCGGCGACCAATACGCTGACCGAGCAAGGCGTGGCCGAAGCCGCGCGGCAGGCGACCGCGATCGCGATGGCGAATTCCAAGGTGCAGGCCGCGCCCGTGCAGCTGGCGCCGGTCACCGGCGTCGGCGAGGTGTCCTGGCGGACCCCGATCGCCAAGAACGGCATGGAAGTGCCGGTGGCCGAGAAGGTGGAACTGCTGCTCGGCGTGAACGCCGCGGCGATGGGCGCGGGCGCGAGCTTCGTCAACTCCACGCTGTTCCTGGTCAACGAGCAGAAGTACTTCGCCAGCACCGACGGCTCCTACATCGACCAGGACGTGCACCGCATCTGGGCGCCGATGACGGTCACTGCGATCGACAAGGCCAGCGGCAAGTTCCGCACCCGCAGCGGCCTGTCGTCGCCGATGGGCATGGGCTACGAATACCTGGATGGCGCGGCGTCGGGCAAGATCGTCTCGCCCAACGGCGTCGTCAACTACAACACGTCCTACGACATGCGCGAGGACGCGATCGCCGCGGCCCGCCAGGCGCAGGAAAAGCTGCGGGCGCCGTCGGTCAAGCCCGGCCGCTACGACCTGGTGCTCGACCCGTCGCACACCTGGCTGACGATCCACGAATCGATCGGCCATCCGCTCGAGCTCGACCGCGTGCTCGGCTTCGAGGCCAACTACGCCGGCACCAGCTTCGCCACGCTCGACAAGCGCGAGCAGCGCTTCCAGTACGGCAGCGACATCGTCACCGTGTTCGCCGACAAGACCCAGGCAGGCAGCCTCGGCGCCGTGGGCTTCGATGACGAAGGCGTCGCGACCAAGCGCTGGGACATGATCACCGACGGCAAGCTGGTCGATTACCAGGCGATCCGCGACCAGGCCCACATCCTCGGCAAGACCGAATCCGACGGTTGCTGCTACGCCGATTCGTGGTCGAGCGTGCAGTTCCAGCGCATGCCCAACGTCTCGCTGGCGCCGGGCAAGGCGAAGCTGAGCGTCGCGGACATGATCAAGGACGTCGAGGACGGCATCTATATCGTCGGCGACGGGTCGTTCTCGATCGATCAGCAGCGCTACAACGCCCAGTTCGGCGGCCAGCTGTTCTACGAGATCAAGGACGGTGCGATCGCCGGCATGGTCGAGGACGTGGCCTACCAGATCCGCACGCCGGAATTCTGGAACGCCTGCGTCGCGATCTGCGACGAGAGCGACTATCGCCTCGGCGGTTCGTTCTTCGACGGCAAGGGCCAGCCGGGCCAGGTCTCGGCGGTCTCGCACGGTTCCTCGACCGCGCGTTTCAACGGCATCAATGTGATCAATACCGCGCGTTCGCTCGGCTAAGGAGACCCGACCCATGACCATCTTCACCGAAGCCCAGGCGCGCGAGATCCTCGACAAGACCGTCGCCCTGTCCACCGCCGACGAATGCACGGCGACCCTGGCCGGCTCCGTCGCGGGCAACATCCGCTTCGCGCTCAACAACGTCTCCACCAGCGGCATCGTCAGCAATGCCGAACTCAGCGTCCAGGTCGCCTTCGGCAAGCGCGTCGGCACCGCCAGCATCAACGCTTTCGACGAGGCCTCGCTGCGCAGCGTGGTCAAGCGCGCCGAGGACCTTGCACGGCTCGCGCCGGAGAACCCGGAGTTCCTGCCTGCGATCGGCAAGCAGGAATACCGTCCCAGCCCGACCTTCAGCGAATCGACGGCCGCGATCACCCCGGAGTTCCGCGCCAACGTGGCCGCCGGTTCGATCGCGCCGTGCCGCGCCGAACAACTGGTCGCCGCCGGCTTCCTCGACGACGGCAGGAACTTCGTCGCGTTCGCCAACAGCAACGGCAACTTCGGCTACCAGCAGGCGACCAACTTCAACTACACCTGCACCGTGCGTACCGAAGACGGCCGCGGTTCGGGCTGGGTGGGCCGCAATCTCAAGGACGCCAGCGCATTCGACGCCGGCCGCGACGTGCGCGTGGCGATGCGCAAAGCCAGCGATTCGGCCGAGGCGCAGGCGCTGGAGCCGGGCAAGTACACGGTGATCCTGGAACCGGCCGCAGCCGCGGGCCTGATCAGCTTCATGATGCGGTTCTTCGACGCGCGCACCGCCGACGAAGGCCGCAGCTTCCTGTCCAAGCGCGGCGGCGGCAACAAGCTCGGCGAGCAGGTCTACGACTCGCGCGTGAACATCGTCTCCGACCCCTGGCATCCGGAAGCGGCGGTCATGCCGTGGGACGGCGACGGCTTGCCGCGCGAGCGCATGCCGATCATCGAGAACGGCAGGATCGCCAACCTCGACTACTCGCGCTTCTGGGCGCAGCAGCAGGGCAAGCGCGCAGTGGGTCGTCCGGGCAACCTGCTGATGTCGGGCGGCGATGGCACGACTGCCGATCTGATCCGCGGCACCGATCGCGGCATCCTGGTCACCCGCACCTGGTACATCCGCATGGTCGATCCGCAGACCGTGCTGCTGACCGGCCTGACCCGCGACGGCACGTTCTACATCGAGAACGGCGAGATCAAGCACCCGCTGAAGAATTTCCGCTTCAACGAGTCGCCGGTGATCATGCTCAACAACATCGATGAGTTGGGGCGCCCGGTACGCGTGGGCGGCGACGAGTCGTCGATGGTGATGATGCTGCCGCCGATGCGGCTCAGGGATTTCACGTTCACGTCGTTGTCGGATGCGGTCTGAGGCATTCGTTTCGCTGGTCTCCATCCGTCGCGGTAAGCCTTTGCTTGCCGTGACGGCTTCACGATTGCCTGCAGACCCGGAGGGCGCCGCCCATGGATGGGCGGCGTTTTCCGACCGAGGCAGGATGCCGAGTCGGAAAATCCCGCTGCACGTGACGCCGCGGGCTGTGGACGTGTCGGGGAGACGTTTTTCTTTGGTTCCGTTTCTTTTGGGGTCTACCAAAAGAAATGAACTCGGCCGCGTCAGCGGACGAAAGCAGTTGACGTTGCTATTCGCTTCGCCGCTTACGGCAAAACACAAGATCAAACGCTTCCACTCGCCTTGCGGCGAGCGGGTTCATTTCTTTTGCTGGCCCAAAAGAAACGGAACCAAAGAAAAGGGCCAGCCCCGACCACAGCGTCAGGGCAAGTCATTCGTTCCGGGATTTTTCGACTCGCCATCCATGGCTCGGTCGAAAAACGCCGCACATCCATGTGCGGCGCCCTACGGGTCTGCGCCTTGCGTTGACCATTCATTGCAAAGCCAAAGCCAAAGCCAAAGCCAAAGCCAAAGCCAAAGCCAAAACGATTACTTGGCGCATCGGCGATACCGCGGACGTGCGGGGGCGTGCGCGCGATGAACCGTCGCCAATCCCTGCAACTGCTGCTCGCCAGCGCTGCAGCGCTCGCACTACCGCCGCTCGCGGCCCAATCGGCCCGATACGACTTCTGGTTCACCCGCCTGCGCTACGAATCAGGCGACTGGGACGTCGATGCGCGCATGCCGTCGAACGTCATCACCTCGCTGATCGACTACACCCGCCTGCGGGTCGATCCGGAGGAGCGCGTGGTCGCGCTGTCGGATCCGAAGATGCTGGCCTCGCCGTTCTGCTATCTCGCCGGGCACAAGCTGATCGAGTTCAGTCCGGCGGAGCGGCGCAATTTCGAGCGTTACGTGCGCGGCGGCGGCTTCGTGTTCGTCGACGACTGCAACCACGACATCGACGGACTGTTCGCCAGGTCCTTCGAGGCGCAGATGGCGGCGATCTTCGGCGCGTCTGCGATGCAGAAGCTGCCGAACAATCATGCGCTCTATCGCAGTTTCTTCCAGTTCCCGGACGGGCCGCCGGCGACGAGCTTCGAGCTCAATGGCTGGGGCGACGATCTGGTTCACGACTACTTGAAGGGCATCACCATCGACGGGCGCCTGGCCGTGCTCTACAGCAACAAGGACTACGGCTGCGAGTGGGACTACGACTGGCGCAACAAGCGATTCCTGGCCGAGGACAACACGAAGTTCGCGGTCAACATCGTCATGTACGCATTGAGCGCATGACCCGCATTTCTTTTCCTGTGGGAGCGCGCTGGCGCGCGATGGGGCCTTCCCCGGGAAAACCACATCGCGCGCAAGCGCGCTCCCACATGTACGGCACGAGGCACGCATGACCACCACAGCTCCCACCGAAGCCGACATCCAAGCCCGCCTCGCGCAACTCGATGCCTTGCGCGCCGCGATCGGGCGCGCGGTCGTCGGCCAGGCCGATGTCGTCGAACAACTGCTGGTCGCGCTGCTCGCGGGTGGTCACGTGCTCCTCGAAGGCGTGCCCGGGCTCGGCAAGACGCTGCTGGTGCGGACCCTGGGACAGGCGCTCGACCTGGGCTTCCGGCGCGTGCAGTTCACGCCCGACCTCATGCCCAGCGATCTGCTCGGCACCGAACTGCTCGAAGAGGATCACGGCACCGGCAAGCGCCACTTCCGTTTCCAGGAAGGCCCGGTGTTCACCCAGTTGCTGCTCGCCGACGAGCTCAACCGCACGCCGCCCAAGACGCAGGCCGCGCTGCTCGAAGCGATGGCCGAGCACACCGTCAGCCATGCCGGCGTGACCCGGGCGCTGCCGCGTCCGTTCTTCGTGCTGGCCACGCAGAACCCGATCGAACAGGCCGGCACCTATCCCTTGCCCGAGGCGCAGCTCGACCGTTTCCTGCTGCACGTCGCGCTCGGCTATCCCGATGCCGACGAGGAACAGGCGATCCTCGCCCGCACCACCGGCACGGACGAGGCCGAGGTGCCGCGCGTCATGGGCGCCGACGCGGTGCTCGCGCTGCAGGCGCTGGTGCGCCAGGTGCACGTCGGCGAGGACCTGCTCGCGTGGATCACCGCGCTGGTGCGCGCGACGCGGCCGGGCGAGGGCGCGCCGGAGGTCGTGCGCGACTACGTGCGCTGGGGCGCGGGTCCGCGCGCGGGCCAGTCGCTGGTGCTCGCGGCGAAGGCGCGTGCGTTGCTCCAAGGCCGGCTCGCGGCGACACGCGACGATGTCGCGGCCTTGCTCGCGCCGGTGCTGCGCCATCGTCTGGTGCTGTCGTTCGCGGCCGAGGCCGCGCAGATCGATGCCGACGCGGTGATCGCCGGCCTGCTGCGCGCCTTGCCCGCGCCGGCACGCTGATTCCCGCGATGGCGACTGCGGGACCCGATGCACCCGGAACGCCTGCGGCCGATGCCGCGGGCGACCTGCTGTCGCCTGCGTTGCGATCGTGGCTGGCGACCCTGCGCCTGCGGACGCGTCGTGCGCTCGGGCGACAGGGCATCGGCCATCATGCGAGCCGCAACCGCGGCAGCGGACTGGAATTCTCCCAGTACCGCGCCTACGAATCCGGGGACGAACCGCGGCAGATCGACTGGAAACTCTACGCGCGCAGCGACCGCTTCTTCGTGCGTGAGGCCGAACGCGACAGTCCGGTGCGCGCGTGGGTGCTGCTCGACACCACGGCGTCGATGGCCCAAGCCGATGAAGCCGCGCCGACGCGTACGCGCTTCGATGTCGCGCGGCTGCTGGCGACCTGCGTCTACGAGATTGCGCAACGACAGGGCGATGCCTGCGGCCTGGTGCTGTGCGGCGGCGCAGGCGTCGCCCTGGTGACGCCGGGTACCGGCCCGCGCCAGCGCGACCGGCTGCGGCATGCGCTTGCCGCGGTGCGTCCGCAGGGCGAATGGCCCGATGCGAAGGCGCTGGCGCCTGCATGGGGACGCATCGTACGTGGCGACCTCGTCGTCGCCATCGGCGACTGGTTCGATGACGCCGCAGTCGAGCAACTGGTGCAGCTCGCCAACGCCGGCCGCGACGTGATCGCCTTGCAGGTGCTGACCGCGGACGAGCGCGATTTCCCGTTCCGCGACGGCCGCCGCTTCGTCGAACCCGAGGCCGGTGAATCGCTGCTCGGCGATGGTCCTGCGCTGCGCGCGGACTACCTCGCACGATTCGAGGCTGCGCGACGCGCGCTGGCGGCGCGATTCGCGGCGGCCGGCATCCGCTTCGCGACGCATGTGATCGATGCGCCCCCGGAGTCCGTGCTCGGCGCACTGTTCGGCGAGCGCGCGCCATGAGTGTCGGCCTGCTCGCGCCTGCCGCGCTCGCGGCACTGATCGCGCTGCTGTTGCCGCTGCTGCTGCATCTGGCGCGCCGCGATGCGACGCGACCCACACCGTTCGCCGCGTTGCGCTGGCTGCGCGAGCGTCCCAAGCCGCGGCGTCGCCTGCGTTTCGACGACTGGCCGCTGCTGCTGGTGCGGCTGCTGTTGCTGGCGCTGCTCGCGGTGTGGCTGGCATGGCCGGTGCTGCATGGCGAAACCGCGCCCGCGCGCTGGACCATCGTCGCGCCCGGTGTTGCCGACGAGGCGCTGCCGCGCACCGAAGACGGCGCGCCTGCGCCGCGCTGGCTCGCGCCGGGCTTCCCCGAAGTGAGTCGCGAATCCGCGCCCGCACGCAACGGCGCCAGCGTCGCCAGCCTGTTGCGCGAGCTGGACATGACCGCGCCCGCCGGCACCGCGCTGACGGTCCTGGTGCCTGACACGATCGATGGCGCGGACGGCGGACGCGTCGTGCTGTCGCGGCCGGTCGACTGGCGGATCGTGGCCGGCAGTGAACCCGGCACGGACGCATCGCCGATCCTGCCGCCGCGTCTCGATGTCTTCGGCATCGCCGCCGACGATCCGGCGCTGCGCGTGCTGCGCGCCGTCGCGCGCGCGTGGCGTCCCGATGATGCCGATGCATTGCGCATTGCGAACGGAGACGAAGCGCCGCGTGCGGATGCGATTGCCGTGTGGTGGGGCCACACCGCGCCGCCCGCTGCGTTGCGCACGGAAACGGCTGGTCGCGTTTTGCTGTTGGGGCCGGACGTACCGCGCGAAGAGATCGACTGGCAGTCGCTCCAGCAGGACGCGAACGGCGCGGCCGTGTTCGAACGCGCCGTCTGCGGCGAGGCGACCTGCGTGCGCTTCGCGCAGGCCGTCGATCCGGCGACGATGCCCCTTGTGCTCGATCCCGAATTCCCGTCGCGCCTGCGCGAGCTGCTGCAGCCGCTGCCCGCACCGCAGCGCATCGCTGCCACGGATCTGGCGCCATCGACCGGTGCCGATGCCTGGCCGCCGACACCGCGCGATCTGCGGCCGTGGTGGGCGTTGCTCGTCGCGTTGGCATTCGCGCTGGAGCGCTGGATGGCCGCAGCGCCGCGTCGGAACCGCGCGGCATGAGCGTCGCTGCACAGCTGACCCGCATCCTGGGTGCCGCGCGCCGACGCGCAGCCGCGATCGTGCTGCTGTGCGCGCTGCCGATGGTCGCGGGCATCGCAACGTTGGCGTGGCGACTCGCGGGCGTGCCGCTCGCCACAGGCGTCGCGCTGGTGGGCCTGGCGGTCGTCGCGTGGCTGGCATCGCGGCGCATGGCGCGCTTCGATCGTGCATGGCTGATCCGCGATCTGGACGCGGATCGCGCGGACATGGACGACAGCGCCGCGCTGGTGTTCGCGCGCCCCGAAACGCTTGGGGCGCTGCAGCGCCTGCAGCAGTCGCGTCTTCAGGCGCGACTCGCGGCTGCGCCATGGGCGCCTGCACCCGCACCGTTTCCGAAGCGCGCGATCGCGGCCGCATGGGGTTCCGGCGCGATCCTGATCGCAGCCGCACTTTGGTGGCCGCCCATCACGCCGCACGCGGATGCGCAGCCGCGCACCGCGTCCCGATCCGCTGCGGTGAACGGCACGCCGGTCCTGCAATCGCAATCGCTGCGGATCGACGCACCGGCCTACACCGGTCAGGCAACGCGCACGCAGACCGAACTCGACGCCCAGGCGCCGTCGGGCGCGAGGTTGCGCTGGGCACTGCGTTTCGCGCCGCAACCGCAGCGTGTCGGGCTGCGCCTGCACGACGACAGCGAGATCGCGTTCGTGCGCGAGGGCGAGGACTGGGTCGCGACGCTGCGGCTCGACCAGTCCTGGCTGTACCGCATCGCCGTCGATGGCGACACCGACCGTATCCTGGCGCGCGCGCAGCCCTGGCGGCTGGACGCGGTGCCGGATCGGCCGCCCGAGGTGCGCGTGCGCATGCCGGAGGAGACGTTGTCGACCCATACGCGCGGACAGCGCGCCTGGGCGTTGGCGTTCGAGGCCAGCGACGATCATGGCGTCGCGGCGGACGCGCAGTTGCGGATTACGGCCACGCGCGGCAGCGGCGAGGCGATCACGTTCGAGGACCGCACGATGCCGCTGCGCGGACGCGGCGATGCGCGTGCGATCACGTTCCAGGCGACGCTCGACCCGGTCGCGCTCGGACTGGAAGAAGGCGGCGATCTCGTCGCCCAGCTCGAAGTGCGCGACAACCGCGTGCCGGAGCCGCAGCGTGCCCGCAGCGCCAGCCTGATCCTGCGTTGGCCGCCGCCGGTGCCGGCCGATGCGGATGGCCTCGAAGGGCTCGCGCGCGACGCGCTGCCGGCCTACTTCCGCAGCCAGCGCCAGATCATCATCGATGCCGAAGCGTTGCTCGCCGAGCAGCCGCGCATCGAACGCGGCGCCTTCGAAGGACGCTCCGACGCGCTCGGTGTGGACCAGCGCATCCTGCGCCTGCGCTACGGCCAGTTCCTCGGCGAGGAATCGGAAGGCGGTCCACGTCCGCCGCCCACCGCCGATGCGGCAGACCCGCCGCCACCCCCGCGCAAGCCGCTGCCGATCGACGATTTCGGCCAGACCGATACGCCGCCGGTAGAAACCCACGACGATGACGATCACGCGCACGACGATGCCCCCGCCGCCCAGGGCGCGGCCACGCACGACGACCACGATCACGCACCGCAGGACGCGATGACCTTCGGTCGCGCCGACGACGTGCTGGCGACGTTCGGCCACACCCACGACCTGCCGGAAGCGGCGACGCTGCTGGATCCGAAGACGCGCGAGATCCTGCGCGGCGCGCTGCAGGCGATGTGGCAGTCGGAACTGCACCTGCGCCAGGCCGCGCCGCGCGAGGCGCTGCCGCATGCCAATCGCGCACTCGAACTGATCAAGCAGGTGCAGGAGGCCGACCGCATCTATCTGGCGCGGGTGGGTTCATCGTTGCCGCTGGTCGATCCCACGCGGCGGCTCGGTGGCGATCGCGACGGCATCGCGCCGCGTGCCGTGCCCGCGCCCGAGGTGGACACCGACGCGGCACCCGCGACCGCCTGGCGCGCGCTCGCCTGGAACGATGCGCCGGATCTCGATGCATTGATCAGTTGGGCGCAGGCGCATCCGCGCCAGGTCGACGATCCGCTCGCATTGCTGGGTGCCATCGACGCGCTGCGGCGCGACGCGGCCTGCGTCGACTGCCGGCAGGCGCTGCGCGGACAACTCTGGCGCGTGCTGCAGCGGCCGCTGCCGGCGCCCGCGCGGCGTGCGGCGACTGACGCGATGGGAACGCGTTATCTCGACGCGCTGCAGGCGGACGCGCCATGAGCCCGGACCGCTGGCTGGTCATCGTGCTCGTCGTCGGTGCCGCGCTCGCGGTGCTGCGACTCGTCGTGGGACATCTGCGCGCGATGCCCGATGCACGGCCTGCCGTGTGGCGCACCTGTGTGCTCGCCGCGCTGACACTGGCGTCGACGGTCCTGCTGTATCGCGGCCTGTTGCCGCCGCCCGTTGCGGTCGAACGCGGCACGCTCGCCGTGCTGACTGCCGGCGCGGGCGGGCTTGCACTGCCGGCCGCCGAGGTCGTCGTCGCCTTGCCCGAGTCCGGCAATGTGCCGCCAGGCGCCGAACGCATGCCGGATCTGGCGACCGCATTGCGCCGGCATCCCGATGCCCGCGCGCTGATCGTCGTCGGTCATGGACTGGAAGTACGTGATCGCGATGCGGTCGATGGTCGCGCGCTGGCGTTCGTGCCGGCCGAAGCGCCTGCAGGACTTGCCGAACTCGTCGCACCGGACCACACGGGCGCCGGTGCGCGCTTCGAGGTGCGCGGCCGCTTGGGGCGGATCGATGCCGCGCGCGTGTCGCTGATGGACCCCGCGGGGCGAATCGTCTCGACTGCGCAGGCCGACGAAACCGGCCGTTTCCGGCTGGACGCGACGGCGCGCGATGCAGGCGTGACGCTGTTCGAGGTCGTGGCGCAGGACGCGGATGCGCGCGAGATCGAACGCGTGCAGGTGCCGGTGATCGTCGACGCGGCAGCGCCGGTCCGCGTGCTGCTGATCGCAGGGTCTCCGAATCCGGACATGCGGGCGCTGCGTCGCTGGGCCGAGGATGCGGGCCTGAGCTTGCGCTGGCGCACGGCCTTCGGCGGAGGTGCGGGCGTGGGCGACGCACCGGCCTTCGATGCCGCATCGCTTGCCCGGCAGGATCTGGTGCTGCTCGACGCGCGCGCCTGGGACGGCTTGGGCGCTGGCGCGCGCGCGTCGCTGCTGACCGCCGTGCGCGGTGGTCTGGGCGTGCTGGTACACGCGCCGCAGGCGCCGTCCGCGGCGCTGCGTGGCTGGCTGCGCAGCGCAGGACTGACGATCGAGACCGGACGGGCCGTCGACTGGCAACCCGAGGCCGGTTCGGACGATGTCGCGCGTCTGCGCGCATGGATGGGGCCGGGCAGCGACGACGCGCCCTTCGATCCATTGCTGGCCGGCGAAGCGGCACCAACGCTCGCGTATCTGCCACTCTCGGGCGGCGTGCCGGCACATGGCGACGCGCCGGTCGACATGATGCGCGGGCAGGCCGTCGGGCAGGGACGCATCGGCGTGGTCACGCTGGCCGACAGTTGGCAGTTGCCGCTGGCCGGCCGCGCGGATCTGCATGCGGGGCTGTGGAGTGGCTGGGCGGGCACGCTTGCGCGCGCCGGCGATGTCCGGCCGCCGCGTTTCGCCGGCGAACTGCGCATGGGCATGCGCTCGATGGTCTGCGGGCTGGATGCCGATGCGCGCATCCATGCGCCCGACGGCACGACATCCGCGCCGGTGCCCGATCCCGCAGCGAACGGTTGCGCCGGCATCTGGCCGGGCGTGGCAGGCTGGCATCGCCTTGAAGATGCATCCGGCAGCTGGCCATTCCTGGTCCGCGCCGAAGATGCCGCCTCGGGCCTGCACATTGCGTCGCTGCAGACCGCGACGCGGGTGCTGGTTCGCGCATCCGATACGAGGCCCGACACGATGGCGGCGACACGCCCGGGCCGCGCCTGGCCGTGGCTGCTGGCCTGGCTGTGCGTCACCGCTGCGCTATGGGCGCTCGGCCGCGCGCGCGTCGGCCGGACGCAGGTGCCGACCGCCTCCCGGAGCGCATAATCCCGCCGCACAACCGGAGAGACGACGATGGCGCATACGGGGCGCTGCCACTGCGGCAGCCTGGCGTTCGAACTGGACGGCGACATCGCCGAGGTCTACGACTGCAACTGCTCGATGTGCCGTCGGCGCGGCGGCCTGCTGGCATTCGTGGCCCCTGACGCACTTCGCGAAACCGGCGGCGGCAGGCCGCAGACCTATCGCTTCAATACCCACAACATCGCGCATCACTTCTGCGGCAGCTGCGGCATCGCGCCGTACAGCCGTGGTGTCGGTCCGGACGGCGCGGAGATGGCCTGCATCAATGTGCGGTGCGTCGACGAGATCGATCTCGCGGCGCTGAAGATCGTGCAGATCGATGGGGCCCGTCTGTGAGGCGCGTGCGTCTGCGCTGGGTCGGTGCGTTAGTGCTTGCGGCTGCGTTGACGGCTGGTTGCTCGTCTAGGTTGTCCGATGCGAACGGCATGGCCTACTCGGAAGCGGGCAACGCACCGACCGAGAATTCCGATGGCACCCTGCTGGCCTACGAGCACAGCGTCGGCGTGCAGCTCGACCGCGAGACGATCCTGCCGCGCTTGCAGGCGATCCAGGCCGCATGCCGCGATGCGCGCTTCGGTGCGTGCACGCTGATCGAAGCGCAGCAGTCGGCCGGCGATCGCCCGTCCGCGCGTGCGGTGCTGCGCATGGCGCCCGCGGGCATCGAACCCATGATCGCGCTGGCAGGCGAGGGCGGCGAAGCCGGCGAGCGCAGCACGCGTGCCGAAGATCTTGCCGTCGTCGTGCGCGACAACACCACCGAGCAGGACCGGTTGACGAAGGAGATGGCACGACTGCAGGCGTTCGAAGCGCGGCGCGATCTTTCGGTGGCCGACATGATCGCGTTGTCGGAACGCATCGCCGCGACCGAAGCGCAGCTCGAAGCCGCACGCCGCGATGGCGCCCAGCATCGCCGTCGCATCGACACGCAACTATTGACCGTGCAGTTGCGCGCGCGCGACGGCCAGCAGGGCCGTAGCGAGATCGCGATGGCATTCCGCGAGTTCGGCGGCACGCTGGCGGTCGGCACCGCATGGACGATCCGTGCGACCGCGTTCCTGTTGCCGTTGGGAATCGCCGGTTTCGCGCTGTTCCTCGTGCTGCGCGCGCTGTGGCGGCGACGTCGCCGCGGCTGATCGCCTTGAGCGCGCGTCGGTTGCCCGACGCGGTGGGGTACTGCAGACTCGGGACGCCGCATGTCATGCCGGCACTCCGGGCGCGCAGCGCGACAGCGAACGCCGCGCCGGTTCACGACGCAGGCCCGGCCTGCGCCACCCACGCAAGGAGGACGCCATGGTCACCCGTCGCGATGCCCTGAAACTCTCACTCGGTGCCGGCCTGTCGCTGGCATTGCCCGGCGCGCTGTTCGCCGCCACGGCCGCGCCGTTGCTGACGCGCCCGATCCCGTCGAGCGGACAGCGCATTCCGGTCGTCGGTCTCGGCAGTTCGGCGACGTTCTCGTCGACCGCGCGCGACGATGCATCCGCGCTCAACGCGGTGCTGCGTACGCTGATCGACCAGGGCGGTGCCGTCTTCGACACCGCGCCCAGCTACGGCGCATCGGAAGAAGTCGCCGGCAAGGCGGTGCAGGAACTCGGGATCGCCGACCGCGTGTTCTGGGCGACCAAGGTCAACGTCGCCGGCCGCGAGGCGGATGCGAAAGCCGATCCGGCTGCGGCGCGCGCGCAGATCGAAGCCTCGTTCTCGCGCCTCGGCCGCGACACCATCGACCTGATCCAGGTGCACAACCTCGGCGACGTGCCGACCCAGCTCGGCATCCTGAAAGAGCTGAAGGCCGAAAAGCGCGTGCGCTACATCGGCGTCACCTCGACCAGCAAGCCGGCGTATCCGAAGCTGATCGAGACGATGCGCAGCGAACCGCTGGATTTCATCGGCGTGGATTACGCCATCGACAACCGCGACGTCGAAGAGACGATCCTGCCGCTGGCCGCCGAGCGCGGTATCGGCGTGCTGGTCTATGCGCCGTTCGGACGCACGCGGCTGTGGCGGCGTGTGGGCGAAACGCCGGTGCCGGACTGGGCCGCGGAGTTCGATGCGGCCACCTGGGGCCAGTTCTTCCTGAAGTTCGTGCTGTCGCATCCGGCCGTCACCTGCGCAACGCCGGCGACGAGCCGCGCTTCGAACCTCATCGACAATCTCGGCGCGGGCCGTGGACGTCTGCCGGATACCGCGCAGCGCGGACGCATGGCGAAGCTGATCGAGGCACTGCCGGCGGCGAGCTGAATCCAGCGAGCCCGCCGCCGCGACCGGCGTGCGGGCTCAGCCTTCCTCTTCGGTCTCGAACTCGACGACCGCGTCGAGATCGAAGGCCAGCGCTTCGATCGCTTCGCGCACCTTGCGCTCGGTCGACGGATTGCCGACCTCGACTTCGATCTCGTGCATCTTCGGTCCGGCGACATCGCTGAGACCGGCGGAGCTGGAATCGGCATCGTCCATGTGCGACATCAGATCGTCGATCTCCTCGACGTGCTCGATGCCCTCCACGCTCGACAGAAGGTTGATCACCGCGCGTGCGGTGTCGTCGCTGCCGGTGAGGCGGATGCGGAGCATGGACATGTCGGTTCCTCGAATGGGGTGGGTGTGCGGGCAGGCTAGGCAGCGAACCGGAAAGCCGACGTGACGACACCGCCGTTCGACGCGTTCTTCGGCGCTGCGCTTCGCCTGTGCCTGTTCCAGCACCCGCCGCTGCGCAGAGACGGCGCAGGCGCGATGCCCGGCCGCGTGCGCACGGCGCGTCAGCCGGCGCGTAATCGCGCGAAGGTCAGCGTCGTCTCGTCGTGGTAGCGCGTCGGACCGGTCTCAACGTAGCCGAGCCTGCCGGCCAGCCGGCGCGAGGCCGCATTGTCTGGATTGATGATGCAGACGCTGCGCCCGCCGAAGGGCTGTGCGTCGAACCAGGCGTGCATCGCCTGCGTGGCTTCCGAGGCGATGCCGCGGCCATGCGCCTCGCGCGCGAACACCCATGCCGCTTCGGGCGACGCGGAAAACGCATCGCCCAGTCCACGACGGAAATCGGCGAAGCCGACGCCGCCGAGGTTGCGGCCGGTCTCGCGTTCGATCACCGCGAAGATGCCGAAGCCAAACGCGGTCCAATGGCCGATGTAGCGCAGCAGCCGGTTCCAGATGTCCTCGTCGCTCGGCACGACCGGCGTGATGTGCCGCATGACCTCGGGGTCGCGGATCATCGCCCGCAGCGCGTCGAAGTCCTCGACCGCGTGCGGGCGCAGCAGCAGGCGCTCGGTCTCGAGCCGCATCGGGCTTCAGCCTGCCGGCGGCGTGCGTACCGGCACGCTGATGTTGCACAGGTCGATGTGGCCCGCCGGACGCACGTACCAGTCGTCGCGCCGGTTGCGGCGCGATTCCACCACCGCGTCGAACAGCGGCGTGTCGGTGCGCAGCACCTGCAGCGGCGTGCGTTCGCCTGCGGGCACGTCGGATGCGAGGCGGATGCGGCGGATCGGCGTGCGCTGCGCCGCGTCCTCGTAGAAGCCCAGCGGGCCGGTGCCGCGCGGCAGGACGCTCAGCAGTTCCATGCCCTGCAGCACACGGCCGACGGTGGTGATGTTGCGGTCGAGCTGGCGCGGCGACTGGCCGGTGACGACGTAGAGCTCGGTGCCGTTGCTCGAATCGGGCGCCATGTCGCGGCCCGCGCCCAGCGTGCCGTAGCAGTGCGCGAGCCAGGCGCGGCCGGTGCCGGTGCGATCGTCGCGCGCGGCCGGGAAACCCTCGGCGAAACCGGCCTGCGCGGCCCAGCCGTCGGGATCGGGCAGCGCGTGGAAGGCGAGGCCGGCAGATGCGCGGTCGAACTCGGCAGGCAGGCGCGCACGCGCACTGCCGATCGGGCGGCCCGGCGCGTCGTCCTCGGTGATGTCGCCGAACTGCACGACGAAGTTGTCCTGCGAGCGGTACAGCGTCAGGCCGTTCCAGAAGCCGCCGCGGGCGAGGGTGCGGATGTTGGCCACGTGCTCGGGCGCGAACGCCGGCGCCAGTTCGATCACCACGCGGCCGCCGTCGAGGTCCATGTACAGCAGGTTGGCCGGATCGGGGGTGCGCCAGTCCGCGGGCGTGGACGCGTCCAGGATCTGCTGCGTGGTGCGGGTCTCGACGCTCGCCGGCGCGCCGGACGTGGCGCAGCCGGCCAACGCGAGCACGCAGGCGGCAAGGGTGGCGGACAAGGCGTGGCGCGACGGCTGGCGCATGGATGGGTTCCCCGGAAGACAGACCCCGATTGTGGCCGAGTCGATGCTCTGCGTGACTACCGGCACATCCGCTATAGCGAAGTCCACACTAGTATCTGGATCAACCTGGTGGAGGTGGCCCATGGCCGACGCCCCTGATGACAGCGATCTGCAACTGCGCAAGTTCCAGAAGGAACTGAGCGCGGGCACGGTGTCGCTGGCGTTGCTGGCGGTGCTGGGCAGTGCGGGCGAGCCGATGTACGGCTACCAGATCGCCAAGCGCCTCGAATCGCTCGACGGCGTGCTCAGCGGCAAGCAGAGCGCGCTGTATCCGGTGCTGCGCAACCTCAGCGCGGCCGGCCTGCTCGTCAGCCATGTCGAGCCGTCGGTCGCCGGACCGCCACGCCGCTATTACCGCATCACCGAGGCAGGGCGGACTTCCCTGCGCCAATGGGCCGCCGCCTGGCGCGCGACCCGCGATTCCGTCGACGCCGTCCTGGAGGGGATACGCGAATGAACAGCAGCCGCCTGCCCAACAACATCCCCGAATACCTCGAACAGCTGCGGCGCTCGCTGGCCGGCGCCGATCCCGCGCTGATCCAGGACGCGCTCTACGATGCCGAGGAGTACCTGCGCTCGGAACTGGCCGAGCAGCCCGGCCGTTCGGAAGCCGAGGTCATCGCCTCGGTCGCGTCGAGCTACGGCGCGCCGGACGAAGTGGCCGAGATCTACCGCGACACCGAGGTCAAGGTGCAGACCGCGTTGCGGCCACCCGCGCCGAAGCCGCGCACGTCGCTGATCGGGCGCTTCTTCGGCGTCGCCGCCGATCCGCGCACCTACTCGTCGATGTTCTACATGGTGCTGTCGCTGGCGACCGGCATTTTCTATTTCCTGTGGGTGATCCTGGGCCTGTCGATCTCCGGCAGTCTGGTGATCGTGCTGGTCGGCATTCCGCTGCTGATCCTGTTCCTGGGATCGGTGCGGCTGCTGTCGCTGGTCGAAGGTCGCCTGGTCGAGGTGATGCTCGGCGAGCGCATGCCGCGTCGGCCGCTGTACTCGGCGCGCGGTCGTGACTGGCTGCAACGCATCGGCGACATGTTCACCGACGCCCGCACCTGGAGCACGCTGCTGTACATGCTGCTGATGCTGCCGCTGGGCATCGTGTACTTCACGATCACGGTGACGCTGCTGAGCATTGCGCTGCCACTGGTCGTCGCGCCGCTGGCGCTGCTGCCGGGCATCGATCTCAACGTCTGGATGTTCGGCATCGACATTCCGCGACAGGCGCCGTTCCTGCTGCCGCTGGTCTCGGCGACCGGTGTGCTGCTGCTGTTCGCGAGCCTGCACCTGTTCCGCGGCATCGGTCGCCTGCACGGGGCGATCGCCAAGCATCTGCTGGTGAAGACGGCGCAGTACAGCTGAGCTTTGAAGCGGGAACGCACCGTCCATGGATCCCCGCGTGCGCGGGGATGCCGATGCGGGCAATCCCTTGAATCCCGTCATCCCCGCGCAGGCGGGGATCCATGGATGTTTCGCCTCGACCTCGCGAGACTGCGCCGCTCAGGCGGAATTTCAGTCGGTCCGCGCGGTCCGATTCGCACGCTTCCTGCGCGCGGTCTTCGCCGCAGGCTTCGGTTTCCCAGGACGCGCACCCTGCGCATGCGCGGCGATGAAGTCGCGCACCTGCGGATACACCTGGTTGCGCCAGCGGCGGCCGCTGAAGATGCCGTAGTGGCCGGCGCCCTCGACGGTGATGTGGGCGCGGTCCGCTTCGGCGACGCCGGTGCACAGCGTGTGCGCGGCGCGGGTCTGGCCTTCGCCGGAGATGTCGTCCAGCTCGCCTTCGATCGTCAGCAGTGCGGTGCCGGTGATCTTCGACGGGTCCACGCGCTCGCCGGCCACGACCCACTTGCCGCGCGGCAGCAGATGTTCCTGGAACACGATGCGGATGGTGTCGAGGTAGTACTCGGCCGGCATGTCGAGCACGGCGTTGTACTCGTCGTAGAAGCGGCGATGCGACTGCGCATCCTCGTCGTCGCCCTTGACCAGGTCGCGGTAGAAATCCCAGTGCGATTCGAGGTGGCGCTCGGGATTCATCGCCATGAAGCCCATGTGCTGCAGGAAGCCCGGATACACCAGGCGGCCGCGGCCGGGATAGTTCATCGGCACCGGATGGATCACGTTCTGTTCGAACCAGGCGTGCGGCTTCTCGGTCGCGAGGTTGTTGACCGCGGTCGGCGACTGCCGGGTGTCGATCGGTCCGCCCATCATCACCAGCGAGCGTGGCGTGGCTTCGCCGCGCGCGGCCATCAGCGACACGGCCGCGAGCACCGGCACGGTCGGCTGGCACACGCTGACCACGTGCAGTTCCGCGGCGCCGATGTGGCGGATGAACTCCTCGATGTAGGCGATGTAGTCGTCGAGCGAGAACGCGCCGGACTCGGCCGGGACCATGCGCGCGTCGATCCAGTCGGTGACGTAGACCTTGTGGTCGCGCAGCAGCGTACGCACGGTGTCGCGCAGCAGCGTCGCGTGGTGACCCGACAGCGGGGCGACGACGAGGACCGTCGGCTGCGCCTTGATGACGTCGAGATGCGCGGGATCGTCGGTGTAGCGCTTGAAGCGCAGCAGCTTGCAGAACGGCTTCACCAGCGCGTCGAGCTGCACGACCGGGTAAGTGCGGTCGTTGTCGTCGTTCTCGACGGCGTGGATGCCGAACGCCGGTTTCTCGTAGTCCTTGCCGATGCGGTACAGCAGCTCGTTGGCGGCCGAGACCTGCTCGGCACCGGGCAGGGTGGACAGCCAGGTGCTGTCGGCGCCGAACGCCTTCGCGTTCGCGTCGGCCAGCAGCGTCCACGGCTTCATCCAGGCGCGGCCCATCTCGTGCAGTTGGTAGAACAGCATCGGCATTCCGTCTAGTGGTGTTGCTGCGGCGCAGCATAGCGCATCGGCTGTGAGCAGCCGGGTCCGCGGGGCTGGGTCCAGCCGGCGCGGTGACGCTGGATCAGGCGGTTTCGAGCGCCGTGGCGGCGTCGGCCAACTGCGGCGAGAGCCAGCAATGCGAGCCCAGCGCACGGAAGCCGGCGGCTGCGAAGCGCGTGCGGTAGAAGCGGGCGGGGCGCTGCCTGAAGCCGTCGTCGTCGCCCTCGGCGCCGTCCTCGCGGGTGAAGCATTCGAGGAAGGCGACGCCGCCGGTCAGGTCGGCCAGGCCGGGCAGGCCGCGATCGAGTTTGCGCGTGTCGAGGTAATGCAACACGTCGCTGCAGATCAGCAGGTCGACCGGCGGGCAGGGCCGCAGCATCCCGAAATCGGCGAAGCGCGCGTGGTGCAGATTGCGCGCGCGGCCGAAGCGCGACACCGCGTATTCGCTGGCGTCGAAGCCGAGGTACTGCGCCTTCGGACGCAGCTTGAGCAGCGGCGCGCGCCATGCGCCTTCGCCGGCACCGATGTCGAGCACGGTGCGCAGCGGACGTTCCAGGTGGTACTCGGCCGTCGCGACCGCGAGTGCGACCTTGCGCGCCAGGCGTGCGGGCCCGCCGATGTCGCCGGCGCGATACCAGCGGTCGAAATAGGCGCGGTCGTATTGCTTGGACATCGAGGGGCCGGACAGGTGCGGGACGCGCATTCTAGGCGCTGCCGGCGGCTGCGACACAGCGTCGCAGCACGCGCCCGGGGCGCGAACCGCGTGCACGGGCGTGCGATCCTTGCCCGTCAGCCGAGGGAGCCAGCGCGATGCAAGCCTATCTGTGGGTCAAGACCTTCCACCTCGTATTCGTGATGGCGTGGATCGCCGCCGCGTTCTATCTGCCGCGCATCCTGATCAACCTGGTCGAGGCCGGCGAGACCGTCGACGTGCGCGCGCGGCTGGTCCTGATGGGCCGCCGTCTGTACCGCTTCGGGCACGTGATGCTGGGCCTCGCGCTGCTGCTGGGCCTGGTGCTGTGGATGGGTTACACGTTCATCACCGATTTCCCGACGATGGCGCCGATGGGTGCCGGTGCCGGCTGGCTGCACGCCAAGCTCGGGCTGGTCGTGCTGCTGGTCGTGCATTTCGTCGTCGCCGGGCGCTGGCTCAAGGGCGTCGACAAGGGCCGTCCGCTGCCGTCGACGAAGGCGCTGCGCTGGTTCAACGAAATCCCGGTGCTGCTGCTGATCGGTGTGGTGTGGCTGGTGCTGGCGAAGCCGTTCTGAGTGATGCGTGTCGTCGCGAGGGACGACACGCCACCCCCAACGAAACGTCCCGCCGCAACGCGACAGGACGTCCCGATCCCCACGCCGGCGCGTCATCGCGACACGCCGGTCGATCCTCACTCGTGCGCCGTCACCGACGCATCGATGCGCGCGTAGCTGCGGTCGCCGAAGCCGCCAGCCGTGCTGCCGTCGGCGATCGAGAACAGCCGCTCGGACAGGCCGTAGTCGCTGTTGCCCAGATTGCGGCCCAGCGACAGGGCGAAGTCCCATGCGCCCGGCGTGGTGGAGCTGCCGTCGCTGTTGGAGTAGCCCAGCAGGTGGCCGAGGCTCATGTGCGCGCCGTTGTCCACCGCGGCGGCGGTCTGCCCGGCCAGCGCGGTCATCTGGGTTTCGCTGAAGCCCAGCGTCACCGTCTGGCCTTCGCTGACCGGCGCACCGTCGAGCCCGCCGCTCAGCGCGGCGTTGAGCAGTTGCACGTTGCTCTGGTCCACCTTGACGTCGTAGCTGTAGACGCGTGCATCGGCGATCTCGTTGCCGGCCGCGTCCCAGCGCTGGCCGATGTTCATCGGCACGTTGCCCGAATACTGCAGGTCGACATTGCGCTCGATGCTGCCGTCGGCGTGCGTGGTGACCACCATGTTGCCGGTGTTCTTCGCCCCGTCGAGCGACAGGTTCACCGGGCCCAGCCTGGCGCTGAGATTGGTCTGCGAGCTGTAGTCGAGACGTTCGACGGTGGCGACATTGGCCACGCCGCCGCCGCCGTTGGCCTCGGGCAGGGTGCCGGTGGCGAGGAAATCGTTGTAAGCGGCCTGGCCGGCGTCGTTCGACAGGTCGAACTCGGCGGTGCGCAGCGTCGCGCCCGACAGGCTGTCGTTGCGGCCGAGCATGATGCTGCCGACGCCGAAGTCCACGCCGACGCCGTTGTAGGCCTTGACCGCTTCGGTCGGGCCGGCGGTCACGCGCACGGTGTCCTCGCCGGTACGCGCGACGACGGTGCTGACGCCGGTCTCGTCGGTCACTTTCGTCTGGGTGGCGATGTTGCGGAACGTCGCCTTGAATTCGTTGGTGCTGTAGTCCGAGCCGTGCATCGTGACCGTGGTGCCGACCGGCATCGACTGCGGTTCGAACGGATTCACCGACAGCGGATCCACGTCCGCGTCGGCCGGCATCGCCACCTGGTACGACGCGCGGATGCCGTCGGTGCGACCGATCTCCAGCCCTGCCTGCGGCGTGCTGGCGCCGCCCTTGAGGAACACCGAGACATCGCTGGATGCCTTGTATGTCGTCACGCCGTTGGCGGTGTTGACGCCGCCACTGATCGATGCGTTCGCGCCGCCGCCGAAGCTCACGCCGTAGCCGTTCGCGCTCTTGACCGATTCGTTGAACGCCACGCCGCCGGACGCGGTGACCGAGCCGGCTTCCGGATTGACGCTGACGTTGCCGCTGGTCGACGTCGTCGACTGGTGCACCGTGCCGGTATCGCTGGTGTATGTGGTGCGCGCATCGCTGCGCGTGCCCTGGTTGGCGCTGATGCCGCCGGTGTTGGAGATCGACACGCCCTGGCTGCCGCTGTCGCTGACGCGCGCCGGAATCACCAGGCCGTCGCCGGGATAGATCATCTCGGGATTGCCGACCTGCGGATTCGCCTTGAGCAGGTCCTGCGCCGACACGCCGTACTGGTTCGCGATCTGGGTCAGGCTCTCGGCCGGCTGCACGGTGTGGCGTGCGGGCTCGCGGGTCGGCGGTGGCGGAAGGCTGGACGCGGAATGCGATGCAGTCGGATTGATGCTCATGCGGGTCCTGTGCGCTGGAAGAACCTGTTCAGGATATCCAGCGGGATTCGCGCGGGCAGCTGGGGTCGCCCCCAGTTGCGCAATCGCGCTGATGCGCGCGTCGGTGTCCGCAGCCGCGATTGCATCGCGCACATGCGCATTGCAAATGCGGCGCGCGCGTCGACTCAGAACAGGTTCTCAGTCGTTCGATCGCACGCGATGGATGTCGTGCGTCGCCACGCCGCGGGCGCGGTCGGGCAGATCGAACCAGTGCGGATGCGCCAGCGTGTGGTCCATGTCGCGTCGACCGCTGTCCCAGTGTTCGCGCAGCGGGATCCGGCCGAACGCGTAGTCCTTGTTCTGCTGTTCGTGCGGCTTGGTCTGGTAGATCAGGTGGATCACGTTGAACACGCGGTCGTCGAGATACGGCGACAGCGCCTCTTCGAGATGCGCCGGCAGCGCGCGGCCCGGCAGATGCCCGATCAGCTCCTTGAGCGAAGTGCGCAGCGTCTGCGTCATCTCCACCATGCGGGTGCCGTGGCGCGTGCGGCTGGAGAAGCGGATGTCCTTCATGCGCTCGAGCACGTCGAGCATCGATTGCGGCGCCGTGCCGCGCGCGCTCCACAGGTCGACCTGGAACGCGAGCGTGTCCGCGTGCGGGCGGCAGTCGAGGATGTATTCCAGCGGCGTGTTGGAGACGATGCCGCCGTCCCAGTACGGTTCGCCGTCGATCTCGACCGCCGGAAACGCCGGCGGCAACGCGCCCGAGGCGAGAATGTGCTCGACGCGGATGGGTTCGAGCGCGCTGTCGAAGTAGCGGAAATTGCCGCGGGTCACGCTGGTCGCCCCGACCGTCAGGCGCACACGCCGGTCGCGGTTGATGCGGTCGAAATCGACGAAGCGCAGCAGCGTCTCGCGCAGGGGCGCGGTGTCGTAGAAGCTCGTCGCCGCTTCGCTGCCATCGCCCGGCTGCAGGAATGGCGGGATCGAACGCGCCTCGAAGAAGCCGCGCTGGCCCTGCAGCAGTGCGCCCATCGCGCTCACGCCTCGCGCCCAGGACAGCATCGCCGGATCTTCGGGGAGGCCGGCGATCGCGGTCCTGATCCCCAGCGCCGGCAACGACATCGGCCCGGCCGGTTCGGTGATCGTGTGCCAGAACGCCTGCAGTTGCGCGATGCGGTCCTCTGCCGCGTTGCCGGCGAGGATCGCCGCGTTGATCGCGCCGATCGAGATGCCGGCGAACCAGTTTGGCGCGATGCCGGCCTCGTGCAGGCGCTCGTAGACGCCGCACTGGTAGGCGCCGAGGGCGCCGCCGCCCTGCAGCACCAGGGCGACGGTGGGATAGCGCGCGACGTGCCGGCGGATCGTGGCCTGGCTCATTGCATGTACCAGCCGTGGCTGACCACCAGACTCTGGCCGGTCAGCGCATTGGTCTCGAACGCGGCCAGCGTCAGCGCGACGTTGGCGACGTCGTCGACGGTCGTGAACTCACCGTCCACCGTGTCCTTGAGCATCACGTTCCGGACCACGTCTCCCTCGCTGATGCCCAGTTCCCTGGCCTGCTCGGGAATCTGCCTGTCGACCAGCGGCGTGCGCACGAAGCCCGGGCAGATCACGTTGGCGCGCACGCCGTAAGCCGCGGCTTCCTTGGCGACCGTGCGGGCCAGGCCCAGCAGGCCGTGCTTGGCGGTGACGTAGGGCGCCTTGAGCTTGGACGCGGTGTGCGAATGCACCGAGCCCATGTAGATGATCGCGCCGCCGGTCCTGCGCTTTTCCATGTCGCGCAGGCATTCGCGCGTGGTCAGGAACGCGCCGTCGAGATGGATGGCGAGCATCTTCTTCCAGTCGGCGTAGCTGAAGTCGGTGACCTTGTTGACGATCTGGATGCCGGCGTTCGACACCAGCACGTCGACTTGGCCGTAGTGCGCGACGGCCTTGGCGATGCCGTCGACCACCTGGGCCTCGTCGGTGACGTCCATCGCGACGGCGAGCGCATCGCCGCCGGCGTCGCGGATTCCGGTCGCGGTCGCTTCGGCCGCGTCGAGCTTGAGGTCGGCGATGACGACCTTGCCGCCCGCTTGGGCGTAGACCTCGGCGATGCGCTTGCCGATGCCGCTGGCCGCGCCGGTGACCACGCAGACCTTGCCGTCGAGTCGATTCATGGATGCCGCTCCGCTGCGAATGGGGATGCGGCCAGCTTAGCCCCTCGATGTTGCGCGCCGCGTCGTACCTTCGGGCGATGCGGCTGCACGTGTACAGGAGCGGCCCTTGGGCGCGATGGGCTTGATCGGGAAAGCCCCATCGCGCCCAAGGGCGCTCCCACGGGATGGTCGCTGCGCATCGTCAGTGGCGAATGGAGCGACGTCGGCGTTGCAGTGGCCGGTTGCGGCGAATGCGAGGCGACCGGGAAATCTGTGGGAGCGCCCTTGGGCGCGATGGGGCCTGGCCAAGAAAGCCCATCGCGCGCGAGCGCGCTCCCACGGGATGGTCGCTGCGCATCGTCAGTGGCGAAGGGAGCGACGTCGGCGTTGCAGTGGCCGGGTGCGGCGAATGCGAGGCGACCGGAACATCTGTGGGAGCGCCCTTGGGCGCGACGGGGCCTGGCCAGGAAAGCCCCATCGCGCGCGAGCGCGCTCCCACAGAGCGCGCGCTGCGAACTCAGTCCGCGCGCACCGGCGCGTCCACCGGCGTCATCGCCGGCAGGTCCACCGGCACGCCATCGGCATTGCAGTGGCCGGTCGCGCACAGCTGCGCGCGCAGTGCGGGGGCGGCCTGCACGATCAGGTGATAGATCACGTTCTGCTCGACGGTGCCGCGCACGGCCTCGCTGCCCGGACCGCGCGCCCAGATGCCGACATCGTCGCCGCCATGCGATTCGCTGCGCATCGGCACCAGCGCTTCCTGCATGAAGTCGGGATGCTCGGTGTCGACCTCGCGCAGGTCCGGGCGGCCATTGGCGGGCTCGAAACTGCTGGGCTTGTGGTAATGGATCTTGGGACCGGCGGGCTGCTGGTTGCTGGCGCCGGTGTAGCCGGGGCCGTTGGCGTAGACCAGGGTGGTGTAGGTCAGCCCGGTCGCATCCAGCGCGTAGGCGTTCGGATCGTCGTCCTCGCTGACGCGGCCGCGCACCTTGCCCAGGATCGGATTGCCGCGGGTCGGATAGCCGACGAAATTCAGCACGTGCGAATGGTCGGCGGTGACCAGGATCAGCGTGTCGTCGGCCGAGGTGGCATCGGCCGCCGCCTGCACCGCACGCGACATCGACACGGTTTCGTCGAGCGCGCGGAAGGCATTGCCTTCGTGGTTGGCGTGGTCGATGCGGCCGCCTTCGACCAGCAGCACGTAGCCCTTGCCGTCGCGGGCCAGCCGTTCGATCGCGAAGCGGGTCATCTCGGCGAGATCCGGTTCGCCGTCGTCGCCGTTGTTGCGGTCGTGCTCGTACTGCATGTGATCGGGTTCGAACAGGCCGAACACGGCGTCGGCATCCTGCGCCGCGCGCAGCTGGGTGGTGTTCCAGACGAAGGCGCCGCCGGGATTGGCCGCCAGCCATTCGGCGGTGAGATCGCGTCCGTCGAGGCGCTGGCCGACCTTGTCGTCGTACTCGGGATCGCGCACGCCGGCCGGCAGGAACATGCCGCGCCCGCCGCCCATCAGGATCTTCGGCGCGCGGCCCGGCGCGAAGTCGAGGATCTGCTGGGCGATGTCGCGGCAGCCCTGCGCGCGTGCGGCATCCGGCACGTCGACATCGTTCTCCCAGTTGCGGTCCGGCACGTGCGCATAGGTCGCCGCGGGCGTGGCATGGGTCAGGCGTGCGGTGGTGACGATGCCGGTGTCGAGGCCGGCGTCGCTGGCCAGGCGCAGCCAGGACTGCACGTGGCGCTGGCGGCTGTCGCCGCAGTCGAAGCGCCTGCCCGACGAGACGCCGATCGCGCCCATGTGCGACTTCACGCCGGTGGCGATGGCGGTCATGGTGCCGGCCGAGTCCGGGGTCTGCGAATCGGTGTTGTAGGTCTTGGACAGGCCGGTGTTCGGAAACCGTTCCCAGCTCAGCGCATGCTCTTCGCCGCTGCCGCCCAGGCGCTGGCCTTCGAGGATGCGCGCCGCGGCGACCGTGGTCAGGCTCATGCCGTCGCCCAGGAACACGATCACGTTCTTCGCCTGGCCGGCCATCGCGCCGTTGCCGGCGGCGCGCGCGGCGCCGCTGCGGTACCACCACTGTGCGGTCTCGTCGGCGCGGGAGGCGGCGGGCGGCACGTCGATCGGACGCACGTGGGCGGATGACGCGGTGCCGCTGGAAGCGCAGGCGGCGCAGAGCAGGGGCAGCGAGCAGGCGAGGCCTGCGGTCAGAAGGCGCATGGGGCAGGGGATTCCGGAAAAACGCGGCGCAATTATGCCCGGCGCGCATTGCAGCTTCACGGCGGCGCGACAGGATGGACGTTCGTCTCTTCCCGAACGCGGTGCGACGACATCGCGTCCAGCGTTCCGGATCTGGGACGCTGGCGTCCCGGTGTCGGCATCGCCAGCATGGATGGCGTCACGTATCGTCGCCTGTTGATGTCGCGGACGATCCTCGAATGAATGCTCTGGCCTGGTGGTTCCGGATTCCGTTCTGGCAGCGGGTAATGGGCGCGTTCGTGCTCGGCGCGCTGGTCGGCTGGCTGATGGGGCCGGCGGCCGGCACCTGGCTGCAGCCGCTGGGTACGCTGTACGTCAACCTGATCCGCATGATCGCGGTGCCGCTGGTGTTCTTCGCGGTGATCAATGCGGTCGCCGCGTTGCATGGGCAGCAATCGATCGCCGCGCTCGGCGGCCGCACCTTCGGCTGGTTCGCCGCGACCGCGGTGCTCGCGGTCGGCGTGGGATTCGCTATCGCCTACACCTTCAATCCGGGCCTGGGCATCGAGGCGGGTTCGCTGACCGCGGCCGCGGATTACACGGTGCGCGAAGTGCCGACGCCGGTCGAAGTGCTGCTCAACGTGGTGCCGACCAATCCGTTCGCGGCGCTGTCGGAAGGCAGGATCCTGCAGGTGATCTTCTTCGCCGGCCTGCTCGGTTTCGCGCTGGTGAAGCTCGGCGAACGCGTCGCGGCGTTGCGCACGCTGGTCGGGCAGGCCGCCGACGCGATGATCCAGGTCACGCGCTTCGTGCTGGAACTCACGCCGATCGGCACCTTCGGCCTGATCGCCGCGCTGGTCGGCACCTACGGGTTCGAACGGCTGCTGCCGCTGGGCAGTTTCGTCATCGCGCTGTACGTGGCCTGCGCCGTGCACATCGTCTTCGTCTACGGCGGCCTGCTGCTGGCGCATGGCCTCAATCCGCTGAAGTTCTTCCGCGGCGCCGCGCCCGGCATGCAGGTCGCATTCGTCAGCTCGTCGAGCCTGGCGTCGATGCCGGTCGCGATCCGCGCGGTCACCCACAACCTCGGCGTCAACCGCGACTACGCCGCGTTCGCCGTGCCGCTGGGCGCGACGATCAAGATGGACGGCTGCGGTGCGATCTATCCCACGCTCGCGGCGGTGTTCATCGCCCAGTACTTCGGGATCGAACTGAGCTTCGCCCAGTACGCGGCGATCCTGCTGGCCTCGGTGCTCGGCAGCTTCGGCACCGCCGGCGTGCCGGGTACGGCGGTGGTCATGGCGACGGTGGTGCTGTCGGCCGCCGGGCTGCCGCTGGAAGGCCTGGGCCTGCTGCTGGCGATCGACCGCATCCTCGACATGATGCGCACGATGACCAACGTCACCGGGCAGATGCTGGTGCCGGTGCTGGTGGCGCGCGAGACCGGGCTGCTGGACCGCGAGATCTACGAGTCGGCGCGCAGCAATGTCGGGCTCGACGATGCCGAAACCGGGGTCGACGCGCCGAAGTAGATCGACGCGGGCCGGCATCGCGCCGGAGCACATTGCCGCGACCTGGCGCGCGACGTCTGGGGCATGGACGTTCCGAGTCGTCGCCGCGCGCGGCGTGCATGACCATCCGCACGCGCAAGCGCGGCCGCGCGACTTATAGTCGGGGTTTCGTGCCCCGGGGAGCGGGGCGGACAGGGAACCCGACCATGAAACGACTCGCAGGACTGGGTGGCGCATGCGTGCTGCTCGCGATGCTGGCCGCGCCCGCGGCCGCGCAGCAGGCCGACTGGCGTCTGCCGATCGAAACGAAGACCCTCGACAACGGCCTGACCGTCGTCGTGTCCGAAGACCGCAGCTCGCCGACCGTCGGCGTCAGCGTGGTCTATCACGTGGGCATGCGCCTCGAACCCGAGAACCGCACCGGCTTCGCGCACCTGTTCGAACACCTGATGTTTCAGGGCACGCCGGTCGCGCCCAAGGGCACGTTCGACCGCGTGATCCAGGGCGGCGGCGGCCGGCTCAACGGCTCCACGCGTCCCGACTACACCAACTACATCGAGACCGCGCCGGTCTCCGCGCTCGCGCCCATCCTGTGGCTCGAAGCGGACCGCATGAAGACGCTGGATTTCTCCGAGCAGAACCTCAAGAACCAGCAGGACGTGGTCAAGGAGGAGATCCGCGTCAACGTGCAGAACCAGCCCTACGGCCTGTTCTTCGTGTTCGACATCAACCGCCTGGCGTTCTCCAAGTGGGCGAACGCGCACGACGGCTACGGCAGCTTCCAGGATCTCGAAGGCGCGACGCTCGCCGACGTCGAGGCCTTCCACCGCGACTACTACGGCCCGAACAACGCGGTCATCGGCATCGCCGGCGACATCTCGGCCGAGGAAGCCTTCGCCCTGGTCGAGGACTACTTCGGCGACATCCCGGCGCGGGCGACGCCGGCGCGTCCCGACGTGTCCGAGCCGCTGAACACCGAAGGCAGGCGCGAGGCGCAGAGCGATGCGCTGGCGCAGGTGCCCGCGCTCGCCGTGGGCTGGAAGATGCCCGCGCGCGGCAGCGCCGACCACGCGCCGATGGCCGTGCTGTCGCAGCTGCTGGCCGGCGGCAGCGCCTCGCGCCTGTACCAGGGGCTGGTCAAGGGCCGCGAGCAGCTGCTCAACATCGACGGTGGACTGGGCTGGCCGCTGGGCCATGCCTGGGACTACGACGGCCCGACGCTGCTGACCCTGTTCGCGCTGTACAAGCCCGACGTCGAGCCGGACGCGGTGCTGGGCGCGGTCGACGAGGAAGTCGCGCGCATCGTCGCCGAGGGCGTGCCGGCCGACACCCTGGCTGCGGCCAAGACCAAGCTGCTGGCCGACTACGTCAACGGTCTCGAACCCTTCATCTCGCGTGCCGACGAGCTCGCCAAGGCGCAGCTGCTGTGGGGCGATGCCGGGACGCTCAACAAGGTGCCCGAGTGGGTGCAGGCGGTCACCGTCGCCGACGTGCAGCGTGTGGCGAAGACCTATCTGACCGATGCCAATCGCACCGTCATCGACCGCGTGCCCGCGGCGCTGGCGCCTGCGCGCGGCATCGCCCCGCCGGCCGCGCCGGCGCCCGTTGCCGCACCGGCGCAGGACTGAGGAGATCGACATGGACAAGCACCACATTCCGACCCGCGGCCTGCGTCCGCTCGCACTGCTGCTCGGCGCCTGCCTGCTCGCCAGCGCGGCCCATGCGCAGCAGCCTGCCGCCGCCGGCGCGCCGCCCGTTACCGCGCCGCCGACCGAACTGCCTGCCGGCCTGCCGGATTACGGCGCCGACAGGCCGCTGCCCGAACTCGGCCTCGTCGAACACACGCTCGACAACGGCCTGACCGTCTGGGTGCTGCCGCGCCAGGGCGGCCTGCCGCGCGTCGACTACGTACTCGCCGTCCGCGGCGGGCTCGCCAGCGATCCGGCGCAGTTGCCGGGCATGTCGAACCTGCTGGCCGGCCTGTTGCGCGAAGGCACCGCCACGCGCAGCTCGGTGCAGATCGCCGAGGAACTCGAGCGCCTCGGCGGCTCGCTCGGCGCCAGTGCCAGCAGCGACGGCCTGGTCGTCAGCGCGTCCGCATTGTCGTCGTCGGCCGAACCGCTGGCGGCGCTGTTCGCCGACGTGGTGCGCCACCCGGCGTTCCCCGCCAACGAAGTGCAACTGGCGAAGACCAATGCCCTGCAGAGCCTGAAGGCCGCGCAGGCGCAGCCGAGCTACCAGGCCAACCGTGCGATGGGCCGCGTGCTGTTCGGCGACCATCCGTATGGCAACACGCTGCCGACCGAAGCCGCGATCGCCGGCACGGATATCGATGGATTGAAGGCTGCGCACACGGCGCGTTTCCGTCCCGACCACGCCCTGCTGGTGATCGCGGGGCCGGTGACGCCGGACGCCGCCAGGGCACTGGCCGAGCGCATGTTCGGCGACTGGCATGGCCGTGGTGAACCGATCGCCGACGTCGCCGCGCCGGCGTATCCCAAGGGTCCGCAGTTCGTGCTGGTGCCGCGCCAGAACAGCGTGCAGTCGGCGGTGCGCATCGGCCGCCCGGCCTTCGATGCCGACGACGAGCGCGCGATTCCCGCAGCGCTGGCCAACACCATCCTCGGTGGCGGCTTCGACAGCCGGCTGATGCGCAATCTGCGCGAGGACAAGGGCTATACCTACGGCGCCGGCAGCAGCTTCGGCCTGCGCGCGGAGGGCGGCGCGTTCCAGGCCCAGGCCGACGTGCGCAACGAAGTGACCGGGGCCGCGATCGGCGAATTCCTCAAGGAGTTCGAGCAGATGCGCACGCAGGCGGTGCCCGCCGACGAACTGCAGCGCGCCAAGCGCTTCACCGCCGGCACCTACCTGTTCCAGAACCAGTTGCAGTACGCGGTCGCCTCCGCGCTCGCCGGCAACTGGTTGCTGGGGCGTCCTGCCGACTACCTCAGCAGCTATGTCGAGAAGGTCAACAATGTGACCGCGGCCCAGGTGCAGTCGGTCGCGCGCGAGTTCTTCGACCCGAAGCAGCAGAGCATCGTCGTGGTTGGCGATACCGCGGTCGCCGAGCAGTTGAAGACCTACGGGACCTTCGGCAGCGGCGAGTGAGTCCGTGTTGCGTCAAGAAAGGCCCTGTATTCGAACGGGGCCTTTCGTTTGGAACGGCGTTCTGTGGGAGCGGGGGGGGGCGCGCGGGGGGGGGGCGGGGGGCGCCCCCCCGCGCCCCCCCCCGCGCCCCCCCCCACCGGCCGCCACAGGAAGATGCGGCGTGTGAAACCGTAGGGGGGCGTGCAGCGGACCCATCAATGCCCTGTCGATCGCGCCGCGATCCGCGAGCGTCCGTGTTTCTTCGAACGCACGCTCAACGCGACGTCGCCTGCGCCTCCGCCAGTTGCGCCTCGAATCGCGTTTCCGCGCCATCCGCATACGCCGCGCACGTCAGTGCCTGCGCAGCCGCCGCATCGCCGGCCGCGTAATCCCAGCCACTCGCCTCCGGATGCGGCGTCAGCAGCAGATCGCAGGGCAGGCTGCGTACGGTCTGGAAGGTGCGGCGATAATCCTCGACCAGTCGCGGATAACGCGGATTGCCCTGCAGCCGGTAGCCCGGCGCGCTGAGACTGTCGACATAGGCGATGCGCACCGGACGGCCCTCGCGGGTATCGGCCCAGGTCAAGGCGACGCTGCCCGGCGTGTGGCCGGGAACGAAATGCACCTTGAAATCGATGCCGCCCAGCGAAACGACTTCGTGGTCCATGACGATGCGGTCGGTCTGCACCGGCGGGTAGGCGATGTCGTCGCCGAAGTGCAGATCGTCGGTGCCGCCGCGCGCGAACAGCGCGGCCGATTCCGCATTGGCGACGAGGTGCGCGCCGGTGCGGCGCTTGAGTGCGGCGAAGGGACCGGCATGGTCGGCGTGCGCGTGGCTCGACAGCAGCAGGCGCAGGTCGGCGGGTGCGATCTCCAGCCGCGCCATGTTGGCCAGCAGCGCGTCCGCGGCCTGCGGCATGCCAGCGTCGATCAGCACCGCGCCGTCATCGGTGACGACCAGCAACGCGGTCAGGCCGGCCGTGCCGATCTGCCAGGTGCGGTCGGCGATGCGCACCGGCGCGATCGGCTGGCGCCACGACTCGCGCACCGTGTAGGCCTCGAGCTGCGGCAGCGGCGGTTCCACTGCGCCTGCAGGCAGCACGGACGAGGCCAGCACGATGGCAAGCGAAGCGGCGAGCAGGGACGGGCGCATCGGAATTCCAGCGGCAGACGGATGCACAGTCTGCCGCGTATGCCGCATCCTGCAACCGCCTCAGGCGGTTGCGTTCGCGTCGCGCGCGGCGGGGCGGTTGAGCCACGCGGCGAACGCGGCGGCGGTGACGAACATCAGCAGACTGTAGACCGCGGCCGGCGCCGACATCGTCGCGTTGCCGAGCACGTTGAGCGCGATGAAGATCGCCAGCGTGCCGTTGTGGATGCCGATCTCCATCGCGATCGCGATCGCCTGCCGCCGTGGCAGCTTCAGCGCACGCGGCGCCGCGTAGCCGGCGCCCATGCTGACGAGGTTGAACAGCAGGCAGGCCAGCCCCACGGTGGCGAAGTAGGCCAGCAGCGTGTCCCAGGTGCTGGCGACGGCCGCGACGATCAGCAGCGCCAGCACGACCACCGACAGCAGCCGGATCGGCTTGTCCATGCGCGATGCGAACCCGCTGGCGAACGCGCGCACCGCCATGCCGATGCCGACCGGCAGCAGGATGATCAGCGCGACCTCGACGATCTTGCGCGTCGGCGGTGGCACGTACTGGCCGGCGCCGAGGAAGCATTCCAGCGACAGGTTGAGGATGACCGGCAGCGTGACCAGGCACAGCACGCTGTTGACCGCGGTCAGGGTGATGTTGAGCGCCACGTCGCCGCGCGCGATGTGGCTGTAGATGTTCGCGGTCGCGCCGCCCGGGGATGCGGCCAGCAGCATCAGGCCGACCGCGAGTTCGGGCGGCAGACGGAACAGCAGGGCGAGCCCGAGCGCCGCCCAGGGCAACACGCCGATCTGCAAGGCGAGACCGATCAGTATCGCGCGCGGATACCGCGCGACGCGACGGAAATCGTCGAGCGTCAGGCCCAGGCCCAGTCCGAACATGATCACGCCGAGCGCGAGCGGCAACAGCAGCGTGGTCAGCAGCGATGCCTGCATGGGATGTCCTCGTCCTCAGGTGGGCGTGTCGGCGCGTGCGCGACGCAGTGCGAGCCGGCCGCCGCACCACGCGAGTGGAATCGGGCCGATCACGCCGAGCAGGGTCATCCACAGTGGATGCGGCAGCATCCAGGCGTTGCCCAGCACACCGAGCACGATCAGCACGCCGACCGCGATCGCCGCGCCCATCCGGTGCGCGCGCGCGACGCGTGCCGCGACCCAGCCGCCGCAGACCGCGGCGAGCAGCCAGCCGAGCAGCACCCAGACGAGCTTGCCGGTCGGCGCATTGGCGACGATCTCGGCAAGGTCCGCTTCCATGGCGAGCTGGCCGGCGGGCATCGGGAACATCCACGTGCCGACGAACTCCAGCCCGAGCATCACCATCATGGCGACGACCATGCCGAGCATCACCGAGAACATCGTGCGGATCATGGCGCCTCCCCAGCGCGAGCCGACGTGCAGCATCGCGCGGCAGGTGCAGGTGGGCAAGCGGCGGTGCGGCAATGCGCGGTATACGCCGTACGGATCGCCGTGCACATGGACATCGCTTCATTCTTCGGAGCCGAGTCGCTGGATCCCGGCTTTCGCCGGGATGACGGAGTTGGATGGATTCGCGAGCGCCATGCGTTTCCGAAGTATCTCGTCATCCCGGCGAAAGCCGGGATCCAGTGACTTTGTGCGGCAAACAGGAGCGTGCGAGAGGCGCTCAACTCGGGAAACATCGGTTCGCCCCGACCGTCGCCCCAGCGGCTTTCACCAGACTTTCGTCTGTTGAAAGCCGCTGGGACGACGAGGTTGAAAGCTGCAAGGCGTGTCAGTGCGCCCACGTTCCAACCCGCGTTCGCGAGGCCAGCCTTACGACTCCACACCCGACGGCGCCGTCGTGACCGGCTGGTCATCCGCCCGCCCGCGCTGCGCCGCGATCCACGCGTCGATCTTCGCCTCCAGCAACGGCAACGGCAGTGCGCCGTCCTTCAGCACTTCGGCGTGGAATTCCCGGATGTCGAACGCCTCGCCCAGCGCGGCTTCGCTGCGCTTGCGCAGTTCCTGCAGTTTGAGTTCGCCGATCTTGTAGGCCAGTGCCTGGCCCGGCCAGGCGATGTAGCGCTCGGCTTCGGCGATCGCGTCGGGTTCGCTGACCGACGAGTTCTCGAACATGTAGTCGAGCACCTGCTGGCGCGTCCAGCCCTTGCTGTGCAGGCCGGTGTCGACGACCAGGCGCACCGCGCGCCACAGTTCGCCCTGCAGCCGGCCGAAGTAGTCGTAGGGATCGGTGTAGAGGCCAAGTTCCCTGCCCAGGCTCTCGGCATACAGGCCCCAGCCTTCGATGTACGCGGTCTCGCCGCCGAAACGGCGGAACGCGGGTAGGTCGGTGAGTTCCTGCTGCAGCGCGAGCTGGAAGTGATGGCCGGGAATGGCCTCGTGCAGGAACAGGTCTTCGGCGTCCCAGCGCTTGCGCGTGGGCAGGTCGAAGGTGTTGACGTAGAAGATGCCCGGACGGCTGCCGTCCTCGCTGGGGCTCATGTACTCGCCGCCCGCGGCCGAGGCGGCGCGGAAGGCTTCGATCGGACGGATCTCGAAGCCGGCCCGGGGCGTCAGCGAGAACAGGTCGGGCACCTTGGCCTCGATCTTCCGTTCGATGGCGCGGTAGTGCGCGAGCAGCTGTGCCTCGGAGCGGAACTCGAAGCGGCGGTCGGTCTGCATGAAGCGGAAGAAATCCTGCAGCGATCCTTCGAACTTCGTTTCCGCCATGACGCCGCGGATCTGCGCGTGGATGCGCGCCACTTCGTCGAGACCGATCTGGTGGATCGCCTCGGGCGTCAGGTCGGACGTGGTCTGCTGTTTCGCCGAGAACGCGTACCAGGCCATGCCGTCGGGCAGGGCGTCGAGGCCCACGCTGTCGCGCGCATGCGGGAGGTAGTCGGTGGCGATGAAGTCGCGCTGGCGCTGGATCGCGGGATTGAGCTGTTCGGTGATCAGCGTGCGGAACGCGGCGGTCAGGCGCTCGCGATCGGCTTCGGGGACCCCGTCCGGGAACTTCGCGGCCGGGCCCCAGAACGGGCTTTTTTCCACGTCGTCGACGAGGATCGCGTCGAACTGCGGCAGTACCTTTTCCATCACCACGCGCGGCTGCACGACATTGGCCTCGATGCCGGCGCGCATGTTGGCGATCTCGGTGTCGAGCAGCACCGGGATGCGCGCGGCGCGGCGCAACCAGGCCTCGTAGTCGGCGACGGTCGCGAACGGCTGCGCGTTCGAACCCGAGCCCAGCAGCACCGAGTAACTGACGATGCTGCCCATCTGGTCGACCGGCATCATCCAGTCGGGGAAGCGCTCGCCGTCGAGCGTGTTGCGGCGCTCGTCGACGAAGATGCGATAGCTCAGCAGATCCTGGCCCTGCAGGCCTTCGCAGCCGATCGCCTCGACGGTCTCGAGCCAGCGTTGGTTGAAGCTGCGCACCTGCTCGCGATACTCGGCGCTGCCGAAATCCGGCAGCTGATCGTTGTAGCGGGTGTCGCCCTGGAAGGTCGCCTGGATCGGGTTGAGCTTCAGCAGTTCTTCCCAGTACTCGGCATACAGCGTCGTCAGCCGCGCGGCGCGCGCCGCGGCATCCTCGGCCGGCACCTCGGCGAGGGTGGCTGCGGCAGCCTGTGCCGGCGCGTCGCGGGTGCAGCCTGCGAGTCCGCTGCCGGCGGCGAGGACGACGGCGATGGCGAGAACGTGCGGCTGCTTCATGTCGGGCTCCAGGGGGTGTCGGGGGCGATGCTGGCGAACGCGGTGCGCGACCGGCAAGGGCCGGAGGTCACGTGGTCAGGGCGCGGGCGCATCCTTCGGTGGCGCGTCCGGCGATGGCGCCGGGGGCGGGTCGAACGGGATCGTGTCCGGCGCGACCGCGCCACCGGAGATGATGAAGCTCATCGCCTGGTCGACAGTCCAGTCGGTCGGCGTGATCTTCTCCAGCGGCACGATTTCCAGATACCCCGACGTCGGATTCGGCGTGGTCGGCACATAGACCGCGGCGAGCTCTCGGCCGGTGCCCTGTTCGCGGATCACCCGGGTCACGAAACCGACCGATTTCATCTGGCTGTGCGGAAAGTCGATCAGCACCACGCGCTGGGTGCCGTCGGGCTTGGTCTGCAGGATGTCGAGCAGCTTGCGCGCGCTGGAATAGATGATGTTGGCCAGCGGGATACGGCGTACCAGCGCATCGACCCACGAGAGCATCCGCTGGCCGATGACGCGCCGCGCCAGCCAGCCCACGCCGAGGATCAGCGCGATCGTGGCGAGCATCGCGATCGTGGCCTGCACGGACGCCGCGTTGGCCCAGCCCATCGAATTCGGAAAGCCCGCGGCAATCTCGTGCGACAGCGGCGCGACCCAGGGCGTGCTGATGTTGGACAGCAGCACGAAGACGAACTTGACGACGATCCAGGTCAGCCAGATCGGCAGCAGGGTCAGCAGGCCGGTGAGGAACAGACGCTGCAGGCGTCCGCCCAGGGTGTGGGCACTCATTGGAATCCACGGGTGGGGTGGGGAGCGCGACATGATGCGCTCCACGACTGAACCGCGGAAGCGTGGCGCGCGGGGGACGCTGCGCGGCCGCCGGCATCAAGGCAGATGTGCGAGCCGGAAGCCGACATCGTCGTAGCCGCGGCGCGGATCGAGCGCACGGCTGGTCAGGTCGTCGCGTTGGCTGTGGCCGGCGGCGACGCGGTCCTTGCACGCGGCCGCGCAATCGCTGCGCCACTCGGCCGGGCCGACGGCGCGCGTGGCGACGCTGGCGCCCTGCGCGGTCGACGCGACGACGATGCTGCGGCCCTCGCGCTCGCTGCGCCAGCGGGCGTAGTCCACCGCGTCGTGCCAGGACACGCAGACCACCGGGTCGGACGGCGACTGGTCGAAACCGGGGTTCTCCCAGTCCCTGGGCGACAACGCACGCAGCACCGAGCCGCGGGCGCGGCATGCGGCCGACTTGTGACCGGTCTCGGCGACGAAGACGGCGTAGTCCGCGCGGCTGACCGGCGCGTTGGAGATCGCGTACACGCCATCGCTGCTGCGGATCACGCGTGCGCCGCCGGCGACGCTGGCGGCCAGTGCGGCGACATCGGGAATGGTCATGGCCTGGCGACGCAGGCGGGACGTCGCGGCGGCATCGAGGCCGACGGCTTCGGCCGAGGCCAGGCTTGCGACCGCCTCACCGCGATCCACATCGGCGACCGCCTGGCCGATGCGGGCTTCGAGCGCGTCGTCGACGCGGGACCGCAGCCGGCGCATCGCCTCGCCCTCGGCCTGGCCGGTGGCAATCGCGTGCTGGCGCGCGGCGCCGAGGATCGCGCTCGCAGCGTCGTGGTCGCCCTTGGCGATCAATGCAGTGGCGCGCGCACCGGCTGCATCGATCGCACGGCCTGAAAGCGGCGCGAAGCGCAGGTGTTCGCGATCGGCCTGCCAGGCGCGGGTCAGCGATTCGAAGGCATTCGCACCGGCGGGCGACGCCAGCTGGCCGGCGCGCAACTGGCGCTCGGCATCGCCGAGGTGGCGGTCGGAGGCCGAGACCGGCGCGGCCTGCGGTGTCGCGGGTTCGTCTGCCGCGACCACGGCCGCTGGCGTGCGTGCGTCGTCATGGGCGAGCCCCTCGGCATCGACGGGCGTCGCCGTACTGCCGGCGGCGAGCGCGCGCCCGGAAACGGCCGCATCGTTGTCCGGTGCGTTGGATGGACGCAGCAGAAAGCCGATGCCGGCCGCGACGACCAGCACCGCCGGAATCCACAGCATCGGCGACATCCGCTGCGCAGCATCGCCGATCCGGCGGGCGCCTTCGCCGACGCGACGGAACGTGCGCTCGATCGTCGGTTCGCGCTTGCCGTCGCGCTGCGGCACCTGCGCCAGCGCCTCCAGCATCTGGTGGGCATCGGCGAAGCGGCGGCCGGGCGATTTGGCCAGGGCGCGATCGATGAAGCGCTGCCAGTGGCGCAGCGGCGGCGACAGGCGCGGAATCGGGTTCTGGGCATGCGCGATCGCCATCGAGAGCGCGTCTTCCCCTTGGTACGGCAGGCTGCCGTTGAGCATCTCCCAGGCCAGCACGCCGACGCTGTAGAGATCGGCGCGGAAGTCGACCTGCTGGCCGCGCGCCTGTTCCGGCGCCATGTAGGCGGTGCTGCCGACGGCCAGCCCGACCATCGTCACCCGGGTGCCGTAGCCGCGGCGCAGGGCGATGCCGAAATCCGCCAGCAGCGGACGGTCGGCTTCGTCGAACAGCACGTTCTCGGCCTTGACGTCGCGATGGATCACGCCGCGCGCATGCGCGTACGCCAGCGCCGACAACAGGGCGCGCAGCACGTCGCGCACGCGGGTGTGGTCGCCGGTGAGATCGCGGCTGCCCAGATGGCCGTGCGGCAGATAGGGCATCGCGTACCACGGCAGGCCGGCATCGGTGCGGCCGACCTCGTGGATGCCGACGATGTTGGGATGCTCGAGCCGGGCGATCGTGCGCGTCTCGTTCTCGAAACGGCGGCGGCTCACTTCGTCGGCCAGCGCCTCGGGCCGCATGACCTTGATCGCCACGTCGCGACCCAGCGACAGCTGCGTACCGAGATAGACCGTGGCCATGCCGCCGTGCCCGACGATGCGCAGCAGGCGGTAACCGGCAATGTCCGGAAAGGCCGTCGAATCAAGCCCGCTTGGCGTGTACGGCATGGTTCCCCCTGTGCGTCGCACAGCATACCGAGGGCGCGCCGGAAAACGGTGTGATGCGTTTCCGGGTCCGACGCGGTGGTCGTTCGGCCCGCGATGCGGGAGCCGTGTGTCGCGCGTCCGTCAGGCCGCGCGTGCGTGCCCGGCTGCGACCAGCGCCATCGCCACCGACTCGGCCGCCTTGATGCCGTCCACGCCTGCCGACAGGATGCCGCCGGCGTAGCCCGCGCCTTCGCCGGCCGGGAACAGCCCGCGCGTGTTCAGGCTCTGGCCATCGGCATGGCGGGTGATGCGTAGCGGCGAGGACGTACGCGTTTCCACGCCGGTCAGCACCGCATCGTGCATCGCGAATCCGCGCAGCTGGCGATCGAACGCCGGCAGCGCTTCGCGGATTGCGGTGATCGCGTACTCGGGCAGCGCGCTCGACAGGTCGCCCAGGCGCACGCCCGGCGTGTAGGACGGCACCACGCTGCCGAAGGCGCTCGACGCGCGCCCGGCCAATAGATCGCCGACCAGTTGCCCCGGCGCTTCGTATTCGCCACCGCCGAGTGCGAACGCGTTCGACTCCCAGTGACGCTGCAGCGCGATGCCGGCCAGCGGCCCGCCTTCGGGCGCATACGGCAGGAAGTCCGCGGGGGCGATGCCGACGACGATTGCTGCGTTCGCGTTGCGCTCGTTGCGCGAGTACTGGCTCATGCCATTGGTCACCACGCGGCCCGGCTCGCTGGCGGCCGCGACCACGGTGCCGCCCGGGCACATGCAGAAGCTGTAGACCGAGCGGCCGTTGCGCGCGTGGTGCACCAGCTTGTAGTCCGCCGCGCCGAGCAGCGGATGGCCGGCCTGCGGGCCGAAGCGCGCGGCATCGATCAGCGACTGCGGATGTTCGATGCGGAAGCCGATGGAGAAGGGCTTCGCTTCGAGGAACACGCCGCGCGCGTGCAGCATGGCGAAGGTGTCGCGCGCACTGTGGCCCAGCGCCATGACCACGTGGTCGCTGCGGATCGCTTCGCCGTCGGCGAGCGTCACCCCGCGCACATGGCGCACGCCGTCGGCATCGGTCTCGACCAGCAGATCGTCGACGCGGCTGGAGAACCGGATCTCGCCGCCCAGCGATTCGATCGTGGCGCGCATGTGCTCGACCATCGACACCAGCCGGAACGTGCCGATGTGCGGCTTGCTGACGTAGAGGATTTCCTCGGGCGCACCGGCGGCGACGAACTCGGTCAGCACCTTGCGGCCGTGGTGGCGCTTGTCGGAGATCTGGCTGTAGAGCTTGCCGTCGGAAAATGTGCCCGCGCCGCCTTCGCCGAACTGCACGTTGGACTCGGGGTTCAGCACCTTCTTCCGCCACAGCCCGAACGTGTCCACGGTGCGTTCGCGCACCGCCTTGCCGCGCTCCAGCACGATCGGGCGGAATCCCATCTGCGCGAGCACGAGCGCCGCGAACAGGCCGCAGGGCCCGGTGCCGATCACCAGCGGACGCAGCGGCAGGGCATCGCCGGCGCGGGCGACGAACCGATATGCAGTGTCCGGGGACGTGCCGACCTTGCCGCTGCCACTGGCCACGGCGCCATCGACCTGATCGCCTGCCGCCGCGGCCTCGGGATCGAACGCCAGCCGCTGCAGGATGTCGGCCTCGCGCGGCGTGTCCACGTCGACCGAATAGATCAGCACGATCGCCCCGCGCCGACGCGCGTCGTAGCTGCGCCTGGCCACGGTGAAGCCGGTGAGTTCGTCGGCGTGGATGCCCAGGCGCGCGACGATCGCGGCAGGCAGCGCCGCGTCGTCGTGGTCGAGGGGCAGTTTGAGGTCGGTGAGTCGGAGCATCGGGATTCAGGCGGTGGAAGCGGGCGTGTCGTGCGGCGTGGTGCAGCCAGGCGACCGAAGTGGTACGCGGGCGAGACAGGCAGTCCCGGCGGCCCGACAGCATACCGATCGGATTCCCGGATACGAGGCTGCCCCGGCCAGCATCCGCGACGCGCCATGCTGGCTGCTGCTACCGCCCTATCTGGTCGAGGCGTCGCCCGCGTCGGACTGAGCGCCGCGCCGCTTGCGGCGCACGTAGACCTGCTTGCGGATGCGGGCGACGGGTTCGCCCGCGGCGTCGAGCACGTCGGTCGTGAACCAGTGCAGGTGCTTGCTGCCGTCGGCGGTCGCGGTGCGGATCGTCTCGACCGTCGCCTCGTCGAGATCGAAGACCGCGTGCACGGTGCCGCGGCCGGGGCGGATGAACTCGATTTCGCCAGCCTTGTCCCAGACCACGTGGTCCCTGCCCAGCGCGCGCAGCGTCATGATCATCCAGAACGGATCGGTCATCGCGAACAGGCTGCCGCCGAAGTGCGTGCCGACGTAGTTGCGGTTGAACCAGTGCTGGCGCAGTTCGACGCGCGCGTGGCGGAAGCCGTCGTCGATCCGGGTCACGCGGATGCCCGCGAACAGGAACGGCGGCCACAGGTTCATCAGCAGGCGGAAACGGCGTGGAGTCATGGCAGGCGATCGGCGAGGGGACGCCGATCTTGCCATACGCCGCTGTACGGAAGCGCCCGGAGGCGCGCCGGATCAGAACAGCAGCGACGCCATCCTGCGGCGGTAGCGGCCGACGAGTTCGGCGTCCTCGATGATGCGGAAGGCATCGATCAGCGCCTTGCGCGGCAGGCCCTCGTCGAAATCGCGGTCGCGGCGCAGCAGTTCGATGAACTGTTCGAGGCCGGCTTCGGTGTCGCCGGCGACGATGTGCTGCACGCCGAGCAGATGGCGCGCGCGCAGATCGCCGGCATCGGCGTCGAGCGCGGCCTGCAGCGCATCGATCGACGGCGCGCCGGCCAGCACGGTGGCGAAGCCGAGACGCGCGCGTGCCTTGACCGCGCGGTCGTCGGTCGCGAGGTTCGCCGGCAGACCGTCGAGCAGCGTCTCGGCGTCCTGGGTTGATCCGGTCTGCAGCAATGCGAGTGCGAGGTCGAGCTTGAGTTCTGCCTTGTCGGGCTCGGCAGCGACCGCATCGCGCAGACGCGCGACTTCGGCGGCCGGATCCAGCGGCGCCGGCGCCGCGTCTTCGACGGGATCGACTTCGGCCGGTTCGATGCCATGGCGCTTCAGGAATTCGCGGACCTCGCCCTCGGGCAGCGCGCCCGGGAAGCCGTCGACGGGCTGGCCGCCGACCACCAGGAACACCGTCGGCACCGAGCGGATCTGGAACGCGGCCGCGATCTGCTGTTCCTTGTCGACATCGACCTTGGCCAGCACGAACGCGCCGTTGTACTCGGCCGCCAGCTTTTCCAGCACCGGCCCCAGCGACTTGCACGGCCCGCACCATTCGGCCCAGAAATCGATCAGGACCGGCGTCTGCAACGACGCCTGCAGGACCTCGGTCTCGAAGGTCGCGGTGGTCGCGTCGAAGACGTGGGGAAGTGCAGCGGGAGCGGGGGCGTTGCCGTCGAGAAGCATGCGGGAGTCCGTTGGAAGAGAAATGCGCCGGGCGCGATCCCGAAGGATGGCGGCGGATGCGCAGGATACAAGCATGTCAAAAATAGTTGACATGGCGAAGCCGGAATGTAAATTCTTCTTGACCTGATGTCTGTTGGAGGAAACACGCATGGCGGTCGATCATCTGCAGTCCGAAGTCCAGGCGTTCGGTGAGCGCTACGCACGGGGCGCTGCCCTCGGCGCGGCCTGCCTTGCGGCGTGGACGCTGATGACGGGCGTCGTCGCCCCCAGCCCGTTTCCGCTGGCCAGCGTGGCGGGCGTGCTGCTGCTGTCGCACTGGTTCCGGCGTCGTGCGCTGGCCGATGCCGAGCGCCGTCGCGGCGTGCTCGAGGACGAGCGGGACGCGGTGTTCCTGGCGCAAGGCGACCGTGCGTTCCGGTTCGTTGCCAGTGCGTGGACGGTCGGGCTGGCATTCGCATCGGCCTTGCCGGCGTCGCGCGCGCTGTTGCTGGATGTCGAGCTGCGCCTGCCGGGCGCGCTGTTGCTGGGCGTGATCGTCGCCAACCTCGCGGGCCACGCGGCGGTCGCGATGGCCTACGCGCGCAATCGTCGATGAGGCGCGTCCGATGACCGGCACCCCGATCGCCAACGAGATCCGGCGCCTGCGCTTCGAGCATGGCGAGATGACCCAGCAGGCGCTGGCCGATGCCTGCCAGGTCACCCGGCAGACGATCATCGCGCTGGAGGCGGGGCGCTATGCGCCTTCGCTGGAACTGGCGTTCCGGATTGCGCGGACGTTCGGCGTGGGCGTCGAGGGCGTGTTCCGGTGGGCGGCGTGACGCGGCCGCGCCTGCTGCCCCTGGTCGTCCTGGCCCACGCCTGCACATGGCTTGCGTGGCTGGTCTTCGCGATGGCCAATGCGGTGCCTGCCGCCGCGCCGTTGGCGTGGTCGGGCGCGAGCGGGATGCCGCTGGCGTGGCTGTTCAACCTGCTGGCCTGGATCGCGCCCGGCCTGCTGCTCGCGTGGGTGGCGATCCGCCTGCGGGCGGCGGCGCCGTCGCTCGGCATGCCGGCGGGCATTGCCTTGCGCCTGCTGTTGCTGGCGTCGCTCGCGTTCGCCGCGCAAGGCCTGCTGCCGCTCGATCCCGAGGCGCTCGACGCCGGCAGCAGCCGCCTGCATGCGACCGCGTGGATGGCCTGGTTGCTGGCCTTCGGCGCAGGCGCGCTGCTGTCGGGCATCGCGATGCGCGCGGTGCGCTGGCCGGCGCTGGCGATCGGCGCGCTCTGCCTGCTGGCGCCGGTCCTGCTCGGGCCCATCTTCGGCCCGCGCGTGGTGCTGGCCGCGTGGGCGGCGTGGACGCTGTTGCTGGCCTGGCGCGTGCCGCCCGTGCGTTGATCGGATGTTTTGTGGGAGCGGGGGGGGGGGGGGGCGGGGGGGGGGGGGGGGGGGGGGCGGGGGGGGGGGGGGGGGGGGGGGGGGGGGGGGGGGGGCCGCGGCCGCGGCGGCCGCGCCCCGCCCCCCCCCCCCCCCCCCCCCCCCCCCCCCCCTCCCACAGGAGGGGCTGCCAGTGGTATGGCTCAATCGTGCGCGGTGCCGTCCGCATCCGGCGTACGATGCACGCGGCCGTCCTTCATGACGAAGTCGACCCCCAGCACCGCATTGATGTCGGCGACCGGATCGCCCGGCATCGCGATGATGTCGGCGCGGCGGCCGGGCTCGATGACGCCCTGGTCGTCGACGCCGAGCACGCTGGCAGCATGCAGGGTCGCCGACTGCAGCGCGTACGCCGCCGGAATGCCGGCCTCGACCATGTAGACGAACTCGCGCGCGTTGTCGCCATGCGGGCCGACGCCCTGGTCGGTGCCGAACGCGATCGGCACGCCGGCGCGGTAGGCGCGGGCGGCGGTGTCCTGGATCTGGGCGCCGATCGTCGCCGCCTTCGGGCGTACCACCTCGGGGAAGTAGCCCGGTTCCTTCGCCTTGTCGGCGACGAATCGGCCGGCGTAGATCGTCGGCACGTACCAGGTGCCGCGCTGCTTCATCAGCCGCATGACCTCGTCGTCCATGTGCGTGCCGTGCTCGATGCTGGTCACGCCGGCGAGCACCGCGCGCTTCATGCCCTCGGTGCCGTGCGCATGCGCGGCGACGCGATAGCCGTAGTCCTGCGCGGTGTCGACGATCGCCTGCACTTCGTCGACGGTGAACTGCGGCGCATCGCCGCTGCGCGCGTAGCTCAGCACGCCACCGGTCGCGGTGATCTTGATCACGTCGCTGCCGTCCTTGTAGCGCTGGCGCACGGCCTGGCGCGCGTCGTCGATCGAGTTGATGACGCCCTCGGTCGGGCCGGGCGGTCCCATCAGGTGCGAGAGCATCGAGTTGTAGCCGTTGCTGGGGTCGGCATGCCCGCCGGTGGTCGCGATCGATTTGCCGGCGGCGAAGATCCGCGGCCCCTCGACCAGGCCCTGCGCGATCGCGTCGCGCAGGTGCGGTGCGACCTCGCCGCCGAGGTCGCGGACGCTGGTGAAGCCGGCCTGCAGGGTCTTGCGGGCATAGCCGACCGAGCGATAGGCGAAGTCGACGGGATCGAGCCGGAAGCCTTCCGAATAGCTCTGCGGGCCGGACTGCGAGCCCAGGTGCACGTGCAGGTCGGTCCAGCCGGGCATGCAGGTGCGGCCGTCGAGCCGGATCGATGCCGCATCGTCACCGGGATCCGCGCGCCCGGGCGTCACCGATTCGATGCGACCGTCGGCGACCACGATCGTGTGCGTGCCGAGCACCCGGCCGCCGCGCGCGTCGAACATGCGTTCGCAGTGCAGCGCCGTCCGGTCGGCCGCGGATGCGGCGGGGGCGAGCAGGGCGGTCGCGAGCAGCGCGAACGCGGGAACGCGGAACCGGTTGGGCATGCGGGTCTCCGGTGGACTGCAGGGAACCGCGATTGAAGCACGTCCATGCGCAGGCTGGCCGCACAGGGGGCGTCCACGCGGCACGACTGGGTCGTCAGGGCGCGTGCGAGGCGTGCAGCACCCGGTTGCGGCCCTCGGCCTTGGCGCGGTAGAGCGTCGCGTCGGCGACCTGCAGCAGCATTTCCGGCGTGGTGCCGTCGCCCGGGAACGTGGCGATGCCGATCGAGATCGTCACCGGCCCGAGCGTCTGGCCGAGATGCTGCACGGTCGAGATCTCGATCGCCCTGCGGATCTGTTCGGCGCGCAGGCAGGCGTTGTGCGCATCGAGTTCCGGCATGACGACGGTGAACTCCTCGCCGCCGTAGCGGCAGGCGATGTCCTCGGTACGCACGCCGGCCTGGATCAGCCGGCCGACCTGGCTCAGCACGACGTCGCCCGCGGCATGGCCATGGGCGTCGTTGAAACGCTTGAAATGGTCGACGTCGAGCATCAGCACCGACAGCGGCAGGCCGCGACGTTCGCAGCGTTGCAGCTCGCGCACCATGCTGACCTCGAGATAGCGCCGGTTGAACAGGGCGGTCAGGGGATCGCGCAGCGACTGCGTGCGCAGCGTCTCGCGCAGCTGCAGGTTGGCGATCGCCATCGCCATCTGCTCCGCGAGCGACACGAGGATCGCGGCATCGTTGTCGCCATCGCCCGTGCCGGTGGGACCGCTGACGTGCAGCATGCCGAGCGACTGGCCCTGGGCGACCAGCGGAACGCACAGCGTGGACACGCCGTCGAGGGGGGCGTCGGCATCGACGTGGGCGCAGCGCAGGCCACCGCTGCGGCCGCGCACGTAGTGCGGCTGGCCGCGGCGCAGCGCCCAGCAGTCGTCCTGGGTCAGGATGTCGTCGCTGCTGATCAGGTGCTCGCCGAAGCTGCCGGCGCTTTCGAGGAAGTTCTGCGAGGGGCGTGCCAGGTAGCAGCGCCCGCTCGACCCGGGAACCAGTTCGGAGACCGCCCGCGCGGTCAGCGCGACGACCTCGTCGCGGCTCTGGCAGCTCTGCAACATGCCCGCGTAGACGCTCTGGGTGCGGCGCTGTTCGGACAGCGCCTGCAGGTCGCGCACCGCGTCGCGCGCCTCGCGTTCGAGCGTGCGGCTGCGGCGGTTCTCGCGGAACAGGCTCCACAGCAGGAAGCCGAGCAGGCACAGGGCGGCGCTGAAGGCCAGCACGATGAACCCGACCAGCAGGATCGCCCGGCGCTGGCTGGTCTCCTGGCGCTCGGCGAGCAACCGCGACTCCTCGTCCATCAGGTCGCGTCGCAGCGCCGTCATCCCGGCGACGCGGCGCAGGTTGGCGTCGATCCGGCGCTCGCGGCCGCTCTCCTGCAGCGCCTCCAGCCTCGCGTCGTCGAACAGGATCTCCATCTCCTGCAGATGGTTGCGTACGGCGGCGTCGAACTGGCGCGCCCGCGCCTGCTGTGACGGGTTGTCGGCGGTGAGCTGGATCAGGCGGCCGCTGTGCTGGCCCGCGCGCGCGACCGCGCCGCCGTATTGCGGCCGGAAGTCCTCGCGCCCGGTGGTGCGGTAGCCGCGTGCCTTGGCCTCGGCCTCGTGCAGCGCGGCCTCGGTCGAGACGAGCAGGTTGATGACCAGGTAGCTGTGCTCGAGCGAACGGTTGGCCCGTTCCAGGCCGCGGACCCCGGTCACTGCCGCGATCGCGGCACCGAGCAGCAGCACGAGCGCCAGCAGGACCGCTGGCACGCGCAGGAATCGGACGCGGGAAGATGGCTCAGGCATCAAACCAGTCTAACAGGCGGAGGGCCGGGGCCTGGCCCGCATGCGAGGCGCGATGGCGGCCGCGCCGGCCCTGGGGTAGGCTTGCCGGCTGTCCTCCGCCGTCGAAAAAGCCAGTGTCCAGCGATCCCGCCGCCGAGCCCAACGCCTACCAGTCCACCCGCGTCGAGGCCGATGCCCAGCGCTTCTGGACCGGCAGCCGCGCCTTCGAGGTCACCGAGCAGCCGGGCCGGGAGACCTTCTACTGCCTGTCGATGCTGCCGTACCCGTCGGGCTCGCTGCACATGGGCCACGTGCGCAACTACACGCTCAGCGACGTCATCAGCCGCTACCAGCGCATGACCGGCAAGAACGTGCTGCAGCCGATGGGCTGGGACGCGTTCGGCCTGCCGGCCGAGAACGCCGCGATCAGGAATGGCACCGCGCCGGCGACGTGGACCTACGCCAACATCGCGCACATGCGCGGCCAGCTGCAGGCGCTGGGCTACGCGATCGACTGGAGCCGCGAGTTCGCCACCTGCCAGCCCGACTACTACGTCCACGAGCAGCGCATGTTCGTGCGGCTGATGAAGAAGGGCCTGGCCTACCGCCGCAACGCGGTCGTCAACTGGGATCCGGTCGACCGGACCGTGCTCGCCAACGAGCAGGTCATCGACGGCCGCGGCTGGCGCTCGGGCGCACTGGTGGAGAAGCGCGAGATCCCGCAGTGGTTCCTGAAGATCACCGACTACGCGCAGGAACTGCTCGACGGCCTGGATACGCTCGACGGCTGGCCGGAATCGGTCAAGACCATGCAGCGCAACTGGATCGGTCGCAGCGAGGGCCTGGAGGTCGCATTCGCGGTCGACGGCGAGCCGGCGCCGCTGACCGTCTACACCACGCGTCCCGACACGCTGATGGGCGTGACCTTCATCAGCATCGCCGGCGAGCACCCGCTGGCGCTCAAGGCGGCCGAGACCAATCGGGAGCTGGCGGCCTTCCTGGCCGAACTGCGCCAGGGCGGCGTGTCCGAGGCGGAACTGGAAGGCCAGGAAAAGCGTGGCATGGCGACCGGGCAGTGGGCGATCCATCCGGTCACCGGCGAGGACGTGCCGATCTACGTCGCCAATTTCGTGCTGATGGGCTACGGCACCGGTGCGGTGATGGCAGTGCCCGCGCACGACCAGCGCGACTGGGAGTTCGCCAAGGCCTACGGCCTGCCGGTCCGGCCGGTGGTCGTGCCCGCCGCGGTGCGCGATGCGCTGGCCGAGGTGCTGCACGATGTCGCGGTCGACGCCGATCCGCTGCAGGCCGCGCTGGCCGGCGGCTCCGTCGACGTCTACGACACCGCGGCCGCAGTGTCGGTGGTGAAGGCGTATCTGGACGCGATCGAGCAACAGGGTGCGTATACCGAGCGTGGCTTCCTGATCAATTCCGGCGAGTTCGACGGCCTGGATTTCGACGCCGCCTTCGCGGCGCTGGCCAGGCGGTTGGAGGCCGAGGGCATCGGCAGCCGCAAGGTCAACTACCGCCTGCGCGACTGGGGCGTCAGCCGCCAGCGCTACTGGGGCTGCCCGATCCCGGTGATCTACTGCGACGCCTGCGGCGCGGTCCCGGTGCCCGAGGACCAGTTGCCGGTGCTGCTGCCCGAGGACGTCGAGGACGCATTCTCCAATCCGGGTGTCGTGCAGTCGCCGATCAAGTCGAATCCCGAATGGCGCAAGACCACGTGTCCGACCTGCGGCGGCGCCGCCGAGCGCGAGACCGACACCTTCGACACCTTCATGGAGTCGAGCTGGTACACCGCGCGCTACACCTCGCCCGGCGCGGCCGACATGGTCGACGGACGCGTGGACTACTGGACGCCGGTCGACCAGTACATCGGCGGCATCGAGCACGCGATCCTGCATCTGCTGTACTTCCGCTTCTACCACCGCCTGATGCGCGACGAAGGCCTGGTGCGCAGCGACGAGCCGGTGATCAACCTGCTGACCCAGGGCATGGTGATCGCCGACACGTTCTATCGGGAGCAGGGCAACGGCGGCAAGGACTGGATCAACCCGGCCGACGTCGAGATCACCCGAGATGACAAGGGCCGGATCACCGGCGCGACCTCGAAGCGCGACGGCCAGCCGGTCTCGATCGGCGGCACCGAGAAGATGTCCAAGTCGAAGAACAACGGCGTGGATCCGCAGTCGATGATCGCCAAATACGGCGCCGATACCGTGCGCCTGTTCTCGATGTTCGCAGCCCCGCCCGAGCAGTCGCTGGAGTGGAACGAGGCCGGCGTCGAAGGCATGTCGCGCTTCCTGCGCCGCCTGTGGAACCAGGTGCAGAAGCATGTGCAGGGCGTGGCGGCCGGCACGTTCGATGTCGCCGCCGCCACGCCTGCGCAGAAGACCCTGCGCCGCCAGTTGCACGAGGCGATCCAGAAGGTCGGCGACGACTACGGCCGCCGCCACAGCTTCAACACCGCAATCGCCGCGGTGATGGAGCTGCTGAACCATGTCGGCAGGTTCGACGAGGCCGACGCGAACGCGCGCGCGCTGCGCCAGGACACGTTCGAGACCATCGTGCTGCTGCTCAATCCGATCACCCCGCACATCGCGCATACGCTGTGGCAGGTGCTGGGCCACGCCGAGACGCTGCTCGAGGACCAGGCCTTCCCGCAGGTCGATCCGGCCGCACTGGAGCGCGATGCCGTGACGCTCGCCGTGCAGGTCAACGGCAAGCTGCGCGGCACGATCGAAGTCGCGGTCGACCTGCCGAAGGATGCGATCGAGGCGCTGGCGCTCGCCGAGCCCAACGTCGCGAAGTTCCTGAGCGAGCTGACGGTGCGCAAGGTCATCGTCGTGCCGGGCAAGATCGTCAACATCGTCGCCGGCTGAACCCGGCGTCGCCGCGCTCCGCGCGCGGCGCTTGCCGGCCCTGTCCCCCTCGTCCAGACTCCGCCCATGCGCATCCTCCGACCGGTTTTCCTGCCTCTGGCCCTCGTCGCCCTCGTGCTGACGCTCTCGGCCTGCGGCTTCCATCTGCGCAATGCGCTGACGCTGCCGCCGAACCTCGGCCCGGTCGACATCGTGTCCAGCGATCCCTACAGCCGCCTGGCCCGTTCGGTCGAGCGCGCGCTGGCCGCGGCCGGTGCGGAAATCGCCGATCCAGACGCGACCGGCGTCGCCACGCTCAACATCCGGTCCGAACGCTGGGCCGCACTGCCGGCCAGCCTCGACGCGCAGGGCCGCGCGCAGGAATACACGCTGCGCTACGCGGTGGTGTTCTCGATGCGCGATGCCGACGGCGTCGACATCGTGCCGCAGCAGGCGATCGAACTCGCCCGCGACTATCTCGCGCCGCCGACCGATTCGATCGGCGCCGACTCCGAACGCGAGCTGCTGTCGCGCGAACTCGAGCGCGAGATGACCGCCTCGATCATCCGCCGCATCGATGCCGTGTTCCGCAATCCGCGGGAACGCGCGCGCGAGTGATCCGCGCCATGCACGGTCGCGCCAACGTCTGCACGGGCCCATCGTGGAACTGACGCCCGAACGCCTGCCCGCGCAGCTCGCCCGCGAGCCGCTGCGTCCGGCCTATCTCATCGCCGGCCCCGAGCCGCTGCGCGTGCTCGAAGCCGCCGATGCCGTGCGCGCCGCTGCGCGCGGGCAGGGCGTCGCCGAACGCGAGGTGTTCGAACCCGAAGGCCGCGACATCGACTGGAACGCGGTCGAAGCCACCTTCCGCGCGCCAAGCCTGTTCGCATCCAAGCGTCTGGTCGAGATCCGCCTGCCGACGACCAAGCCCGGCAAGGACGGCGCCGCGGTCATCAGCGGTTTCTGCGCCGACCCGCCGGCCGACGTCACCCTGCTGGTCACCGGCGGCGAGTGGAGCCGCCAGCACGGCGGCAAGTGGAGCGAGGCGATCGCCGGCATCGGCCATCTCGTCGTCGCCTGGCAGGTCAAGCCGCACGAACTGGAAAGCTGGATCGAGACGCGTCTGCGCAGCCGCAACGTGCTGGCCGACCGCGCCGCCGTGCAGCAGCTGGCCGAACGGGTGGACGGCAACCTGCTGGCCGCCGCGCAGGAAGTCGACAAGCTCGCGCTGCTGGCCGACGGCAGCACGCTCGACGGGCCGCGCATGCAGGCGCTGGTCGCCGACGCGGCGCGCTTCGACGTGTTCCGCCTGCTCGACGCCACGCTCAACGGCCAGCCGGCGCAGGTCGTGCGCATGCTCGCCGGCCTGCGCGCCGAGGGCGCGGCGATTCCGGCGCTGATGGGCATGGTGGTCATGGAACTGTCGCGCGCCGCGCACCTGGCGCAGGTGCAGGCCCGTGGCGGCAACATGGCCAGCGAATTCAAGGCGCAGCGCATCTGGGATGCGCGCCAGGCCGGCTACCGGCGCGCGCTGCAGCGCCACCCCGAAGCGCGCTGGGTGCGTTTCGTCGCCGAGGCCGGGCGGGTCGACCGCATCGCCAAGGGCCGCGGCCGCTGGGGCGTGGATCCCGTCGACGGCTGGCTCGCGCTGGAGCGCCTGCTGGTCGCGGTGGCCGACGCGCGCGCGGGCGCCTTGCTGGCCGCCTGACCGGCTGCGATGTCGCTGCACCTCGTTTACGGCGGCACCTTCGATCCGATCCACAGCGGGCATCTGGCGATCGCCTGTGCCGCGCGCGATGCGCTGGCCTGCACGGTGCACCTGATGCCGGCCGGCGATCCCCCACATCGCGCGCCGCCTGGCGCCGACGGCGCGACGCGCGCGACGATGGTCGCGCTGGCGATCGAGGGCGTGCCGGGTCTCGTGCTCGACCGCCGCGAACTCGAACGCGAGGGCCGCAGCTACACCTTCGACACGCTGGCCGAACTGCGTGGCGAACTGGGCGCCGCGCAGCCGCTGGCCTGGCTGGTCGGCGCCGACAGCCTGCTCGGCCTGCCGGGCTGGCATCGCTGGCGGGAGTTGTTCGCGCTCGCGCATCTGGTGGTCGCCGAGCGGCCGGGCAGTGCGCTCGACGCGGCGTCGCCGGCCGAACTCGCCGATGCGCTGCAGGAGCGCTGGACCCGCGCGCCTGCAGATCTGCAATCGCAGCCCGCCGGGCGGGTGCTGCGGCTGCACCAGCCGCTGTCGCATGTCTCGGCGACCGTGGTCCGCGCGCGTCTCGCGGCAGGCGTCTCGACCGCCGGCTGGCTGCCGCCAGCCGTGGCCGCATTCATCCACGAGAAGGGGGTGTACGGGGCTGCGGCCCGCGCTCCGCTATAATTTCCGCCGCACTTTCCGAGCCAGACCTTTGTCCAATCCCGCACACGTCATCAAGACCCGCCTGCCCGAGCCGCCGCCGTCCCCGGATGCACTGCTCGAAGTGGCCCGCGCGGCCGTCGCAGACATCAAGGCCGTCGACGTCATCGACATCGACGTGCGTGGCCGCAGCAGCGTCTGCGATTTCATGGTCATCGCGTCGGGCACGTCCAGCCGTCACGTGAAGTCGATCGCCGACGAAGTCGTCAAGCACGCCAAGAAGCTCGGTTGCCAGCCGCTGGGCGTCGAAGGCGAGCGCGAGGCCGAGTGGGTCCTCGTCGACCTCGGCGACGTGATCGTGCATGTGATGCTGCCGCGCGTGCGCGAGTTCTATGCGCTCGAGCGCCTGTGGACGGTCGGCGACCAGCCGCCGGAAGACGAGCGCGGCCCGCGTCGCGATGCCTGATCGCGGCGTCCCGGCATGTTCGCCGGGATCACAGGCGGCATGAAAGCGAAACTGATCGCCGTCGGCGAGCGCGCCCCGGCCTGGGTGGCGGAGGGTTTCGCCGAGTACCGCAAGCGGCTGTCGCACTGGCTGCCGCTGGACCTGATCGAAGTCGAGCCCGGCCTGCGCGGCAAGGGCCGCGACACCGTGCGCGCGATGTCCGACGAAGGCGCGCGCGTGCTGGCTGCTGTGCCGCGCGACGCGCTGGTGGTGGCGCTCGATGGCCGCGGTCGCCTGCATTCCTCGGAAGATCTCGCCCAGCGCCTCGAACACTGGCGCATGCAGGGCCGCGATCTCGCGTTCCTGATCGGCGGGCCGGAAGGCCACGCCCCGGACGTCCTCGCCCGCGCCGACGAGCGCTGGTCGCTGGGCCCGCTGACCCTGCCGCACATGCTGGTGCGTCTGGTGCTCGCCGAGCAGCTGTATCGCGCGGCGGCGATGCTGGCCAATCACCCGTATCACCGGGCGTAGAGCCGGGTTGTAATTGGCGATTGATCCGGCTTCGAGCGAGCCGATGCGCGATGTCGTTATCAGTTCTGCTGATTCGCGCGACGCGTCGGCATCCCAGAAAAACTCTCCCGTCATCCAAGCCACAGGATGACGGGACAGCGGCACCTCCATCACCCCCGAGACAGATCGAACGCGATCGGCACCAGCCCGATCGCCTCCACCGCAACGCCATCGCGCATCGCTGGCTGGAACGTCCAATGTCGCTGCACGTGGCGCATCGCCGCGCGGTCGAGCTCGCGGTGGCCGCTGCTGCGGTGCAGGCGCACGTCCATCGGGCGGCCGTCGCGCAATCGAGCTTCCCGACATCCGGATACGACAGGGCCCGCACATGGCGGGCCCTGTCGATGCGCTCGATCGCGGTGGATCAATCCTCCGGCATGCTTTCCGGCTCGCGGTCGAGGCCGCCGTCGTCCGGATTGTGTTCGCCGGTATCGGCCGGCTGCTGGGCGTCGCCCTTGTCGGTCGGGTTCTTCTCCGGATAGCCGGGATTCTGGCCCGGCTTGACCGGCGGTTCGGGAGTGGTCCTGTTCTGGCGCATGTCAGCGTCCCAGTTCGAAAACGACGTCGAGATTGGCGGACAGCGTGGTTTCGCCGGGTGAAACCGACGTGGCCGGCGCGCTGTCGGCCATCGCGCGCATCGCCATCATCGGGCGCGGCTGCTGGAAACCACCGCCTTCGCTGATGCTGACGATGCGGCGCACGCGCATGCCCAGCGAGGCCGCGTAGACCTCGGCGCGGGCCTGCGCCTGCTTCAGCGCGTCGGCGCGCGCCAGATCCTGCACGCCCTCGGCGTCCTCGATCTCGAACGTCGGACCGTTGATCTGGTTGGCGCCGCTGGCGACCAGCGCATCGAGCACCTGGCCGAGCTTGCCGATGTCCCGGACCTTGAGGTTGACCGTGTTGCTGGCCTGGTAGCCGGTGATCGCCGGCGGCTGGTTCTCGGCATAGCGGTACTGCGGGCTGAGGTTGATGCCCGAGGTCTGCACGTCGCGCTCGGCGATGCCGGCGGTCCTGATCGCGCCCATCAGCTTGGACATCTGCTCGGCGTTGGCGCGCATCGCGGCATTGGCGTCGGCGGCCTGGGTCACGACGCCGGTCGACAGCGTGGCGATATCGGGCGCGCGGCTCGCTTCGGCCTGCGCGGAAATCGACAGCAGTGTGCCGTCGCTCGGCGCGGCGTGGTGCGTGGCGGGCTGGGCGCTGGCGGTCATCGTCAGGGTTCCGAGGGCGAGGCCGCAGGCGAGCAGCAGGGGGCGGGGGATCAGGTGCATTCGAGGCTCCGTTGAGATGAACAAGGGTCGTCACGTACCGGTGAACGGCCCGTGAGCCAGACCGGGGTTGCGCGGGTTCAGCCGGCGGTCGGGCACCGCCCGCACGGTATCCTTTCCGGATGCTGCATCTGGCTTCGCAATCCCCCCGCCGCCGCGATCTTCTGGCCCGTCTCGGACTGCCCTTCGGGCGGGTCGATGTCGACGTGCCCGAGGTCCGGGACGCCGGCGAATCCGCCGATGCTTACGTGCTGCGCGTGGCCGCCGACAAGGCGCGGGCCGGGCTGCAGGCGCTTGCCGAATCCGGTGAAACGGGCGATGTCATCGTGCTTGGCGCCGACACCGAAGTCGTGCTCGACGGCGTCGTGTTCGGCAAGCCGCGCGACGATGCCGACGCGTTCCGCATGCTGCAGGCGCTGTCGGGCCGGACGCACCAGGTGATCTCGGCCGTGGTGCTTGCCGCCGCCGGCCGGCAGGACCAGGCGACCGTCGTCACCGAAGTCACCTTCGATGCGCTCGACCCCGACACGATCGCGGCCTACGTCGCCAGTGGCGAGCCCCGCGGAAAGGCGGGCGCGTACGCGATCCAGGGCGGCGCGGAACTGTTCGTCGCGCGCATGTCCGGCAGCCATTCGGGCGTGATCGGGTTGCCGCTGCAGCAGACCGCGGCGCTGCTGCGGATCTTCGGACTGCAGCCGCAGCCATTCGCCACCACCGACCACAAGGCGTGACACGGACATGTCGGAAGAGATCCTGATCAACGTGACCCCGCGCGAGACCCGTGTGGCGGTGGTCGAGAACGGCATGCTGCAGGAGCTGCACATCGAACGCGGCTGGCGTCGCGGTGTGGTCGGCAACATCTACAAGGGCAAGGTGCAGCGGGTGATGCCCGGCATGCAGGCGGCCTTCGTCGACATCGGCCTGGAACGCGCGGCGTTCCTGCACGCCAACGACGTGATGCGACCGCCGCAGACCGGCAACGACGGCGAGGGCGCCGTCGACAGCCTGTTCCCGTCGACGGCGCCAACGCTGCCGGTCACCGAACTGCTGCGCGACGGGCAGGACATCGTGGTGCAGGTGGTCAAGGATCCGATCGGCACCAAGGGGGCGCGCCTCACCACGCAGATCAGCATTCCCTCGCGTTATCTCGTGCTGCTGCCGCAGTCGCGCGTGGTCGGCGTGTCGGCGCGGATCGAGGACGATGTCGAACGCACGCGGCTGAAGACGCTGGTGTCCGAACTCGCCGCGGCGACCGGCGGCCACGGCTACATCGTGCGCACCAACGCGGAAGGCCAGAGTGCCGAGGCGCTGGCCGAGGACATCGCCTACCTGCAGCGCGCCTGGGCGCTGATCGAACACACCACCGGCGATTCGCGCGTGGGCGCGCGGGTCTACGAGGACCTGACGCTGCCGATGCGCGCGGTCCGCGACCTGATGCGCCGCGATGTCGACAAGGTCAAGGTCGATTCGCGCGACACCTACGAGAAGCTCTGCATCTTCGCCGCGCAGTACCTGCCGGCGCCGGGTCCGGCCGAGCAGGCGCGTCTGGTCGACCGCATCGAGTGCTACACCGGTACGCGGCCGATCTTCGATCTGTACGGCGTCGAGGACGAGATCCAGCGCGCACTCAAGAAGGATGTGCCGCTGAAATCCGGCGGCTATCTGGTGATCGACCAGACCGAGGCGATGACCACGGTCGACGTCAACACCGGCTCGTTCCTCGGCCAGCGCAATCTCGAGGAGACGGTGTTCCGCACCAATCTCGAAGCGGCGCAGGCGGTCGCGCGCCAGCTGCGGCTGCGCAACCTCGGCGGCATCATCGTCATCGACTTCATCGACATGGTGGACCCGGAGCACAAGCGCCAGGTGCTGCGCACGCTGGAGAAGTCGCTGTCCAAGGACCACGCCAAGACCACGGTCTACGACTTCTCGCCGCTGGGCCTGGTCGAGATGACCCGCAAGCGCACGGTCGAAAGCCTCGAGCGCCAGCTCGGCGAGGCCTGCACGGCCTGCAACGGCCGCGGCATCGTCAAGACGATCGAGACCGTGACCTACGAGATCTTCCGCGAGATCGTGCGCGCGGTACGCCAGTTCGAGGCCGAGCGCCTGCTGGTGATCGCGTCCCCGAAGGTCGTGTCGACGATCACCGACGAGGAGTCGGCGGCGGTCGTCGAGCTGGAGGAATTCCTCGGCAAGTCGATCCGCTTCCAGTCCGACGACCAGTACCTGCAGGAGCAGTTCGACGTTGTCCTGCTCTGAGACCCGCACCCGGTCATACGTGCCCGTACCGCGCAGCGGGCGGGCACGCCCGTGAGCGCTGCCTGGGTGACGCGCCTGCACCATGCGCGGCGCGGGGCGTGGTACCTCACGGCCGCGGTGCTGGTGACGATGGCGCTGCTGGTGGCGGTGGCCGCGCAGTTCGCGCTGCCCTGGCTGGAGCGCAATCCACAGACGGTCGCCCGCTGGCTCGGCGAGCGCGCCGGTCGCCCGGTCGCGTTCGATACGCTCGATGCGCAGTGGACGCGGCGGGGTCCGCTGCTGCGCGTGACCGGCCTGCGCATCGGCGATCCCGATGCCGCGGTGCCGATCGGCACCGCCGAGATCCAGGTCGCGCAGTACTCGGGCCTGTTGCCGGGACGCTCGCTGACCGAATTGCGGCTGCACGGCCTCGAACTGACGCTGCAGCGCAATGACGACGGCAGCTGGCATGTGCGCGGTCTGCCGGGCGCAGCGCATGCGCAGGACGATCCGCTCGATGCATTGCAGGGCCTGGGTGAACTGCAGGTCGTCGATGCGAGGCTGACGATCGATGCGCCGTCGCTGTCGATCGCGCACACCCTGCCACGCGTGGACCTGCGCATGCGGGTCGACCGTCGCCGCGTACGCGCCGCGGCGCGCGCATGGGTGGATGCCGAGGGTGCGCCGCTGGATCTGCGCCTGGACCTGCTGCGCGCACAGGGCGACGGCCGCGTCTACGTCGCGATGCCCCGCAACGATCTGCAGCTGTGGTCGCCGTTGCTGGCGCCCAGCGGCGTGGCGATCCGGGAAGGTCATGGCCAGGTCACGGCCTGGATCGAACTGCGTGCGCGCAGGGTCGAAGCGATCACCGGCGAAGTGGCGCTCGACGCGCTGTCGCTGCAGCGCGCGGGCGATGTGGCGCAGGCTGCCGGCGACGCGCCGACCGTCGCCTTCGAGGGTGCAAGCGCGCGTCTGCACTGGACGCATGCCGGTGGCGACTGGCGTCTGGACGCGCCGATGCTGCGGATCAGCCAGCAGGGCCGCGAGCAGGTGCTCGACGGTCTCGTGCTCGTCGGTGGGACGCACTGGGCGATGCAGGCTGGACGCGTCGAGGTGGCGCCGCTGATCGCGCTGACCGCGCTCGGCGACAACGTGTCGCCGTCGCTGCGCACATGGCTGCAGGCGGCGGCGCCGCACGCGGTGCTGTCGGATGTCGCCTTCGCCGCCCGCGCCGGCGGGCCTGTGCGCGTGTCGGCGCGGATCGAGGACTTCGGCTTTTCGCCGGTCGCCGACCGCCCTGGCCTGCACGGCGTCGGCGGCATGCTGGTCGGCGACGGGCAGGGCGTGGTGTTCCGTCCCGATCCCGGTGCGCGCCTGGTGTTCGACTGGCCGGCCGGCTTCGGGGCGCCGCATCCACTGCGGCTCGACGGCGAGATCGCCGGCTGGCGCGACGGCGGCAACTGGCGCATCCAGACGCCCGGTCTGCGCGTGGAAGGCGAGGGCTATGCCGCCGATGCGCGCGGCGGTCTGTCGTTCGAGGGCGACGGCACGCGGCCGCGGCTCGATCTGGCGGTGGATGTCGACGCGGCGCAGATTACGGTCTCGAAGAAATTCTGGGTCCGCCACAGGATGTCGCTGGCCGCGCGCGAATGGCTGAACATGGCGCTGGTCGCCGGCACCGTGCGCAACGGCCGCGGCATCGTCGCCGGCGATCTCGACGACTGGCCGTTCGGCGTGGAGGACGGACGGGACCGGCGGGGCGTGTTCTTCGCCGAAGGCGACATCGCCGACGCGACGATCCGCTTCCGGGACGACTGGCCGGCGATGACGCGGCTCGGCGGCCACGTGCGTTTCATCAACGACGGATTCCGGCTCGACCCCTCGACCGGCGAACTGGTCGGCGTGCCGCTGCGCGATGTCGTCGCCGGCATCCGCCACTACGGCCAAAGCCCGGTCGAAGTCGCGGCGACCGCGCGCGCCGACGCGAAAGATCTGCTCGCGGTGATGCGGCAGAGCCCGTTCCAGACGGCGCACGTCGAGACGCTGGATGCGCTGGATGTCGCAGGCCCGGCGCAGGTCGCGGTGTCGGTGTCGGTGCCGCGTCACGCGCCCATGCAGCTCGACGGCGAAGTGAAGCTCGAAGGTGTCGGATTGCGCGAGTCGCGCTTCGACCTTGCGTTCGAGCACATACGCGGCCCGGTGGTGTTCGACCAGTCGGGCTTCCATGCCGGGGCGCTCGATGCGCACCAGGACGGGCAGGCCGGCACGCTCGCCTTGCGCCTGGGCCCCGGCCACGTGCGCCAGCGCGCCAACGCGTTCGAAGGCGAGCTCGACATGCCGCTCGATGCCGACGCGCTGCTGGCGCGTGCGCCCGATCTCGCATGGCTGCGTCCGCATGTCGGTGGCCGCGCGCCGTGGCAGGTGCAGGTCGCGGTTCCCGACGCGCCTGCGGCCGACGGCGCACCCGCCGCGCGCCTGCTGCTGCGTTCCGATCTCGTCGGCACCACGCTGCGACTGCCGGCGCCGCTCGACAAGCCGGCCGCGCGCGCGTTGCGCACGACCATCGAAGCGCCGCTGCCGTTCGGTACCGGCGATGTGCTGGTCGGCTTCGGCAACGATCTCGCGTTGCGTGCGCGCACCAGCGGCGCGCGTGCGGGCGTCCGTGTCGAGATGGGTCGCGCACGCGTGGATGCGGCCGCGCCGGCCGTCGGCGTCGTCGTCGCCGGCCGCACGCCGGTGGTCGACGTGTTCGACTGGGTCGGCCTGATGGGCGTGGGCGGCGAGGCCGGCGGTCTGGCGCTGCAACAGGTCGACGTGACCACGGCCGATCTGCGGCTGGCCGGCGGGCGTCTCGGCCAGACCCGCATCACCGCCGCGCGTCGCGACGGCGGCACCGACCTGCGCCTCGATGGCGTCGCGGTGGCCGGCGACGTGCGGATGCCCGATGCCGACGGCGCGCCGGTCGCGATCGCGCTGCAACGCCTGCACTGGCCGGCGCCTGCGCCGACGCCGGACGCCGCGGCGATTGCCTCGCCCGCGATCGCCAGCGTGCCTGCGTCGATGCCGATCGACGACACGCTCGATCCCGCATCGGTGCCGCCGATCCAGCTCGCGATCGACGACCTGCGCTACGGCACCGTGGCGCTCGGCCGCGTGGACGCGGCGTCGCGCCGCATTCCCGGGGGGCTGTCCGTCGACCGCCTGCAGGTCCGCGCGCCGGACCACCGCATCGACGTGACCGGGCGCTGGACCGGGCGCGGTCCTGCAGCGCGCACCACAGTCCAGGCCGACGTGGACAGCGAGAATTTCGGCCGGCTCGCAACGGGGCTCGGTTTCGCCGGCAGCATCGTCGGCGGACAGGGACGCGTGGATTTCGACGCTGCATGGGCGGGCACGCCGAACGCATTCCAGGTGGCGCAGATGGAGGGCTCGTTGAAGCTGGCGCTGCGCGACGGGCAACTGGTCGAGGTGGAACCGGGCGCGGGTCGCGTGCTGGGCCTGCTCAGCGTTGCCGAACTGCCCAGGCGACTGATGCTCGATTTCCGCGATTTCTTCAGCAAGGGCTTCGGCTTCAACCGGATTGCCGGCGACATCCGCTTCGGCAACGGCATCGCGCGCGGCGACAATCTGGTCATCGATGGGCCGGCGGCGGAAATCCGCATCCGCGGCAGCGCCGATCTTGCTGCACGTACCCACGACCAGGACATCGAAGTGCTGCCCAAGACCGGCAACCTGCTGCCGGCTGTCGGCGCGCTGACGCTGGGCCCGGTGGGCGCGGCGGTGGGCGCGGTCGCGAACGCGGTGCTGCGCAAGCCGCTGGCCGAGATGGGCGCGCGCAACTACCACGTCAGTGGTCCCTGGCAGGATCCGAAGGTGGACGTGGTCGAACGTCGCGACGCGGCGCAACCGGCGACCGCGCCGTCGACGCGGCCGCAATCGGCCGATTGAGGCGTTATCGCCGGAAACTGCAGGCCTGCGGATTCAGTTCCGGCTTGCCATCGGCGGCTTTGCCCCCACACTTGTCGGATGTCCGAATCTCCCGTTTCCTCCGGCGGCGCGCTCGCGCTGGCCGAATCCCGCCTGCTGTTGCCTGCCGGTCTCGACACCTCCGGTCTGGACCGCGCGTTCTCCGCGTTGCTCGGTCCCGGCATCGATTTCGGCGACCTGTATTTCCAGCACTCGCGTCGCGAGAGCTGGGCGGTCGAGGACGGCATCGTCAAGAGCGGTTCGCATGCGATCGAACAGGGCGTCGGCGTGCGCGCGATCAGCGGCGAGAAGACCGGCTTCGCGTATTCCGACGACATCGACGCGGCGGCGCTGCTGGGCGCGGCGCAGTCGGCGCGTGCGATCGCCCGCGATGGCCGCGCGCATGCGCCGCACGCGCTGGCGCGCACCCGTGCCCATGCGCTGTATCCGGCACAGGACCCGATCGATGCGCTCGGCAGCGAGGCGAAGGTCGAAGCGCTGCGCCGCGTCGACCGCGTGCTGCGCGCCGCCGATCCGCGCGTGCAGCAGGTGATGGTCAGCCTGTCGGGCGGCGTCGACACCGTGCTGGTGGCGCGCAGCGACGGTGTGCTCGCTGGCGACGTGCGTCCGCTGGTGCGGCTCAACATCCAGGTGCTCGTGGAACACGACGGCCGCCGCGAATCCGGCTACTCGGGCTACGGCGGGCGCTACTCGTACGAAGAACTGCTGGGCGACGGCAAGCCGGAACGCTTCGCGCGCGAAGCGCTGCGCCAGGCGCTGGTGAACCTCGAAGCGATCGATGCGCCGGCCGGCACCATGCCGGTCGTGCTCGGCGCCGGCTGGCCGGGCGTGCTGCTGCACGAAGCGGTCGGCCATGGCCTCGAAGGCGATTTCGCGCGCAAGGGCACCAGCACGTATGCCGGCCGCATCGGCCAGCGCGTGGCCTCACCGGGCGTGACGATCGTCGACGACGGCACGCTCGCCGGTCGCCGCGGTTCGCTGAACATCGACGACGAGGGCACGCCGACGCACTGCACGACGCTGATCGAGGACGGCGTGCTGACCGGCTACATGCAGGACACGCTCAACGCGCGCCTGATGGGCGTCGCGCCGACCGGCAACGGCCGCCGCGAATCCTTCGCGCATCTGGTGATGCCGCGCATGACCAACACCTACATGCTGGCCGGGCAGGACGATCCGCAGGACATGATCCGCTCGGTCAAAAAGGGCCTGTACGCGGTGAACTTCGGCGGCGGCCAGGTCGACATCACCAGCGGCAAGTACGTGTTCTCGGCGACCGAGGCGTATCTGATCGAGGACGGGAAGATCACCGCGCCGGTCAAGGGCGCGACGCTGATCGGCAACGGCCCGGAGACGATGCAGCGCGTGCGCATGATCGGCCACGACATGGCGCTCGACGAGGGCGTGGGCGTCTGCGGCAAGGACGGGCAGAGCGTGCCGGTCGGCGTGGGCCAGCCATCGCTGCTGATCGATCAGCTGACCGTCGGCGGCACGCAGGCTTGAGAGCCGGCATGCGGGATCGGGATTTCGGGACTTGGAGCGGCCTGAGGTTGCGCCCTGACAGCGCCGTCATTCCCGCGCAGGCGGGAACGACGGCAGATCACGCTCAGGGTGCGTCGTCGCCGTTGCCGGGTTCGTCAGCTTCGTCCGCTTTGCGCTCGTCTTCAGCCGCAGCGTCTTCGCCCGCCGCCAGCGACGCCGCCGCGAACACGCCGCGCAGTTCGCGGAACAGTTCGCGGAACGCGGCCGGCGGCTTGTTCTTCGCGCGTTCGGCGAGCGCGTTGCGCACCAGCTGGCGCAGGCGCTGGCGGTCGGCCTCCGGATACGCATCGAGCAGTTCGGCCAGTGCCGCGTCGCCCTCGTCGAGCAGGCGCGTGCGCCAGGCTTCGGCGCGGTGCAGCTGCGCGGTCTCGACGCGTGCGGCGGTGCCGCCGGCGTCCATCGCATCGCGGATCGCTTCCAGCGTCTCGTCGCTCTCGCGGCGCATCTGCTTGGCCAGGAACGCCAGCTGGCGCTTGCGCGCGATGTGCGAGGTGATGCGCCGCGCATCGGCGATGTGCGGCAGCAGGGTGTCGGGAACGGGCAGTTTGCCCAGCTGGTTGTCGGACAGTGCGGCCAGGGCGTCGGCCAGCGACAGCACTTCCAGCGCTTCGCGCCGGTTCTGCTTGCGGCTGGGGCCCAGGTACTCGCCCGATTCTTCGTTGATGCCTCTCATTGCAACAGGATAAGTCATTGCCCATGTCCCACGCCTTGATCGACGTTCACCCGGCCGACGATTCGCCCCAACGCCTCGACGCACTGACCGCGCTGTCGCAGCGCCTGCTCGACCGCTGCCGCGCCGCCGGCGCCACCCAGGCCGAGGTGTCGTGCTCGGAAGACGCGGGTCTCAGCGTCAACGTGCGCATGGGCGAGGTCGAAACCGTCGAGTCCACGCGCGACCGTGGCATCGGCGTCACCGTCTACTTCGGCAAGCGCAAGGGCACCGCGAGTACCGCCGATCTGCGCGAGGAGAGCCTGGCCGCGACGGTCGACCAGGCCTGCGCGATCGCGCGCTTCACCGAAGACGACGAAGCCTCCGGCCTCGCCGATGCCGGGCTGATGGCGCGCCCCGGCCCCGATGGCCGCTTCGACGAGTACGACGCCTGGCATCCCTGGGCGCTGGAGGCGGACGCCGCAGTGGATCTCGCACTGGCCTGCGAGGCGGCCGGCCGCGATGCCGACCCGCGGATCGGCAATTCAGACGGCGCCTCGGTCAGCACCTCGCGCGGCCTGAGCGTCTACGCCAACAGCCACGGCTTCGTCGGCGCCGAGCGCGGCAGCCACCACAGCATCGGCTGCGCGCTGATCGCGGGCGAGGGCGAGCACATGCAGCGCGAGGGCTGGTACAGCGTGGCGCTGGCCAGTGCCGATCTCGATGCGCCGGTCTCGATCGGCCGGCGCGCAGCCGAACGCACGCTGGCGCGCCTGGACCCCAGGCCGCTCGCGACCGGCAGCTATCCGGTGCTGTTCCAGGCAGAGGTCGCACGTTCGCTGATCGGGCATCTGCTGGGCGCGGTATCCGGCGGCGCGTTGTATCGCCGCGCCAGCTTCCTGCTCGACAGCGTCGGCACGCAGCTGTTTCCCGACTGGTTCGGCATCTTTGAGCGCCCGTTCCTCGAGCGCGGCTTCCAGTCCTCCGCCTTCGACGCCGAAGGCGTGGCCACGCGCGAGTCTTCGCTGATCGAGGGCGGCGTGCTGCAGCGCTATGTGCTCGGCAGCTATTCGGCGCGCAAGCTGGGCCTGCAGACCACCGGCAACGCCGGCGGCGTGCACAACCTCGAGATTCCCGCCAACGCCGGGGGCCTCGACGCTCTGCTGCGCGGCATGGACCGCGGCCTGCTGGTCACCGGCCTGATGGGGCAGGGCGTCAATGCGGTGACCGGCGACTACTCGCGCGGCGCGTCGGGCTTCTGGGTCGAGGGGGGCGAGATCCGCTATGCGGTCGACGGCATCACCATCGCCGGCAATCTGAAACAGATGTTCGCCACCATCGAAGCGGTGGGCAGCGACGTCGACCCGCGTTCGCACGTGCGCACCGGCTCGATCCTGCTCGGCCGCATGACCGTTGCGGGCGGCGAGTGACGTTGCCGCACTTGACGGCCGCCCTGCATCCCTGAACAGTGCGCCGCAAGGCCATGCCGATCCCGTCCACCCAACCCGAGGCGTCCCGCATGAGCGAATTCGACAAGTACACCACGGCACCGCCTCCACCCGCCGGCGCGGCCTCTTCGGAAGAACGCCAGTGGGGCCTGTTCGCCCATCTGTCCGCGCTGACCGGCCTGTTCACCGGCGGCGTCGGCAACATCGTCGGCCCGCTGGTGATCTGGCTGATCAAGAAGGACACCATGCCTTTCGCCGCCGACCAAGCGCGCGAGGCGCTGAACTTCAACATCACCCTGCTGATCGTCGCTGTCGTGCTGTTGCTGATCACCCTGGTGACCTTCGGCCTGGGCGTGGTGCTGACGTTCCCGCTGTCGATCCTGATCGGCATCGCCTGGCTGGTGCTGACCATCATCGGCGCGATGAAGGCGAACGACGGGGTGGCCTACCGCTATCCCTTCGCGCTGCGTCTGATCAAGTAAGCGGTCGACGCAGATGCGTCTCCGAGGCCCCGGCGTCCGCGCCGGGGCCTCGTGCGTTCAGGGGTGCCGGAAGTCCGGGTGACCTCCGCGGCTGGCGCCGGGCGCGGCGCGCGGGCAGGCTGAAGCCACGATCCACGATCCACGACAGGAGGCTTCCCATGCAGACCGCATCCTTTCCGCAGACCCTGCCCGCCAGCGACAGCCGCCAGTGGGCGGCGGCGATGCACATCGGCGCACTGGTGCTCGCCCTGCTGACGAGCTGGATGTCCGGCGTGGCCGGCGCGCTCGTGGCCGGCGTGGTGTATCTGGCCAAGCGCGACGACGATGCCTTCGTCGCGGCCCACGCGCGCGATGCGCTGAACTTCCACCTGAGCATGTGCCTCTACGCCTGCGCGGTCTTCGTCGCCGCCATCGGCCTGCTCGGCGCCACGGTGCTGACGCTGGGCATCGGCGCGATCGTGACGCTGCCGGCAGGTCTGCTGCTGGTCGCCGCGGCCTGTGGACTGGCGTTGCTGTGGCTGGTCAGCAGCATCGTCGCCGCGGTGCGCGCCTTGAATGGCGAACACTATGCACATCCGTTGACGATCCGCTTCTTCGGCGGCTGAAAAGCGTGGCTGTTCCAGGGAGAGCGGCATCGCGCGCAAGCGCGCTCCCACAGGAAATCCGCGGCGCGCTTCAGTGATCGCGTTCGATCGCCCGGCGGCCGAGCGCGGCCAGCGGGGCGACGGCCTCTCCGAACGGGGCGAGTGCTTCATGCATGCGCGTCGCGAGCGCATCGAGGCGTGCGCGCGAGGCCTCGGCGCCGATCAGCGCGGGGAACGTCGCCTTGTCCTGGGCGATGTCCTTGCCGGCGGTCTTGCCGAGCGTCGCGCTGTCGCCTTCGATGTCGAGTAGGTCGTCGCGGATCTGGAAGGCCAGGCCCAGCGCATCGGCGAAATCGTCCAGGCGCGCGCGCGTATCGGCATCGACACCGGCAGCGAGTGCGCCGAGCGCAACCGCGGCGCGCAGAAGCGCGCCGGTCTTCATCGCATGCAGGCGTTCGAGTGCGGTCACGCCGATCGAGCCACCGTCGCCGGTTGCCGCCAGATCGAGCGCCTGGCCGCCACACATGCCGTTCGCGCCGGACGCGCGCGCGAGGGTCGCGACCATCGCCAGGCGCACCTCGGCGGCCAGCGGTGCCTCTGCGAGCAGCGCGAACGCGAGCGTCTGCAATGCGTCACCGGCGAGGATCGCCGTCGCCTCATCGAAGGCGACGTGCACGGTCGGCTGGCCGCGACGCAGGGCGTCGTCGTCCATCGCCGGGAGATCGTCATGGACCAGCGAATAGGCGTGCACCAGTTCGACCGCCGCCGCCGCGGCATCGGCGGCGCCCGCCGCGGCGCCGAACGCCTGCGCGGTCGCGTGGACCAGCAACGGACGCATGCGCTTGCCGCCCAGCAACACCGCGTGTCCCATCGCCGCATGCAGGCGCGGCTCGCCGTCGGCGACGGTGTCGAGGGCCTGCTGCAGGGTGGCGTCGGTCCGTGCGCGCCAGGTTTCGAACAGCGCGCCGGTGTCGCTCGCCGCGTCAGGCATCGGAATCGTCGGCCGCAGCGTCGCCGAAGGGCTGCGCGCGTTCGGGCGACGCGGGATCGCTGAGCAGCTTCACCCGCAACTCGGCGTCTTCGAGCGCCTGCTGGCAACGCCGGTACAGACTGACGCCGCGCTCGTAGGCGCCCAGCGATTCTTCGAGGCTCAGTTCGCCGCCTTCCATGCGCTCGACCAGCGTTTCGAGCTGGGTCAGGGCGTTTTCGAAGTCGGCGACGGGACTGGTTTCGGCGGCAGCGGGTTTCTTCGGCATCCGCGGATTTTAAGCGATCGGCGCGCCCGGCACCGTGTGCATGGCGCCGGGCGGCGACCAGTGCAGGCGGCGGTCGCCGTCGCGCAGCCAGGCGTCGAAGCCGGCGTCGAAGGCGAGGTCGCCAGCGGCCAGCACGCGGCCGTCGCCATCGACCAGCAACGGCAGATGCGCGCGGACCCAGGGCGGCACGCCGAGCGACTGCAGCACGTGCTTGAGCGCGTGCGTGTGCGCACGGCCGGGCAGGCGGATGCGTTCGCCGCCCTGGCGGGCGCGGACGGTCCAGTCGAGGCCATCCGTCGCCCCGTGCAGCCACAGCCGGCCGCCGTCAGGCAGATGCAGCGGTGCACGGCCATCCCAGTGCGCGGCGAAGCCGGCATCCAGCGGCGCGCGGATCGGCGCGGCCTGCAGCAGCCCGCGCCAGCGTTGCAGGCGCGTTCCCGCCCAGTCGAAGCCGGGCATGCGATCCGCGCGGCCGGTGTCGAGATCGGCGTTGCACCAGTCGATGGCGCGCGCCGGCAGCGGTGGCAACTGGAGGTCCTCGATCCAGCGACGCAGCACGCGTGCGCGGCGCGCATCCGGGAGCGCGCGCAACGCATCGATGCGCAGCACGCCCGGATCGTCTGTTCGCGCCGTCGCCAGCGCATCGTCGTCGCCGGCAGCGAGCAGGTCGCTCGTTTCGGCCTGCAATGCAGCGACCGTGGACAGTGCGGCGTCCGCGTGCGGCCAGCGCGTGCGCAGCAGCGGCAGCACGCGATTGCGCAGGAAGTTGCGGTCGGCCTCAATGGCCGCGTTGCTCGGGTCCTCGATCCACTGCAGCCCGTATGCCTGCGCACAGGCATGCACCTGTGCACGCGGCAGCGCGAGCAGCGGCCGCCACAGCCATCCGTTCGCGAACCGGCGCAGCGGACGCATCGCCGCCAGCCCAGCCGGCCCGGACGCGCGCAGCGCACGCAGCAGCAGGGTTTCGGCCTGGTCGTCGCGGTGGTGGGCGAGGGCGAGGACATCGCCCGGTTCCAGCTGGGCGGCGAACGCGACATGCCGCGCGGCCCGTGCCGCAGCCTCGAGCCCCTCGCCGCTGTCGCGCGGTACGTTCACGTGAACCACGCTGCATGGCACAGCGAGACGTTCGCAGGTCGCCACGCAGTGCGCGGCCCATTCGTCCGCACCGGCCTGCAGGCCGTGATGCACATGCACGGCGCGCAGCCCGCGCGTACGCAGCGCCGGTGTATGCGCGAGTACTTGCAGCAGCACGCCCGAATCCAGCCCGCCGCTGTAGCCAACGACGAGGCGGCCATGTGCATCGGGCGGCAGGTCGGGCAGCGGCAGGTCGATCGGCATGCGGCTATGGTAGCGAGGCGTGCCCGTTACGCGGTTCCCCTCGCGGCGCGGCGATCGCGCACGGACGCGATGCAGCGATCCGGTGGTGCGGTCGTCCCGCAGCGCGGCGCAGCCTACAGTCGCGGATCGCATCCGCAGGAAATCCCCGCATGTCCGCCCTGTTCACCCCGTTCCGCCAGCGCGATCTGACGCTGCGCAACCGCATCGCGGTCTCGCCGATGTGCCAGTACGCGTCCGTCGATGGCCTGCCCGACGACTGGCACCGCGTGCATCTGGGCAGCCGCGCGGTCGGCGGCGCGGGACTGGTGATGACCGAGGCCTGCGCGGTGTCGCCCGAAGGCCGGATCTCGCCGCAGGACGCCGGCATCTGGAACGACGCGCAGGTGCAGGCCTGGGCGCCGATCGCGCACTTCATCCGCGCGCAGGGCGCGGCGCCTGCGATCCAGCTGGCGCATGCCGGGCGCAAGGCCAGCACGTTCGCGCCGTGGCGCGGGCGAAGCGCGGTGCCGGTCGCCGATGGCGGCTGGCAGGTCGTCGCGCCGTCGGCGCTGGCCTACAACGCGGACTACCCGTTGCCGCAGGCGCTCGACGCGGCCGGCATCGCGCAGGTCGTCGACGACTTCCGCGCGGGCGCGTTGCGTGCACTGGACGCGGGCTTCGAGGTCGCCGAACTGCATGCCGCGCACGGGTACCTGCTGCACCAGTTCCTGTCGCCGCTGTCGAACACGCGCGACGATGCCTGGGGTGGCAGTTTCGACAACCGCGTGCGCATCGTGCTCGACGTGGTCGATGCCGTGCGCGGCGTCTGGCCCGAACGCCTGCCGCTTTGGGTACGGTTGTCGGCGACCGACTGGGTCGAGGGCGGCTGGGATGTCGGGCAGAGCGTCGAACTCGCGCGGTTGCTCAAGGACCGCGGGGTGGATCTCGTCGACACCTCGAGCGGCGGCCTGTCGCCGCTGCAGTCGATCGAGGCGGTGCCGGAGTATCAGGTGCCGTTCGCGCGGCGCATCCGCGACGACGTCGGCATCGCGACCGGTGCGGTCGGCCTGATCACCACGCCCGCACAGGCCGAGCGCATCGTCGCCGACGGCGATGCCGACATCGTGCTGCTCGCGCGCGAACTGTTGCGCGATCCGTATTTCCCGCGTCGCGCGGCGCGCGAGCTGGGCGCCGGGATCGAAACGCCGGACCAGTACCTGCGCGCGTGGTAAAGCGTCAGGCGCGCGATTCGCGCTTGGCGATATCGACCCACTCGCGCTGTTCGCGGCGGTAGTACGCAGGCGCCAGGCCGACGCGGCGCAGGGTGTCGGCATACAGCGCCCGGGCCTTATCGGACTGCCCATGGCGTTGCAGCAGGCCGGCATAGCGAACCCGGGCTTCTTCGCCCGGGTAATCCTGGATCAGCGCTTCGTATTCTTCGACGGCCGCGGCGAAGTCGTCGCCGGCTTCGACCGCGCGGGCGTACAGCAGGTGGCCGTCGTGCGAGCGGAAGTCCGGATTCGCGGCGATCAGCGCGTCGAGCGTCGCGCGCGCGGCCGACGGTTCGCCGCGATGGAACTGCGCCTGCGCCAGGCCGAGCATCAGCGTCGGATCGGTCGCGTACAGGCCGCGCAGCGCGTCTCGATACAGCGATTCCGCACCCGCGTAATCACCGTCTGCAAGCTTGCGCTCGGCGAGCCGGCGGCGATTGTCGAGCGTGTCGGCGATCTCCAGATCGCGGCTGGCCGCACGCGTATGACGCGTCGGATCGATCCGGTCGCGCACGCGTCCCAGCGCCCGGTTGGCGCCGCGGTTGCTGCGCAGTTCGGGCAGCACTTCGGCGAGCAGGTACACCAGCACGCCGATGTAGGAGCCGATCAGCAGGATGAAGATCCAGTACAGCGGCCGGCCGGTGCGGACCACATGCACGCCGCAGCCGATCTGCAGCAGGATCGAAAGAAGCAGAATCGGCCCCATCGTCGCGCTCCCCTTACGCCGCCTCGTACGCCCCGTAGCTGCGCAGCCGTTCGTAACGGCGCTGCAGCAGCGTCTCGACCGGCAACTGCTCGAGCTGGTCGAGTTCGTTCATCAGCACGGCCTTGAGGCGCGTCGCGGTCTGGCGCGGATTGCGGTGCGCGCCGCCGATCGGCTCGCGCACCACCTTGTCGACCAGCCCCAGCGACTTGAGCCGCTTGGCGGTCAGGCCGAGCTGCTCGGCGGCGTCGCGCGCCTTGGCCGCGTCCTTCCACAGGATCGAGGCGCAGCCTTCGGGCGAGATCACCGAATAGGTGCTGTATTCGAGCATCAGCGTGCGATCGCCGACGCCGATCGCCAATGCGCCGCCCGAGCCGCCTTCACCGATCACGGTGCAGATGATCGGCGTCTTGAGCTCGGCCATTTCCAGCAGGTTGCGGGCGATGGCTTCGGACTGGCCGCGTTCTTCCGCGCCGATGCCCGGGTACGCGCCCGGCGTGTCGATGAAGGTCAGCAGCGGCAGTTTGAAGCGCTCGGCCATCTTCATCAGGCGCAGCGCCTTGCGATAGCCCTCGGGGCGCGGCATGCCGAAATTGCGACGCACCTTGGTCCGGGTGTCGCGGCCCTTCTGGTGGCCGATGATCACCACGCTGCGGCCGTCGATGCGGCCGAGACCGCCGACGATGGCGGCGTCGTCGGCGTAGGCGCGATCGCCGGCCAGTTCCTCGAACTCGTCGCAGAAGCTGCGGATGTAGTCGTTGGTGTAGGGCCGCTGCGGGTGGCGGGCCAGTTGCGAGACCTGCCACGGCGTGAGGTCGCGGAAGATGTGCGCGGTGCGCTTGCGCAGTTTGTCGCGCAGCGTGGCGAGCTCGGCGTCGATGTTGACCGCCGGGCCGTCGCTGGCCTGGCGCAGTTCCTGGATCTTCGCTTCGAGATCGGCGATGGGCTGTTCGAAGTCGAGGTAGTTCGGATTCATTGAAGGAAAGCCGTCCGTTGGGAGGCGACCGCGGTGCGGACCCGGGCGCGGTGCGCCACGCGGGCCCGGCCGGGGCCGGAAAGGGCGACAGTCTAGCCGAGAGCGCCCGGTTGGGCCGTACGAGGGCGTCCGGACCGCAGATCGCCGCATGTTGCCGGATGTTCGCCGGCCCATGCGCGCGCGTCGCGCTGTTCAGTGCGCCCAGGGCTTGGCGATGTCCAGGCGGGCGATGCGCACGCCCGGCTGCGCGCGCAGGGTGCCCGGCAGTTCGGCATCCACGCGGATCGAGTGCGCGCCATTGATGTCGAGGGTGCCGGCGCTGCCGGCCTCCAGCAGCAGGTCCAGACGCAGCGGTGTCTTGCCGGGGCGATGCTGGGCCAGCACCTGTTCGACGCGCGCCAGCGTGCCGGGCACGCGCAGGTCCAGGCGCAGCGACAGCCGGCGCGCGTGCTCCGGGCAGACGGTGTGGAAGTCCCAGCAGCGCTTCACGCGCAGCGCGAAGCCACCGCTGAACTCGTCCTCGCGCAGGCCGCCTTCGACGATCAGGATGCGGTCGCGCGTCAGCAGATGCGCATACTCGCTGCTGGCTTCGGCGAAGAAGCCGCATTCGAGCCGGCCGCGGCCGTCTTCGAGCAGCACGAAGGCCTGCGAGTCGCCGCGCTTGCGCATCGCGCCGACCTGGCCGGCGATGATGACCTGGGTTTCCGGGCGCCAGCTGTTGCCGCCGCCTTTCTGGTCGCGCGCCGCCCACAGGCTGTCGAGCTGGCCCAGGTCGGTGCCGACCAGCGCCTGCAGTTCGTCGCGGTAGGGATCGAGCGGGTGGCCGCTGAGGTAGTGGCCGAGCGTGTCGCGCTCGCCGTCGAGCTTCTGCTTGAGCGGCCATTCCTCGCACTCGGGCAGATCGATGTGCAGCGCCTCGCCGTCGCCGGCGCTGCTGCCGAACATGTCGACGATGCCCGCATTGCGGTTGCGGTTGAGCTGGTCGGTGGCCTTCAGCGCCTCGGGCAGCTGCAGCATCAGCGAGGCGCGGTTCCTGCCCAGCGCATCGAGCGCGCCGGCGTTGATCAGCGCCTCGAGCGTGCGCTTGTTGAGGCGCTGCGAATCGACGCGGCGGCAGAAATCCAGCAGGTCGGGGAAGACGCCCGCATGCACGCGCGCCTCGACGATGTTCTCGCAGGCGCCGCGGCCCACGCCCTTCACCGCGCCCAGGCCGTAGCGGATGGTCTTCGGATCGATCGCTTCGAACATGAAGGCCGACGCGTTGACGTCGGGCGGCAGCACGTCCAGCCCCATCGTCCGCGCTTCGGTCAGGAAACCGGTGACCTTGTCGGTGTTGTCCATGTCCGACGACAGCACCGCGGCCATGAACTCGGCCGGGTAGTGCACTTTCAGCCACGCGGTCTGGTAGGCGACCAGGGCGTAGGCGGCCGAGTGCGACTTGTTGAAGCCGTACTCGGCGAACTTTTCCATCAGGTCGAAGATCTGCGTGGCCTGCACCGGGTCCACGGCGTTCGCCGCCGCGCCGGCTTCGAACTTGGCGCGCTCCTTGGCCATCTCCTCGGGCTTCTTCTTGCCCATCGCACGGCGCAGCATGTCCGCGCCGCCCAGCGAATAGCCGGCCAGGACCTGGGCGATCTGCATCACCTGTTCCTGGTAGACGATGACGCCGTAGGTCGGCGAGAGCACCGGCTCCAGCGACGGATGCGGATAGGTCACGTCCGTACGGCCGTGCTTGCGGTCGACCCATTCCTTGTCCATCCCCGAGCCCAGCGGGCCGGGACGGAACAGCGCGGCGAGCGCGATGATGTCCTCGAACGTGTCGGGCTGGGCGCGCTTGAGCAGCTCGCGCATGCCGCGCGATTCGAACTGGAACACCGCGACCGTGTCGCCACGCGCGAACAGCTTGTAGCTCTCCACGTCATCGAGCGGCAGCGCGGCGATGTCGAGCGGATCCTCGCCCGCCGCCGCGCGGCGCGCGTTGATCGCCTTGACCGCCCAGTCGATGATCGTGAGCGTGCGCAGGCCGAGGAAGTCGAACTTCACCAGGCCGATCGTCTCGACATCGTCCTTGTCGAACTGGGTGACCGGATTGCGGCCGCGGCCGCCTTCGTCGTGTTCGGCGAACAGCGGGCAGAAATCGCTGAGCGGAGACGGCGCGATCACCACGCCGCCGGCGTGCTTGCCGGCGTTGCGGGTCAGGTCCTCGAGCTGCAGGGCCAGATCGAGCAGATCGTGGACGTCGTCCTCGTCGTTGTAGCGCGCGATCAATTCGTCGGAACGCCAGGCATCGTCGCTGCGCGACTTCTCGGTGCGGCCGAGCGCGTCTTCCAGACCGATGCCCAGCGTCGGCGGCACCAGCTTGGAGATGCCGTCGACCATGCCGTAGGGATAGCCGAGCACGCGGCCGGTATCGCGCACCACGGCCTTCGCGGCCATGGTGCCGTAGGTGATGATCTGGCTGACGCGGTCGCGGCCGTACTTCGCGGCGACGTAGTCGATGACCTCGTCGCGCCGGTCCATGCAGAAGTCGATGTCGAAGTCGGGCATCGACACGCGTTCGGGATTGAGGAAGCGCTCGAACAGCAGGTCGTAGGGCAGCGGATCGATATCGGTGATCTTCAGCGCCCACGCGACCAGCGAGCCGGCGCCCGAACCGCGGCCCGGACCGACCGGGATGTCGTGTTCCTTGGCCCACTTGATGAAGTCCGAGACGATCAGGAAGTAACCCGGGAAGCCCATCTTGCAGATGACGTCGAGTTCGACGTCGAGACGCTCGATGTAGCTCTCGCGCGTATGGCCCGGCGCGATCGGATACTTCGCCAGACGTTCGACCAGACCCTCGTGCGACTGCGAGCGGATCCAGGTGTCGAGCGTGTGGTCGTCCGGCACCGGATAGGCGGGCAGGTAGTAGGTGCCCAGGCGCAGTTCGAGATTGCAGCGCTGCGCGAGCGCCAGTGTGTTGTCGATCGCGTCGGGTACATCGGAGAACAGTTCGGCCATCTCGTCGGCCGACTTCAGGGACTGCTCGCGCGTGTAGAGCTTCGGGCGGCGCGGATCGTCGAGCACCCGGCCGGTGGAGATGCACACGCGCGCCTCGTGCGCGTCGAAGCCCTCGGCATCGAGGAAGCGCACGTCGTTGCCGGCGATCACCGGCAGCGACAGATCGGACGAGACCTGCAGCGCGAGCGCGTTGTGCACGGCCTCGTCGTCGAAACCGCAGCGGGTGAGCTGCAGGAACAGGCGGTCGTCGAAGACCTCGCGCCATTGCGCGTACCACTGCCGGGCGAGATCGTCGCGGCCGCCGGCCAGCAGTTTCGCCGCCGGGCCGTGGCGGCCGGCGATCGCGAACAGGCCGGTATTCGCCTCGCGCAGCCACTCCGGGCGGACGACCACGCCATCGGTGCGATGGCCTTCCATCCACGCGCGCGTGAGCAGGCGCGACAGCGACAGGTAGCCATCGTGGTCGCGGCACAGCAGGGTCAGCGTCGAGGCCGGTTCGTCGCCTTCGGCGAGCGAGACGTCGGCGCCCATCACCGGCTTGATGCCCGCGCCTTCGGCCGCCTTGTAGAACTTCACCAGCGCGAACAGGTTGTTGCGGTCGGTCAGCGCGACCGAGGGCTGGCCGAGCGCGACGCAGCGTTTGACCAGCTCCTTGATCCGGATCGTCGAATCGGAGAGCGAGTATTCGCTGTGGACGTGGAGATGGGCGAAGCGCGGGGACATTGCAGGGGCGTGGCGGCCGGAGGCTCAGGTTAGGGCCGGGGCCGGGACCGGACAAGGCTTGACAGGGGGCGGGTCGCGGCAGGACGCCATGCGGCGCGCGGAGCATCCGGCGATGGTTCAGGCAAGCCGCAGCTGAGGACTCGCCGGTGTGGGGGGGGGGGGGGGGGGGGGGGGGGGGGGGGGGGGGGGGGGGCCCCCCCCCCCCCCCCCCCCCCCCCCCCACGGAGAGTCGGTTTCAGGCCGGACGCGACTCGGCGAACAGATCGGCGGTGGCGGGTTCGACAACGGCGGCGTCTGGGGCCCCCGACAACAAACGCGACACCGGCGCGAAGCTGCGGCGGTGATGCACGCAGGGGCCGTGCGCGAGCAGCGCGGCGAGATGGGTCGGCGCGCTGTAGCCCTTGTGCCGGTCGAAGCCGTAATCGGGGAACTGCGCGTGCAGCTCGACCATCGCGCGATCGCGGGCGACCTTGGCGAGGATCGAGGCCGCCATGATCGACTGCTCGATCGCGTCGCCGCCGACGATCGCGCGTGCGGGGCAGGGCAGGCCGCGCGGCAGGCGGTTGCCGTCGATCAGCACGCGCTCGGCGGCCGGGGCCAGCGCCTGGACCGCACGCGCCATGCCGACCATCGTGGCCTGGAAGATGTTGATGCGATCGATCTCGTCGACATCGACGAACTCCACGCGCCACGCCAGCGCACGTTCGACGATCTGCGGATACAGCGCCTCGCGGCGTTTCTCGGTGAGCTTCTTCGAGTCGTCGAGGCCGTCGATGGGGCGTTTGGGATGCAGGATCACTGCCGCGACCACGACCGGCCCGGCCAGTGGACCACGTCCGGCCTCGTCGACACCGGCCACACGCAGGCGACGGGTCATGGCACCTGCTCCGATCCGGCAGGCGACGGCAGGGCGGGTACTGCGAGGCGCGCGACCGCGTCGGCCGCGGTCGCCGATGCGCCCTGGCGCAACTGCAGATGCAGCTCGCGATAGACCGGCTGCAAGGCTTCGGCCGCGGCCGGATCGCGGAACCAGTGCAGCACCGCGGCGGACAGGTTTTCGGGCGTGCAGTCTTCCTGCATGAATTCCGGCGCGATCGTGCGCCCGGCGAGCACGTTGGGCAGCGAGAAACGATCGACCTTCATCAGCTTGAAAAGGCGCACGAGCAACGCGGTACTCGGCGCGATGCGGTAGCCGACGACCATCGGGCGCTTGGCCAGCAGCGCTTCCAGCGTCGCGGTGCCCGAGGCGAGCAGCACGACATCGCCGGCCACCATCGCGGCGCGCGCCTGGCCGTCGAGTACGCGCACATCCAGCGTGGCGAAACGCGGCTGCGCGAGCAGCGCATCGATCGCGGCGCGGCAGCCGGCGTTGGCGGCCGGCACGACGATCTGCAGGCCGGGAAGGGCATCGGCGACACGTGCGGCCGCATCGAAGAAGACGTCGCCGAGCCTGCCGATCTCGCCCAGGCGCGAGCCCGGCAGCACCGCGAGCACAGGTGCGTCCTGCGACAGTCCAAGCGCATCGCGCGCCGCTGCGCGATCGGGCTCGAGCGCCACCATTTCGGCCAGCGGATGGCCGACGAAGCGCGCATCGACACCATGCGTCGCATAGATCGGCGGCTCCATCGGGAACAGGCACAGCACGAGATCCGCGCTGCGCCCGATCTTGGCCGCGCGCCCCTGGCGCCAGGCCCAGATCGACGGACTGACGTAGTGCACGGTCCGGATGCCGCGCTCCTTGAGCGTGCGCTCCAGGCCCAGATTGAAGTCGGGCGCATCGATGCCGATGAACACATCCGGGCGCCAGTCGAGCAGGCGCGCACGCAGTGTCCTGCGCAATCGCAGCAGGCGGGGCAGATGGCGCAGCACCTCCGACAGCCCCATGACCGCGAGTTCGGACGCGTCGTGCCAGGTCTCCATGCCGGCTGCGCGCATCGCATCGCCGCCGACGCCGGCGAATGTCGCCTCCGGATAGCGCGCGCGCAGCTGTTCGATCAGCCCCGCGCCGAGCAGGTCGCCGGAGGCTTCACCCGCCACCAGCGCGACGCGGAGCGTGGCGCTTGTCGCCGGCGCGGGATTCGATGTTGGGGATTGGGGATTCGGCAAAACAGGATCGCGCGATCGGTCAGTAGGCAGCATTGTGCTCTTTCGAATCCCGAATCCCGAATCCCGAATTCCCAATCCCACGCGTGTTCACCGCAGCAGCGGACGATCGCCTGCCTCGATGAAATCGAGAAACGCGCGCACGTCCTCGCTGTCCTGCGCCATCTCGGCCAGACGCACACGCGCATCGGCCAGCGAATCGCCCGACACGTACAAGGCGCGGTAGGCGCGCTTGATCGCCGAGGTACGGGCGCCGTCGAAGCCGCGGCGCTTCAGGCCTTCGGCATTGATGCCGCGCGGGCGGCCGTAACCGTCCTGCGCCACCATCACGAACGGCGGCACATCGCCGTTGACGAACGCGCCCATGCCGATGAACGCATGCGCGCCGATGCGGCAGAACTGGTGGATGCCGACGAAGCCGCTGAGGATCACGTGATCGCCGACGGTGACGTGGCCGGCCAGCGTGGCGTTGTTCGAGAACACGCAGCGGTTGCCGACGATGCAGTCGTGGGCGACGTGCGTATAGGCGAGGAGCCAGTTGTCGTCGCCGACCCGGGTGATGCCGCCGCCGTCGCCGGTGCCGCGGTTGATCGTCACGAATTCGCGGATCGTATTGCGGTCGCCGATCACCAGTTCCGCGCGCTCGCCGGCGAACTTCTTGTCCTGCGGCTCGCCGCCGATCGCGGCATGGCCGTGGACGTGGTTGCCGGCGCCGATGCGCGTCGGGCCATGGAGGCTGCAATGCGGGCCGACGATGGTGCCGTCGCCGATCTCGACGTCGGGGCCGATGAGCGTGAACGCACCGATGCGCACGTCTTCGCCCAGCCTCGCGCCGGGATCGACGACCGCGCTGGGGTGGACCTGCGCAGCCGCCATGTCAGCGCGGGACCTCGGCGCAGAGGATCTCCGCGCATGCCGCCTGTTCGCCGTCCACGCGCGCGATGCCGCTGTACATCGTCATGTTGCGGATCTCGCGCTTGATCGTGACCTCGAGTTCGAGACGATCGCCCGGTACCACCATGCGCGAGAACTTCGCCGCGTCGACCTTGACCAGATACGACAGGTTGCCTTCGCAGTCCTTGCCCTTGGTCAGGTGGGTGAGGATGCCGCCGGCCTGGGCCATCGCCTCGACGACGAGCACGCCCGGCATCACCGGTTGCCCGGGGAAGTGGCCCTGGAAGAACGCCTCGTTGGCCGAGACGTTCTTGTAGCAGAGCACGCGCTTGCCGTGCTCGAACTCGACGACGCGGTCGACGAGCAGAAACGGATAGCGGTGCGGCAGCAGCTTCTGGACGCCGTCGATATGGATCGGCAGCGTGATCTGGTCTGTCATGGTTCCCCCTTCCCGAGCGCCGTGACGCGACGCGCGAGCGAATCGAGCTGGCGGATCCGCACGGCATTCTTCCGCCACTCGCGCGTGGGCTGGGCGGGAATGCCGGCGGAATATTCGCCGGGCTCGGTGATGGATGCCGACACCATCGTCATCGCGTGGACGACGACGCGGTCGCAGATTTCAAGATGGCCGGCGATGCCGACCTTGCCGGCAAGCAGGCAGTAACTGCCGATCTTCGTGCTGCCGGCGATGCCGACGCAGCCCGCGATCGCCGTGTGCGCGCCGATGCGCACGTTGTGTCCGATCTGGATCAGGTTGTCGAGGCGCACGCCTTCCGCCAGCGTGGTGTCGTCGAGGGCGCCGCGATCGATCGTCGTGTTGGCGCCGATGTCGCAATCGTCACCGACGACCACGCCGCCGAGCTGCGGCACGTTGATCCAGCGGCCTGCGTCCATCGCCAGGCCGAAGCCTTCCGAACCCAGGACCGCCCCAGGATGGATCGTCACGCGGGCGCCGAGGCGCACGCGCTTGACCAGGGTCACGCGCGCGATCAGCCGGCTGCCGTCACCGACGATGCAGTCCTCGCCGATCACGCACCCGGCGCCGATGGTCGCGCCCGCGCCGATCACGCTGCGCGCGCCGATGCTGACGTGCGGGCCGATCGACGCCGAAGCATCGACCTGCGCGCTCGGATCGACGACCGCGGATGCATGGATGCCCGCGGGCGCATCGCTGGCCGGATCGAACAGCGCGGCGATCTTCGCGTAGGCGACGTAAGGATCCTTCGCGATCAGCGCGGTGCCGGCGTAGCCGTCCGCGTCGGCTTCGCGCAGCACCACGATCCCGGCCGTGGTCTCGGCCAGCTGCGGGCGATAGCGGGGGTTGGACAGGAAGGCGAGCTGTTCGCCGGTCGCGGCGGCCAGCGTCGCGACGCCCGACACCGAGGTTTCCGGCGCGCCGTTGACAACGAGGCCGAAGCGCTGCGCGAGCGCTCCGGCGGTATGGCGGGGTTGCGTGTCGGTCATCGGTCGCGCTGGATCAGAACGCGCCGCCGAAGGTGAACTGCAGACGCTCGATCTCGTCGGCCTGCTTGATCAGCTCACCCGAGCCGCCGCGCACTTCCTTCTGCTGACGCAGCGGGTACGAGTAGCTGATCGAGATCGGACCGACCGGTGCACGCCACATCAGTGCGACGCCTGCCGACGCGCGCAACTCCTTCGCGTCCCAGCTGTCGACGTCCTTGTAGACGTTGCCGAAGTCGACGAACGCCGAGATGCGCGCGGCCGGCGACTTGATCAGCTGCGGGAAGAACATTTCCGCCGAACCGATGGTCTTGACCGCGCCGCCGATCGCCTGCAGGTAGCTGCTGCCGAATGCGCTCTCGCGCGGTCCCAGCGTGTTGTCGCGGAAACCGCGCACCGAGCGCGGACCGCCTGCGTAGAAGTTCTCGTAGAACGGGAGGCCGTTCGCGGTCAGCGTGCGCAGGTAGTCAGGCGACGACAGGTCGCAGGGGTCGCTGGGGTCGGCACCCGGCACCTGGGTGTCGATCGTGCCGTCGCCATCGCTGTCCACGAAGGTCGGGGCGGTGAAACAGACGTTGCGCACGACATCGCTGCCATAGCTGTCGCCGTAGCCGAGTTCCGCGCGGGTGTTGAGCACGAGGTGGCGGTTGATCGGCCAGTACTTGGAAATCTCGTAGTTGAGCTTGTAGTACTCGGCGCTCGAGCCGGGCAGGGTGGTTTCCAGCGAGACGCGCTGCATCATGCCGCGGGTGGGCTGCAGATAGTCGTTGCGGGTGTCGCGCGCCCAGGCGAGTTCGCTGCGCCAGGCGTGGAAGGTGCGCGAACCGAAGGCATCGATGTAGTCGACGATCGATTCGGGCGAGGAACCGCGCCACGCGAAGATCTGGTTGCGGTCCACGCCGAACAGCAGCGAGATCGAGTCGTTCTCGGTCAGCGGAATGCCGAGGATCGCCTGGCCGGCGGCACTGGTCGACGAGTACTGCGCGGTATTGAACTCGGAGTTGTCGAATTCGCGCCACCACAGGTTGTAGCCCAGCGACATGCCGCCGTCGGTGAAGTACGGATTCATGAAGGAGAACGAATAGCGCTGCAGGTAGACGTTGCGCTGCGCTTCGACGGACACACGGTTGCCGCTGCCGAGGAAGTTGTTCTGCGACAGTTGCACCGACGTGGTCACGCCGGCGAGCTGCGAGTAGCCGAGGCCGAACACGAAGCTGCCCGACGTGGTCTCGGTGACGCTGAACACCACATCGACTTCGTCGTTGCTGCCGGGCACCGGCTGGCTTTCGACGTTGACGCTGCCCGATTCGAAGTAGCCCAGGCGCTGCAGGCGGACCTTGGAGCGGTCGACCGCGGCCTGCGAATACCAGGCGCCCTCGAACTGGCGCATCTCGCGGCGCATCACTTCGTCGGACGTGCGGCTGTTGCCCTTGAACTGGACGCGGCGCACCTGCACGCGCGGACCAGGCACGACCTGCAGGTTGATCGCGACCGTGCGGTTCTCGCGGTCGACTTCCGGAATCGGGTTCACCTGCGCGAACGCGTAGCCGATGTTGCCGAGCGTCGCGATGATCGCGTCGGAGCTCAGTTCCAGCAGCGCGCGGGAGAACACCTGGTCCTTCTGCACGAAGACCCGGCTGCGGATCTCCTCTTCCGGCAGCACCAGGTTGCCGGTGAGCTGCACGTCCGACACCTTGTAGATCTCGCCTTCGGTGACGCCGGCGGTGATGAACATGTCGGCCTTGTCGGGGCTGATCGAGACCTGGACGCTGTCCTCGCTGAAATCGATGTAGCCGCGGTCGAGATAGAAGTTGTGCAGCTTCTCGCGGTCGCCCTCGAGCTTCTCGCGCGAATACTGGTCGTCGCGGCGGTACCAGCTGAGCCAGTTCGACTCGCCCGATTCCCAGTTGTCGGTCAGCGTGTCGAGATCGTAGATCTCGTTGCCGACGATGTTGATGTGGCGGATCTTGGCCGCCTTGCCTTCCTCGACGTTGATCGCGATGTCGACGCGGTTGCGGTCGAGGCGCGAGACCGTCGGGGTGATCTTGACGTTGTACTTGCCGCGGTTGTTGTACTGGCGCACCAGTTCCTGGGTCACGCGGTCGAGGTCGAGGCGGTCGAAGGTCTCGCCTTCGGACAGGCCGATCTCGGTCAGGCCCTTGGTCAGGTCCTCGGTCTTGATGTCCTTGTTGCCGGTCAGCGTCAGGCGGTTGATCGCCGGGCGCTCGCTCACCGTGAACACCAGGATGTCGCCCTGGCGCGCGACCTGGATGTCCTCGAAGAAGCCGGTGCGGTACAGCGCACGGACCGCGTCGCTGATGCGCGTCGGGTTGACGGTGTCGCCACGCTCGACCGGCAGATAGGTGAACACGGTGCCGGCGCCGATGCGCTGCAGACCGTCGACACGGATGTCGCTGACCGTGAAGCTGCTGGCGCTCGAGGGTGCCAGCGGCGGCAGGGCGGCGGGCGCAGGCGCGGCAACAGGTGCGTTCGCGGCCGTCTGGGCCCAGGCCGGCGCGGCGATCACCGTGGCGAGGGCGAGGGCAAGCAGTCGGCGGTCAGGCATTCGCGTCATCTTTGGATCCGGGTAGGGGAGTGGTTCCGGCGCGGTGCGTGCGGCGGAATCCGGGTCGGGGCAGGTGTCAGCGCACGAGTTGGAGGATGTCGTTGTAGAACGCCAGGCCCATCAGGCTGGCCAGCAGGGCCAGGCCGACATATTGCCCGGCCATCATCGCGCGCTCGCTGACCGGGCTGCCTTTGACCAACTCGATAAGGTAATACAAGAGGTGTCCCCCATCCAGCAGCGGGATGGGGAGGAGGTTCAGGATCGCCAGGCTCAGCGACAGCAACGCGAGGATCGTCAGGTACCACGCAGGCCCCTGGCCGGCATAGGTATTGGCCGCGCGCGCGATGGTGATCGGGCCCGCGACAGTGTTCTCGATCGCCACCCGGCCGCTGAAGGCGCGGCCGATCATGCCGACCAGCTGGCCGGTCAGATGGCCGACTTCATGGAACGCCGCCGGCACCGACGCGAGCACGCCGTACTGCTGCATCGCGTCCTTCGGCGGCAGCGGCAGGTCGCGCGGGGGCGCGATGCCGAAGGCCCAGTATTCACCGCGACCGTCGGGCAGTTCCATGCGCCTGGGGGTCATTTCCAGGGCAAGACGCTCGCCGTCGCGTTCCACTTCGACCATCGCCTGGCCGCCGCGGTCGCCCAGTGCCTGCACCAGCGGGCCGATGTCCTCGAACACCCGCACCGGGCTGCCGTCGATGGCGGTGAGCCGGTCGCCTTCGGCCAGCACGCCCCAGGCCGCGGATTCGGGCTCGACCCGCCCCACGACCGCCGGCAGCAGCAGATGCCGCGGCCACAGGCCGATCGCCGGGGCGATGCGGCGCTGGTCGAAGTCTTCGGGCAGTTCGGACAGGCGCAGTTCGCGGACCACGTCGCGGTCGCGTTCGTCGGTCACGCGCAGGGCGACGTCCTGGCGGTCGAGCGCAGCGGGCAGCAGCGCCAGCTGCACCTCCATCCACGTCGGCGTCGCGCGATCGCCGACCGCGTCGATGCGATCGCCCGCGCGCAGGCCCGACGTCTCGGCGATGCCGCTGGCCTGGCCGACGACGGGCGCGTAATCGGGCCGACCGATGACGAACATCGCCCACAGCAGCACGACGCACAGGATCAGGTTGGCGATCGGCCCGGCCGCGACGATGGCGATCCGCTTCCACACCGATGCGCGGTTGAAGGCCTCGTGCGCTTCGGCTTCCGGCACCGGGCCTTCGCGTTCGTCGAGCATCTTCACGTAGCCGCCCAGCGGAATCATCGCGATCTGGTAGACCGTGCCGTCCTTGCCGCGACGCGACCACAGCGCGCGGCCGAAGCCGATCGAAAAGCGCAGCACGCGCACGCCGCACCGGCGCGCGACCCAGTAATGGCCGAACTCGTGGAAGGTCACCAGCACGCCGAGGCTGACGATCAGCCACCACACCGAGCCGAAGAATTCAGACATCACGCTTGCTCAATGGACGGCACCGGATTCGATCGCCTGCGTGGCGACGCTGCGCGCGCGCGCATCGGCATCGCGCAGCACGGCCAGCGACGCCGCATCAGCGGCGGGAAGCGTGTCGAGCACATGCTCGACCAGCGTGGGAATGGCTAGAAAACGCAGGTGCCCCTGAAGAAAGGCTGAAACCGCCACTTCGTTCGCCGCGTTCAGCAGCGCCGGCGCAGTGCCGCCGGCCGCCAATGCGCCGCGGGCGAGCGCAAGGCAGGGGAATGCGTCGGTATCCGGCGCTTCGAAGTCGAGGCGGCCGTGGCGCAGCAGGTCCAGGCCTGCGACGCCGGATGCGATGCGATCCGGATACCCCAGCCCGACCGCGAGCGCGGTGCGCATGTCGGGCAATCCGAGCTGGGCGAGGGTGGAACCGTCGATGAATTCGACGAATGAGTGCACCAGGCTCTGCGGGTGCACCAGCACGTCGAGGCGCTCGACCGGCATCGCGAACAGATGATGCGCCTCGATCAGTTCCAGGCCCTTGTTCATCAGCGTGGCCGAATCGACCGAGATCTTCGGCCCCATCGACCACTTGGGATGCGCGACCGCCTGGGCGGGCGTCACGTCGGCCAGCGAGGCGCGGTCGCGACCGCGGAACGGGCCGCCGGACGCGGTCAGCACGATGCGGGCGACGCCGCTGCAGTCGCCGTCGGCAGGCAGGCACTGGTGGATCGCATTGTGCTCGCTGTCGATCGGCACGATGGTCGCGCCCGCGTCGCGCGCGGCCTGCATCATCAGCGCCCCGGCCAGCACCAGCGATTCCTTGTTGGCCAGCAGTACGCGCTTGCCGGCGCGCAGCGCGGCCAGTGTGGAATCGAGCCCGGCGGCACCGACGATCGCGGCGACGACGGTGTCGCAGGCGTCCGCATCGCCGGCGAGCGCGTCGAATGCGGGCATGCCGGCGTGCGGGGTCGTGGCGAGGCCGGCGTCGCGCAGCGCGGTCGCCAGCGCGTCGAGCCGCGTGGAATCGGCGATCACCGCGTGATCCGGCCGATGCGCCGCGCACAGCGCGACCAGCGCATCGACGTTGCTGCCGGCCGCCAGCACGCTGGCGCGCAGGCGCTCGGGATGCCGGGCGACGACATCCAGCGCCGACGTTCCGATCGAGCCGGTGGCGCCGAACACGGCGACCTTGCGGATCATGCGCGGCACGTCCGGCCGCGGCGCGCGCGTATGGGCTGCATCGTCAGAAGCCGAGCCAGATCTGGCCGAACGCGAACACCGGCAGCGCCGCCAGCACGCTGTCGAGGCGATCGAGCACGCCGCCATGGCCGGGAATCAGCGTGCCCGAATCCTTGGCGCCGACGTGACGCTTGAGCAGGCTCTCGAACAGATCGCCGACCACCGAGGCCAGCACGGTCAGCACCGCGACCAGAGCGACCAGCGGCAACTGCGCCACGGTCGCACCGGCCAAGGGTGCGAAGGCGACCGCGACGACCACGCCGGCGACGATGCCACCCACCAGGCCTTCGACGGTCTTGTTCGGACTGATGCGCGGCGCGAGCTTGCGCTTGCCGAACTTGCGGCCGGCGAAATAGGCACCGGTATCGGTGGCCCAGACGATCGCCAGCGCCAGCAGCAGCCAGCGGTTGCCGTGGCCGCCGTTTTCGCCGGCGTGGATCACGCACAGCGCGGCCCAGGCGGGAATCACCGCCAGCGTGCCGGCGGCGAGCTTGAACACGCGCGCCCTGGTGTCGTGATCGGAGGCGAAGTCGTAGTGGCGCAGCCACAGCGTCGCCAGCAGCCACCAGGCGACGCCGGTCATGGCGAGGATCTTCAGCAGCACCAGCGAGCCGCCGCCGGTCGCCGAGGCCCAGACGACCGCCACCATCAGCAGCAGATTGAGCGCCAGCAGTGCGGTGCGCGCGAGCGTGTCGTCGATGTCGGTCAGCCGCAGCCATTCCCACAGCGCGGCGAGGAAGACGATCGCCGAGATGGCGGCCATCCACGGCGTGCTGAGCAGCAGCACGGCCGCGATCGCGACCGGCGCCATGATGAGGGCCGCGAGGATGCGGGTCGATGTCATGGGCGGCCCTCCCCGGGCGGTGCGTCCTGTGCGGTGGCGATCTGCTCGCCCGTCAGCCCGAAGCGTCGCTCGCGCGAGGCATAGACCTCCAGCGCCTGCTCGAGTTCCTCGACCCCGAGTTCGGGCCACAGGGTCTCGGTGAACCACAACTCGGTATAGGCCAGCTGCCACAACAGGAAGTTGCTGACGCGCAGGTCGCCACCGGTGCGGATGAAGAGGTCCGGTGCCGGCAGGTCGGCCAGCGCGACGCGCGCGCCGAGCGCCGCTTCATCGATCTGTTCGGGGCGCAGGCGTCCGGCCGCGACATCCTCGGCGAGCGAACGCGCCGCCGACGCGATGTCCTGGCGTCCGCCATAGCTCGCGGCCACGCCGAGGGTCAGGCGCGTGTTGGCGGCGGTCAGCGCTTCGGCCGCGGCCATGCGGCTGCGGATAGCCTCGCTGAAGCGGCCGCGCTCGCCGATGAAACGCAGGCGTACGCCACGGCGGTGCAACTCGCCGACTTCGCGGTCGAGGGCGCCCAGGAACAGCTTCATCAGCGCGCCGACTTCCTCGTCGGGGCGCCCCCAGTTCTCGCTCGAGAACGCGAACAGGGTCAGCGCGCCGACGCCGCGTTCGAGGCAGAAATCGATGCAGAGATTGACGGTGCGCGCGCCGGCACGGTGGCCGATCGCCCGCGGACGCTTGCGCCGCGCCGCCCAGCGCCCGTTGCCGTCCATGATGATGGCCACGTGCCTGGGCACGTGGCCGGGACTCGGGATTCGGGATTCGGGATTCGAAAGTACGGAATCCGGTGGGCGGGCAGCATCAATCAATGGCGTAGCTTCTCTGGCTCTGGCTGGGACCAGTCCCGAATCCCGAATTCCCAATCCCGTCGCTTGATCAAACCGTCATCAGTTCCTGTTCCTTGGCCTTGACGACCTCGTCGACATCCTTGATCGCCGAATCGGTGATCTTCTGGATCTCGTCCTCGCTGCGGCGCACGTCGTCCTCGGAGACCAGTTTCTCCTTGAGGAGTTCCTTGATCTGCTGGTTGGCATCGCGGCGGATGTTGCGGATGGCGACCTTGGTGTCCTCGCCTTCGCCGTGCACGACCTTCGACAGTTCCTTGCGGCGCTCTTCGGTCAGCGCGGGCAGGTTGAGGCGGATCGTGGTGCCGGCGGTGTTCGGGGTCAGGCCGAGGTCGGAGCCCAGGATCGCCTTCTCGATGGCGCCGACGATCTGCTTCTCCCACGGCGTGATCATCAGCGAGCGCGCATCGGAGACCTGCACACTGGCGACCTGGTTGAGCGGCATCTCCGACCCGTGGTAGTTGACCTTGATGTGATCGACCAGGGCACTCGTCGCACGGCCGGTGCGCACCTTGACCAGCGTGTGCTTGAGCGTTTCGACACTCTTGGCCATGCGGGTCTGGGCGTCTTTCTTGATGTCGTTGAGCATGGGCAGCTCCGGTCCGTGTGCGTAATCGGACGATTATAAGCGTCCGGGGCCGGCGACGGGGCCACCACGTATGCGGCGGCGCGGCACGCAGCCGCGCGTGGGTGCGTCAGTTGCGGCCCTGCACCAGGGTGCCGATGGCTTCGCCACGCAGGATGCGCAGCAGCACGCCAGGCTGGCTCATGTCGAAGATGCGCAGCGGCAGGTCGGAGTCGCGCGCGAGCGCGAACGCCGCGGTGTCCATGACTTCCAGGCCCTGGCGCAGGACCTCGTCGTAGGTCAGCTGCTCGTAGCGCCTGGCACCGGGCACCTTCTTCGGATCGGCGTCGTAGACGCCGTCGACCTTGGTCGCCTTGAGCAGCAGGTCGGCGCCGATCTCGATGCCGCGCAACGCGGCGCCCGAGTCGGTGGTGAAGAAGGGGCTGCCGACGCCGGCCGCGAAGATCGCGATGCGGCCCTTTTCCATATGGCGGATCGCGCGACGACGGATGTAGTCCTCGCAGACGTCGTTGATCTTGATCGCGCTCATCACCCGCGCACGCGCGCCGCGCTTCTCCAGTGCGTCCTGCATCGCCAGGGCGTTGATGACCGTGGCCAGCATGCCCATCTGGTCGCCGGTGACCCGGTCCATGCCGCCTGCCGCGAGGCCGGCGCCGCGGAAGATGTTGCCGCCGCCGATGACCAGGCCGACCTCGGCGCCGGCCTTCTGCGCTTCGATGACCTCGTCGGCCAGCCGGCCGATGACCTTGGGGTCGATCCCGTAGTCCTCGTCGCCCATCAGAGCCTCGCCGGACAACTTGAGCAGGACGCGGCGGTAGGCGAGGGGCGAGGACGACATGCGGTGACTCCAGGGCGAAGGACGGTCAGGATTCTAGGGGATCGACGCTGGACGTGCGCGACCGGATGTCCGGTTTCGGTGAGGAGCGCGCGGGCGCGTTGATCGTGGCGGCATCCCGATGGCGTTCGTGCGTCCGGAACCCTGCGAGGGGCGCGCGCAATGGTGCATCCCGTGAGATCGACGACTGCGGGCAGAACCGCCCCGCACGAACGGGCGCCCTGGAACTGGACCGCCGGAGGACGGCGCCGCACGACGGGATGGCGTGCGCGACGGCAGTCGCTGCGCGACACACTCCGTGGGTCGGGCGTCCGGTCGGTCAGGCGTCCTTCGTCTTCCGGACCTTCGATGCCTTCGAGGCGTCGCCGCCTTCGGCGTCGTTCGTCGGCGGCGGGACAGCCGCGACGCGGCCATCGGCGTGTACGCGACGTTCGAATGCCGGGCCGGCGGTCAATGAGGCGTCGTTGCCTTCCGCCGAGCGGTTGTTGTCATGGGCGTACTCGTCGCCACGCGCGGCCTTGCGGTCGTTGACCGCCACGTGATCCGCCTGCCGGGCCTGATCGGGATTGTGCGCGGATTCGGTCGGCTTGGGGCACATGGCGGCGGATATCGGGGGACGGGCCAACGACCATGGGGCACGCCCCGACGCTGCGCCGTGAAGTCCGCGCCCGGCGCGGCGATGACCGGAGACGACAGCGCAATCGCGATGCGGCCCGGCACGCTCGAATTGCTCGATGGCGGCATCGCCACGACTGTGGATCGAGGTCGATGGCGTCCGCGCGTGGATGTACTGCGGCGGGGCCTCCCGACGCGCAACCGGTCGACATCGCACAGCCCGGAAGCGGTTACAGGCGCGCGCCGATCGCCGCGGCGTCGCCGGGCATGCCGAGGTGGAAGCCCTGCAGCGAGGTGCAACCGAGTTCGGTCAGCAACTTCTGCTGCGCCTCGGTCTCCACGCCTTCGGCGATCACCGCCAGGTTCAGCGTGCGGCCGAGCGCGATGATCGCCGAGACGATCGCCGCGTCCTCGCTGCCGGCCACCAGGTCCTTGACGAACGCGCGGTCGATCTTGAGCTCGCTGGCCGGCAGCCGCTTGAGATACAGCAGGCTGGAGTAGCCGGTGCCGAAGTCGTCGATCGAGATCTGCACGCCGAGCGCCGTCAGCCGTTGCAGGATCGCCAGGCTTGCTTCCGAATCGTGCATCGCGGTCGATTCGGTGATCTCCAGCATCAGTGACGAAGGCGGCATGCCGTGGCGCGCGAGTGCCTGCTTGATCCTGCCGAGCAGGCCAGGCGCGCGGAACTGGGTCGCCGACAGGTTCACCGACACCGTCGGTACCTCGCGCCCGTCCGCGCGCCATGCCATCAGCTGCCGACACGCCTCGTCGAGGACCCAGTAGCCGACCTCCACGATCAGTCCGGTCTTCTCGGCCAGCGGGATGAAGATGTCCGGCATCACCAGGCCACGCTCGGGATGATGCCAGCGCAGCAGGGCCTCGAGGCCGACCAGCGGGCCGTCGGGCGCACGCAGCTTGGCCTGGTAGTTGAGCGTGAACTGGTCCAGTGCCAGTGCCCGGCGCAGGTCCTGGATCAGCGCCAGTTCCGCGTGGGCGCCGCGGTTCATCGAAGGCTCGAAGAAGCAGTAGGCGTTGCGGCCATGGTCCTTGGCCGAATACATCGCCGCATCGGCGTTCGTCAGCAGTTCGCGGGCGCTGGTGCCGTCGGCGCCGAAGATCGCCACGCCGATGCTGCCGGTGATGTTGAGTTCGCCGCCCTCGATCTGCACCGGCATCGCCACCGTCTGCAGCAGTGTGTCGGCGAGCGTCGCCGCGTCGCCCGGGTCCTTGATGTCTGCGAGCACGACGAACTCGTCGCCGCCCAGCCGCGCCAGGGTGTCCTCGGCGCGGATCTCGGCGGCGAGATGCCGCGCGACCTGCAGCAGCAGGCGATCGCCGACCGGGTGGCCGTAGGCGTCGTTGACCGCCTTGAAGCCGTCGAGGTCGAGGAACAGCAGCGCGAACCGGTGGCCGTTGCGCACCGCGCGGCGGATCGCGTGTTCGAGGCGATCCTCGAGCAGCAGGCGGTTCGGCAGCTTGGTCAGGTTGTCGTGCAACGCGAGATAGGTCAGCTCCCGGTTCGCCTTTTTCAGCGCATCGCTGAGCAGGGTGGTGCGCTCCTGCAGGCGACGGTCGAGGATCGAGGTCGTCAGCGCCATGCCGAGCACCGCGAACGTCGTCGCGCCGACCAGGCTGGCCAGCCACTGCGGCGAGATGCCGCCGGCGATCGCGGCGCCGCAGATGCTGTCTTCCGGAAAGCCTGCGGCAGCCATGCCGGTGTAGTGCATGCCCACGATCGCCACGCCCATCACCAGCGCCGCCAGGCCGCGTGCGCGCATCACGCCGGCGCCTTCGCGGCGCAGCGAGAACGCGATCCACAACGCCGCGCCGGCGGCGGCGATCGCGATCACGATCGACAATGCGAACCAGCCGGGGTGGTAGTCGATGCCCGGCTGCATGTGCATGGCTTCCATGCCGACGTAATGCATGGCTGCGATGCCGGCACCGAGGATCAGCGCCGCGACGCCGAGCTTGCGTGCGGGCAGGTCGCGTCCGGAGATCACGTGCAGCGCATAGGCCGAGCTGCAGATCGCGATCAACAGCGAATACAGCGTCACCACCAGGTCGTAGTCCTGCGGAATCGGCAGTTCGAACGCGAGCATGCCGAGGAAGTGCATCGACCAGATGCCGAAGCCCATTGCGACCGCGCCGCCGATCAGCCAGCTGCGCGAGGCCCAGCCGTCACTGGCGGCGATCCGGCCGGCCATGTCGAGGGCGACATAGGACGCGAATGCCGCGACGACATACGAAATGGCGACGAGCAGCGGGTTGTAGGTGCCGACGAGCATGCTGACTGGACCGGGCAAGGGAGGGCTGCCTCTCCGCAGCAATCCGTGTGCCACAATCCAGGCGCCGGCAGCCCCCCGTGCGGCGCGGCGTCCACCTGAACATGACCGGCCGCCGAGCGGCCCCGACCCTGCAGTCGGGTCAGGTTGTGACGCATTGTGCGGATCGACCGCCGCCGAAGCGGTCGTTCCGGGGCCGGAGGATCAGACGACGTCGGGCTCGCTGAACGCTTCCGGCGCGTCCTCGGCGGAGCCGACCGGGATGCAACTGCAGAACACGTTCTTGTCGCCGTGCACGTTGTCGACGCGCGCGACCGGCGGCCAGTACTTGGTGTGGCGCAGCGTCGCCAGCGGGAACGCGGCCAGTTCGCGCGGGTAGGCGTGGGTCCACTCGCTCGCGGTGACCTGCATCGCGGTGTGCGGCGCGTGCTTGAGCGGATTGTCCTCGCGGTCCAGGCGGCCGTCCTCGATCGCCTGGATCTCGCCCCGGATCTGGATCATCGCGTCGATGAAGCGGTCGAGTTCGTGCAGCGATTCGCTCTCGGTCGGTTCGACCATCAGCGTGCCCGAGACCGGGAAGCTCAGCGTCGGCGCGTGGAAGCCGAAGTCGATCAGGCGCTTGGCGACGTCCTCGGCGCTGATGCCGGTCGCATCCTTGATCGGGCGCAGATCGAGGATGCATTCGTGCGCGACGAGATCGTTGCGGCCGGTGTAGAGCGTCGGGAAATGCGGCGCGAGGCGCCTGGCGACGTAGTTGGCATTGAGCAGCGCGACCTGGGTGGCGCGGCGCAGGCCGTCGGCGCCCATCATCGCGATGTACATCCAGCTGATCGGCAGGATCGAGGCGGAACCGAACGTCGCCGCCGAGACCATGCCGACACGGTGCGCATCGTTTTCGCGTTTGCCCCCATCCGCCCCCGGATCAAGTCCGGGGGCACCTTCCCCCGCATGCGGGGGAAGGGGGGCGGAAGAGGGTAGATATGGCGCCAGATGCGACTTGACCGCGCACGGGCCCACGCCCGGGCCGCCGCCGCCGTGCGGAATGCAGAAGGTCTTGTGCAGGTTCAGGTGGCTGACGTCCGAGCCCCACTTGCCGGGCCTGGCCACGCCGACGAGGGCGTTCATGTTGGCGCCGTCGGTGTACACCTGGCCGCCGTGCTGGTGGACGATGTCGCAGATCGCGACCACGTCCTCCTCGAACACGCCGTGCGTGGACGGGTAGGTGATCATGATCGCGGCCAGGCGGTCCGAGTATTTCTCGGCCTTCGCGCGGATGTCGTCGAGGTCGACGTTGCCGTCCTTGTCGCAGCGGGTCACGACCACGGTCATGCCGACCATCTGCGCCGACGCCGGATTGGTGCCGTGCGCCGATTCGGGAATCAGGCAGATGTCGCGATGGCCCTGGCCCTGCGCCTGCTGGTAGGCGCGGATGGCGAGCAGGCCGGCGAACTCGCCCTGTGCGCCGGAGTTGGGCTGGAAGCTCACCGCGTCGTAGCCGGTGATCTCGACCAGCATCGCTTCCAGGCCATCGATCAGTTCGGCGTAGCCCGTGGTCTGGTCGGCCGGCGCCAGCGGGTGGATGTTCGCGAACTCGGGCCAGGTGACCGGGATCATCTCGGCGGTCGCATTGAGCTTCATCGTGCACGAGCCCAGCGGGATCATCGTGCGGTCCATCGCCAGGTCGCGATCGGCCAGCATGCGCATGTAGCGCAGCAGTTCGTGCTCGCTGTGGTGGGTGTTGAACACCGGGTGCTGCAGGAACGCGGTATCGCGCGCCAGCGCCGTCGGCAATGCATCCGCGGTCGCGGCGTCGAGCGCTTCGATGTCGATCTCGGCGGCCGCTCCCGGCATCCTGCCTTCCGCGGCACTCGCGCTGTCCTGCGCATCGCCGAACAGCTTGGCCAGCGCGACGACTTCATCGCGGGTCGTGGTCTCGTCGAGGCTGATGCCGACCGACGCCGCGTCGATCGCGCGCAGGTTGAAACCGGCCGCGCGCGCCTTCGCGTGCAGCGCGTCGGCGTCGACGCCGGTCACGTGCAGCGTGTCGAAGAACGCATCGCCGACCGTCACGCCAGCCTTGCCGAGCGCAGCCGCGAGGATCGACGCGAAGCGGTGCGTGCGGCGGGCGATGCGGGTCAGGCCCTCGGGCCCGTGGTAGACGGCGTACATCGACGCCATCACCGCCAGCAGCACCTGCGCGGTGCAGATGTTGGACGTCGCCTTCTCGCGGCGGATGTGCTGCTCGCGGGTCTGCAGCGTCAGGCGGTAGGCCTGGTTGCCGGCGGCGTCGACCGACACGCCGATCAGGCGGCCCGGCATCGAGCGCTTGTAGGCATCGCGGCAGGCCATGAAGCCGGCGTGCGGGCCGCCGAAGCCGAACGGCACGCCGAAGCGCTGCGAGTTGCCGACGACGATGTCGGCGCCCCAGCGGCCCGGTGCCTGGATCAGGGTCAGCGCCAGCAGATCGGTCGCCACGGCCACGATGCCGCCGCGCGCGTGCACGGCGTCGGCCACCGCGGCGTGATCGCCGATGCGGCCGAAGGTGTTCGGGTACTGCAGCAGCACGCCGTAGGTCTCGGCGTCCCTGGCATCGTGGGCTGGACCGATCAGCAGTTCGATGCCGAGGCCGGCGGCGCGCGTGCGCAGCACGTCGAGCGTCTGCGGGTGCACGTCGTCGGCGACGAAGAACACGTTGGACTTCGACTTCGCCGAACGCTTGGCCAGCGTCATCGCCTCGGCTGCGGCGGTCGCCTCGTCGAGCAGGGAGGCATTGGCGATGTCCATGCCGGTCAGGTCGGTGACTATGGTCTGGAAGTTGATCAGCGCTTCCATGCGGCCCTGCGAGATCTCCGCCTGGTAGGGCGTGTAGGCCGTGTACCAGGCCGGGTTCTCGAGGATGTTGCGCAGGATGACGTTCGGCGTGTGCGTGCCGTAGTAGCCCTGGCCGATGACGCTGCGCAGCACCGTGTTCTGCTTCGCCACGCCGCGGATCTTCGCCAGCGCTTCGACTTCGGTCATCGCGCCGGGCAGGGCCAGCGGCGCGCGGGACGCGATCTTGCCGGGCACGATCGCATCGGTCATCGCATCGAGCGAGTCGTGGCCGACCACGCCGAGCATGTGGGCGATCTCGGCGTCGTTCGGGCCGATGTGGCGTTCGACGAAGGCCGAGTGGTGTTCGAGGTCGCGCAGGGTCGAAGCGGTCATGGCGGGCATCCGGAAAAGGCGGGGCTCAGGAATGCCGGCGCAGGCCCGCGTCGATCCGTCTGGACGACGATGGCCGAAGACCGCCGGTCTTCCGCGTGCCCCTCTGTCCTTTTGCCTGAGAGTTTGGAAGCGCTGCGCTTCGTGCCCCTTCGGCGCCGGGTGCGCCCGTACGGGCCTCCGGTCTCTCCAGAGTGTTGCCGCTGCAGCGGTACTGGGCCTGAGCGATTCCGGGCGGTTGCGCCTACGGCAGGGACGCTCACGAGGAGCGCCCGCTTCTCCCACTGCATACGCGGCGCAGTATACCCGCGGGCGCGGCGGGTCCGCTGACCGGGCGGGCCGCCGGCCCATGGACCCACCGTCGTGGGCCCCCGCGCGGGGCCATCCGCCGCCGCCCCCGCGGGGCACACCAGGCGGCGGCGCCGGGCAC
>NZ_JAIWPU010000007.1 GCF_021191705.1 Proluteimonas flavola
GCCCGGGGCCCGGGCGGGCCGCCGCCCCATGGCCCCCCCGTGGTGCCCGCCGGGGGGGGACCGACGGAAGCCGCCCGATCCGGCAATTACGGCGGCCGACGCTGGAACAGTGCGATTCCGCCCGGCCTACAGGCGCCCGCCTATGATGGCTGGCTTGCGCAGCGGGCGACCCCCCCGGCCGAGCCGCTTCCCTTTCCGGACATACCGCCCCATGCGCCCGTTCCATCCCTCCCAAGCGGCGCATGCCGCGTCCTCGAGGCGCGCCCGATGAGACAGCCCCGCATGCCGTCGATCCGCACGTTGGCCCTGTTGCTGGCAGGCCTGGCGATGTTCGGGCCGTTCTCGATCGACACGATCTTTCCCGCGTTCCCGGCGATGGGCGGCGATCTCGATGCCGACCCGGCGGCGATGCAGCAGACCATCGCGGTGTATCTGATCGCCTACGCGTTGATGAGCATCGTGCACGGGCCGCTGTCGGATGCGATCGGCCGGCGCGCGGTGATCCTCGGCGGCCTGGCGATCTTCGTGCTCGCGTCGGTGGGCTGCGCGCTGTCGACCGATCTGACCACGCTGCTGGCGTTCCGCGCGCTGCAGGGCCTGTCGGCGGGCGTGGGCCTGATCGTCGGCCGCGCGGTGATCCGCGACGTGCTGCACGGCGACGATGCGCAGCGCCTGATGAGCCAGGTCATGATGATCTTCAGCATCGCGCCGGCGATCGCGCCGATCATCGGCGGCTGGCTGCTCGGCTGGGGCCGCTGGCCGCTGATCTTCTGGTTCCTGGTCGCGTTCTCGCTGGTGCTGCTGGTCGTGGTCTGGCTGTGGCTGCCGGAAACCCATCCGCGCGAACACCGGATCTCGCTGGCCCCGCGCCGGTTGCTGCGCGACTACGTGTCGATCGTCGCCAACAGCCGCTTCCAGCGCATCGCCGCGGCCGGTGCGTTCAATTTCTCGGCGCTGTTCCTGTACATCGCCTCGACCCCGGTGTTCGTCGTCGACGTGCTGGGCCTCAACGAGCGCCAGTTCGGCTGGTTCTTCGTGCCGATGATCAGCGGCATGATGCTCGGCTCGTGGGTGTCGGGGCGCGCGGCCGGACGCATCACCGGCACGCGCCTGGCGAACATCGGCTTCGCCTGCAGCGGCGTCGCGGTGGCGTTGAACGTCGGCTACAACCTGCTGGTCGACCAGCCCGCGATTCCGTGGGCGGTGATGCCGGCGATGCTGAACTCGTTCGGTATCGCGCTGACGTTCCCGATCCTCACGCTCGCGATCCTCGACATGTATCCGCGCCAGCGCGGATCGGCCTCATCGCTGCAGGCCTTCACCGGCCTGGTGCTCAATGCCGCGGTCGCCGGCCTGCTGTCGCCGCTGGTCAGCCACCAGCCGCTGTCGCTTGCCGTGACCTCGGCAGCCTTCATGCTAGTCGGCTGGATATTCTGGCGCTGGGAACTCTCGCGCGGCACGCAACCGCCGGCTTGCCCGCGCGATCCCGCGTCGCTGGAGCCGACGGACCAGATGTGACGTTTCGGGGGCCGTGGGGCGGTCGATGGCCCCGATCGAGTGAGGCGGCCATCCCCACGTATTCGCCGCTCAGGCGTCTCCGCGGTTCGATGCCCCACGCGTAGACAGTTCCTCGATGAGATCGCGGACCAGCTTCTGCCGGGGCAGCGACAGGGTCAGATAGGCATCGAGCATGTCCTGATCCCGAGTGGTCAGCCTGTCGAGGCTGGATCCGCGTTTTTCGCGGACGCGTCGCGATGGCTGATTGCCGAAGCGCAACATGTGCGAATCGACATCGAGCCAGTCCGAGAGCACCTGCAGCTTGTCCTGTTCCGGGATCGAAAGCCCGATCAGCCAGCGCCGGGCGGCCTGGTACGTCACGGGCTTGCCCCAATAGCGCGAATTGAATTGGTTCTCGAGCACCGAAGGCCGTGCCTCGTAGCCGGCTGCGCGCATGGCATCGGCAAGCCGGGTGGAGAACTGCTGCTTCTCGTCGTTCATTGCGGAACGCTGAAGCGCCGGCCCACGGCGGTGTTGAATTTTGATTCAGTCGAATGTAAATTTTCGATTCACTTCAGGGGGCAAGATGGATCTTCCAGTCCGGCATGACGTCGAAGCGTTCGCATGTGCGCGAACGGCCTTTCGGGGCGCAACCAGATCGACCATCGTGGCCGCCCTCTGTGCATTCGCCCTGTCGGGCTGTCTCTCGGGTTCGATCGGCTGCGCCGATGGCGAGACGCTCGACACCCTCGAACGGATCGTCGAAGAGACGATGCAGCAAAGCGGATACGGGCGTGAGCTGGGCGAACGCGTGACGTTCGAGATCCGCGGCATCAGCACGGTGGGCCGCGACAGGGACACGAACCGGTCGAGCTGCGAGGCGGAACTGGAATTCGTGTCGAGCGAGGTGGTCGGCGGCAGGCTGTCGCGCGACATCGAGTACGAGGTCTATCCGGTCGTCGACGACGACTACGACTTCATGGTGGAAAGCGCGGGCATCGACGAGGCGGTGCTGGCAGCCGCAATGGCTGCGGCCCGCTTCGGCTGGCCGCAGCAGAAGTAACGAATCAGATGTCCCGATGTGCGACCGGCGCATCCGGACCAGACACTCGAACGCAGGGGAAATCGAAGATGACGATCACGGATCTGAAAGACGAAACCGACACCAGGACCCTCAACCTGGCGTTGCTGACCTTCCCGACGGCAGGTGCCTATCCGTTGATGTGGTTGTGGCGCAACTGGCGTCCGTTCGACAGGATCACAGGGCACAGGACGGCCAGCGATCTCTGGGTGATCTGGATCGCGATCTGCCTTGGCATGAGCGCAACCCTCTGGGGCGACGGCAGCGCGCAGATACAGGTTTTCCTCGGGGGCGCTCTGGTCCTGGCCGGGAACGTCCTGTACATCATCTGGGCATTCCGGGCGAAGGCCGCGCTCCAGGACTACGCCGCGCGCGAGCATGGACTGGATCTGAGGCTGAACGCGTTCTACGCGTTTCTCTTCAACGTCTACTACATCAACTACTGCATCAACGATCTTCCGAATGCGCTGCAGCGTCAGGAGATGCTGTCGAAATATCGCGGTCAACCTCCCGTGGCACCTTCTGCACCGGTGAACGAGTGAGGCGGGCGGGCCCGGCCGGGCGCAGCGGATGAGCGATCCCCGGACTGTTCAAGGCAATGGCGGCATCGAATGGGAATCGCTGGTGCCGGCGGGCATCGCCGTCGTGCTGCTGTACGTCTGCGGATGGTCCGTCGCCTGGGCCGAAACGCTGCGCACGTCGAAGGCGCTGCTGATCGGAAAACAGGGGCTGATGGTCCGGTTCAACGATGCCTACTACGGGCTGGAACTCACGCAGCGCTTCTTCGATTCTCCGGCCCTGTCCTGGCTCGCATTTTCAGCGGCGTTCGCGTTGATCGGAGTGCCGGTGTTCCTGTTCGGCGATTCAGATGATTGAAGCAAAGCCGTCCGATCGAAGCGGGTCGGCGGTTTGAATGGAGTTGCTCGGAGATCGTGCAATCCCTCGCCGAAGGAAACCGTCTGACGATGCGGAAGAGCGACGGCGAGCCGCAGACGTTCTTCAACGGCGAAATCAACTTACAGCGGAGCGGAATGATATGCCGGGATATGACGGCATGTGTCCGCGAGGCAATCCACACATGGCGAGCAGGGCCAAGGTATATGAGCAGGAAGAGCATGGGCAGGAAGGTCGTTCCTGGCAACGAGGAAGCACAGACGTCCGAAATCGCCGAGGCGATCTTCGGCCTGTTGGGGCAGATTCCCGACAGCACGCTGGTGCCGGTCGGCAATCCCGAGGAAGAAGCCAGGCGGTTGGCCAATGCGGCATCCACGCGTGCCTCGCTGACGGCCGGTGCATTGGCGCTTCCACCCGGGCCGATCGGATGGCTCACGCTGATTCCCGAGTTGATCGCGGTCTGGAGGATCCAGGCGCAACTGGTGGCCGATGTCGCATCGCTCTACGGCAAGACGTCGACCCTGACCCAGGAACAGATGATCTATTGCCTGTTCCGGCATGCGGCAGCGCAGGCCATGCGCGATATCGTCGTGCGCGTCGGCGGACGCGTGCTCGTCAAGCGCTCCTCGCTCCGGGTGCTCAAGCGGGTCCTTGCGCGGGTCGGCGTCAAGGTCGCACAGCGCACCATCGGCAAAGGCGTGGCGCGATGGCTGCCGGCAGTGGGGGCGCTCGGCGTGGGTGCCTACGCCTACTACGACACCGCCCAGGTCGCGAAGACCGCCATCGAGTTCTTCAGCCAGGACATCCTGGTCGAAAGCGACGTCGTGGGATCGCATGGCTCACCGGCATGACCAGGATGGCCTCGCGCTGACCTGCCGGGCTGCGCCCGGCACCTGGGATATCGCCGCACATTCCGGTGGAATCATTCCGTTGGCTTGAAACAGTTTCTTGATCTGGAACCGGAGCTGTTATGAGGAATCTGATCTTCTGGGGATTCATGGTTTCCTGCTGCTTTTCAACGGTTGGCTGTAATGACCGGGGTGGTTTGACGCCGTCCCACGCCATCAACCTCGCCGGGTGTCCGGTCCCAAAGGGAATCACCTGGCAGGAAGCGGAGCAGATCACCTGTGATGCGCCCGGTTCGTCGGTCGACGCCCCACGGGAACTTTGAGCCCCGGCGACGAACCGAGCCGTTCGGTCGGCGGGCGCGCTCCATCCATGCGGCGGGAATGTTTCGCTACGTGACGCGACACTAGTGTCGCGTCACGCATCAGATGTCGCAGACTGCGCGCCGCAATCGGCGTCCAGCGCAAGGCGCCTGGCGCAGCCAATACCGACCGTCTTGGCAAGCCAGGCAACGCGGCGATGCGCGCCGAGGGCAAGTGCAGACCGGCATCTGATACGTGACGCGACACTATAGGAAAGCCCCTGCCGGGGGCTGTTCCCACGGGCAATCGCAGGTGCAGCGGAAAAAAGAGAAGGGCCGGCAATGCCGGCCCTTCTGCATCAGCGGATGACGGGTTTCAGCCCTGCGCGGGCGGGGCGGGTGCGGGCGACTGCGCGGCGGCAGGCGCGGTCCAGCCGCAGGTCCTGCCTTCGTTCTGCTGGGTCAGCCAGTCCTGCAGTGGGGCGAAATACTCGAGCACCGGGGCGGCGTCCATCCGTTCGCCGCCGGTCAGTTCCTTCAGCGTCTGCTGCCACGGCTGGCTGTTGCCCTTTTCGAGCATCGCCCAGAACTTCTCGCCGGCCGCCTTGTTGCCGTAGAAGCTGCATGCGTTCAACGGGCCGGTGTGGCCGGACGCATCGCACAGCGCCTTGTAGAACTGGAACTGCAGCACGTGCGACAGGAAGTAGCGCGTGTACGGCGTGTTGCCCGGTACGTGGTACTTGGCGCCGGCGTCGAAAAATTCCTCGCCGCGCGGCGTGGCCGGGGCGATGCCCTGGTACTGCGCCTTCAACGACCACCACGCGCTGTTGTAGTTCTCCGGCGTGATCGAGCCGTCGAACACGCCCCAGCGCCAGCGGTCGATCATCAGGCCGAACGGCAGGAACGACACCTTCGCCAGCGCCATGCGCATCTGCGAGTTGACCAGCGATTCCTGCGACTGCTGCTGTTCGCCGACCAGACCGATCGACTGCAGGTACTGCGGCGTCATCGACAGCACGATGGTGTCGCCGATCGCCTCGTGGAAGCCATCGTGCGCGCCGTTCTGGAACAGCGGCGGGCGGCCGTTGTAGGCGAGGTAGTAATAGACGTGGCCGAGCTCGTGGTAGATCGTCGTGAAGTCTTCCTCGTTCGGCTTGGTGCACATCTTGGTGCGCACGTCGCCGGCCATGTTCATGTCCCAGGCACTGGCGTGGCACACGACATCACGGTCGCGCGGCTTGATGAACTGGGTGTTGGTCCAGAAGCTTTCGGGCAGCGCAGGCATGCCGAGCGAGACGTAGAAATCCTGCGCGCGCTCGTTCATGCGCTTGGCGTTGTCGAGCTGCGCGGCGTGGGCGATGTCGGCGCGGCGATCGGAATCGATCAGCGCGTTCTCCTTGACCATGCGTTCGTTGAGTTGCGCCTGGTAGGTCTTCTCCAGCGCGCCGGTGATGTCGAGGTCGCCGGCGTTCGGATAGGGCTGCAGGACATCCCACAGGTTGCCCCAGTCCTGCTGCCACATGTTGCCCATCAGATGCGCCGGCAGCAGACCGCCGTCGACGGTGCCGCGGCCCGGATAACGGGCTTCGAGGCGCGTGCGCGTGTAGCAGTGCAACTGCTCGTACAGCGGCTTGACCTGGTTCCACAGGCGGTCGGTCTCGGCGGCGAGCTCGGCCGGCGGCATGTCGTAGCCCGAGCGCCAGGCCTCGCCAGCGTCGGCGAAACCGAGGTCGCGCGCACCCTCGTTGACCAGTTCGACGAAGCGCGTGTAGTCGGGGCGCATCGGCTGGGCGATCGTGTGCCAGCCCTGCCAGGCGTCGAGCTGCGCGTCGTAGTCGCGGCTGCTGCGCAGCACGTCTTCGAGCTGGCCCAGCTGGCGACAGCTGCGCGCTTCGCCTTCGCCGGTGCAGTACTGGCCGGCGCCGTAGGTGCCTTCCATCTTCGACGCGAGCCGGGTCAGTTCGGCGAGGTGTTCGGGATTGCGCGGCGGCGGCATCGACGCGCCGAGCTTGAGCAGGTTGATCGCGCGCGCGGTCTCGGCCGACATCTGCTGGCCTTCGAACTTGCGCGCCTGCTCGATCCAGCTGTTGAGCTGGGCGAGATAGCGCTCGTTGTACTTGGCGGCCAGCAACTGGCTGTCGTCGTTGATGTAGGTCGCCGACAGCCACTGCGAGGCGGTCAGCTCCGGCATCAGGGTCCGCAGTTCTTCGTTGACGCGGGCGATGAACTGGTCGGCGGTTTCGCCGGCTGGCGCTGCGGCAGTGCCTGCAGGCGTCGCGGCATCGGGGGATTCGGAGCGGTTGCAGCCGGCGAGCGTCAGGCTCGCGGCCACGGCGAGGGCGAGCAGGGCGTGGCGTTGTTTCACGGACAGCTTCCGGTCAGCTAGGGAACGGGGAGGCTAGTGCGCCGTCCACGGGGCTGCAAGTGTCGTTGTGCCGATGCGACTGCGCGCGCTTGCGCATGCGAGTTCTCCGCCTCGCGCGTCTACAGCGCAGCAGCGTCCAGCCGATCCATAGCCGGCAACAGATCGCGCGCGATCAGCCAACTGCGCGCGTCTTCGGCATCGTGCTCGAACCACGCACGCGCCGAGCCCAGGCGGAAGGTGTAGCCCCAGGTGTCCATGTCCGCCATCAGGCGCGCACGGCCGACGCCGGGCAACGCATCGGCGAGCACGATCTGCAGATAGCAGGTCGCGTCTTCTTCCTCGACCGAATCGGTCGCATCGGTGTGCACCGCGGCGCGGCGCTCGGGCGGCAGCACAATCAGATGGCCGGCTTCGTGCAGCAGCGAATGCACCGGCGTGTCGTCACGCGCGTGTACGTCCACGCCGATGATGCCGGCCTCGGGCGCGCCCCAGTAGCTGCCCGGAATCGGCGCGCCGTCGGGTACGCGATGCAGGCGCAGTCCGTAGCGGGCGAGCAGGGCGGCGGGCGCGTCGAAGCCGATGTCGGCCAGACACAGCACGCGTCCGGCCGCGTCGGCCGTCCCGATGTCGCGTTGCGCATCCACGCGTGCGGCTCAGGCGGTGGCCTGGCGCTCTTCGGGCAGGGCGACCGAGATGTCGAGCACGTCGTGGTCGCCGTCCTTGACCAGATCCACCTTGACCGCTTCGACGTCGATGCTGACGTACTTGCGGATCACTTCGAGCAGCTCGCGCTGCAGCAGCGGGAGATAGTCGGGGGCGCCGCGATTGGTCCGCTCCTGCGCGACGATGATGCGCAGCCGGTCCTTCGCGATCGAGGCGGTGTTCTTCTTCGGCTTGAGGAAATCGAACATACCCATGATCAGCCTCCGAACAGCTTGCTGAAGAAGCCCTTCTTGTCGGTGGTCGTGAAGCGCATCGGGCGCTCCTGGCCGAGCAGGCGTGCGACCGCGTCGTCGTAGGCCTGGCCGGCGTTCGATTCCGCCGACAGGATCACCGGCTCGCCCTTGTTGGACGCATTGAGCACGTCGCCCGATTCCGGGATCACGCCGATCGTCTTCAGGCCCAGCACTTCCTCGACGTCGGTGATCGACAGCATTTCGCCGGTCTCCACGCGCGCGGGGCTGTAGCGGGTCAGCAGCAGGTGTTCCTGCACGCGCTCGCCGTTCTCGGCGCGGCGGGTCTTGGACTGCAGCAGGCCGATGACGCGGTCGGAGTCGCGGACCGACGAGACTTCCGGGTTGACGACCACGACGGCGCGGTCGGCGAAGTACATCGCCAGGAACGCGCCCTTCTCGATGCCGGCGGGCGAATCGCAGACGATGTAGTCGAAGCCGTCGTCGGCGAGCTCCTTGAGCACGCGCTCCACGCCTTCGGTGGTCAGCGCGTCCTTGTCGCGGGTCTGCGACGCGGCCAGCACGTAGAGGTTGTCGAAGCGCTTGTCCTTGATCAGCGCCTGCTTGAGCGAGGCTTCGCCCTGCACCACGTTGACCAGGTCGTACACCACGCGACGCTCGCAGCCCATGATCAGGTCGAGGTTGCGCAGGCCCACGTCGAAGTCCACGACCGCGGTGCGCTTGCCCTGGCGGGCGAGGCCGATGGCGATGCTCGCGCTGCTGGTGGTCTTGCCGACGCCGCCCTTGCCCGAGGTGACTACGATGATTTCAGCCAAAACACATCTCCTGGTGTGTCGCCGTCACTCGAGTGCGGCGATCTTCAATTCGTCATGCTCCAGCCAGACCTGGACGGCCTTGCCATGGAGTTCGCGGGGGATATCGTCCAGCACCTTGTAGTGGCCGGCGACGGCAACCAGTTCGGCGTGGAAACTGCGGCAGAAGATACGCGCAGTCGCGCTGCCCTGTGCGCCTGCCAGTGCACGGCCTCGCAAGGGGCCGTAAATGTGGATCGAGCCGTCGGAGATGACCTCGGCGCCGGCGCCGACCGAGGACAGCACGGTCAGGTCGCGATTCTGGGCGTAGAGCTGCTGGCCCGAACGCACCGAACCCGCCTGCACAAGACCCGGCTCGACCGCTGCGGCGGCAGGGGCGGCCTTTGCGGCCGGAGGCGGCGGGGCAGGCTCCGGCGCCGCGCGCGAGGGCGCAGGCGCGGTCACCGCATCGGCGTTCTCGTACTGGGCGCGGAACTTGGACAGCACCGGCAGGTCCAGCGCTTCGGCGAGCGCGGCGTTGGCCGGGCTGCCCCAGGCCAGGGCGACCGGCAGCGCGCCGGCGTCGCGCAGCGCGTCGATCAGCGCCTGGGCCGTGGTCGTGTCGGGCAGTTCGGCCAGTCCGCCGAAATCCAGGATCACCGCGGCGCGGTCGAAGAGCTTGGGGGCGCGCGTCACGCGGCTGCGCATTTCCTCGGCCAGGCGCGCGACATCGAGCGTACGCACGCGCAGGTTGGCGATGCCGACCTGGCCGATCTTCAGTTCGCCGGCCGGTTCGAAATCGGTGGCGGGGGCAGGGCGGGACGCCATCAGGCTTTGGTCTCCTCGGTGTTGCGGGCAGGCGCGCGGGGGCGGCCCAGCCAGGGTTGGTCGGGCAGGGCGTCGCCGTAGGTCTCGCGCACCCATGCATAACTGCACAGGTCCTTGACCAGCATCGAGGCGCGGATGCCGGTGCCCGGCATCACGTGCTGGCCGACCTCGCGGAAGCCGAAACTGCCGTGGAACAGGCGCACCGGATCGTTGTCGTGTTCGAGGAACACCTCGCAGGTCAGCAGCGGGTGGCGGACCTCGGCGTAGCTCTGCACGTCGGCATAGAACGCGCGGCCCACGCCGCCGCCGCGGCGGCGGCTGGCGACCACGACGCGGTCGATATAGAAGAAGTCGGGGTAGTGCGATTCGAACCAGCGGAAGTTGCTGCTGTCGTGGCCGCTGCCGGCGCCGAAGCCGATCAGGAAGCCGACCATCGCGCCGTCGCGTTCGGCGACCCGGAAGTACTCCGCGGTGTCGTGCAGATGGCGAAGGCGGGGTGCATCCAGCGGCAGGATCGAGGGGCCGGCGGCGTTGTTGAGTTCGAGGATGGAATCCAGCTCGTGCTCGTGCACGTCGCGGACGACGATCGACATTCCAGACTCCAGAGACTACCGATGGACGCGCGAGACGGCCGGTCTGCGGCGCTCCTGCCGCTGCGCGTCGCACAGGGCCGGATTATTGCATGCCCGGTCGTTCCGGGCGAACGGCAGGTCGCTGCCGGCATGACTTCAGGCCCGTCCGGATGCGCCGGCATGCGCCTAACATGCCGGCATGCTCCGTGATCTGAACCACAATCGTCTGCTGCGTGTCGCCGGCCTGTTCACCTGGGCGGTGATCGGGCTGCCGCTGTTGATGCTGTCGCTGGCGCAGGTGGAGCAATTGGCGGGTGGCGGCGCACGCATGGGGCTCGCCTGGGGCGCCTGGGCGGTGTTCGGCCTGAGCTACGCCTGGCTCACCCGCGGGCTGGGCGAGCGCCGGATCCGCGCGTTCGACCATCTGCTGGTCCTGCTGCTGGCCGGCAGCGCGATCGGCATCAGCTACTACAGCCAGAGTGGCCTGGGCAGCATCCTGCTGATGGTCGTGGCCTGCGTGCTGCCGTGGCTGCTGCCGTTGTGGGTGGGCGTGGCACTGCTGGTGGCCTGCGAGTTCGTCATCGTGCCGGTCTATGTGCGCGGCTGGGACTTCACCTGGGTCGAAGCGGCGCTGCAGGCGGCGCTGTATGTCGGCTTCACCGGCTTCGCCTTCGTCACCGGCTTCGTCGCGCACCAGCAGGCGCAGGCGCGCGAGGAGCAGCGGCGGCTCAACGCCGAACTGCGTGCGACCCGCGCGCTGCTGGCCGAGAGCGTGCGTGTCAACGAACGCACCCGCATCTCGCGCGAACTGCACGACCTGCTCGGCCACCACCTCACCGCGCTGAGCCTCAACCTCGAGATCGCCAGCCATCTCGCCAGCGGCCAGGCGCAGGAACACGTGGGCCAGGCGCAGACGCTGGCCAAGCTGCTGCTCAGCGACGTGCGCGAGGCGGTCAGCCAGTTGCGCGACGACGACGCGATCGACATGCGCGCGACCCTGCTGCCATTGGCCGAACATGTACCCAGCCTGCAGGTCGACATGCAGTTGCCGGTGCAGTTCGTCGTCGACGACCCCGAGCGCGCGCACGTGCTGCTGCGCTGCACGCAGGAGATCATCACCAATGCCGTGCGCCATTCCGGCGCCGGCCTGCTGCGGCTGCGCTACAGCCAGGATCGCGACACGATCCGCGTCGACGCGCGCGACGACGGTCGCGGCGCCGAGGCCGCGCGCGTCGGTAACGGCCTGACCGGCATGCGCGAGCGGCTGGCGGCCTACGGCGGCACCTTGCATGTGGAAACCGCGCCCGATCGCGGTTTCGTGCTGAAGCTGGAACTGCCGCTGGCGGATGCGACCGGGCTGCGCGATGCTGCGCGCCGGGGCGAAGCGCAGCCGCCGGCATGAATCCGCAATGGGAGGCACCATGATCCGAGTCTGCCTGGTCGACGACCAGACCCTGGTGCGCCAGGGCATCCGCTCGCTGCTCGCGCTCGACGGCGGCATCGAAGTGATCGCCGAGGCCTCCGACGGCCGCCAGGCGGTCGAGACGATTCCCGGGGTCAAGCCCGATGTCGTGCTGATGGACATGCGCATGCCGGCGATGTCCGGGCTCGAAGCCATCCAGGCGCTGTCGCGCGCGGGCACGCTGCCGCCGACGATCATCCTGACCACCTTCGACGACGACCAGCTGGTGCTCGCGGGCCTCAAGGCCGGCGCCAAGGGCTATCTGCTCAAGGATGTGTCGCTGGAGCAGTTGGTCGGGGCGATCCGCACGGTCGCCGGCGGCGGTTCGCTGGTGCAGCCAGCCGTGACCCAGCGTCTACTGACGGGCCTGGAGCAGATGCGCAACGAGTTCGTCAGCCTCGATCGCCCGGACCCGCTGACCGATCGCGAGACCGAGATCCTGCGCTTGATGGCCGGCGGCTTTTCCAACAAGGAAATCGCCAATTCGCTGGGCGTGGCCGAAGGCACGATCAAGAATCACGTGTCGAACATCCTCTCGAAACTGGGCGTCAGGGATCGCACCCGGGCAGTACTCAAGGCCTTCGAGCTGCAACTGGTCTGATCCGGCGCCGCGCCTCCGATCGAAGGGGCGCAACGCGCACCCGGCCACAGGCCGGGCAGGGAAACGCGCCGCGTGTCACCGGCATGTCATCGCGCGCCGACATCGACTTCCTGAATGTGCGCGGCGACCGGTTCGCGGGCGAGCGTCGGACGTGCGGGGCGGGCCTGCGCATCGATGCTTGATTGGACTCGCCCGGCCACACGCAACTTGCTACGATTGACGGTCTGTGCCGCCTCAGGCCGGATCTGGTCCTGGAGAACTCTGAATGACCCGTCTGCTCGAACTGCTGATTTCATGCGTCATCGTCGCCGTGCTGTTTCTCGTGGTGGCCGTCCTGCTTCCCTCCAGCCGCACCCTGACCGAATCAGCGGAAACCAACCGTCGCCAGACGATCGTGTTCGACACGCTCAACAGCGTGCTCCGCTTCAAGGACTGGTCGCCGGTCACCGCCTACGACCCGAACGCGACGCTGAAGGTCTCCGGTCCCGAGGCAGGCGTCGGTGCCCGCATCGACTACAGCTCGACCCTCAAGCGCGTCGGCGACGGCAGCTGGGAAATCACCGAATCCGAGCCGGGCACCCGTGTGGTCTACGCGGTCGAGAACCCGACGCGCGGCGACAACAAGACGACGACCTTCACGCTCAGGCCGACGGGTCGCAACAACCGCAACATCGAAATCACACAGACCTACAGCGTCGATTACGGCTGGGATCTGCTGGGTCGTTTCGCCGGCCTGTACGTCAGCCGCAACGTCGGTGACGGCATCAAGCTCGGCCTGGGCCGTCTGACCAACATGCTGGCCGCGGTGCCGAACGTCGACTACCGCGCCGAAGGCAGCACGCTGGCCAACCTGACCGCCGCCGACCGTCCGGCCGAGAACCTGCTGGTCGTCGCCGCCGGCGCCGTCGAGCGCAACAACCAGGTCATCCAGAACTCGATGAAGGCCAACGTGGAGTGGATCAACCGCACCATGGCCGCCAACAACCTCGAGGCCGCCGGTCCGCTGCGCATCATCACCACCGAGCTGGGGCGCGAGACCTACACCTTCGACATCGGTCTGCCGGTCCGCCAGCGGGGCACCGGTCCGGCGGCGCCTGCCGCGCCGGCAGCTGCCGAGGGTGAGGGGGAGCAGACCGCTGCCGCCGCGCCGCCGGTCGCTGCACCGACCACCGACGCCGTCGAGCTGACCGGTCTGGAACTGCTGGGCCCGGTGAAGGCCGTATTCGTGCCGCGCGCCCGCGTCGCCAAGGCGAACTACAAGGGCTTCATGGCCGAGCTGGACAACGTCCGCAACGCCGTGCGCGCCTGGGCGCTGACGCAGGGTTACGAAGTCACCGACCGTCCTTACGAGAACTACGTCAACGGCATCGACACCGCGTTCACCGAGAACGGCGAGTTCGAAGTGTTCTGGACGCTGCGCGATCCGAATGCGGCAGCTGCCGCAGCGGCCCAGGCGGCAGCGTCGGCCCCGGCCGAGGCACCCGAGGCGGCTCCGGCCGAGTAATCAGGCGCCTGGCGCAGCTTGTGCATCGCACGCCGCATCCTCCGGGATGCGGCGTGTGTCGTTTCAGGACCGCAGTTTCAAGTCCCGCGGTCCACATCGCGCCGCAAGCGCGGCATCGGAGCAGGCAATGGGCATCGGATCCGGACGCAATGCGCGGCACATCGGCGGACTGGTCGCGGCCGGCGCGCTGCTGGCAGGCCTGTCGGTCGGCCTGTCGGCCTATGCGGCGCATGCCGTCGACGGCGATGCGCGCGCCGCGCTGCAGACCGCGGCGGTGTTCGCCTTCGGCCATGGGATCGCGCTCGTGCTGCTCGGCCGCGCGGTGCGCGGCACGCTCGAACTCGTCTCCCTGGCAGCGCTGCTGCTGGGCACGTTGCTGTTCGCCGGCGCGCTGGTCTCGCGCCACCTGTTCGCCGGACCGGCGTTCTTCGCGCCCTGGGGCGGCCTGCTGACGATGCTCGGCTGGCTGCTGCAGGCCGTGGCCGCGCTGCGGCGCTGACCGATCGCGGCGAGTACCCGCCGGTCAGCCGGCGGCGGGCCGGTACCGCCAGTGCCAGGGCTCGTAGACGATGCGGTGCGGGTTGTCGCGCGGGTAGCTCATCGTGAAGCCGTGACCGGCGGCGTGGCGCGTCAGCCAGTCGAACGCCGCGGTGCCTTCGAAGGACTCTTCGGCCGGCGGCTCGCCCGGCGCGCTGATGTCCAAGGCGCTGCCGGCATGGTGTTCGCTGTAGCCCGGTGCGGCATTGACGGCGAGGATCTCGTCGAGCGACAGGCCGCGCGCGCGTTTGCGATCGAAGATGCCCAACTGGTAGGCGTGGCTGCGATACCCGGAGATCGCGTCGAGCGCCACATCGTCGCGCGCGGCAGCCGCGTGCAGGCCGTGCCACGCGCGGGCTGTCGCCGCTTCCAGCCATAAAGGGCGGCGATAGCGGTCGAAGCCGGCGAATGCCAGCCAGGCCGGTTCGGCGACGAGGGACAGCCCGGTGCGCGCGGCATAGGCGTCGGCGTCGAGGCCCAGGGCGTCGAGCCGGGCCTCGACCTGCGACAAGGGCAGGTCGGTGGCCGACGCATGCGGGGCGTGCAACGCGCCCGCATCGATCAGGTCCAGCGCATCATCGATGCCGGTCTCGCGCTGCCAGCGCGGCAGCAGGCCGATGACGCCTTCAGGCAACACCGCGGCGAGATACGCGCCATCGCGCTTGCGCCGCAGCACCTGCGTCGAACGCGACAGCACCCGCGCATCGCGACTGCTGCGCGCACGCAGCAGTCGCGCGGGCCAGAGTTCGATGTCCGGCGTGTTGAACAGGAAGCGGGACAACGGATTGGCATGCATGCCCGCAGCTTAGCGGCGCCCGCCTGCCACGTCAGGGGGTTGCGGCGACCGGTGCGAAATGCAGGCCGGCGACGCGACCTTCGGCGTCGAGTGCGATGGTCGCATCGAGACTGGCCTGTGCGCGATGGATGCGTGTGACCACGACCGTCATGCCCTGCTGCTGCGTGACCTGCGGTGCATCGCGTGAGGTGACCGGACCGGCGGCCTCGATCTGCGTCTGCACCTGCCGCAGCGCGTCGGCATCGAGCGCGGCGCTCATCTGCGGATCGAACGTGGCGGTGACCGCTGCGTAATCGCCGGCGTCCAGCTGTTCGAGCACACGGGTGGCCGTGGCTTCGGCATCGCTGGTGGCGGTCTGGGCGATCGCGCTGCCCGTCGTGGCGCAGAGCAGGGCGGCGAGCAGCAGGGAACGGATACGCATGATGAAGTCCTTTCGTCGGGTCGGAATGGAATGTGATTGAAACATGCTCTTTTCAAAGCACGCCTTGCGGCAGCAGCAGCGGCACCAGTGCATGCAGCACGAGATCGGCAGCGAAATGCGACAGCACGGCCATTTCGAAGCCGCGCTTCCAGTACAGCCAGCCGAACACGACGCCGCCGATGCCGTTGAGCAGCAGGGTGCGGAGCACCACGCCGGTATCGAGGCCCCAGACCATCGACGCCGTCGGCAGATGGCCGAGTCCGAACAGCAGCGCGGCGATCAGGATCGCGGCCCATGCCACGCGCGGCGACAGCGTGCCGTCGAAGCCGGCGCGCCTGCGCAGCAGCCACGTTGCAGCCCACGCGATCAGTGTCATCAGGAACAGCCGCAGCTGCAGTTCTTCGACGATGCCGCCGTAGAACGCGGCCATCAGGCCGTACAGCGCACTGCGTGCGCCGACGATGTCGGTCATCTGCACGTCTGTGTCCGGCAACAGCAGCGGATCGAAGACGCGCGACAGCACCAGGATCGCGATCGCGGCGGCGACGCCCAGGCCGACCGCCTGCCACGGTCTGTGATCGCGCAACTGCGCATCGCCATGCCGGCTGACCCAGCGTTGCAGCAGCGGCGCGCCGAGGCCGACGCGGTGGCCCATGCGCAGGCCGGACCAGGCGAGCAACGCGCAGAGGATGAACATCGACATCGCCTGGATCGCGATCAGCGCCGGCAGGGCGATCGCACCGCCGCCGGTCATGCGCGCGGGATCGATCTGCAGCAGGTACGGAATCACCGCGAGCGTGGCGACTGCGCCGGCGGCGGCGAGCGCTACGGCGATGCGCAGGTCCTGCCGCGGACGCGGCGCGTTCAAGGCAGCGCTCATGCGCGTCGCTTGAGAAACAGCAGGGTGGGGCCGACAGGTGGGGCGTGCACCGCATTGACGAGTTCCCAGCCCTGCAGGCCCAGCGACTGCAGGCGCTCCTCGATGGCCGCCGGCTTGATGCCGCCCAGCATGGTCACCTTGATCTCCTCGACCTTGTACTGCCAGCGCTCACTCATGATCTGTGTCCTTCGATACGTCTGATTCGGATGCCGGCGCGATGCGGCCCGCGCGTCGCAGCGCCTCGCGCAACAGGAATTCGATCTGCGCGTTCGCGCTGCGCAGATCGTCGTCGGCCCAGCGCTGCACCGCCGCGAGGATCGCGGCATTCATACGCAGCGGATAGGCCTTCTTGTCGCTCACCCGCCGCCTCCGCGCGCACGGCGCTTGGCGCTGGCCACGGTGAAGATGCACGCGGCCGCGAGGCCGTTGACCGCGATGAACATCACCACGATCAACGCGAGCAGGCGACGCTCCTGATCGCCCCACAGCGCGAGCCCGAGCGCCGTGGCCAGCATCGCCAGGCCGATCATGCGCAGCAGCCGCGCGAGTGTGTTGTCGAGTACGGCCTTGTCGCGCACGGTCATGCCGCCACTGCCGGCGGGCAGCGGCAGGCGGCCCTGCGCCAGCCAGCGCGCCGACACGAAGGCCGGCACCGCCATCAGCGCGAACACCAGTGCGGCGAGGTGATGCGAGGCCATCAGTACAGCGAGCCCGTGTTGACGATCGGCTGCGTGCCGCGATCGCCGCACAGCACGACGAGCAGGTTGCTGACCATTGCCGCCTTGCGCTCCTCGTCCAGGGTGACGACGCCGCTCTTCTGCAGTTCCGACAGCGCCATCTCGACCATGCCGACGGCGCCGGCGACGATGCGCGTGCGCGCGGCGATGACCGCGTTCGCCTGCTGGCGCTGCAGCATCGCGTGGGCGATTTCAGGTGCGTAGGCGAGATGGCTGATGCGCGCGTCGAGCACGTCGACGCCGGCCGCGGTCAGGCGCTCGTCGAGGTGTTCCTTCAGGCGATCGGAAATCTCGGTGGGATGGCTGCGCAGCGAGATCTGGTCGTCTTCGTGCTGGTCGTAGGGATAGCTGGTCGCCATCGCGCGCAGCGCCGCCTCGGACTGGATGTGCACGAAGCTTTCGTAGTCGTCGACGTTGAACACGGCCTCGGCCGAGTCGACGACGCGCCAGACGATGACCGCGGCGATCTCGATCGGGCTGCCTTCGAGTTCGTTGACCTTGAGCCGGCCGCTCTCGAAGTTGCGCACGCGCAGGGACACTTTCTTCTTGGTCAGGAAGGGGTTGTTCCAGCGCAGGCCGGCGTCCTTGACCGTGCCGACGTACTTGCCGAACAGGCTCAGCACCGCAGCCTGGTTCGGTTCGATCATGTAATGGCCGATCAGGGTGAACGCGGTCGCCAGGGCGACGACGATTGCGACGACCGGCAGGACGCCGCCGGTGCCCATCAGCGTCCACGCGCACAGTGCGAGGACCACCAGCTGGGCCAGCAGGACCGGAATGCCGGGCAGGGAGCGGATCGGGTTTTCTTGCATCGCGGCATCCTCGGGTGGGTTTCGAATGTGATATCGAATTGATATCTTCCTGTCAACGCTCACGCAACCGCGTGGTGCCCGCCGGCACCATCGCCCGACGCCATTCCCCTTGGAGCCACGATGTCCCGACCCCGCCACTTCTCGATGCTCCGCGACTTCCAGCTGGCCGACTGGTTCACGCTGGGCAATGCCTTCTGTGGCACCGGCGCGGTCTTCGCGGCGATGCGGTATCTCCAGGACGGCAGCGTGCGCGATCTCCTGCTCGGCATGGCCTTGATCCCGCTGGCCTTCATCTTCGATGCGCTCGACGGCCGCATCGCGCGCTGGCGCAAGGTCGCGTCCACACTGGGCCGGGAACTCGATTCGCTGGCCGACGTGATCTCCTTCGGCGTGGCGCCGGCCGCGCTGGCCTACGCCTGCGGCATGCAGGGCGGCTGGGACGTGCTCGTGCTCGCCGGCTTCGTCTGCTGCGGCGTCAGCCGCCTCGCGCGCTACAACGTGACCGCCGAGACGCTGTCGCAGGGCAGCGACAAGGTGAAGTTCTTCGAGGGCACGCCGATTCCGTCGAGCCTGCTGCTGGTGATCCTGCTCGCGGTCGCCGCATGGCAGGGCCGCATCGGCGAAGCGCTGTGGCTGGGCGAAGTGCGCCTCGGCCAGTGGCTGCTGCATCCGCTGGTGCTGGTGTTCGCGGCGTCCGGCGCGATGATGGTCAGCAAGACGCTGCGCATTCCCAAGTTCTGACGCTGGCACGATCGGCGCCGCGCGGCGTTGCTATGATCGAACGCGGTTCGCAGGAGTCGACGATGTTCAACATGGGGCAGGGACCTGACGCGCGGGTCGCGGATCTGGAGCGCCTCGCGCGCCGCTACTGGGACGCGTGGCGCGATGCCTTGCAGCGCACGATGCCGGGCAACGACTGGAATCCGATGGGGGCCGCGCCAGCGGGCGCTGGTGCGCCGCCGTGGGGCGACCCGTCGCAGTGGTTCAAGGCCGGCGCACAGGCGCCCGATGCCGGCACCGACGCGCTGCGGCAGTTGCAGTCGATGGCCGGGCCCTGGCTCGAGCAGATGCAGCGCGTCGCTGCGGGATTCGTCGGCCGCGAGGCATCGCCCGAGGCGATCACCGCAGCGTGGCGCGAGGCGATGGGCGGCAATCCCGTCGGGAAGATGTTCGGCGGCTTGCAGGGGCCGGGCATCGAAGGCTGGGACACGTGGCTGCAGCGGCTCAAGCCCTGGCTCGACGCTGCCGGTGCGAGCCAGGCGCTGGGCGACGGTGGGCGCGATGCGTTCTCGCTGCCGACCTTCGGCCCGACGCGCGAGCACCAGGCGCGCTGGCAGCACCTCGGCCGCGCGTTCGCCGAGTACCAGCGCAGCCAGCAGGACTACCAGACGCTGCTGATGCAGGCCTCGACGGCGGCGTTCGGCATCTTCGAACGCAAGCTCGCTGCGCGCGATCCGGCGACGCCGATCGAAACACCACGCGCGCTGTTCGACCTGTGGATCGACGCGGCAGAAGAGGCGTATGCCGAGGTTGCGCTGTCGCCCGCGTTCCGCAAGGCCTATGCCGACATGGTCGGCGGCCAGATGCGCCTGCGCCAGGCCGTGCAGCGCGAGGTCGAGCAGGCCTGCCGCGTGCTCGATCTGCCGACGCGCACCGAACTCGATGGCGCGCATCGCAAGATCGCCGATCTCGAACGGGCGCTGCGCCGTGTGCGTGATCGTCTCGATGCCGTGGACGGCGCGGGCGCGCGTGCAGCCGTCACGTCGAGCGCGCCGCCGCGCCGGCCTGCGGGGCCGACGCGTGTCGTGACGACGGCAGCGCCCGGTCCGGCGTCGCCCGACCCGGGTGTCGCGACAGAGGACACGGCGCCGGGAACGCCGGCTGGGAAGAAGGCAGTGGCGAAACAAGCGACTGCGAAGACGTCTGCGGCGAAGAAGGCCGCGGCGAAGAAAGTGGCCGCGAAGAAAACCACGGCCAAGCGCGCCGTCGCGAAAACGCCTGCAAAGAAAGTCGCGCCGGCACAGAAAGCCGTCGCGAAGAAATCGCCTGCGAAGACGGCCGCATCGAAGCCCGGACCGGCAGTGAAGTCGCGGTCCGCCTCCGCGAACCGGCGCCGCAGTCCGGCCGCAGCCACGCAGACCACGCCGCGCAGCACGCGATCCGCCCGTCGCACGACGCAGGCACCCGCTGCACCGGCGCGCGCGTCGCGCAAGGCCGTGCGGTCGCCGACACGCGTCGGCAGCCTGCCCAACCTCGGTTTCATCTCGCCGATCCCGCTCGCGCCCGAACCGTTGCAGGGCAAGGGCGGCAAGCCGCGTAAAGGGAAGCGCCGACCATGACCGGACCGCTGCACATCACGCCCGACCGCATCGCCGACGAAGTCGCGCGCGTCCAGCAGAAGCTGGGCGCCGGCCTGCGCACGCTGCGCGAGGTCGGCGACTTCGATTACGGCGCGACGACGAAGCAGGAAGTCTGGCGCGACGGCAAGGTCGTGCTGTACCGCTTCATCGGCGAGAAGGCGCCGACCGCGCGCGTGCCGCTGCTGATCGCCTACGCGCTGGTCAACCGGCCGTACATGGTCGACCTGCAGCACGACCGTTCGATCGTGAAGGGGCTGCTGGCGCGCGGCGAGGATGTCTACATCCTCGACTGGGGCTACCCCGACCGCTCCGATCGCTTCCTGATGCTCGAGGACTACATCGAACGGTTCCTCGGCGGCGCGGTGGACCATCTGCGTCGCAGCGCCGGGCTCGATGCGATCAACCTGCTCGGCATCTGCCAGGGCGGCACGTTCGCACTGAGCTACGCCGCGCTGCATCCCGAGCGCGTGCGCAATCTGGTCACGATGGTCACGCCGGTGGATTTCCACACCGACGGCAACATGCTCGCGCACTGGACGCGCGATCTGGATGTCGACCTGTTCGTCGACACGCTCGGCAACGTGCCGGCCGACATGATGAACGCGTGCTACCTCACGTTGAAGCCGTGGCGCCTGCTGGTGCAGAAGTACGTGGGCGCGGTCGACATCCTCGACGACGTGCCGGCGCTGGAGGATTTCCTGCGCATGGAAAAGTGGATCTTCGATTCGCCAGACCAGGCCGGCGAGACCTTCCGCCAGTACATCAAGCAGTTCTACCAGGGCAACGGCTTCGTCAACGGCGGCATCGTCATCGGGACGCGCGAAGTGCATCTGGGACTGGTCGAGATGCCGGTGCTCAACATCTTCGCCGAGCAGGACCATCTGGTGCCGCCTGAGGCCTCGCGCGCGCTGCGCGGGCTCGTCGGCACGCAGGACTATTCGGAACTGTCGTTCCGCGGCGGGCACATCGGCATCTACGTGTCGGGTCGCGCGCAGACGCAGGTGCCGTCGGCGATCCACGACTGGCTGGCGCAGCGCGCATGACGCGCCTGCGTCGCGGGGGCGCGCGCTGATGTCGGCGTCGCCCACACTGAGCCGCACGCGCGAGGATCGCGTGCTCGCCGGCGTCGTCGGCGGCATCGCCCGGCGCTTCGACTGGAACCCGACCGTGGTGCGCGCGCTGTTCGTCATTGTGTCGGTGGTGTCGGCCGCGTTCCCCGGCCTGTTCGTCTACCTGCTGCTGTGGATGCTGATGCCGGAAGGCGAGGGCTGAGCGTGCATCGGGCGGTGCGCGTCGCGGCACTCGCGCTCGGCGCGGTGTGGACGGTGCCCAATACGCTGATCGGACTCGTCGGCGGCCTCGCGGGACTGCCGTTCGGCGCGCATTGCCGCTGGCGGCGCGACGATCTCGCGCTGGTGTTCGACCGCTGGCCCTGGGGGCCGGGCGGGGCGATCACCTTCGGCAATGTGATCCTGCACACCGGAGATTCGCTGGACGTGCGCTGCGCGACCTACGCGCACCGCGCTGCATGGTGCGAGGACGCGCCGATCCGGCTTGCCGACCACGAGCGCGCGCACGTCTACCAGTACATGGTGCTGGGCCCGCTGTTCCTGCCGCTGTACCTGCTGTTCGGCGGGGTCAGCGTGCGCAACCGCTTCGAGCGCGCGGCCGATCGCTATGCCCTGACCGGTCGCGGCTGGTGGCCGTGGCCGCGCCCCTGAGCGTGCCGACGGACGGTCGCCGGTTTTGACGGCTCGATAACGGATCCGGCGTCAGGTTCCAGACGTCGAAGCAGAACCCGGAAGGCGCAAGGCCAACCGCAGACGCTCCGGCACTGGAAGGCCGGCCGGAGACATCCGGCAGACTGGGCCTTTCGCATATCCGGCATTCCGACATGCCGGTGTGCCCACGAAGTCTCTGGAGCCGTCGATGCGCTACGAACGTGATGCCGTATCCCCGTGGTCCTTCTTCCTGCCGGTCGCGCTCGCCGTGCTGGTGGGCAGCCTCGTCGCCGATGCCATCGGCGGCATGCTGCGCGACCGTTTCGACGACGTACCGCCAGCGGTTGTCGAACAGGCGCCCGCACCGGTCGACACGACGCCCGTCGAGACGGCTGCGCCGGTCGAGCCGGCGCCTGCCGCGTATGCGCCTGTCTCGCAGCCCGAACCTGTGGTGGAAGCACCGAATCCCGATGCCGCACTGCTCGCAGAGCCCGACAGTGCGGGCGCGCCGTTGGCGGCCGCGACGCCGGCCAGCGATGGTGCGCGTCGACTCTCTGGCCCGATGACAGCCCGTCAGGCCGGCGAGAGCGAAAGCTGCATCAACAACACCGTCGCCACGCGCAGTCCGAACGGCTGGGAACAGGCACTGGAAAACGACGCGCCGGTGCGCTGTGAGGCGACGTCGAACTGAGTGCATCGGCGTCATCGGCACGCTCGATCGGACTTGATCTGCGCGCATGGCTTGCCTCCACCCAGCCCGCAAGCCGGGGAGGGCTGAAAAGCGCATTGTCCGGGTGCTCGAACACAATCGACGGGCCGGCAGAGGCTTGCGCGCATTGGAGAGCGGGCCAAAGCCCTCCCCCGCACGCGGGGGAGGGTTGGGTGGGGGCAAACGCGAAGCCGGAGCAATTGCCATCGAGCTTCTCGATGCTTGAGATCGGGCTTACCGCTCTCGCGCGTCCAACCGCTGCCGCGACGTATCGATCGCCTGACCATCCGCATCGAAGCGCCGCTCGCAAAACAGCATGCTGTCCCGATCCGCCAGCACCACACTGCTGCACCGCGTTCCATACCGCGGATCCTCGATGAAAGCAGGCGACAGGCGCCGCTCCAGCGTGAGCCCGACACCGGTATCGGGCAGCGCCGCATCCGGCGCCGTCCGCGTATCGCGCAGACCGGCGAACAGGGGTTCCAGTGATGCAGCATCGATCGATGCAGGCAGTGCACCGGGCGCAGTCGTCTTCAGCCAGTCCGCCAGCGTCCGCGTCGCTGAAGTGCTTTTCGGCCACGGCGCATCGAAGGCGCCGTTGGACATCGCATGCAGACCGGGCGCAACCGGCGCGGCCTTGAAGCCCGGATGGTTGCTGGCGAACCAGAGCGCATCGCCATCCCAGGCCAGCAGGTTGAAGCGGCCATAGTCCTCCGCCGTCTCCGCCAGGCCTTGCGCGAACTCCGCTGCCGATGCATCGCCATGCACGAAATCGCGCACCAGCCAGCCACGCGACAGTGCGGCCGCTTCGGGCGCAGCGCCTGCGCGCACGTTGGTCACCGCGGCCAGTCGGCGTCGCGCGGCCAGCAGCCAACTGCCGCCCTGCACGAGATCACGGCCGCCGTAGATGTCCGGATGCTGCGGATCGAACGCGGCGGCTGCTGTCGGGCGCGCGTGGAATTCGTCGCGGTTGGCGATCAACGCGAGCGGCAGATCGGGACGGGTCTTCCAGGCGATGGCGATCAGGCACATGCGGCCATGCTAGCCGAGCGACCCGGTGCGCGACGCGCGGCTCGATGCGGATCGAAGACCTCCCGATTGCCCCGAAACGACAACGGCCCGCATGCGCGGGCCGTCGACTGGTACCGGAGGCGGGACTCGAACCCGCACGCTTTTAAGGGCGGCGGATTTTGAGTCCGCTGCGTCTACCATTCCGCCACTCCGGCACGGACGCGGGAGTATAGCGGAAGCGCGGCGCGGCCTGAATCCCGGCGTCTTTGCGTTCTCCAAACATGCGGGCCGGCATCATGCGCGTGCCGGCGCAGGGCCGGAAGCCCGGGAGGGGACATGCACGATCGAATGAAGTCGCAACGGATGGCGGCCTGGATGCTTGCGCGACCGCGTCTGTCGGCTGCGCAGGCGTGCCGTATGCGGATCCTGTTCGCGGTCCTGCTGCCGTTGACCGCCGCTGCCTGCGCGAGCCAGCCGGTCCCGCGCGTCGTCGATGCCGAGCCGGTCGCGGAACGCGAGATCGCGTTGCCGGCCGGCATGCGCACGGTGCCGTCGCGGCCGAACGGCCAGGTGCGCCTGGCCGAGGGGGTGTTCCGCGTGCACCTGAGCAATATCCGCTGCGTGCGCGCGCCGTGCCCGAACGGTTACATGGTCTCGAACGTCGATGGCCGGCCGGCTGCATTGCGGCCCGACGTGCCGCAGCCGGTGTCGCGGATGCCGGAACAGGTCCGCTTCGATGCCGCGTCCGGTGGCGCGGTCGAGGAGGGGCTGGTCGAGAAGGCGCATATCGGCGACGGCATCGTCGTCGAAGGCCGCGCCTGGCTGATCGAAGGCGGCCGCGCGCTGCGGGTCGAGGTCGAACGGCTCCTGTCCGACTGACGCCGTGGGGCTGGCTCAGCCGGCCCTGCCGTCGTCCTCGATCTTCGACGCGTCGATCCATGCATCGACCGCGCGCGACACCACGTCCAGCGGCAATGCGCCGTTCTCCAGCAGCACGCCGTGGAAGGCGCGCAGGTCGAACCGCTTCTTCAGTGATTGACGCGCATGCCCGCGCAGTGCGAGCAGGGTGTGCAGGCCGACCGTGTGCGCGCACGCGCGACCGGGACGCACCAACTGGCGCTGCGCCTCGCTGCGTGCCTGCGCTTCGCTCATGCCGGCGACCTCGCGCAGATAGGTCTGCGCCTGTGCGAGCGTCCAGCGTTCGGAATGCAGGCCCGTATCGACGACCAGTCGCGCGGCGTGCACGAGTTCCGCGCGCAGGCGGCCGAGATCGCCCTGCGGATCGTCGTCGTAGACGCCCATCTCGACCGCGAGACGCTCGGCATACATCGCCCAGCCTTCGGTGAACGCGGTCGGCGCCAGGCTGCGCCGCAGCCGCGGCAGCGCGACCTGCGCCTGCGCAAGGCCCACCTGCAGATGATGGCCGGGCAGGCCGTTGTGATAGACCAGCGTCGGCAGCCCGCCCTCGGGCAGGGCGCGCACCTGCGCGACATCGAGCACCAGCGTGCCGGGCCGGACATCGCCGCCGGGCGGGATGTAGTAGACGGCTGCGTTGCCGGCCGCATCGGGCGGCGCCAGCTGGACGTCGAGCGGCTGCGTCGGCAGCGCGCCGAAGTAACCGGGCAATGCGTCCTCGATCGCATCCAGGCGTGCCTGGACCGACGCACGCAAGGCCTCGCGGTCTTCGTCCGGGACGCTCGCGGCAACGGCTTCCGTCGCAGCGGCGACACTGTCTTCTGCCGGTGGCGCCTCGGCATCGGTCAGCGGCACGCGATCGCGCATGATCGCCGCCATCTCGCCGCGGATGCGGCTGACCTCGTCGTGGCCGAGCGCATGCAACTGGGCTGCGTCGAGACCGACGCCGGTGTTCCAGCGCAATGCCGCGGCGTAGTAGTCGTCGCCGTCGGGCAGGGCCCAGACACCGTTGTCCGCATCCTGCGTGGCGATGGCGGCTTCGATGCGCGCGAGCAGGCGCGCATAGGCCGGCAGCGTGGCGTCCTCGATCGCGCTGCGCGCATCGCGCAACAGTTCTTCGCGCAGCGCGGCGTCGATGCCCTGCGCACCGTCGAGCTTGCGTGCGAAGGCCTGCACAAACGGACTGCCGTCAACGCCGACGCGCACCAGATCGCGGATCTGCAACGCCGCGCCTTCGAGTGCGGTGCGCGGCGGCACGACGCCGTGCCTTGCCTGCAGATCGAGGTTGTCGCGTACCTGGTCGAGCTTGGTCGCCACTGCATGCAAGCGCGCCACGTAGTTGCGCGCTTGCGCCGCACCGGTCACCGGCTGCGCGCTCTCGAAGAAGCCCGGCAGCGACATCGGAATGCTCGACAGCTGGTCGACCGCGTACAGATTCGTGCCCAGCGGCAACCACGCCGGCGACCAGTCGAAGCCGAGCAGATCGGCCTGGCTGCGATAGAACCAGCGCGCCATCTCCAGCGTGCGCCGCTGCTGCGGTGCGAAGGCGTCGTCGTCGATATCGTCGAGCGCGGCGAGGTTGGCGGCGAGCGTGTCGCGCAGTTCGGCGCGACGCACCAGCGAGGCGTCGGTCAGGCGACCGGCGGCGATGCGCGAATCCGGATTGTCGATGCCGAGCACGGTCATCGCTTCGGGATCGTTGGCGAGGAATGCATCGAACTGCGCGTCGACCAGCGCATCGACGGCGCGGCCGTCGGCATCGGGCACGGTGGGGGATTGGCCGCAGGCGGCAAGCAGCATCGCCAGAGTGGCGGTCAGCAGCGATCGGGTCATCGGCCTCGAGGGACAGCGGCGGGGGAACCCGGCTCACTGTAGCGGCTGGGGTCGCGGGATGCGCGCCCCTGTTCACGTTTCGAGCGCGCTGCTCAGTCGACGGTGTCGAGCGCCAGCGAGGCGTCGTCACGCAGATACCAGTCGTCGGCGTCGGGACGGAACTGCGCACAATGCACGATCGGCGCCTGATAGACATGCAGCGACACGGCGACGGCGTCCGGACTCGCGTTGCGGATCGTGTGGTACTCGTGCGGTGGAATCAGGCTCCCTGCGCTGCCGACGCCGGCCTGCATGCCCGAGGCCGCGCGGAAGCGGAAGCGCTCGCCGTCGGATTCGAGCAGTTCGTACTGGGCGATTTCCAGCGTGCCGCGCCAGATGCCTTCCACGCACCACAGGCCATCGTGATCGTGGATCGGCGTGCCCTGGCCGGGCGCCCAGGTCATCGCGACGATGCTGTAGCCATGCGCGGGACTGCGATAGAGCTCGCGCCGCGCGTAGTGGCCGTCGACGGGCAGTTGCGTGCAGGCCGGCAGTTCGACCGCGGGATCGCGGATCAGCGCGCACATGGCGCCACGCAACGCGCTGGTGACGGCGTGATGGTCGCCGGCCGCAATGGCGGTATCGATCGCCGCGATCACCCGGTCGCGGCCCTGGAAGGCGATATCGGGATGATCGGCGGCGGTGGACTCAAAACGCATCGCTGCAGTCTAGCCCGCGGCCTGCGGGGTTGCCGGCGGCAGTGCAGCAAGGAAGTCCGCGACCGCCGGCCCGAAACGCGCGATGTCGACGAGAAAGGCATCGTGCCCCTGCGGCGATTCCAGCGGCAGGAACGTCGCGTCGATGCCGCCGGCGCGCAGGCCGTCGGCGATCTGCTGTTGCTGCTGCAGCGGGAACAGGATGTCGGTATGCACGCCGATCGCGAGCGCCCGTTCGACGCGCAGTTTCGCCAGACCGCCACCGGTGCTGCCGCCGCAGCTTTCGCCGATGTCGAACCAGTCCATCGAGCGGCTGAGGTAGAGATAGCAGTTGGGATCGAAGCGGCGCACGAAGCGGCGGGCGTGGCCTTCGAGATAGCTCTCGACTTCGAACTCGAGACCGAACGGCTCCTCGTCCTCGCGGCGGTCGGATTCCAGGCGCACACGGCCGAAGCGCCCGTCCCATTCCAGCGCCGAGCGGTAGGTGATCACGCCGAGCTTGCGCGCCATGCGCATGCCGCTTTCGGGATACGCGGCATCGGTGTAAGCGCCGTTCTGCCACATCGGATCGAGGCGGATCGCCTCGCGCTGCAGTGAGCGGATTGCGATCGAGAACGGCAACGCACGCGCGGCGCCGCAGATGTTGATGTGCGTACGCGCCAGGCCCGGGAAGCGCGCGAGCAATGCGAGCGCGGTCATGCCGCCCATCGAGTTGCCGATCACGCAGGCGAGGCGTTCGATGCCGAGCGCGGCGACGACATGCGCGGCGGCGTCGGCACCATCCTCGATCGACAGGTCCGGGAACGCGAGCCGGTATGGCGCGCCGGTGTCGGGATCGATCGAAGCCGGGCCGGTCGAGCCCTTGCAGCTGCCCAGCGAGTTCACGCAGACCACGAACCAGCGGTCGGTGTCGATCGGCTTGCCGGGGCCGAGCATCGCCTCCCACCAGCCCGGCGTGGCGTCGTCGGCGTGGCTGGCGGCATGCGCATCGGGCGACAGGCCGGTGACGATCAGGATCGCGTTGCCGCGGTCGGCGTCGAGCCTGCCCCAGGTCTCGTAGGCCATGCGTGCGCCACGGAGCGCGCCGCCGCGCTTCATCGGGAACGGCGAGGGCAGGTCGACGAAGCGGCTGCCCGACGGGATGAATTCGGTCATCGCGCCAGTGTAGCGACTCGGTGCGTGGCGACGGTCAGGGCGTCGCTGCGACGGGCACGACGAGTTCGACCGGATCGCGCGCCGGCAGCGTCACCCGCACCGGTGCGGATTCGAGATCGCCTGCGCCGCGCGACGCGTCGCCACTGCGCGAGATGCGCGCGATGATTTCGACCGAATCGAGCGCCGACAGCGGCTGGGTCGGCATCGGGCTGTCGCCGTCGCCGAGCACGATGTCCAGCGGCAACGCCGAGATCGGATGGCGCTGCACCGCGACCGGCATCGGCAGGCGGCCGGGATGGCGGGCGATGACGAAGACCGTCGCGTCGCCGGGCAGCGTGGCGCCGGCAGGATCGAGCCGCACGCGAACGCGCAGCGCATGCGCGCCGGGCGCGGGGGCTTCGGTCGTCGGCGATGCAGCGTCTGTCGGCATTCCGGCTGCGGTGCGCGCGACGGCGATCTGGGTGCGCAGCGCGTCGGCGGCGGCGCCGTCGAGCAGCGGCAGCAGCGGTGTCCACGTCGCGACCGCGCCGGCATCGTCGCCGGCCTGACGCTGGGCGATGCCCAGATACCAGCGTGCGTGCTGATGGTCGGGATTGCGCGCGAGCACATCGCGCAGCGTCTGCACCGCAGCTGCATCGAACTGCCGATCCGGTGCCGCACGTGCGCTGGCCTGCGCGGCTTCGACCTGCACCGCGTCGTCCTCGGGCAGCAGCTTCGCCGCGCGCGCGATCGCGTCGCGTGCGTCTTCATGCCGCTCCAGTCCCGCATACGCACGACCCAGCAGCAGCCAGCCTTCGGGCTGTCGTGGATCGCGCTGCAGATCGGTTTCCAGGCGCGCGATCGCATCGTCGAGCGAATCGGGCGCTGCAAGCTCGGCGGGGTCGAGCGCCTGCGGCGTGCCGACCAGCATGTACATGCCGGCGACGAGCACCGGCACCAGCAGGGTCGCCGCGATCGCGACCCGCGACGCGCCCCGGCGCAGCCCCCGGGTCAATGCGACCACGGTCGCCAGCGTCAGTACGGACGCAAGGACGACGAATAGCAGCATCACCACGTCTCTGTGTCGTCGGGCGGCAGCGGCGACGCCTGCCGGCGCGAGGCGACGACGCGCCAGATCACCACGCCCCCGGCGCCGAGCAGCAGCAGCGGCCCGAACCACAGCAGCCACGTCGAGGGGCCGAGCTGTGGGCGATACAACACGAACTCGCCGTAGCGCGCGACCAGGTGCGTCTTGATCGCCCGGTCATCGAGACCTTCGCGCATCAGCGTCAGCACTTCGCGGCGCAGGTCATGGGCGATCTGCGCGTTGGAATCGGCCAGCGACTGGTTCTGGCACATCACGCAGCGCAGTTCGGCGACGAGGTTGTGGAAGCGGCGTTCCTCGGCGGTGTCCTCGAAGCGAAGCGGCGCGGCGTCGACCGCGACCTGCGCGCGTGCGGCCTGCGGCCACGTCAGGCACAGCAGCAAGGCGAGCAACGCGGCGCGGATCACTTCGCCTCCAGTCGTTCGACGAACGGCATCAGATGTTCGCGGATCGTCGCGTCGGTCATCGGGCCGACGTGCTTCCACAGGATCGTGCCGTCGCCATCGACGAGGAAGGTTTCCGGCGCGCCGTAGATGCCCCATTCGATCGCGGCCTTGCCGTCGTAGTCGGCGAGCACGAGATCGTAGGGATTGCCGAACTGCGTCAGCCAGCGGGTGGCGTCTTCGGGTTCGTCCTTCCAGTTGAAGCCGATCACGCGCACGCGCCCGGTCTTGGCGAACGCATTGACCACCGCGTGTTCCTCGCGGCACCCCGGGCACCAGCTGCCCCAGACGTTGAGCAGGTACGGCGCGCCGCGCAGATCGGTCTGCGTGACCAGGCGTTCCGGTGCGCCGAGCACCGGCAGCTGGAATGCCGGCGCGGGTTTGCCGATCAGCGGAGAGGGCAGGGCGTCGCGATCGGGATCGCGGCTCAGCCAGACGCCGGCGGCCAGCAGCGCGAGGATCGCGCCGAACACGGCCAGCGGCAGCCAGCGCGCGCGGGATGCACGCGATGCGCTCATGCGGTCTTCTCCCGACGCGGCCGGCGGAAGCGGCGATCGGCCGCGGTCACGAAACCGCCGAGCGCCATCAGGAACGCACCCGCCCAGACCCAGCGCACGAAGGGTTTGATGTGCACGCGCAGTGCCCAGGCGCCGCCGCCCAGCGGTTCGCCGAGCGCGACGTAGACATCGCGCAGCACGCCGGGGCGGATCGCCGTTTCGGTCATCACCTGGCCGCCGCTGGCGTAGGTGCGCTTCTCGGGATGCAGCGTGGTCACCAGCCGGTCGCCCTGCAACATGCGCACCGTGCCGCGGTCGGATTCGTAGTTCGGGCCGACGTGATGCGCGACGCCGTCGAGCACGAAGGCGTCGCGGCCGATGTCCAGCGACTGGCCCGGCAACAGCGCGACCTCGCGCTGCACGTTGAGGCCTTCGACCAGCAACGCGCCGATCAGGAACACCGAAATGCCCAGATGCCCGAGCACCATGCCGGTCATCTCCGCGCCCATGCGGCCGCCCGGCGCGCGCAGGCGCGTCCACACGAAACGCGCGGTGCCGCCGGCCACCCACACCGCACCCGCCACGCCCACCGCGACCTTCCACGGCCCCTGCGGCGCGGTGAAGAACGCGAGCGTCGCCGCGATCAGCGCGAGCGCCGCCCACGGCAGCAGCATGCGCAGCGGCCGCGCCATGTCCTCGTTCTGCCAGCGGGTGAGCGGACCGAACGGCAACAGCAGCACCAGCGGCGCCATCAGCAGCAGGAACAGCAGGCCGAAGTAGGGCGGGCCGACCGAGATCTTGCCCAGGCCCAGCGCATCGGCCAGCAGCGGATACAGCGTGCCCAGCAGCACCATCGCGCAGGCCGCGACCAGCAACAGATTGTTCGCGAGCAGCAGGGTCTCGCGCGAGGTCGCGGCGAATGGTTTGCCGTCGCGGCCATCGGGCGCGCGCAGCGCATAGAGCAGCAGCGATCCGCCGACGACGAGGCCCAGGAACACCAGGATGAAGAGCCCGCGCGTCGGGTCGGCGGCAAAGCTGTGTACGCTGGTCAACACGCCTGAGCGTACGAGGAACGCGCCGAGCAGCGACAGCGAGAACGTCGCGATCGCCAGCAACAGCGTCCAGCCGTGGAAACTCCCGCGCTTCTCGGTAACGGCCTGCGAATGGATCAGCGCCGCGCCGGCGAGCCACGGCATGAAACTCGCGTTCTCGACCGGATCCCAGAACCACCAGCCGCCCCAGCCGAGTTCGTAATACGCCCACCACGAGCCGAGCGCGATGCCGATCGTCAGGAACGCCCACGACACGTTCGTCCACGGCCGCGTCCAGCGCAGCCAGTGCGCGTCGACCTTGCCGTCGAGCAGGGCGGCGATCGCGAACGCGAACGGCACCATGAAGCCCGAGTAGCCGATGTAGAGCATCGGCGGGTGCACGATCATCCCCGGGTCCTGCAGCAGCGGATTCAGATCGCGGCCTTCGAGCGGCATCGGCAGGATGCGTTCGAAGGGATTGCTGGTGAAGATCAGGAACGCGAGAAAGCCCAGGCACACCGCGCCCATGACGCCAAGCACGCGCGCCAGCACCACGTCCGGCAGCGACCGCGAGAACCACGCGACCGCCGCGTTCCAGCACGCCAGCACGAACACCCACAGCAGCAGCGAGCCCTCGTGGCCGCCCCAGACCGCGGTGAAGCGGTAGACCATGGGCAGCAGCGAGTTCGAGTTCTCGGCGACGTAGCGCACCGAGAAATCCTGCTGCACGAACGCGGCCGTCAGGATCGCCCAGGCGATCAGCGTCAGCGCCCATTGCGCGTAGGCGGCCGGTCGCGCGGTCGCCATCCACGGCGCGAGACCGCGCTGCGCGCCGAGCAGCGGCAACACCGTCTGCAGCACTGCTGCGACCAGCGCCAGCAACAGCGCGATCTGGCCGAGTTCAGGCAGCATCGGCGACTCCGGCGTTCGCGCCACGCACCGCTTCGATCACTGCGCGGCGTCCGTGTCGGCCGGCGTCACGATGCCGTGCCTGTCGTGCGCCAGTCCCATCTTGTCGGCGACTTCCTTCGGCACGTAGGTCTCGTCGTGGCGCGCGAGCACCTGTTCGGCGACGAAGGTGCCGCCGTCCATGCGCCCGGTCGCGATCACCGCCTGGTGTTCGCGGAACAGGTCCGGCAGCAGGCCGGTGTAGCGCACCGGCAGTTCGGCATCGCCGTCGGTGACCCGGAAGCGCGCCTCCATCGACCCCTCGGCGCGCGAGAACGAGCCGCCGGCGACCATGCCGCCGAGCCGGAAGCGCGCCTCGCCCGACGCCACCGCGGCGCCCGCGATGCCGCCCAGCACTTCGTGCGGCGTGTACAGATACGACACGTTGCGCTGCAGCGCGAACGCGATCAGCGTCATCGACAGCGCACTGGCCGCGACGATCGCGACCACGAACAGCAGGCGGCGGCGACGCACCGGATTCATCGGGTCAGCTCCGCGGACTCATTGGCGGCCACCGTCGTGGCGGCGGCGCGACGCGATGCCAGCAGGCGCACCGCGCGCAGCAACTGCGCGGTGCGGATGCGCGGGGCGACGAAATCCCAGGCCAGCACGGCGGCGAACACCGCGTAGGCGGCGACGACGTATTCGATGTAGGTCATGCGCGATCTCCGGTCGGTGCGACCAGCGCCCGTACCCAGTCCTTGCCGGCTTCGCGGCGCAGGTTGTCGGCGCGCGCGCGCGCCAGCAGCGAGCCGACGAACCAGAACTTGGTGCCGACCACCATCCACAGCAGCGGCCACAGCATGCTGCCGTCGATGCTCGATTCGCCGAACACGCGGATCGTCTGGCCCTGGTGCAGGGAATCCCACCACACCACCGAGTAGCGGATCACCGGCAGCAGCACGACGCCGACGATCGCCAGCAATCCGGCCGCGCGCGCGGCGGTGCGGCGGTCCTCGATCGCGTGATAGAGGCCGATCACGCCCAGGTACAGGAACAGCAGGATCAGCTCGGTGGTCAGGCGCGGGTCCCAGTCCCACCACGTCCCCCACATCGGCCGGCCCCAGATCGAGCCGGTGGCCAGCGTGATCACGGTGAATGCGGCGCCGATCGGCGCGCAGGCCATCGCCAGGATCTCGCACAGCTTGATCCGCCAGACCAGCGCGATCGCGGCGTAGAGCGCCATCGTCGCGAATACGGCCAGGCTCATCCATGCGCTCGGCACATGGATGTAGAGGATGCGGAAGCTGTCGCCCTGCTGGTAGTCGGCCGGCACCACGTACAGCGCGCCGTACAGGCCGACGGCCATCGTCGCTAAGCCGAGGCCGAAACCCCACGGCGCCCAGCGCCGCGCGAAGCGGTCGAAGGTGGGGGGCGAACCGAGTTGGTGGAACCAGCGAAGGACAGGATTCATTCGGCGAGGCGTGCGGGCGTGGGCTGGCAGTCTCGCGAACGCGTTGCGTCGGGCGCGTGCGGTCGCGGGCGGATGCGGATCTGCAACACGGGTTGCGCGTCGGCGACGGGGCCCTCCAGACCCGTCGCGGGGCCGGTCAGTTGAGCGCGATGCGGATGGCGGTCGCCGCGGCGACGGGTGCCAGCACGAGCGCGGCGGCAAGGCCCGCGGCGAGCAGCAACAGCCCGCCGGACGGATCATGCCCCTGCGCCGCGATCGCGACGCTGCCGGCACCGAACACCAGCACCGGAACGTACAGGGGCAGGGCAAGCAGTGCCAGCAGGATACCGGAACGCCGCATGCCGATGGTCAGCGCGGCGACCACCGCGCCGAGCAGGCTCAGCAGCGGCGTGCCCAGCGCGAGACCGGCCAGCAGCACCGGCAACTGGGCGCGCGGCAGGCCCAGCAGTTCGGCCAGCAGCGGGGTGGCGACCAGCAGCGGCAGCGTCGTCGTCGCCCAGTGCACCGCGGTGCGCACCAGCACCAGCCAGGCCAGCGGCACGGGGCTGAGCATCCATTGTTCGAGCGAGCCGTCCTCGGCATCGCCGCGGAACAGCGTGTCGAGCGCGAGCAGGCCGGCGAGCACCGCCGCGACCCAGAGCACACCGGGCGCCACGGCCCGCAGCGTCGCGGGCTCGTTGCCCAGTGCGAGCGCGAACAGCACCACGACCAGGAGCGCGAACAGCGCCGGCTGAAGCGCATCGCCCCGGCGCCGCCACAGCAGGCGCAGGTCGCGGGCGATCAGCGCGGCGGCGCTGCCGGGCAGGGTCGGCGTCGCGCTCATGCGGCCGCGTCCAGTACCAGTTCGCGGGTGCGCACCGGCGGCGCGGCATAGGCGCCATGCGTGGTCACCAGCGCCGCGCCACCGTCGTCGAGCTGGGCGCGGACCATGCGGTTGACCAGTTCGATGCCCTGCAGATCGAGGTTGGCGTAGGGCTCGTCGAGCAGCCACAGCTTTGCTGGCGACATCCACAGCCGTGCCAGCGACAGCCGTTTCTTCTGCCCGGCCGACATCTGCCTGACCAGCAGGTGCGCCTGCGCAGCGAGCCCGACCAGCGCAAGCGCGCGCTCGGCGCTCTGGCTGGCGCGACAGCCCTGCAGGCGGGCGAGGAAATCGAGGTTCTCGATCCCGTCGAGATCGGCCTTCAGGCCCGGCAGATGCCCCAGATACGCCATGGTGCCGGCGCGCATCGCGCGGGCCACCGGCGTGCCGCCGACCTCGACCGTGCCACTGTCAGCTTCCAGCAGGCCGGCCAGCACCCGCAGCAGCGTGGTCTTGCCCGCGCCGTTGCCGCCCTGCACGAGCAGGGCTTCGCCGGCGGCGACATCGAAATCGAGCGGTCCGAACACCGGCCGCTCGTCGCGCAGGAAGCACAGACCGCGGGCGGCGAGCAGCGGTGGGACGGAAGCGGACTCGGACATGCGGCGGCGATGGGCCCGTGTGCGCGGCCCGGACGACCGCGCGGCCATCCTATCCGCAGCGGCGGTACTTGCGTCAGCGCAGCCAGTCGACGTGCCGGTCGCCTTCCAGCCCGTTCGGGCGCGCGGCATCCATGCGCAGGCGCACCGGCGTCTCGCGCGACCACCACAGCGTGCCGAGCTGGCCATAGCGGCGCGCGAGTGCGTCGAATGCAGCGACATCCATGCCGAACACGATCCAGCTCGGTTCGCGCCAGCTGCGGTCGGTGGCGCTGGCGAAGGCCGGCATATGCGGCAGGCCGAGCGCGGTGAGCTCGGCCTCCAAAGCCTTGTCCGAGCGCCGGTTCTCGGTCGGCGCGCGCACGTCCGACATCGGATTCCACGCCGAGAGCAGGCCGTAGCCGTTGGCGTCGGGATAGCGCAGGTCGAGGCCCGGCGTCGGCAGCCCGATGACGATGTCGTGCCAGTCGTCGCGGTGCTGCCAGCGGTAGCGGGCATCGAGATAGGCGTGCAACAGCGCGACCAGACGGGTGTCGTCGATGGGATGCTGGTTGTTCATGGCGGCGGTTTATCCCCGTGGTCCGCGTCCGTACACTCGTGGCCCCTCAGATCCCAACGGCATGCAGGCGATGATCCGGACCAAGCTTCCCAGGGTCGGCACCACGATCTTCACCGTGATGTCCCAACTGGCGGCCGAGCACGGCGCCGTCAACCTCGGGCAGGGCTTCCCCGATTTCGACGTGCCGCAACGCCTGGTCGACGCACTCGCCGCGGCGATGCGCGCCGGCCACAACCAGTATGCGCCGATGACGGGGATCCCGGCGCTGCGGCAGGCGATCGCGGAGAAGACCGAACGCGTCTACGGGCATCTGCCCGATGCCGATGCGGAGATCACGGTCACCAGCGGCGCCACCGAGGCGCTGTTCAACGCGATCCACGCCGTGGTGCGCGCGGGCGAGGAGGTCATCGTCCTCGACCCCGCCTACGACAGCTACGCGCCCGCGATCGAACTGGCCGGCGCGGTGGCGGTGCACGTGCCGCTGGATCCGGCGACGTTCGCGCCCGACTGGCAGCGCGTGCGCGACGCGGTCACGCCGAAGACGCGGATGATGATCGTCAACAGCCCGCACAACCCGTCCGGCGCGATGTTCGGCGCGGCCGACATGCAGGCGATCGCCGAACTGCTGCGCGACACCGGCCTCTATCTGCTGTCGGACGAGGTCTACGAGCACATCGTGTTCGACGGCGCGCGCCACGAGTCGGCGCTGCGCTGGCCGGAACTGCGCGAGCGCGCGTTCGTCGTGTCGAGCTTCGGCAAGACCTACCACTGCACCGGCTGGAAGCTCGGCTACTGCATCGCGCCGCCGGCGCTGAGCGCGGAGTTCCGCAAGGTGCACCAGTACAACGTGTTCTGCACCTTCGCACCGGCGCAGCATGCGTTCGCGGAGATGCTGCGCGAGGAACCCGAACACTACGAGCAGCTCGGCGCGTTCTACCAGGCCAAGCGCGACGCATTCGCCGCGCAGCTCGCCAGCACGCGGCTGCGATGCCTGCCGGTGCCGGGCGGTTACTTCCAGCTGGTCGACTATGCGGCGGTCAGCGATCTCGACGACGCCGAATTCTGTCGCTGGCTGACGATCGAGAAGGGCGTCGCTGCGATTCCACTGTCGCCGTTCTATGCGGCGCCGCCTGCCGGTCAGCGGCTGGCGCGGCTGTGTTTCGCCAAGAACGACGCGACGCTGGACGCGGCGATCGAGCGCCTGCGCAAGCTCTGAGCGTGCGCTGCGACGTTCGGTCGCGGCGGACCTTCAGCGATGCGTCGCTAGACTTGGGTTCTGCGCATTCCGCGCCGTGCCATCGACCGACTGCCGACCGTGTCCCTCCGTCTCGCCGCCATCGTCGTCTCCATGATGCTGCTCGCAAGCTGCACCGCGCCGCCGGCCGGCCCGTACACGGGGACCGATCTGAGGGGCGTGCCCTACGGCCGCAGCCTCGATCTCCAGGACACGCAGGGACAGCCGCGCGGCCTCGGCGATTTCCGCGGGCGCTACGTGCTGCTGTCGTTCGGTTACACCCATTGCCCGGAGGTCTGTCCGACCAGCCTGCTGAAGGCCTCGCAGATCCGCCGGGCACTCGGCGAGGACGGCGAGCGGCTGCAGATCGTGTTCGTCACCGTGGATCCGAGGCGCGATACCGGCGAAATCCTCGAGCAGTACGTCGGCGCTTTCGGCGGCGACATCGTCGCGCTGCGCGGTGACGACATGCAGACGCGGCTCGCCGCGCAGTCGTTCCGCGTGACCTATCGCGAAGTGCCGACGAGCTCGTCCTACGCGATGGACCACACCATGGTGAACTACCTCATCGGTCCCGACGGCCGCTTGCGCCTCGCATTCCAGTACGACCAGCCCGTCGATACGATGGTCGCCGACATCCGGCGGGTGATGACCCCTGTGCACACCGAAGGCTGACCACGCAGTCAGCGTTTCCCGACTTGCGATTCGTCTCGTGCGCGGCGTAGCCTCCGACTCAGGGGTGAGGGGAAGGAGAATCAGGATGACGATTCGCGTGTTCATGGTCGACGACCATGCGCTGGTCCGCACTGGCATGCGCATGATTCTTGCCAACGAGGCGGATATCGAAGTGGTCGGTGAAGCCGAAAGCGGCGAAGTGGCGCTGCCGCTGATCCGCAGGCTCAAGCCGGACATCGTGCTCTGCGATCTGCACCTGCCCGGCGTCAGTGGCCTCGAAGTCACCGAGCGGGTCGTGCGGGGGCAATCGGACACGCGGGTGATCGTGGTGTCGATCCTCGAGGACGGGCCGATGCCGCGCCGGATGATCGAAGCCGGTGCCTCCGGTTACGTGGGCAAGGGCGGCGATGCCGCGGAACTCGTGCGCGCGGTGCGGGATGTCGCGCGCGGCCGGCGCTATCTGGCGAGCAACATCGCGCAGAATCTCGCGCTGTCAGGTATCAGCGGCAACGAAACGCCTTTCGATGCACTGTCGCCGCGCGAGATGGAAGTCGCGATGCTGTTGCTGCAGGGCCTGCGCCAGGAAGACATCGCACGGCGCCTGAGTCTCAGCGCCAAGACCGTCAACACGCACAAGTCGCGGCTGTTCGAGAAGCTGCAGATCCAGGATTCGATGGCGCTGGCGCGTCTGGCGAGCCAGTACCGCGTCGCGCCGGTGGAGCTCGCAATCTAGCGAAAACCCCGGCCGAAGCCGGGGTTTTTTGTGGGTGACGCGCCGGAATGCCTCAGGCGTTGTTCGGACGCGGCCGCGAACGCGGATCGGTCCTGTAGTCCGCTTCCGGTTCTTCTTCGCTGTCCGCGAGGTCGGATTCGACTGTCGTTGCGTCAACGAACGCCGGATCGATCCGCGGCGCGGCGTCTTCATCCGTCAAGGCTGCATCGCTCGGCGCGACGCCGGTCGTCTCAGGCTCGGCAGAAGGCGTTTCGACGATCTGTGCGGCGGCCGTGGCAGGCGCGTCGAACAGGCCTTGGGCCACCGGCGCACGCGGCGTGGCGGGCGCCGCGTCGACCAGTGCCGGTGCGCGATCTTCCGCGATCTCAGGCGCTGCTGCGGCCGGTGTTTCGACGATGACGCTCGGCTCGGCGTGCGGTGCATGCTCGACCGTCTCCGCAATCTCTGCAGTTTCGACCGGGTCGACCGACTGGACCGCACTCGCGGCATCGTCCGCCGCGGTATCGGCGGGGGCTGCATCCTGCACCGGCGTCGCAGCTGCGGCGACCGGCGTATCGACTGCCCGCCGCGGCACGTGCGCATCGGCGACCGGTGGCGCGCTTTCGACCGGGATCTGCGGCGCATCGGCTTCGACAGGTGCAGGCGTCGCGGTCCAGGTATCGACCGGCTGCGCGGTCGCAGTCGTTTCGACGGCCGGTGATGCGGTTCCGTTCGATGTCTGCACCACCGCACCCGTGGCGACAGCCGCCGCGGCAACGGCCGGGCGGGTGTCCTGCGGCGCGGGTGCGCGCGGTTCGCCCGTGGGCTGCGCAGCAGGTGCGGGCAGGTCGTCGAAATCGAACTCGGGCTGGCCGTGGCCGGTGGCGACGGCGGTGTCGTCGTCGCCCGCGTCATCGTGATCGCTGTCCAGCGATATCTCGTCGCCGGCAGTGCCGTCACCGGCCTTGCCACGACGACGACGACGGCCACCGCGACGACCGCGACGGCGACGGCCATTGCTGCCGTCATCGTCACCGGCTTCGCCGTTGCCATCGGCATCGGACGCGCTGGTGTCGTTGGTGTCGTCCGCATCCGTGTCGGTGTTCGCCGGCGCGGCTTGATGGTGCGGGGCGGCGTGCGTGGCGACAGCGGCGGGTGCGCTGTCGATCGCCGTCGTCGGCGCGGCCTGCTCGATGTCGGCCTGGGCAACGCGGGGCGCCTCGATCGATGCGGCTGCGACCGGCGCGGCAACGGCGATCGCCGCCTGGGCCTCGGTCGCTTCGCCTTCGGTCTTCTGGCGCGGGCCACGCTGCTTCTGCCGCTGGCGACGCTCCTGCTGGCGCTCCTTGCGCGCACCGGCACCGGTATCGGCAACGGCCGCAGGCTCGCGACGCGGCTCACGCTGCGCCTCGTCGCGCGCGGGCTGCGCGGCCGCTGCGGGCTTCGTCTCGGTCGCGGGCGCCTGGTTCGATGCGCCCTGGCCCTGGCGGCCACCACGGCGGTCGCGACGCTGGCCGGTGCGGCCACGGTCGTTGCGATCGCCGCGGTGCTCGCCGCGCGGACCGCCATCGGCACGCGGTGCGCGCTCGGCCTGCGCGGGTGCGGCCGGCTTGGCCGGGGCAGGCGGTGCGAACAGCGTCTTGAGCCAACCCAGGACGCCACCGGTCGATGCCGAGGCCGCGGGTGCGGGTGCCGGCTGCGGCACCGGCGCCGGTGCGGGCGCAGCGGCTTCCGGCTTGGGCTCGCGGATCGGCGCAGGCTGCGTCGGACGCACGTTGGTGACGGCCGGCGGCGGCACGTTGAGGTTGTTCTTGCTAAGAGCGATCGTCGCCACACGACGCGGCGTCCCGCGCTGGTAGCTCGGACGCGCAGTTTCCTCACCGAGTTCGTTCTCGCGGATGCGCGAGACGTCGTAGTGCGGCGTGTGCAGTTGCTCGTCGGCGACGATGATGATCGGCGCGCCGTGGCGCTTCTCGATTTCCTCGAGCGCGCTGCGCTTCTCGTTGAGCAGGTAGTTCGCGATCTCGACCGGGGCCTGCACCAGCACCTGTCCGGTGTTGTCCTTCATCGCGTGCTCTTCGGCGACGCGGATGATCGACAGCGACAGCGACTCGATGCTGCGCATGCGGCCGTGGCCTTCGCAGCGCGGGCAGACGATCTGGCTCGACTCGCCCAGCGACGCGCGCAGGCGCTGGCGGCTCATCTCCAGCAGGCCGAACTTGGAGATCTTGTTCTGCTGCACGCGGGCGCGGTCGTACTTGAGCGCGTTCTGCAGCTTGTGCTCGACGTCGCGCTGGTGCTTGTTCGACGACATGTCGATGAAGTCGATCACCACCAGGCCGCCGAGATCGCGCAGGCGCAGCTGGCGGGCCACTTCCTCGGCCGCTTCCAGGTTGGTGTTGAACGCGGTCTCTTCGATGTCGCCGCCCTTGGTGGCGCGCGCGGAGTTCACGTCGATCGCGGTCAGGGCTTCGGTCTGGTCGATGACCAGCGCGCCGCCGGACGGCAGGCGCACGGTGCGCTCGTAGGCGCTCTCGATCTGCGACTCGATCTGGTAGCGGTTGAACAGCGGCACGTCGTCGGTGTAGTGCTTGAGCTTGCGCAGGTTGTGCGGCATCACCTGCTCGACGAATTCCCTGGCCTCGGCGTACATCTCCGGCGTGTCGACCAGGATCTCGGCGATGTCGGCGCGCATGTAGTCGCGCAGCGCGCGGGTGATCAGGCGCGATTCCTGGTAGATCAGAAACGGCGAGGGCTTGCTCAGCGCGGCTTCGGCGATCGCGCGCCAGATGCTCAGCAGGTAGTCGAGGTCCCACTGCAGCTCTTCGGCGTCGCGGCCGACGCCGGCGGTACGGATGATCACGCCCATCTCGTCCGGGATGTCGAGCGCGTCCATCGCCTTCTTCAGCTCGGCGCGGTCCTCGCCCTCGATCCGGCGCGAGACGCCACCGGCGGTCGGCGAGTTGGGCATCAGCACCATGTAGCGGCCGGCCAGCGAGATGAATGTGGTCAGGGCGGCGCCCTTGTTGCCGCGCTCTTCCTTGTCGACCTGGACGACGACTTCCTGGCCTTCGCGCAGGAGTTCCTTGATGGCGCCCTTGTTCGGGTCGGCGCCGGCCTGGAAATAGTCGCGGGAGACTTCCTTCAGCGGCAGGAAGCCGTGGCGGGCGGCGCCGTACTCGATGAACGCGGCTTCTAGCGAGGGCTCGATGCGGGTGATACGACCCTTGTAGATGTTGGACTTCTTCTGTTCCCTGGACGGCTGTTCGATGTCGATGTCGTACAGGGACTGGCCATCAACGATGGCGACGCGCAGTTCTTCTGCCTGCGTCGCGTTGATCAGCATGCGCTTCATGGTTGCGTTTCCTTGCGCGCTCTCACGCGCGGAACGCCGGGGCGTTTCGCCTGGATGAAGCCTGAAGCCGCCGCGCACGCGCAGCGACGAACCGGATTGTCCAGCGCTACGACACCACGGCGGGCCGCGGGAGCGCTCTGTATTGTCTGGGTAGTGCAGGCCGCGGACCGCTTGCGACCGGTGTTGGGCGGTCGCGAACGTCACGCGGGACGTGTTCAGCGCCGATGCCAGGCATCGGGCGATGGCCGGTACTGCCGTACAGCCGCTAACATGGCCGCCCCTGGGGCGGTGGCCGCGCACTGTCCGGAAGCCTTTGAAAGGCAGGCTTTTGGCCCGTGATCTTTCAAAGAAATCAGCACCTTAGATCGCGGCCCGAGTGTACCAGATAAACAGGCGACGATGACTGACAACGGTTCCGGCTCCGCCGGCGGCGGTGGCGTGCGACTGGTCCGGGTTCCGGACGATCGCGACGGCCAACGCCTCGACAATTTCCTGCTCGGCCAGCTCAAGGGCGCGCCGAGGTCGATCATCTACAAGATCGTGCGCAGCGGCCAGGTCCGCGTGAATGGCGGCCGCGCCAAGCCCGAGCGCAAGCTCGACGCCGGCGACGAGGTGCGGATTCCGCCCGTCCGGCTGGAAACGCCGGGCGAGGCCGGCACACCCTCGAAGGGCCTGCTGGCGGCGATGGACGCCAGCATCGTGTTCGAGGACGCCCGGCTGCTGGCGATCAGCAAGCCCAGCGGCATCGCCAGCCATGGCGGCAGCGGGATCAGCTTCGGGGTCATCGAGACCCTGCGCGCATTGCGGCCGAACCAGTCGCTGGAACTGGTGCACCGGCTGGATCGCGATACCTCGGGCCTGATGGTGCTGGCCAAGAAACGGTCGGCGCTGACCCAGTTGCAGGCCCTGCTGCGCGAGGACCACGGTGCCGGCATCCGCAAGCGCTACCTCACCCTGCTGGCGGGACGCATGCCCGACGGCACGATGAGCGTCGATGCGCCGCTGCACGTCGGCCTGCGCCAGGGCGGCGAGCGCCACGTTCAGGTCAATCCGCAGGGAAAGGAATCGCTGAGCCATTTCGGCGTGCTGGAGCGGCGCGGCGGGCAGTCTTACTGCGAAGTGCGGATCGAAACCGGTCGCACCCACCAGATCCGCGTCCACGCCCAGCACATCGGCCATCCGGTCGCCGGCGACGACAAGTACGGCGACGTCGAGGTGAACAAGCGCATGCGCGAGCAGATCGGCCTGCGGCGCCTGTTCCTGCATGCCGCGTCGCTGGCGTTCACCCTCGACGACGGCGAGGCCTACGTGCTCAACGCCCCGTTGGCGGACGACCTGCGTGAGGCGCTGGACCGGCTCGGCTGAGCCGGTCCAGCGTCGATGTCACTCGACTTCGGTGCCGTAGCCGTCGCGCAGTATCTGCCGGTAGTCGGCCATCGAAGGCAGACCGACTGCGGCGCGACGCGCCTCCAGGCCGTCGGGATCCTCCACCGGCCGCAGCCGCATGACGCCGTCGGCATGGGTCTGGAACTGGGTGCCGTAGCGTTGCGGCTGGCCTTCGGCGAGCAGGACGCGGTCGGTCAGCAGCGCGTAGTCACTGCGGTCGGCACGACCGGCGTCGACCGCAGGCTGCATCCGTGCCAGCGCGGCACGTTGGAACGCAGGGTCGTGGTCGGCATGCTGGACCAGCAGCCACGCCGCCTTCGCGCCATCGTGGCCGACCAGGTCGCTGTCCGGCCAGCCCCGGCTGTCCAGCACCTGCTGGAGCCAGGCGGTGTTCTCGCGATCGACCTCCGTCATCCGTACCCGCGCGGCATCGTCCACGGAACCGCCGGTGCCGAACACCGCGCGCCGCGCCACCTGGTCCACTTCGGCGCGGCGCAGCAGTTCTTCGCGCAGGGCCGGGTCGCGTCGTGCCGCCTGTGCGGCCTCCAGCGTCGCTGCCTCGGTACGCAGCGCGTTCCAGCCCAGGTGCTGGCGCAAGGCATCCAGCCCCGGCCGCGACTTGCCGAGCAGGTCGTCGAACGGGATCCGGCCGCCCGGCAACTGCCGGCGCAGATACGCGAAGGCGTCGTCGAAGCGCCCGGCCGCCGACAGACACTCCGCCGTCAGCAGTTCGCCGTTGGTGGGGATCGCGGCACCGGCCACCTCGGCCGCGAGCAGGATCCCGCCACAGCGCGCCGGATCACCCGCTTCGTATGCCGCCACTCCATCCATGAAGGACGGTGGACTGGCCCCGGCCGCCGAGGCGAGCGCGAGCAGGGCGACGGTGCGGACGGTGCGCCTCATGCCACCAGGCGGTCTGCCTTCGCCGCGCAGATGAAGTCGTTCTCCGACAGGCCGCCCACATCGTGGGTGGAATAGCGCACCTCGACCCGGTCGTAATGCACGCCGAGATCGGGGTGGTGGTCTTCGCGATGGGCGACGAAGGCCAGCGCGTTCACGAAGGCCATCGTTCGGTGGTAGTCGTCGAAGCGGAAGGTGCGGGTCAGCGCGCGGCCGTCTTCCGCGAGCGTCCATCCGGCGACCTGCGGCAGCAGTTCGCGGACGCGGGCTTCGGGCAGGCGATGCGCGTCGCCGCGGCGGGGAATGCAATGGGCATCGCTGAGTGGAACGAGGTCGGACATCGTGGAATCTCCTGGCGGGGCCGTTCATGCGGCAGACGGCGACCGGCGCGTGCGTGGGCGCGGGCCCGCTAGAATACGCCGCATGATCAACATCTCCGAAACCGCGCAGACGCATTTCCGCAAGCTCATCGAGCGCGAGACGTTGCCCGGCCTGGGCGTGCGGCTGTCGGCGGTGCATGCCGGCACCCCGCGCGCCGACGTGCGCCTGGAGTTCGCCGGCAGCGACGACCTGCAGGGCGACGAGTGGGCGATCGATTGCGACGGCTTCACGCTGTGGCTCGATGCGCCAAGCGTGCCCTACCTCGATGGCGCCGAGATCGACTACGAAAGCCGCGCCACCGGCGGCCAGCTGCAGATCCGCGCGCCGAAGATCAAGGGCGAGGCGCCGCCGGAAGCCGCGTCGCTGGTCGAGCGTGTGCGCTGGGTCGTCGAGCAGGAAGTCAATCCGCAGCTCGCCCAGCACCGCGGCCACGTCAGTGTGCAGGAAGTGACCGCCGAAGGCGTGGTCGTGCTGCGCTTCGGCGGCGGCTGCCATGGTTGCGGCCTGGTCGATGTCACCCTGAAGCAGGGCATCGAGAAGACGCTGATGGAGAAGGCGCCGGGCGTGACCGCGGTCCGCGACGCGACCGATCACGACACCGGCGACGCGCCGTACATGCCGCGCGACGCGGCCTGATTCGTCCGGAACCGGCGGCCGCCTCCGGATGTTCACTGCTGCCGACCTGATCGACGTGCTGCGCCGCCGGAGGCGCCGTTCGATCCGGCCGGAAGACGCGCCCGAAGGATTCCCGGCAGGCTGGACCCGCTGGTTCGACACGATGCGCGCGCGCGTCGGCGCGGTGACCGGCGCGACCGCTGATGCGATCGTCGCGGTGCTCGTCGCGCGGCCCGCGCCCCCGCGGCGCAAGGGTCATGTGCCGAAGAATGCGCTGGCCGCCTGGATCAGTCTGCTGCATCCGCGCTGGGAACCCGAGCCTCGCGAGCATCGCGGCCCCAAGCGCGTGTCCATGGCGCTCGCGCTGCTGGCGCAGCTGCTCTGGGTCAGTGGCCTGCTGTTGCTGACCCAGGCCCGTTTCGCATCGCCGGCGCCTGCGGCGCTGGGCGAAGCACACGTGGTGCAGGCCGTCTTCATCGGTGACGGCACGCCGGAAGATGCGGGCGCCGGCGAGCAAGGCGAGCCGGTTCCGGTCACGGTGGTGCAGGCGTCACCGGCTCCGACGGCGACGCCCGTACCGTCGGACGCGCAGCCGGCGCCGACCGCAGCGCAGGACACGTCGACCGCGCAGGATGCCGTGGTCGCGACCGAGCCCGTCGAGCCGGCGGAGCAGGTGCTGCAGGTCACGCAGACACCGGTGCCGGATATCGACTTCACCCTGCCACCGCCACGCCCCGGTGCCCCGCCGGAGGTCGTTGTGCGTGATCGCCAGGTCCCCGAGGCGCAGCTGCAGGCCGTCGAGATCCCCGCGTTGCGTACGCCTGCGCCGCTGGCGGACGTCACCGCGCAGCAGCGCGAGGTCGAGGTCGAAGTCCGAGATCGCAGCGTGCCGCAGCCGACCGAGACCTTGCGCCTGCCGACGCGCGAGGCACCGTCGGTCGTCGTCGATGCGCCCGAGGTTCCGGCACGACAGGTCGCCGACGTCGTCGCCCGCGAACGCGCGGTGCCGATGCGCGAAGCGCCTGCGCCCGCCGCCGAGTCGCCCGCGCCCGTTGCCCCCGTCGCGGCGGCGCCATCGCCACGACCGCCGACACCTGCGCTACCCGGCACGCGCAGCCCTGCGCCGAATCCGACAGCGGGCGCCGGTTCGCGCGCGGGCATGCCGCCGGGCGCCGCGCCCTCGACCCGCGCCGCCGACGATTGGGGCGACGGCGCCACCGTGCGGGAAGGCGGCCAGCCCGGCAGTCCGTCCGGCCTGCTCGGCGCCGACGGCCGACCGCGTCTCGCCGGTGACGGACGGGTCGGTGGTGGCCTGCCGCCGGGCACGGTCACCGAGGATTTCGCCCGCATCGATCGTGAAGGCACCTGGCTCAAGCGGCCGCCGACCGACTACGAGCCGACGAGCTTCGACCGCTTTTGGACGCCCAGCGAAACCCTGCTGCAGGAATGGGTGCGGCGCAGCGTCAAGACCGTGCTGATCCCGATTCCGGGAACCAGCAAGACCGTGCAGTGCAGCGTGGCGCTGCTCATGTTCGGCGGCGCCTGCGGCATCACCGATCCGAACATGCAGGACGTGGAGACCGACGGTCGCCCGCCACCGGATGTGCCGTGGAAGCCGGAGCTTCAGGAAGACCAGGACAGCCTTGGCGGCTGATGGACGGCGTCCGCCATCTGTTCGCAGCGTGTCAGCGCGCTGATACTCGGAACGTTCGTCACTCCTGCGCAGGCGGGAGCCCATGGACGTTGCTTCGCGCTCTCGCTTTAGCTGCGGCTTTTGATTTGGCTTTTGCTTCGCTTGGATTTTGCTCGGCTCGCTCTACGGCTCGATTCAAGTCAAAGGCTGAAAGCCAAAGCCGAGCCAAAGCAGTTAAAGACACAGGCCCGCCTCGGGACCAGGCCGAAACCTGGTCAGATCAAATCAAAGAAAGCCCCTCAGGGCGAGACTGGCGCATGCTCGCCGAAACGGACACGCGGCCATCAGGCAGCGCGAAAACAGCGCCGCCGCACCGCGCTCAGCGGTCGTGCGCCCCGCGCAGATCGCGCAGCTGGCTCGGCTGCGCCGCGAAATACACGGCGAGATCCGCGATCTGCTGGTCGCTCAGGCCGGTGGCCTGCTGCGACATCAGCGCGTGTTCGCGGTCGCCGTCGCGGTAGGCTTGCAGCGCGTGCGCGAGGTAGTCGCGGAACTGGCCGCCGAGCTTCGGATAGGTCGGATCGATCGGTTCGTTGCCGCCGGCGCCGTGGCAGTCGATACAGGTCTGGCCGGTGGCCGCGCTCTTGACGTTGGCGGCCTGTTCGCCGGCTTCGGCGGTGCCCGACGGCAGTCCCGCGGACGAACTGCGCGCCGGCTGGGCCTCGGGATCGTGCGACTGGCCACCGCAGGCGGCCAGCAGGCCGGCGAGCAGGAGGGCGGGCAGGGCGCGGGCCGGTCGGAACATGGCGCCGCTCACTTGGTCAGCTCCGAAAGGAAGGCGGCGATGTCGGCGATGTCCTGGTCGGTGAAGCTCTGCGCCTGCGCCTGCATCGTCGGGTGACGACGCGTGCCGCGCTTGTATTCGTGCAGGGCGTTGACCAGGTACTCGCGCGACTGGCCGCCGATCTTCGGCACATGGTAGTGCGGATAGACGTTGCGGTAGCCGTCGATGCCGTGGCAGCCCTGGCAGGTGTAGGTCAGCTGGCGGCCGGTCGCCGCGTCGCCGCTCAGCGGTGCATTGGTGGCCGGGGCCTCGGTGACGGGGGCAGCGGGCGCGTTGGCTTCCTGCGCCGAAGCCGTCAGGACGGGCAGAGCTAGAACGAAGCAGGCGGCGAGCATCAGCAGTCGCGTCATCGGGGTATCCGCAATCCTGAATGGCTGAAAGTGCTGTCTGGGAAGCGTGATGCCGTTGCGACCATGCCCCACAGGCGCGTCTTGCATGAACCGGTGCACAACCGGGCCAGTATAGCCACGGCCGTGCCGCAAACCCAATGCGCTGCACCATCGCGCTGGCCACGACCGGAGGTCACCATGACCTATGGCGCATTCGATGTCATGCACTGGTGATATACCTTGCTACAACACCGTAGGGGTCACATCGAATCCACATGTCCACACCGCATGCCTTCGCGTCCGCGGGACGCGTCCTGACTGGCGTCATTCTCGTGTCCGCCGCCCTTGGCCTGTCCGCGTGCAAGGGAGGTGGCGACGCCCAGGCCAAGCCTGCCGACACCGCCGCGGCACCGGTCCCGGTGGAAACGGTGGCGGTCGCGCGCCGCAGCGTCGCAGCCAGCTATGTGGGGACGGCCGCGCTGGAAGTCCCACGCGGCGCCGACGTGGTCGCCAAGACCTCGGGTATCGCGCTCGAAGTGCTGGTCGAGGAAGGCGACGCGGTCCGTGCGGGTCAGCCGCTGGTGCGGCTCGACCCCGATCGCGCACGTCTGGCCGTGCTGCAGAGCCGCGCGACGATGGGCAAGCTGGAGAACAGCTACAAGCGCGCGCAGCAGCTGGTGGGCCAGCAGATGATCAGCGCCAACGATCTGGACCAGATCAGGTTCGATCTCGACACCGCGCGTGCGCAGCACGAGATGGCGCAGCTCGAACTGTCCTACACCACAGTGACCGCGCCGATCTCCGGCGTGATCTCGCAGCGCATGATCCGCACCGGAAATTTCGTGCAGATCAACACGCCGATCTTCAGCATCGTCGACAACGCGCGCATCGAAGCCACGCTCAACGTGCCCGAGCGCGAACTGCGCGTGCTCAAGCGCGGCCAGCCGGTGCGCCTGCAGGTCGATGCGCTGCCGGGCGAGAGCTTCGAAGGCGTGGTCGAGCGCGTCGCGCCGATCGTGGAATCGCGCAGCGGCACCTTCCGCGTGGTCACCGCGTTCGCCGGCAACGCGATGCTGCGCGCCGGCATGTTCGGCCGCATCCACATCGATTACGACCAGCGCGCCGATGCGCTGGTGATCCCGCGCAGCGCGCTGCTCGACGAAGGCGACGAGACCGCGGTCTACACCGTGCAGGGCGGCAAGGCGGTGCGCGTGCCGGTCGAACTCGGCTACATCGACGGCAGCCTGATCGAGGTCCGCAGCGGTCTCGAAGACGGCGATCCCGTGGTCACGGCCGGCAAGGTCGCGCTGCGCGAAGGCAGCACGGTGCAGGTGATCGGTGAGGGACCGGTTGCAGCCACGCCTGCCGCCGACGCCCAGAGCGAAGCGAAGTAATGGCCGGCGCGCCGCACGACGGCCCCGCCGGCGACGGCCCGGCCGCGGATCCGCACGCCGCGCCGCCGGGACGGTTCGATCTCGTCGAGTTCTCCACGCGTCGCCGGGTGACGGTGTGGATGGTCGCGATCAGCCTGATGCTGTTCGGCCTGATCGCGCTGACCAACCTCAAGGTCAACCTGCTGCCCGACCTCAGCTATCCCACGCTGACCGTGCGCACCGAGTACACCGGCGCAGCGCCGTCGGAGATCGAGACGCTGGTCAGCGAGCCGGTCGAAGAAGCCGTCGGCGTGGTCAAGGGCGTGCGCAAGCTGCGCTCGATCTCGCGCACCGGCCAGAGCGACGTGGTGCTGGAGTTCGCCTGGGGGACCGACATGGACCAGGCCAGCCTGGAGGTGCGCGACAAGCTCGAAACCCTGTCGCTGCCGCTGGAGGTCACGCCGCCGGTGCTGCTGCGCTTCAATCCTTCGACCGAACCGATCCTGCGCCTCGCGCTGACCGCGGGCGAGAAGGGCGACGCGGTCGACGAACTCACGCGCATGCGTCGCTACGCCGACGACGACCTGAAGAAGAAGATCGAGCCCGTCCTCGGCGTGGCCGCGGTCAAGGTCGGCGGCGGTTTCGAGGACGAAGTGCAGGTCGATCTCGACCTGCAGCAGATGGCGCGTATCGGCCTGCCGATCGAGAATGTGATCCAGCGCCTGCAGCAGGAGAACATCAACCTGTCCGGCGGTCGGCTCGACCAGGGCACGCAGCGGTATCTCGTGCGCACGGTCAACCAGTTCTCGAGCGTCGAGCAGATCGGCGAGATGCTGGTCGCCACGCAGTCGGGTGGCGACGACAGCGCCGCGAGCGCGGCGCAGCAGATGGCGGCGATCGCCGCGGCCAGCGGATCGCAGGCGGTGCTCGCAGCCGCCGCGTCGGTGCAGAGCGCCTCGGGTGCGGGCAGCACGACGATCGCCGGCGGCCGCGCGATCCGTCTGCGCGACATCGCCACCGTGCGCCAGGGGTTCAAGGAACGCGAAAGCATCATCCGGCTCGGCGGCGCCGAGGCGGTGGAGCTGGCGATCTACAAGGAGGGCGACGCGAACACGGTGTCGACCGCCGATGCGGTGCAGGCGCGGCTGGACGTGATCCGCAAGGAACTGCCGCCGGACATGACGCTGACCGTCGTCGACGACCAGTCGAAGTTCGTGCGCGCCGCGATCCACGACGTGCGCACCGACGCGCTGATCGGCGGCACGCTGGCCGTGCTGATCATCTTCCTGTTCCTGCGCAACGGCTGGAGCACGCTGGTGGTGAGCCTGTCGCTGCCGGTGTCGATCATCACCACGTTCTTCTTCATGGACCAACTGGGGCTGAGCCTCAACGTCATGTCGCTGGGCGGTCTGGCGCTGGCGACGGGTCTGGTGGTCGACGACTCGATCGTCGTGCTCGAAAGCATCGAAAAGGCGCGCGAACGCGGGCTCGGGATACTCGAGGCCGCGATCACCGGTACGCGCGAAGTCGGCATGGCCGTCGTCGCATCGACGCTGACGATCATCGCGGTGTTTCTGCCGCTGGTGTTCGTCGAGGGCATCGCAGGCCAGCTGTTCCGCGACCAGGCGCTGACGATCGCGATCGCGGTCGGCGTGTCGCTGCTGGTGGCGATGACGCTGATCCCGATGTTGGCCTCGCTCAAGGGTCGGCCGCCGCTGGCGTTCCCGGAAGAAGCGCCGCATCCGCAGTGGCGCCCGGAAAGGCGTTGGCAGAAGCCGCTTGCGGCGACCGGTCGCGGCATCGGCGCCGGCGTCCGCGGCGTGCTGTTCGGCATCGTCTGGACGGTGGTGCGCGTGTGGCGCTTCGTGTCGGGCGGCATCGGTCGGGTCATGGGCCGCGCCAGCGATCTGGCGATGGCGCCCTACACCCGCGCCGAACGCAGCTACCTGAAAATGCTGCCGGCCGCGCTCGCGCGTCCGTGGCTGGTGCTGGGCACCGCGACCGCGGTGTTCCTGGCCAGCATGCTGGCGGTGCCGCTGCTCGGCACCGACCTGATTCCGCAGCTGGCGCAGGACCGCTTCGAGATGACCGCCAAGCTGCCGCCGGGCACGCCGCTGCGCGAGACCGACCGCATCATGCGCGAGGTGCAGCAGGCGCACGCCGGCGACGATGGCGTGGAACTGCTGTTCGGCGTCAGTGGCAGCGGCACGCGGCTCGATGCCAATCCGACCGAGAGCGGCGAGAACATCGGCAAGCTGAGCATCGTCATGAGCGGTGGCGGCAGTCGCGAGTTCGAGGCGCAGCAGACCGAACGCCTGCGCGAAACGATGCAGAAGTATCCGGGCGTCGCTGTCGATTTCGCCCGCCCGCAGATCTTCAGCTTCTCCACGCCGCTGGAGATCGAACTGCGCGGGCAGGACCTCGACGGTCTGGCGAAGGCCGGCCAGCGCATGGCCGAGATGCTGCGGGCCAACCCGCATTACGCCGACGTCAAGAGCACGGTGGAGCAGGGCTTCCCCGAGATCCAGATCGTGTTCGACCAGGAACGCGCAGGCGCCTTCGGCCTGACCACGCGGCAGATCGCCGATGCGGTGGTGCGCGCGGTGCGCGGCGAAGTCGCCACGCGCTACAACTTCCGCGACCGCAAGATCGACGTGCTGGTGCGTGCGCAGGAGCGCGAACGCGACTCGGTCGACCGCATCCGCAACCTGATCGTCAATCCGGGCAGCGCGTCGCCGGTGCGGCTCGATTCGGTGGCCAATGTCGTCGCGACGGTCGGACCGAGCGAAATCCACCGTGCCGACCAGGTGCGCGTGGCGGTCGTGTCGGCGAACCTGCGCGGTATCGACCTGGGCACCGCCATGCGCGAAGTGCGGCAGATGGTCGCCGAGAATCCGCTCGGTCCCGAAGTCGGTCTGCACATCGGTGGCCAGGGCGAAGAGCTGGCGGAGTCGATGCGCTCGCTGCTGATGGCGTTCGCACTGGCGATCTTCCTGGTCTATCTGGTGATGGCCTCGCAGTTCGAGTCGCTGCTGCACCCGTTCGTGATCCTGTTCACCATCCCGCTGGCGATGGTCGGCGCGATCGGCGCACTGCTGCTGACCGGCAACACGATCTCCGTGGTCGCCTTCATCGGCCTGATCCTGATGGTGGGTCTGGTGGTGAAGAACGCGATCATCCTGATCGACAAGGTCAACCAGTTGCGCGAGGCCGGCGTGGCGAAGCGCGACGCGCTGGTCGACGGCGCGCGCTCGCGCCTGCGGCCGATCATCATGACCACGCTGTCGACGCTGTTCGGCTTCCTGCCGCTGGCACTGGCCTTCGGTGACGGCGCGGAAGTGCGCTCGCCGATGGCGATCGTGGTGATGGGCGGCCTGGCGGTGTCGACGGTACTCACCCTGCTGGTGATCCCGGTGGTCTACGACCTGCTGGACCGCAAGTCCGATGCGTACTACGCCGAACGCGGCCGCCGCGCGCGTCTGGGCGCCGCCGCCGAGCATCCCGATGCGGAGGCCCGCGCGACATGAGCATCGCCGAACTGAGCCTGCGGCGTCCGGTCACGACCATCATGTGCTTCGTGTCGATGGTCGTCATCGGCCTGATGGCCGCGGTGCGGCTGCCGCTCGAGGCGCTGCCCGACATCTCGGCGCCGTTCCTGTTCGTGCAACTGCCCTACGCCGGATCGACGCCGGCCGAAGCCGAACAGAACCTGCTGCGGCCGGCGGAGGAGACGCTGGCGACGATGAGCGGCATCAAGCGCATGCGCGGCCAAGCGAACGCCGACGGCGCCGGCGTGTTCCTGGAGTTCAGCGACTGGGACCGCGACATCGCGATCAGCGCGGCGGAGGCACGCGAACGCATCGACGCGATCCGCGGAGATCTGCCCGACGACTTCCGCCGCTACTTCGTCCACAAATGGTCGAGCAGTGACGAGCCGGTGCTGCGGCTGAGGCTGGCGGCGAACGTGGACCTCTCCGGCAGCTACGAGCTGATCGATCGCCAACTCAGACGCCGTCTCGAACGGGTGCCCGGCGTGGCGCGTGTCGAGATCAGCGGCGCGCCGCCGAACGAGGTCGAGATCGCGGTCCAGCCTGATCGCCTGACCGCGCACGGGATCGAGCTCAACGAACTGGCGACGCGGCTGCGCGCGCTGAACTTCTCGGTCTCGGCCGGGCAGATCCTCGACGGCGACCAGCGGCTGCGGGTGCAGCCGGTCGGCGAGATCCACGACCTGCAGCAGTTGCGCGACCTGGTCATCGACCAGCGCGGCCTGCGGCTTTCGGACATCGCCGACGTGCGCTTCAAGCCGCAGCGCATGGACTACGGGCGCCGCCTGGACGGACGCGCGGCAGTGGGCCTGGAGATCTACAAGGAACGCGACGCCAACCTCGTGGAGGTGTCGCGAGCCGTCCTGTCCGAAGTCGAAGCCGCGCGCAGTGAGCCGGGGCTGGAGGACATCGACGTCAAGATCACCCAGAACATGGGCGAGGAGGTCACGTCCTCGCTGCTGGAGCTGGTCGAGGCCGGCGCGATCGGCCTGGTGCTGTCGATCATCGTGCTGTACTTCTTCCTGCGCCACTGGCCGTCGACGTTGATGGTCACGCTGGCCATTCCGATCTGCTTCGTCATCACCCTCGGCTTCATGCACTTCTTCGACGTCACGCTCAACGTGCTGTCGCTGATGGGCCTGCTGCTCGCGGTCGGCATGCTGGTCGACAACGCCGTGGTGGTGGTGGAGAGCATCTACCAGGAACGCGAACGCATGCCCGACCAGCCGTGGCTGGCCTCGGTGCTGGGCACGCGCCATGTCGCGATCGCGCTGTCGGCCGGCACGCTGTGCCACTGCATCGTGTTCGTGCCGAACCTGCTGGGCGAGACCAACAACATCAGCATCTTCATGAACCAGTTGGCGATCACCATTTCGGTGTCGTTGCTGGCGTCGTGGCTGGTCGCGGTGAGTCTGATCCCGATGATGTCGGCGCGCATGAAGACGCCGCCTGCAGTCGCGCGTCCGGACGGACTGATCCCACGCATGCAACGCCGTTATGCGCGTGTTCTGCGCTGGTCGCTGGAACATCGTGGCTGGAGCGTGTTCGGCATCCTGCTGGTCGTCGCGGTCAGTCTGGTGCCGATGACCCAGACCAAGTTCGACATGTTCGGCGGCGGCAGCGGCGGCAAGGAGATCCAGATCTACTACCAGTGGAAGGGCAGCTACAACCTGCAGCAGCGTTCCGACGAAGTGCGCCGCTTCGAGACCTTCCTCGACGAGAACCGCGAGACCTACCGCATCCGGCAGATCTATTCCTGGTTCGGTGAGGGCAACGACTCCGGCACGATGGTGACGTTCAACGACGACGTCGGCGACACCAAGGCGCTGTCGGAAGCCATCAGCCAGGCGCTGCCGAAATCGGCGCGCGCCGAAGTGGGCGTGCGCGGTGGCAGCCAGGGCGGTGGCGCGCAGGGCGGGCAGGGCGTGCAGGTGCAATTGGTCGGCGATTCGAGCCAGGTGCTGCGCGAACTCGCCGATGGCGTGATCCCCCTGCTGTCGGCGCACCCGGCGCTGCGCGACGTGCGCGTGGACGCGGGCGATCTCAACCAGGAGCTCAACATCCGCGTCGACCGCGACCGCGCGGCGGCGTTCGGCTTCAGCGCCGAACAGGTGTCGAGCTTCGTAGGCCTGGCGCTGCGCGGCAGCCAGCTGCGCGAGTTCCGCCGCGGCGAAGACGAGGTGCCGGTGTGGGTCCGCTTCGCCGGCGCCGAGCAGTACAGCGAGACCGACATCGCCAGCTTCATGGTGCGCGCGCCCGATGGCCGCAGCGTGCCGTTGACGAGCCTGGTGGAGATGCGCGTGGAACCCGCGGCCAACCGCATCACGCGTGTCGACCGCCAGACCTCGCTCACCCTGCAGGCCAACCTGGCCGGCGACACGACGATGCCCGACGCGCGCAAGGCGCTCGAGCAGACCCTCGACAGCGTCGCATTCCCCGCGGGCTACGGTTACACGTTCACGGGGAGCGGCTTCGAGGACGACGCCGCCGCGAGCCGGCAGATGCTGTTCAACCTGCTGATCGCGATGATCATGATCTACGTGGTGATGGCGGCGGTGTTCGAATCGCTGCTGTTCCCGGCGGCGATCATGAGCTGCGTGGTGTTCTCGGTGTTCGGCGTGTTCTGGCTGTTCTGGCTCACCGGCACCTCGTTCACCGTGATGGCCTTCATCGGCATCCTGGTGCTGATGGGCGTGGTGGTGAACAACGGCATCATCATGGTCGAGCACATCAACAACCTGCGCCGGCGCGGCATGTCGCGGCTCGATGCGCTGGTCGAAGGCAGCCGCGAACGCCTGCGCCCGATCCTGATGACGATGGGCACGGCGATCCTGGCGATGATCCCGATCTCGCTCAGCGACACCGTGGTGCTCGGCGGCCTGGCCTACTCGCCGATGGCCCGCGCGGTGGCCGGTGGCCTGGCGTTCTCGACCGTGGTCAGCCTGCTGTTCCTGCCGACGATCTACGCGATCCTCGACGACATGCGCCACGGCAGCGTGCGGCTGATCCGGCGTGCGCGGGGTGTACAGGGGCAGACGGCTGTGACGGTGGGCTGATCCGCCCATCCGAAGTCTGGCGCCGGAAACGGCGCCGGACGGATGCACGGGGTCGGCTTGTGCCGGAGACTTTTGGACAGCCGTTCGTCCCGATGCACGCTGCGGTCCGGCGCCTGACCCTGCCATCTGCTCTGCGCATGCTCGGGAGGATGCGCCGGTTCTGCGCGAACCAGGATCGCGATCCTCTTTCCGTCATTCCGGCGAAAGCTCGAATCCGCCGCGACCTGTCAGGAGAACACTTTCCCCGCGATCCGCAGCCCGGCCACCCACACGCCGATGCTCGAACCCAGATTGGTCAGCAGGAAACTCAGGATGGTCCGCGAGACGCGATTGCGGTACCAGCCGCGCAGCGTGCCGGTATCGTCGCGCAGGGACAGGAAATCGCCGTACGCCGGCTTGCGGATGTAGGCCTCGACCAGTGCACTGAAGAGGCCGGGCGAGATGCCCGGCGGTCGAATCGGCTTCAGTGGTGAGGCGATCGCCGCGGCGAGGATGCCGAGCGGGTGCGAGAGTGCGGCCAATGCGCCGAGCGCTGCGAAGCCGGCGGTGATGACGACCCACTCCTTGACCAGTTGCCGTCCCAGTTCCGTGCCGCCCTGGTAGTAGCCCCAGCCGATCATCGCCAGGATCAGCAGCGTGATCGCGGTCATGATCCACTTCAGGCCGTTGCCGGCCGGCGCGTGCTCGAGTTCCTCGCGCGTCTGCGCCGGCGCACGGGTGTCATCGGCAAGATGACGCGCGAGCCCTGCAAGATGACCGGCGCCGACCACCGCCAGCACCTCGCGCGCATCGCCTGCCTGCTCGCGCAGCTTCGCGGCCATGTAGCGGTCGCGCTCGGCGATGACCGCTTCGTACAGCTGCGGGCTGCTCTTGGCGAATTCGCCGAAGCTCGATTCGAGCATGTCGCCCTGCTTGAGCTTCTCGATTTCCTCTTCGCCGAGTTCGTCGGAGGCCAGCAGGCCGCCGAGCAGGCTGCCGATCAGCTTCATGCGGCCGAAGAAGCCGAGCGTCTTCGACGCCCGCTTGAACGTCAGGCCGACGTCGCGATCGATCAGCGCGACCGGCAGACCGCGTTCCTTGGCCAACGCGACCGCGCGCTTGAGCTCTGCGCCCGGTTCGATGCCGAGCTGTTCGGCGAGACGGCGCTGGTACGCGGCCAGCGCGAGATTGGCGGCGAACAGCGCGACGCGACCCTTGCGGATCACATCGACGAGATTGAGCTTGGCCAGCGCGTCGGGATCGCTGATCGCCTGCAGGCGCTGCGCGTCGAGTTCGACTGCGACCGCATCGAAGGCGCCGCTGCCGATCGCGTCCTCGACCGCTTCCACGCTGACCCGCGACACATGCGCGGTGCCGAGCAGGGTGTAGCGCACGCCGTCGCGTTCGACGATCGCATGCGGCTGCGACTGCCACGACGTGGCGCCATCGGGCGTCAGCGCGCCGGTCATCGGTTCGGTCATCGGGTCATTCGTCTTCAGGAGGAGTGGCGGCGCCGTCGCCGAGGGCGCGCTGCATCAGGATGGTGTCGAGCCAGCGCCCGTGCTTGCGGCCGGAACCGGGCAGCACGCCGACGGTCGTAAAGCCGAGCCGCTGGTGGAACTGCACCGAAGGTCCGTCGAGCGGCGGGCCGATCACCGCCATCATCTGCCGGAAGCCACGCTGCGTGCACAGTTCGATCAGCCGATCCATCAACATGCGGCCGATGCCATGGCCATGCTGTGCGTGCTCGACGTAGACCGAGCTCTCGACCGTGAAGCGGTAGCCGATGCGCGTGCGGAATCCGCCGGCGTAGGCGTAGCCGGCGAACACGCCGTCGCGGATCGCGACGATGTAGGGATGGCCGGCCGCACGGATGCTCGACCAGCGGCGCCGCATCTCGTCGACGTCGGGCGCGTCGTATTCGTAGGTCGCCACGCCGTCCGCGACTTCGCGGGCGTAGAGCGCGGTGATGGCGTCGAGATCGGCTTCGACGGCGTCGCGGAGTTCGAGGGGCATCGGATCAGTCGATGTAGCGCTTGAGCAGGTCGCCGTAGGCGTCGATGCGGCGGTCGCGCAGGAATGGCCAGATGCGGCGCACGTGTTCGCTGCGGCCCAGATCCACGTCGCAGGTCAGCGCGGTCGGATCGGTACCCGCTTGCGCGAGGAATTCGCCCTGCGGACCGAGCACGTGGCTGTTGCCCCAGAAATCGATGCCGGCCGCGCCGGTCGGCGACGGTTCGTGGCCGACGCGATTGCACGAGAGCACCGGCAGTCCGTTGGCGACCGCGTGGCCGCGGTGGCTGAGGATCCAGGCATCGCGCTGGCGGGTCTTCTCGTCGTCGCCATCGGTCGGATCCCAGCCGATCGCAGTCGGATACAGCAGCAGATCCGCACCCGCCAGCGCCATCAGGCGCGCGGCTTCCGGGTACCACTGGTCCCAGCACACGAGCAGGCCGAGCCGGCCGACCGAGGTATCGATCGGCTTGAAGCCGATGTCGCCGGGGGTGAAATAGAACTTCTCGTAGAAGCCCGGATCGTCGGGGATGTGCATCTTGCGGTACTTGCCCGCCGTGCTGCCGTCCGCGTCGAAGACCACGCCCGTGTTGTGGTACAGCCCCGCGGCGCGGCGCTCGAACAGCGAACTGACCAGCACCACCTTGTGCTGCTTCGCCAGTGCGGCGAGACGCTCGGTGCTCGGGCCGGGAATCGGCTCGGCAAGATCGAATTCGTCGACCGACTCGTGCTGGCAGAAATAGGCGCCGTTGTGCAGCTCTTGCAGCAGCACGAGCTTTGCGCCCTGTTTCGCGGCCTCGGCGACACGCGCTTCGATGATCGACAGGTTGGCGTCGGCATTGCCGGCGCCCTGGTCGATGACGGCGCGCTCCTGGATCAGCGCGACGGGCAACGTGGTCTTGCGGGACATGGATTCGAACCCTCTGGGGATGGCGGCAATGCTAACGCGGCGCTGTGTGCGGGCAGATAAACGCGTCGATGTGCACGGAGCGGCATGCGGCGCCATTCATTGCGTGCGAGGCCAGGCCCTTGCTGAGGCGCGAATGGGAACCGGAACGGGCGAAGCCGGGGCCCGAAGTCCGCATCGCAAACTTCGGGCGTCTTTCCCGCATCAGCCGGGATGCTCGTCCCGCAGCAGGCCGATCGGCAGCTGCATGGTGATGCAGTGCAGGCTGCCGTTCTGCCAGATCAGCGGGCGGCACGGCACCTGCACGATCTCGCGACCGGGATGGGCCTGCGCGAGCACGGCGGCCGCGGCGTCGTCCGCCGGATCGCCGTAGGCCGGCATCAGCACCGCGCCATTGAGGATCAGGTAGTTCGCATAGCTCGCGGCGAGACGGCGGCCGTTGTCGAGCACCGGCTGCGCCCACGGCAGCGGAAACAGCCGGTACGGCGCGCCATTGCGCGTGCGCAGCGCGGCGATCTCGTCGGCCATCGCCTGCAGTTCGGCGTGGTGTGGATCGGCGATGTCGTCGCAGGCCTGGAACACGATCGCGTCGTCCGGCGCAAAGCGGGCGAGGGTGTCGATGTGCGCGTCCGTGTCGTCGCCTTCGAGATAGCCGTGGTCGAGCCACAGCACACGATCCTGCGCCAGCCAGGCCGACAGCTTCGCGGTCAATGCGTCGCGCGAGGCGTCGGGATGGCGCTCGTGCAGGCATCGCCAGGTCGTCAGCAGCGTGCCGGCGCCGTCGGTCTCGATCGCGCCGCCTTCGAGTGCGAAGTCGATCTCGCGTCGCTGCGCTGCAGCGTCGAACACGCCGGCTGCATGCAGATGACCGACCAGCAGATCGTCCCGGCTCGCATCGAACTTGCCGCCCCAGCCGGTGAAGCGGAAATCGTTGAGCAGGAAGGCGTCATCGCCACGGCGCAGCGAGATCGGCCCGGAATCGCGCAGCCAGGTGTCGTCATAGGCCGCTTCGACGAAACGCACGCGCGCCATGTTGATGCGGTTCGATGCCAGGCGCACGTAGGCGTAGCTCTGGATGTCCTCGTCCGGCACGCAGATCACGACCGGCTGGAAGCGGGCGATCGCCGCGACCAGCGCGATGTACGTGTCTTCGACCTCGCCCAGGCGCGCGGCCCAGTCGGTGTCTTCGTTCGGCCAGGCGATCAGGATCGCGGACTGGGGTTCCCACTCCGCGGGGAAGCGCAATGCGTGTTCGGTCATGGACTCAACGGATGGCGGGCTTGGGGCCGATCTCCGACGCCGTGGCGCGGTTGGCGACGGTGTCGATGACCCGGTTGCGCTCGAAATAGACGGTGAAGGTGGGATAGACCCAGCGATTGATCGTCGGCCATTGGCGCTTCTGGCCGCCACGCGGGTCCAGGCGCTCGCTCGGTGCGCCGAAGCGGGCCTCGACGTCCGCCATCGACATGCCGCGCGCCGGCACACCGACGCCCGTGGCCTGCCTGGTGCGGTCGACAAGCAGCGTGTCCGCGGACGCGGGCAGGCTGGCGAGCAGCGCGCAGCTCAGCACGGTGCCTGCGAGGATCGAAGCGAGGGAACGCGACATGGCGGGGACTCCTGGGCAGGACAGCGACGGGATGGCGAGGGCGCCGGAACAGCGCACGCGCCTGTTTAGCAGAATTCGCGCGACGGTGATGCCGACGCGGGGCGGCGGGCGCCCCAAACGAAGAAAGGCCGCATCGCTGCGGCCTTTCTCGCGTGCATGCCGCTTGCGCGGCAGCAACGCGTCTTCAGCGCTGACGCGCCTTGAAACGCGGGTTGGACTTGCAGATCACGAAGACCTTGCCGCGGCGACGCACTACCTTGCAATCGCGGTGGCGGGTCTTCGCCGACTTCAGGGACGACAGGACCTTCATGGTGAACCTCTGGGATGGGATACGAACAGCAAGCCGGCTATTCTAGCGGCTCTTTCCCCCACGATTCAAGCGCTTGGGTGTTCGTCCGCGGACACGGCCCCGGCGCAGGAGATGCAGATGACGGCGACGGTGCCGGTTTTGACGATCGACGGGCCTTCGGGTTCCGGCAAGGGCACCATCAGCCGCGCGGTCGCGCAGCAGCTGGGTTGGCATTATCTCGATTCCGGCGCTCTGTATCGCGCGGTCGGCGTGGCGGCGGGCTGGGCCGACCTCGATCTCGACGACGGCGGTGCCCTGGTGCGCTGCACCTTCGATACGACCATCGCGTTCGACGAAAGCGGCGACGAGCTGCGCGTGCTGGTCAACGGCCACGACGCCACCGACGAACTGCGGACCGAAACCGCGGGCGCCGCCGCCTCGGCGATTGCCGCGATTCCCGAGGTCCGCGCCGCGCTCAAGGACCGGCAGCGTGCATTCAGGGTCGCGCCGGGCCTGGTCGCCGATGGCCGCGACATGGGCACGGTGATCTTCCCGGATGCCGGCTGGAAGGTGTTCCTGACCGCGAGCGCCGAGGAGCGGGCGGACCGGCGCTATAAGCAGTTGAAGAACAAGGGGGTTTCGGTGACAATGGACGGTCTGCTGCGCGAGATCCTCGCCCGCGACGCCCGCGATGCCAACCGCGCGGTGGCGCCGTTGCGGCCGGCCGAAGACGCCGTCCGGATCGACACCACCGGCCAGGGCATCGAAGCCGTCGTCGAACGGGTGCTCGCGTTGCTGCCCGAACGCAACGCCTGACCGGTCCAGGGTCGGGCGTCTGCTGCAGGCCGCGGTGGTCCGTTTCGGGCCGCTTCGGCGTTGTCGAAAGTGTCACGTTCCATCGCTGTACCGCTGCACCCATGTCGGCGTCCGGAATCGCTCCGGCCGCCGGTTCCATCCACCTCAACACTCACGGCCCTGCAATCCCGCGACGGCCGACCAACGGGTGGACTGCCGGCACTCCGCGCTGACAAGGCGCCGCCACGCAGTCTGAGTCAACCAGGTATCTACCAATGACCGAATCATTCGCAGAACTGTTCGAAGCCAGCCAGACCAATCTGGCCAAGCTCAAGCCGGGCTCCATCGTTACCGGCGTCGTCGTGCAGGTCCGCACCGACGTCGTCGTGATCAACGCCGGCCTGAAGTCGGAAGGCATCGTGCCGATCGAACAGTTCCGTAACGACGCCGGCGAAATCGACGTCGCGGAAGGCGACACCGTCAAGGTGGCGCTGGACTCGCTCGAGAACGGCTTCGGCGAGACCGTGCTGTCGCGCGAGAAGGCCAAGCGCGCCATGGTGTGGGACGAGCTCGAGGAAGCGCTCGAGAAGAACGAAACCATCACCGGCCGCATCAGCGGCAAGGTCAAGGGCGGCTTCACCGTCGACATCAAGGACGTCCGCGCATTCCTGCCGGGCTCGCTGGTCGACGTGCGTCCGGTCCGCGACCCGGTCTACCTCGAGGGCAAGGAACTCGAGTTCAAGCTGATCAAGCTGGACCGCAAGCGCAACAACGTCGTCGTTTCGCGTCGCGCCGTCGTCGAGAGCGAGCACTCGGAAGAGCGCGAGCAGCTGATGGAGAAGCTGGTCGAGGGCGCGGTGCTCAAGGGCGTCGTCAAGAACCTCACCGATTACGGCGCGTTCGTGGACCTCGGCGGCATCGACGGCCTGCTGCACATCACCGACATGGCCTGGAAGCGCGTGCGCCATCCGTCCGAAGTCGTGGAAGTGGGCGCAGAGCTCGACGTCCGCGTGCTGAAGTACGACCGCGAGCGCAACCGCGTCAGCCTCGGCCTCAAGCAGCTGGGCGAGGATCCGTGGGACAACATCGCGCGCCGCTACCCGTCGAACACGCGCGTGTTCGGCAAGGTCTCCAACGTCACCGATTACGGCGCATTCGTCGAGATCGAGCCGGGCGTCGAGGGCCTGGTGCACGTGTCCGAGATGGACTGGACCAACAAGAACGTCAATCCGTCCAAGGTGGTGCAGGTCGGTGACGAACTCGAGGTCATGGTGCTCGACGTCGACGAAGAGCGTCGCCGCATCTCGCTCGGCATCAAGCAGGTCACCTCGAACCCGTGGGAGACCTTCGCGGCCATCCACAAGAAGGGCGACAAGGTCGACGGCCAGATCAAGTCGATCACCGACTTCGGCATCTTCATCGGCCTGGACGGCGGTATCGACGGCCTGATCCACCTGTCGGACATCGCGTGGAACTCCACCGGCGAAGACGTGGCCCGCGCGTTCAAGAAGGGCGACACCGTCGAAGCCGTCGTGCTGGCGGTCGATCCGGAGCGCGAGCGCATCTCGCTGGGCGTCAAGCAGCTCGAGCAGGACCCGATGGGCCAGTTCATGGCGACGACGCCGCGCGGTTCGAAGGTCACCGGCACCGTCAAGGAAGTCGATGCCAAGGGCGCCGTGGTCGATCTGGGTGAAGGCGTGGAAGGCTATGTGCAGGCGCGCGACATCAGCGACCAGCGCATCGACGACGCCAGCCAGCACCTGAAGGTCGGTCAGGAAATCGAGGCCAAGTACTTCGGCGTCGACCGCAAGACGCGCGTCCTGCAGCTGTCGATCAAGGCGAAGGACGAGGCGGAAACCGCCGAGACCCTGGCCGAGTACAACAAGCAGGCATCGGAAGCATCGAGCGGCACCACCAAGCTGGGCGCGCTGCTGCGCGAGCAGCTGGGCAACAAGGGCGAGTAAGCCCATTCGGCGCCGACCCGGGCAATCCCCGGGTCGGCGCTGTCGCATCTGCAAGAACGAGACATGACGAAGTCGGAACTCATCGAACTGCTGACCCAGCGTCAGGCGCATCTCAAGGGCGAGGACGTCGACCTTGCGGTCAAGGCCATGCTCGAAATGATGGGCGGCGCACTGGCGGCCGGCGATCGGATCGAGGTCCGTGGTTTCGGCAGCTTCTCGCTGCATTTCCGTCCGCCGCGCACCGGACGCAACCCGAAGACCGGCGATGCCGTCGCGCTTCCGGGCAAGCATGTGCCGCATTTCAAGCCGGGCAAGGAACTGCGCGATCGCGTCAGCGACGTACAGCCGATGCCGGCCGAAGACTGATCGCCACACGGCGGTCCCATTTTCTTTTCCACGCACCTGCGGATCGCCGCATGGTTGGCGTGCAGGATCGGCAAGCGGGTAGGATCGTCGACGCACCGTCGGCGGGGCGCGCATCGCGCTTTGATGTCCATCGCCGGCGCGGGTCGCGCGTCCGCGGCCGATCCATCGATGGAGCGTGATCCATGGCGTTTGTGACCGAGTGGTTCTGGTTCTTCCTGTTGCTGCCGATCGCGGCCCTCAGTGGCTGGGTGATCGGTCGCCGCGGCGGCGAGCGCCACAGCGACACCCAGGTCAGCCGTCTGTCGACGACGTACTTCCGCGGCCTGAACTATCTGCTCAACGAGCAGCCCGACAAGGCCATCGAACTGTTCCTGCATATCGCGGAACTCGACAAGGACACCTTCGAAACCCAGGTCGCGCTCGGGCATCTGTTCCGGCGCCGCGGCGAGGTGGATCGTGCGATCCGCCTGCATCAGGGCCTGGTGCAGCGTCCCGACCTCAACGACCAGCAGAAGGTCCAGGCGCTGCTCGCCCTGGGCGAGGACTACATGAAGTCCGGCCTGCTCGATCGCGCGGAGACGGTGTTCACCGATCTGGCGCGGATCGACCAGCGTGCGCCACAGGCGCTGCGGCATCTGATCGGCATCTACCAGTCCGAGCGCGACTGGCAGAAGGCGATCGAGAACGCCACGCGCTACGAGACCGCGACTGGCGAGCCGATGGGCAAGCTGATCGCGCAGTTCGAATGCGAACTCGCCGACCGCCTGCGCTCGGCCGGCGACACCGATGCCGCGCGCAGCGCGGTGCAGCGTGCCTATGCGGCGGATTCGGGTTCGGTACGCGCCGGCATTCTCGAAGGTCGCATCGAGATCGACGCCGGCAACGACGCTGGGGCGATCCGTGCGTTCGAGCGTGCTGCGCGGCACGACACCGACTTCCTGCCTGAAATCCTGTCGCCCTTGCTGGCTGCGTACGAGCGGGTCGGCGACGTGCCGGGTGCGCGCAATTTCCTCTCGCAGATGACCGAGCACTACAAGGGCGTCGCACCGGTGCTGGCGCTGACCCGGCTGGTCGAGCAGGAGGAGGGCGTGCATGCGGCGCGCACGTATCTCGCGCGTCAGCTCAAGGATCGTCCATCGGTACGCGGCGAGGCGGCGCTGATCGACCTGACGCTGGCCGATGGTGTCGACCATGTCGGCACGCTGCAGGAACTGCGCCTGATCACCGAGCAACTGCTGGTGCGCAATCCCAGCTACCGTTGCAAGCAGTGCGGCTTCGGCGCGCGCAGCCACCACTGGCAATGCCCCAGTTGCAAGGAGTGGGGCACGATCAAGCCGCTGCTCAACTACGCCGTGGTCTGAGTGCCGGCTTCTTCGTGTCTCATCGCGGCGCTGTGCGTCGCCGCGTGTCTGGCCGCCTTCGCGCTGACGGCGCTCGCGCGTCGCTATGCGCTGGCCCGGCAACTGGTCGACGCGCCAGGCGAGCGGCGCAGCCACACCGTGGCGACGCCCCGCGGTGGCGGCATCGCGATCGTCGCGGTCGTGCTGCCGTCGATGATCGGGCTGGGATTCGCAGGCGTCGGCATGCGGCCCGTGTTCCTGCTCGGCGCCTGCGGGCTCGCGCTGGTGGCGGCGGTCGGCTGGATCGACGACCACCGTCCGCTGTCGCCATGGGGGCGGCTGGCCGTGCATATCCTCGCAGCTGCGATGCTCGCCATCGGCGTTGCATGGACCGGCCAGCCCGTGTGGTGGGCCATCGCCGTCTTCGCGCTTGCGCTGGGCCTGGTCAACGTCTGGAACTTCATGGACGGCATCAACGGCCTCGCGTCGACCCAGGCGATTCTTGTGGCGCTGGGATGCCTGCTGCTCGGGCTGCTGGGCGGCGGGGCGCTGCTGGCCTGCATCGTCGCCGCGGCCTGCGCAGGCTTCCTGCCGTTCAATGTCCCCAGGGCGCGGATATTTCTCGGGGACGTCGGTAGCGGCGCGCTGGGGTTTCTGGTGGCCTGTCTGATCGCGCTCGCACCTGCACCTGACCCGGTGGTCTCGTTGTTGTGGCTGCTACCGCTCAGCGCCTTCCTGATTGACGCGGCTTTGACATTGCTGTCCCGCATCATCCGCGGCGAACGGTGGTGGACGCCGCACGTACAGCATGTGTATCAACGATGTGTCCAGGCGGGGCATGCCCACGCTGTCGTGACCTGCGGCTACGCGGCATGGACGCTGCTGTCGATCCTTGTCGCCGTCTCGATGGCAGGGGCGCCGCAACCCGTTATCATCGGAGCCTTCGCCACGTGGTATCTCCTCGGTGTCGCCATCTGGCTCAACTTCCGTATCCGGCACGCACGCCGGATGCGTCTGTCGTAGGGAAGCGGCTGGATGATTGACCTCAAGGCCAGGATCGGTGTCCTGGGGCCGCGCGTGGCGGTCGTGCTGCACGATCTGGCGATGGTGTGGCTGTGCTGGGTTGGCCTGTACCAGTTCCGTCACTCGGTCATGGAAAGCGCGCCGGCGTTCGCGTTCTGGTCGGCCGAGATCGTCCTGATCCTGCTCGCGCAGGGCCTGATCTTCTGGCGCGTCGGTCTTTATCGCGGGGTCTGGCGGTTCGCGAGTGTCCCGGATCTGCTGAACATCGTGAAGGCTTCGGTACTGGGCCTGCTCACGATCATGCTGGTGCTGTTCGTCTACAACCGGCTGAACCTCGTCCCGCGCACCGTGCTGATCACCTATCCGCTGCTGCTGGCGGCGCTGCTGGGCATGCCGCGGCTGCTGTATCGCGCATGGAAGGATCATGGCATGACGCGGACCAGCCAGTCCGCCGTCCGGGTGCTGATCCTCGGGGCGGGCCAGGCCGGCGAGACGCTCGTACGCGACCTGCGCCGGACGGGCGCCTACGACCCGGTCGGATTCCTCGACGACGCGCCCAAACTGCGCGGCAGCCAGCTGCAGGGCGTGCCGGTGCTCGGCCGCATCAGGGACGTGGAACAGGTCGCGCCCGAAACGGCGGCGAAACTGCTGGTCATCGCGATGCCGTCGGCGGATGCCGCCGCGATGCGCAAGGTGGTCGAAGCCTGTGAGCGCACGGGGTTGCCGTTCCGTACCGTGCCCAGGCTCGACGATCTGCTCGAAGGCCGTTCTCTGCCGGGCGAGCTCAAGGAGGTCGCGATCGAGGACCTGCTCGGGCGCAAGCCGGTCATGCCCGACTGGAAGGCGATCCGGGCGTGGCTGCGCGGTCGCAGTGTGCTGGTGACGGGCGCGGGCGGTTCGATCGGCTCCGAACTGTGTCGGCAGTGTGCACGCAACGGCACGACGCAGATCGCGCTGGTGGAGATGGACGAACTGGCCTTGACCCGGATCGAGAGCGAACTGCGGCGGGATTTCCCCAGGATCGTCCTGGTGCCGGTGCTCGGCGACTGCGGCGATCCCGCGGTGATCGCGCATGCGATGCGGCTGTCCGCGCCCGATGCGGTGTTCCATGCGGCCGCTTACAAGCAGGTGCCGGTGCTCGAAGCGCAGTTGCGCGAAGGTGTGCGCAACAATGTGCTCGCGACCCGTACAGTGGCGACCGCCGCGATTGCGCACCAGGTCGCGACGTTCGTGCTGATCTCCACCGACAAGGCGGTGGACCCGGTCAACGTGCTGGGCGCGACCAAGCGCCTGGCCGAAATGGTCTGCCAGGATCTGGCGGGCGGTTCGACCACCGACTTCATCACCGTGCGCTTCGGCAACGTGCTCGATTCGGCGGGCAGCGTGGTGCCGCTGTTCCGCGAGCAGATCCGGCGCGGCGGACCGGTGACGGTCACCGATCCCGAGGTCACCCGCTACTTCATGACGATTCCCGAGGCCTGCCAGCTGATCATGCAGTCGGTGGCGATCGGGTCCGTACAGGCGGTGTACACGCTCGACATGGGGGAGCCGGTGTCGATCCGGCTGTTGGCCGAGCAGATGATCCGGCTTGCCGGCAAGCACCCCGACCATGATGTGGCGATCGTCTATTCCGGGCTGCGTCCCGGAGAGAAGCTCCATGAGACGCTGTTCCACGCCGACGAGCGTTACCGCCCCACGACGCATCCCAAGATCCTGCTGGCCGAAGCGCGCAACGTGCATGCGGAGCGGCTTGCGGCGGCGCTGTCGAAGCTGTCCGACGGCGTCGCGCGGTATGACCTCGAACTGCTGGCCGCGTCGCTGCGCGAGGCGGTGCCCGAGTTCGCACCGCTGCAATCCCGGGCCGCACACAACGGCAGTGCGACAATCGTCGCGTTTCCCCCCAGACACGCGAGACAACCATGACGCAAAGGATTCGCAAGGCGGTATTTCCCGTTGCAGGACTCGGTACCCGCTTTCTTCCGGCCACCAAGACCGTGCCCAAGGAAATGCTGCCGATCGTCGATCGGCCCCTGATCCAGTACGCGGTGGACGAAGCGATCGAGGCAGGCTGCGACACGCTGGTCTTCGTGACCAACCGCTACAAGCACGCGATCGGCGACTACTTCGACAAGGCCTATGAGCTGGAGGACCGCCTGGAAGCCGCAGGCAAGCATGAACTCCTGGAGAAAATCCGGCGTCCTCTGCCCGACGGCGTACGCGCGATCTTCGTGACCCAGCCCGAGGCGCGTGGCCTCGGCGATGCGGTGCTGTGCGCGAAGTCGGTGATCGGCAATGAACCGTTCGCGGTCATGCTGCCCGACGACCTGTTGTGGAACCGCAACGGCCCCGGCGCGCTGCACCAGATGGCCGATGCCCACGAGGCGACCGGCGCGAGCATGATCGCGGTGCAGGATGTCGCGCGTGCGCAGACGGCCAGCTACGGCATCGTCGCGACCGACGCCTTCGAGGGTCGCCATGGCCGCATCACCGCGATGGTCGAGAAGCCACAGCCGGCCGATGCGCCCAGCACGCTCGCTGTCGTCGGGCGGTACGTGCTCGATGGCCGCATCTTCGATCTCCTGGAGCAGACGCAGCCGGGGGCCGGCGGCGAAATCCAGCTGACCGATGCGATCGCCGCGCTGCTCGCCGAGCAGTCCGTGCATGCCTACCGCTTCAAGGGCGTCCGCTTCGACTGCGGCACGCACCTGGGGCTGATCGAGGCGACGATCCGCTATGCACTCGACAATGAAAAGCTCAGCGGCCAGGCGGCCGAGCTGATGCAGAAGGCATTGCGCGAACTGGGCGTGCGCGAACTGGAGTAGGCCCCTTCTGTCGCTGCGACGCCAGTGACGAACGCCCCGGTATTGCCGGGGCGTTCTCGCGTGGGGCATCGGCGATCCGGGCATTCGCGGGCGTGCGCCGGTCGCATTCCATGCGCGCTGCGGCGGACGCATGCAAGACGCCCAACAAAAAACGCACCCGGGGGTGCGTTCTTCGTGACCGACGCCGTCGACGCCGAAGCGTCGACGTGCAGGGCATGAATCAGGCCAGGCCGGCCTGCTTCATCACTTCGGCGGCGTAATCCTCGACCACCTTCTCGATGCCTTCGCCGACGGCCAGGCGCTGGAAGCCGACGACTTCGGCGCCGGCGGCCTTCAGCACGGCTTCGACGTTCTTGTCGGTGTCGAGCACGTAGGGCTGGCCGTACAGCGTGACCTCGTTGACGATCTTGTTGATCTTGCCGCTGATGATCTTCTCGAGGATGTCGGCCGGCTTCGACTTGTCCTTGTCGGACATCTTCGCCAGTTCGATTTCCTTTTCCTTCTCGACGAAGTCGGCCGGGACGTCGCTCGCCTTGTTGTAGGGCGGGTTCATCGCGGCGACATGCATCGCCAGGCCGCGCGCGAGGTCGGCATCGCCGCCCTTGAGCTCGACCAGCACGCCGATACGGCCACCATGGACGTAGGCGGCAACGTTGTCGTCGCTCTGGATGCGGACCAGGCGGCGCACCTGCACGTTCTCGCCGACCTTGGCGATCACCGCGGCGCGGGTTTCCTCGATCGTTTCGCCCGATTCCACCTTCGCGGCCTTCAGCGCGTCGACATCGGTAGCGCCCGACGACAGCGCGGTCTGCGCCACGGTATCGATGAAGCGCAGGAAGTTGTCGTCCTTGGCGACGAAGTCGGTCTCGGAGTTGATCTCGACCAGCACGGCGGTGTTGCCGTCCTGCGCCGACGCGATGCGGCCCTCGGCGGCCACGCGGTCGGCCTTCTTGTCGGCCTTGGCCAGGCCCGACTTGCGCAGCGCCTCGGCGGCAGCGTCGATGTTGCCTGCGGTTTCGCTGAGCGCCTTCTTGCACTCCATCATGCCGGCGCCGGTGCGCTCGCGCAGTTCCTTGACCAGGGATGCGGTGATTTCCATTGGAGACCTCTGAATTCGGGGATTGTCGTGCGGGCCGGGGCCCGCCTCACGGAATCGACGCCGATGGCGCGAACGTTCGCGCACGGCGTGATGCGCGCACCGTCCAGCATGGACGGTGCGCATGTCGCGGCGGTTACTCGGCCGCAGGTGCTGCCGGTGCGGCGGCGTCTTCGGCCTTCTTGCCGCGCGGGGCGCGGGCCGGCTTCTCGCCGCCCTCGACGAACTCTTCCTCGCGCACGGTCGCCGCGCTCGGGGTCGCAGCCTTGCCTTCCAGCACGGCGTCGGCAGCGGCGTTGGCGTACAGCTGCACGGCGCGGATGGCGTCGTCGTTGCCCGGAATCGCGTAGTCGACCAGGGCCGGATCGTAGTTCGTGTCGACGACCGCGATCACCGGGATGCCGAGCTTCTTGGCTTCCTTGATGGCGATGTCCTCATGGCCGATGTCGATGACGAACAGCGCGTCGGGCAGACGGTTCATGTCCTTGATGCCGCCCAGCGAGGCTTCCAGCTTGTCGCGCTCGCGGCGCAGGCCCAGCACTTCGTGCTTGACCAGCTTGTCGAAGGTGCCGTCGGTCTCGGCCGCTTCCAGTTCCTTCAGGCGCGACACCGACTTCTTCACCGTGGCGAAGTTGGTCAGCGTGCCGCCAAGCCAGCGCTGGGTCATGAACGGCATGCCGCAACGCTCGGCTTCTTCCTTGATCGCTTCGCGCGCGCTGCGCTTGGTGCCGATGAACAGGATCATGCCGCGCTTCTGCGCGATGCCCGAGATGAAGTTCATCGCGTCGTTGAACAGCGGAACGGTCTTCTCGAGGTTGATGATGTGGATCTTGCCGCGGGCACCGAAGATGTACGGACCCATCTTCGGGTTCCAGTAACGGGTCTGGTGGCCGAAGTGGACGCCGGCTTCGAGCATCTGGCGCATGGTGATCTGGGGCATGGTGGAACTCCTGACAGTGGAACCGGCCGCCACGGCTGTTGGATGGGCGGTGCACGTTCTCGCGAATGCGCGTGGTTCCGGGGTTGGGCCTCCCCGCTGCCTCCGTGGCCAGATCCCGGGTCCTTCGGACGTCGGGACACCCCGGCACGGGTGGTTACAGCAGGTGTGTATTCGCCGGTGACGCCCGGCGTGGGCGCGCGGGACCGCAAGATCGAGTCCACGCAATCGGCGGAGTCTACTCCGCGGCAAGGATGCAGGCAATCCGCCCGGGTTGCCGGGGCGTTCAGAAGCTGACGTCGACGACGATGGTGTCGGTGTAGGTGCCGGCCGGCGGCGTCGCCTGCCCCGGATCGACGACGCCTCGGTAGGTGTAGTGCTGGGCGGTCGTGCCGTCGTGGATGCCGGGACTGACCTCGGCGGTCGCGCTGCTGCGGCGTTCGGCGCCGCTGTCGCCCCAGCGTTCGCCCGACCCCGCGCCCTTGTAGAGCTCGTAGCGCAGGTACTGGTCGGCGATGCCGGCACGCATGCGGCGCCAGCCGCCGGAGAAGTGGCCGCCGTTGCCCAGGCCGACCGAATAGGCGGTGCCCGCGCTGCAGCGGATCGCGATGTGCTGGGTGACCGGGTCGAACGCCGCGGCCAGCGGCGCGCTGCCGAAGTTCAGGTCCGGCGCGGCGATCGCGCAGTCGTTCTCGAGCCGAAGCGTGATGTTCACCGTGGTCGCGATCCCGGTACCCCAGTTGAGCTGGGTGAACACTCCCGGACGCTGGAAGCCGGGACTCTGCGAGTACAGGCATACGCCGATGCCCAGGGTGCAGATGGAGAAGTACCAGCGCAGGGTGACCTGGCCGGTGTAGGTGCCGGCATGCAGTCCCAGCGTGGGGCTGGTCCGGAAGAACAGCGGCAGGCTGCCGCCGGGCCCGCTGAACAGGTTGAGGATGTCGAAGGACGAGAAATCGAACTCCTGCCCGAGGCCGACCTGCGGTCCGGTGCTCTGCGCCAGCACCGCGAACGGGATCGGCGGCCCGCCGCCGTCGTGTGCGAGCGTGAAGCTCGAGCTCTCGAGCCGGACCTTGACGTAGGAAGTGCTCAGCAGCGCCAGCGACGCGCACGACAGGCCGCCGGAGCCGGCCGCCTGCACCCCGCTGCCGGCCAGGGCCAGCGTGCTGGCCGTGCCTAGCTGGGCGTTCGAGGTCGCCACCGTGCACGAGCCGGTGCTCTGCGCCCGCGCCTGACCGGTGGCCAGCAGCAGGCACGTGGCCGCGAACAGAAGGGCAGGCGAAGCGTGCCGCCGGCTTCGGTGCGGGGGCGGGAGGTTCATGGCTGGCGACTCATCGGCATGTGAGCGGTCCTATGCGTGCGATGCCCTCGTGCCCGGTGTCGAGCGCGAAACGCACGGTGCAGGGCGGGCCGTCCGGCTTGTGGACGGTCAGGGTGTTGTCCTCCGACAGCCCGTCCAGGTACACGAGCCCGTCCCACCCGACATGCGCCTGTACGCCCTGGCCGGTGGCGACCGGCGTACCGGGCGGCAGCACCGTGCCGTCGGCATCGTGCAGCGTGATCATGGCGGCGGTCGCGCGTTCGACCGGGAAATGCATCAGGTAGCCGCCGCCGCGCCGGACCGCGACCCGCTGCTCCACCACCGGCGTGCGTACGTGGGCGGGCAGGGCCAGCGGATCGATCTCGTACTTGGCCGCGTAGTGGGCGCCGGCCCAGGGCACCAGCAGGCGGCCGCCACGATCGGTCGTGCCGATCCGCTGGTTCTCGTAGCGCACGGGAATGCCGGCGAATCCGTTGGTGTCCACGACGACGAAGGCGTCGGCGATCCTGCTCGACAGGAAGGTGGCGCCGTCCATGCGCACCACGGAGCCGGCCGCGCTGGCCCAGAACGTACGTGCGTCGGCGCTGCCGTGGAATCCGCCACCGGCCTGGGCATGGCGGCCGCGCCAGTAGATGTCCGCCTGGACCTGGTCGTCGGCGTCCTCGAGCCGGGCATAGCCGGCACCGAAGCCGACGCCGCCGTCGCTCGGCACCGGACGGCTGTAGCGCAGGCGCTGCGTGCCGCCGCGCTCGCGGTGCTGTTCGTGGGTGGCGCTGAAGCTGCCGTGCATCGAGACCGCGACCTGCGCGACCGCGGACCAGTCGCCGCTGTCGACGTCGCGGTTGCCGGACAGGTAGAGGCTGGCGTTGCGCCAGGGCGATACGCTCCATGACAGGTTGAACAGCCGCGTCCGGGTCGCATCGGCGTGCTCGATCGCCACGAGGCCGGCGCCGAGGCTGCCCCAGCCGTCGAGCGCGACGCTGCCGGCGATCACGGTCGTCCTGCGCCGGGCGGAATACGCCGCGTGCGGGTCGTAGCTCGCCAAGTCGACGAAATGCCGGCCGTTGCGCCGGTGCTGCGCGGAGACGTTGAACCGGCGATGCAGGTACTGGTATCCGATCTCGCCCTGGGCGCCGGAGCGGCCGCGTGCATCGCTGCGGCTGTAGGCGGCATTGAGCACGCCCAGCGTGCCGAGTCCGAACACGCCGCCCGCGCCGGCGCGCACCAGGTCGCCGGCGACCTCGCCGAGCGCCTCGACGGTCATCGCGTCGCCGAGTCCGCGGCGATACGAACCCGACGCGACCATCGGCCCGTAGGAGAAGCTGTCGAGGCCGTAGTCGCGGCGCAGGGCGCCCGCCGACACCGCGAAGTCGGTCAGTCCCGGCGCCAGCAGGTCGCTGCTGACGTAGAACGGGATCGTCGTCGCGACCTGGCGCCCGACGGCGTCGGTGACCACGACCACGGCCTGTCCGGCGCCGTTGATGAACGGCACGTCGGTCAGCGTGAAGGGGCCGGGATCGACCCGCTCCCTCGCCGCGAGGTTGCCGTTGACGAACAGGTCCACGCCGGTGGGCACGCTGGCCTGTCCGGCGAACTGGGGCAGGGGATAGGTGACGACATCCGGGCGGATCGAGAAATCTCGGGACAGCTGCACGCCGCCGATCCGCACCGGCGTGGTCCAGGCCGTCCCCCGGGTGATGAGGTCGCCCGCTTCCCAGAGCAGGATGCGATCCTCGTCGCCGTACTCCCACCGGGTGTCGTAGCGGACGAAGCCTGCGTCCGCGTTCGCAGTCCCGTTGCGCCAGGCACCCGACGAGGACAGGACGCCGCGTTCGCCGAACAGGCGCAGGTCGGTCCAGAGCGACATGGACGTGGCGGCGCGGTCCGGGCGGGTCGCGTAGACATCGTAGTTGAGCAGTGCGCCGTGGCTCGCCTGCGCATGATGGCGGGTGCGTCGCCCCGAGCGGTCCAGTGCCTGCTCGGGCAGCCACTCCGGCGGCACATCGACGAGCAGGCGCAGGCGGGCCACGTCGTAACGCACCTCGACCCCCGCGATGGCGTCGACGGCGATGCGGCCCTCGTCGTCCGCGTCGTCGGTGTGCACGTGCAGCGCACGCAGCTCCGCCGCATCGACCAGGTAATGCCCGTCGCGCAGCCGCACCGGCACGATCCGCCCGGAGGACAGTCCGTTCAGCACCAGCTCCAGGTGCACCAGGCTGTCGTCGTCGGCGACGGGCGCTCGCGGAGGCGGCGGCAGCTGGCCAGCGGACTGTGGCGACGCATTGGCCGGGGGCGTCGGCCAGAGGCTCGCCCACACCAGTACGCCGGCCAGCCTGCGCAGTACCAGGGGCGGGACGGCCTGCGCGAGCCTGCGCGAGGGCATGGCGGCCGTCCGCATCAGCGCGACGGCCCGGGCGCGGGCGGAATCGTATGGCGCCTGTGGCCGTCGACGTGCGCCTCCAGCGCGCCATCGCCGACGCTGGCGTCCTTCAGCGGCCAGCGTGCGAAGCCGTTCGCGAGCACGTAGCCCAGGTGACCGTCGCCGAGCGGGACATGGGAACCATCGCGCCGGCGGAAGCCGATGTCGGTCAGCCGGACGTGCCGGTCGCCGCGGTTGTGGATGTCGAGGAAGGCCTGTCCGTCGCGCCGCGTGATCTCCCACGACAGTGCGTGCGCGCGGGATTCCCTGGGGTGCCGCGTGCGTGTGTCGCCGCGTCCGGTCGCGGTGCTTTGGCCATCGATGAACAGCGGGATCGAGTAGCGCAGCTGGAAACGGATGCCGGCCGGCGGCGCGGTCGCGTCCGGCGCCTGCGTGCGCGCGGTCGGGATCTCGTCGACGATCACGCGGTAGGCCAGTTCCCCGGTGGCCGGCGTGGCCGTCGTGCGGGTGAGCCGCACCATCTGGCGCTGGCCCGGTTCGATCCGCATCATCGGCGGCGAGCCGACGACGTCGTGCTGCGGGCGGTAGTCGTTCTCGCCGTCGACCTGGCGCCATTCGAACACGCGCATCTGCAGGTGCGCCGGGGACCTGCCGCGGTTCTCGAGCCACAGCGCGGTGGCGCTTTCGTCGGAGGCGATGGTCGGATTGATCGGCCAGATCAGCAGCGAAGCGGTCGCCGCCGCAGCCTGTGGAAGGCACAGGCATGCGAGCAGCAGTGCGGCGATCGACGTCGGCAGCGTGCGACGGTGGCTGGCATCGGGGTACATGGCATGTCCTTGTCGGGATTACCAGTCGAGCGTCACCACCACGGTGTCGTCGTAGGTGCCGGGTGGCAGGGACCCGGGCAGGGCCAGCCGGCCGTGGACCGGCAGCACGACGCCGTCGGCGCCGGTGCCGGGGATGGCGATCGCATGCGTCTGGTCGATCCCGATCTCGTCGGCGAAGCCGGCATCGCGGTACAGCCGGTATGCGAGGCGTTGCTGGCTCGGATCGTGCTGGAGATGCCGCACCCCGCCGACTGCATGCGCGCCGCCGTCGATCCGCATCAGCAGCGTCACGCCCGGCGTGCAGCGCAGCGTGATCGCCTGGCCTGCGGCGGCGTCCGCGGTGCGGACCGCCGTCGACAGCGCACTGTCGATGCCGAAGTCCAGCGCGGCGAGCCGTCCCGCTGCGCCGTCGCTGCCAAGTCCGTCGACCGTGCAGCCGGGCGTCACCACCGCCGCGACCGCGAACGAGGCCTGGGTCTCGGCGCGTGGTTCGTGCGGGAATGCGAACCACGCGCCCAGCAGGACCACGGCCGCGGCGCGGCGGGGAGTGGCGGCGTGCATGCGGATCCTTGACGGCGGCGGCGTCCGGCGTGCGGACAACCGCCGCCGGACCGGTCAGAGGGTGATCACCACGCCGATGACGTCGGTATAGGTGCCGGCGACCAGGCCGGTCGCGCCGAACGCGCGCCCGTACACGTTGACCGTTTGCGCCTGCCCGTCGGCGGACAGGGTCAGCGCGTCATCGTTGGCGATCACCGTCGAGCGGCCGGCATCGGCGTACAGGTTGTAGGTGACGTACTGCGGCGCGGTACCGCCCTGCAGCGCCAGCGCGCGCGAGCCGGGGCCAGTCGGGGCGGCGCCCGCGTTCAGGCCGCCATCGAAGCTGATGACCGGCGTGATGCCCTGCGAGCACTGGATGACGATGCCACTCGAAGTGTTCTGTACCTCCGCATCGGCCTGGGCGAACACCGTGGTCTGGGCGCCGAAGTCGAGCGCGCCGAAGTCCACGGCGGTGGTGCCATCCGCGGTGTTGGCACCGTTGATGATGCAGCCGGGCTGCAGCGTGATCGTGGCGTCGATCTCACCGGTGATGTCGGCATGGGCGGTGCCGGCGAGCGTCAGCAGCAGCGTGGCGGCAGTGAGTGGGATGAGGCGCATGGGAAATCTCCGTCCGGTGGATGAAATGCCCGGGTGGGCCACCCGGGCAGAAGGGCTACGGGGTTTCTGTCACGGATGACGGTCGGGACGCGGGTCGCCCGTGCGGCGATGTCGTCGGATAGGGGCATGCGGACAGCAGGGCCGTCCGCCGGCATGCCTGGAGGACGCGGCGCGTTGGCGACCAATCGTCCGGGCGGGATGCGCCGTCAGGGGATGCCCGTCGCCGGATGCCGGGCCGGCAGTCCGGTGCGAAGCCCGGACCGGGGCCGCCAGCGCGGAGGCCGGTTCCGGGCCTGCGCGATCGTTCGGGACATGCGACGAACTCCATCTCGTTCTCCTGTGCTCTGCAGGACGGCTGCATTCGCGGCCGTTCACCTGACGTTCCATGTCTGCCTGGAGGCAGGGTTACGCCGCCTGCCGTGAAGTCCGGGTCAACGCAGCAGATGCCGTCGTCGGAGCCGGGTGCCGCGCGGTACGGGCAATGTCGCCGGCATGGGCGATAATGCGACCATGAGCATCCCCACCAAGACCCCTGAAGACATTGAAAAGATGCGCGTCGCCGGCCGCCTGGCCGCCGAGGTGCTGCAGATCGTGGCGCCGCATGTGAAACCGGGCGTGACGACCGAGGAACTGGACCGGATCTGCTACGACCACATCATCCGGGTGCAGGGCGCGATTCCGGCCAACGTCGGCTACAAGGGCTATCCCAAGACGACGTGCATCTCGGCCAACAACGTCATCTGCCACGGCATCCCGAGCGACGCCAAGGTCCTCAAGGACGGCGACATCATCAATATCGACGTCACCGTCATCAAGGACGGCTGGCACGGCGATACCAGTCGCATGTACTTCGTCGGCACGCCGTCGGTGATGGCGCGGCGTCTGGTCGAAGTCACGCGCGAGGCGATGTGGCGCGGCATCCGTGAGGTCAAGCCGGGCGCGACGCTGGGCGATGTCGGTCACGCGATCCAGAAGTACGCGGAAGGCGAGCGCTTCAGCGTCGTGCGCGAGTACTGCGGCCACGGCATCGGCAAGGTCTATCACGACGAACCGCAGGTGCTGCATTACGGCACGCCGGGCGCCGGCGTCGTGCTCAAGGAAGGCATGACCTTCACGATCGAGCCGATGATCAACGAGGGCACGCGCTTCACCAAGGTGCTGCCCGATGGCTGGACCGTCGTCACCAAGGACCGGAAGCTCTCGGCGCAGTGGGAGCACACGGTCGCGGTCATCGCCGACGGCGTGGACGTGCTGACCCGCATTCCCGGCGACGACAACGACGCCTTCCTCCTCTGACGTGGGCGAGCGCACCGTTCCCCAGCTCTCCGGCGCCGACAGCGACGACATGGCATGGGTGGCGGAGGCGCGTGCCGCGCTCGCCGCCCACGACGCACGCCTGGCGCAGGGCTTCGACGCCGGCCAGCACATCGACCGCCTGCTCGCCGCGCGCGCCAATGCCGTCGACGGCTGGGTGCGCAAGGCCTGGGCGCGCTGCATTCCCGGCGAGGCGCCGCTGGCGCTGTTCGCGGTCGGCGGTTACGGCCGCGGCGAACTGTTTCCGCATTCGGACATCGACCTGCTGGTCATCGCCACGTCGCAGGCGCAGGCCGAGCACGCCGAAGCGCTGGGCCGCATGCTCGCGCTGCTGTGGGATTTCGGCCTGCCGGTCGGCCACGCGGTGCGCAGCTTCGAGGAGTGCACGCGCGCCGCCGAGGATGTGACCGTGCTGACCGCGCTGCTGGAAGCGCGGCCTCTGCTGGCCAACATCGGTGAGGTCCGCGCGCTGATGGACGCGATCGCCGATACGAAAGTCTGGCCGGCGGACGATTTCTTCCACGCCAAGCGCCGCGAACTCGAGATGCGCCATGCGCGCTTCGGCGATACCGCCGACAACCTCGAACCCAACATCAAGGACGGCCCGGGCGGCCTGCGCGACGTGCACAACCTGCGCTGGATGGCGCGGCGCGTGCTGGGCGTCTACGGCACCGAGGAACTGATCGCGCTGGGCCAGCTCGGCGTCGACGAGCATGCGACGCTCGAGCGCGAGCGGCGCACGCTGTCGCGGCTGCGTTTCGGCCTGCATCTGGTCGCCGGCAAGGCCGAAGAGCGACTGCGTTTCGACTACCAGAAGGCGCTGGCCGCGCGCTTGCACCACGTCGAATCTGCCGACAATCCACTCGTCGAGAAGATGATGCAGGAGTTCTACCGCAGCGCCTCGGTGGTGCAGCGGATCAGCGAACGCATGCTGCAGCGTTTCGAGGAACAGATCGAGGGCGAGGGCACGCTGCAGCCGCTCGATGCCGAGTTCGGCAGCCAGCGTGGCTATCTGGTCGCGCGCGACGACGTCTGGCCGGGTGGCGACATCAGCCGCGTATTCGACCTGTTTGCGATCTGGGCCGATCACCAGGCACTGCGCGGCCTGCATTCGCAGACCGCGCGCGCGCTGGCCGAATCGCTGCATGCGCTGCCGTCGTGGCGCAACGCGTCGACCGGACTGCGCGAGCAGTTCCTCGGCCTGCTGCGCGGGCCGATTCCGGTGCGCACGCTCGAACGCATGGCGCGGCTGGGTGTGCTGGGCGTGTGGATTCCCGAGTTCGCGAACGTCACCGGCCGGATGCAGTTCGACCTGTTCCACGTCTATACGGTCGACCAGCACACGCTCGCGGTGCTGCGCAATATCGCCAGCTTCGCGTCGGAGGCGCCGGACGAGCGCTTCTCCAGCGCGCACGAAGTCTGGCCGCAGCTGCGCAAGCCGGAACTGCTGCTGATCGCCGGCCTGTTCCACGACATCGCCAAGGGCCGGGGTGGCGACCATTCCGAACTCGGCGCGGTCGATGCGCGCGAGTTCTGCGAAGGCCATGGTCTCGGCGAGCCGGATACCGCGCTCGTCGAATGGCTGGTCAGGCGGCATCTGCTGATGTCGACCAGCGCGCAGAAGCTCGACATCTCCGATCCGGCGGTGATCCACAGGTTCGCCACCGAAGTCGCCGACCGCGAGCGGCTCGATTACCTCTATCTGCTGACCTGCGCCGACATCGCCGGCACCTCGCCCAAGCTGTGGAATGCATGGAAGGACCGCCTGCTGACCGATCTGCGCAGCGCGACGCGGCTGGCGTTGCGGCGCGGGCTCGAGAATCCGGTCGCCGCCGTCGAGCGCATCGCCGAAGCGCGCGATCGCGCGCGCGGCCTGTTGTCGGCGCATGGCGTGGGCGACACCGAAGCCGATGCGCTGTTCACGCGGATTCCGCAGGAGAGTTTCCTGCGCGGCCGCGCCGATCAGGTCGTCTGGCAGGCTCTGGGCCTGCGCGACACCGTCGACGGCGATGTCGTCGTGCGCGTGCGCCGGCTCGCCGCGGGCGCGCAGGCGCTGGAAGTGTTCGTGCACTCGCCCGACCGCGACGGTTTGTTCTCGGCCATCGTCATCATGCTCGACCGCCTCGGCCTGGTGATCCAGCAGGCGCGCGCGCTGGATGGGCCGGGCGGCACGATCTTCGACGTGTTCCAGGTGCTGCCGGCCGATCCGCGGCAGAGCCTCGAACTCGCCGCGATCGAGCGCAAGCTCACGACGGTGCTGACCGGTTCGCTGGACCTGCGCCCCGCACGCCGCGCGCAGCCGCGGCATCTGCGCCATTTCCGCGTGCCGCCGCGCATCGAATTCAATGCCAGCGCCGATGGCCGGCACACCGTCTTCAGTCTCGTCTGCACCGATCGTCCCGGCCTGCTGGCCGATGTCGCCCACGTGCTGCGCCAGCACGGCGTGCGCGTGCACGATGCGCGGGTGGCGACGTTCGGCGAACGCGTCGAGGACGTGTTCCGCTTGAGCGACAACGCCGGTCGCCTGCTCGACGAAGACGCGCAGGACGCATTGCGCACCGTGTTGCTCGCCTCGATCGACGGCGACGTGGCACGATAGCGCCCCCGTTTTTCCCCCAAGAAGTCCCGTCATGACCCAAATCCTGCAGAGCACCATCGAGGATGCGTTCGCGCGTCGGAGCGAGCTGACCGCTGCCGAGATCGGCGACGTCGTCAAACCGGCCGTCGAGCAGGCGATGCAGGGCCTGGAGTCGGGCGAACTGCGCGTCGCCCAGCCCGATGGCAACGGCGGCTGGCAGGTCAACGAATGGTTGAAGAAGGCGGTGCTGCTGTACTTCCGCACCAACGACATGGCGCTCGTCGACGCGCAGCCGGCGCCGTTCTGGGACAAGGTCGAGCCGCGTTTCGCAGGCTTCGACGAAGCGAAGTTCAAGGCGGCCGGCGTGCGCGTGGTGCCGGGTGCGGCGGTGCGCCGCGGCACCTATTTCGGCCGCGATGTGGTGCTGATGCCGAGCTTCGTCAACATCGGCGCCCACGTCGGCGAAGGCACGATGGTCGACACCTGGGCGACCGTCGGGTCCTGCGCGCAGATCGGCAGGCACGTGCATCTGTCCGGCGGCGCCGGCATCGGCGGCGTGCTGGAGCCGCTGCAGGCCAGCCCGACGATCATCGAGGACCACTGCTTCATCGGCGCGCGTTCGGAAGTCGTCGAGGGCGTCGTCGTCGGCCACCACAGCGTCATCGGCATGGGCGTGTTCCTCGGCCAGTCGACCCGCATCTACAACCGCGCGACCGGTGAAGTCAGCTACGGCTACGTGCCGCCGGGCAGCGTCGTGGTCTCCGGCCAGCTGCCGGCCCAGGACGGTTCGCATTCGCTGTACTGCGCGGTGATTGTCAAGCAGGTCGACGAGAAGACCCGCAGCAAGACCAGCGTCAACGATCTGCTGCGCGGTCTGGCGGACTGAGCGCATGACCACCACCGTCTACGGCCTCAAGAACTGCGATACCTGCAAGAAGGCGACGAAGTGGCTCGACCGCTTCGGCGTCGCGCATACGTTCGTCGATTACCGCGATGCCAAGCCGACGCCGGAGACGCTGGTCGAGTGGGCCGGCAAGCTCGGCGGGTTCGAGGCGATGGTCAACAAGTCCTCGACGACCTGGCGCCAACTGCCCGACAACCGCAAGGCCGCCGCCAGCGATGCCGAGTGGAAGCTGCTGCTGCGCGAGTATCCGCAGCTGATCCGGCGCCCGCTCGTGGTCACCGATGACGGCGGGATCAGCCAGGGCTTCAGCGACAACGGATTCAAGAAGCGCTTCGGGATCGCCTGAGCATCTCCGTGGGGGGGGGGGGGGGGGGGGGGGGGGGGGGGGGGGGGGGGGGGGGGCGCGGGCCCCCGCCGCGGGCACCCGCGGACCCCCCCCCCCCCCCCCCCGCTCCCACAGGTTCCGATCCGTTCCGACTTCTGGAGTCTCCGTCCCATGTCCGACGTCCTCGATCTCACCCGTGACCTGATCGCACGCAAGTCGGTCACGCCCGACGATGCCGGCTGCCAGGCCCTGATCGCCACGCGCCTGCGGGCCGCGGGGTTCGCGATCGAGTCGATGCGCTTTGCTGAGGTCGACAATCTCTGGGCCACGCACGGGCAGGGCGCGCCGGTGCTGGTGCTGCTCGGCCATACCGACGTGGTGCCGAGTGGGCCGCTCGAGGCGTGGACGTCCGATCCATTCGAACCCGAGATCCGCGACGGCGTGCTGTACGGCCGTGGCGCGGCGGACATGAAGAGCGGCGTGGCGGCGTTCGTCGTCGCGGCCGAGCGATTCGTCGCTGCGCATCCCGATCACACCGGCACGCTCGCACTGCTGCTGACGTCCGACGAGGAAGGCGATGCGATCGACGGCGTGCGTCGCGTCGCGCGCACGCTCAAAGAGCGCGGCACGCGTATCGACTGGTGCATCACCGGGGAGCCTTCGTCGACCGCGACGCTGGGCGATCTGCTGCGCGTCGGCCGGCGCGGCAGCCTGTCGGCGACGCTGACGGTGCGCGGCGTGCAGGGGCATGTGGCGTATCCGGACAAGGCGCGCAACCCGATCCACGATGCCGCGCCGGCGCTGGCCGAACTCGTCGCGCGGCGCTGGGACGACGGCTTCGAATCCTTTCCGCCGACCAGTCTGCAGATCAGCAATATCGCCGCCGGCACCGGCGCGACGAACGTGATTCCCGGCACCGCGACCGTGCAGTTCAACCTGCGCTACACGCCGCACTGGGACGCGCCGAAGCTGGAAGCGGACATCGCGGCTCTGTTCGATCGCCACGCGCTCGACTACACGCTGGCCTGGCATCGCAGCGGCGAGCCGTTCTATACGCCGGAAGGCCCGCTGCGCAGCGCAGCGCGCGAGGTGCTGACGACGTTCGCCGGTGCGCCGCCCGACGAAAGCACCGGCGGGGGCACCTCGGATGCGCGCTTCATCGCGCCCTTGGGCGCGCAGTGCATCGAGATCGGTCCGGTCAACGCCAGCATCCACCAGGTCGACGAGCATGTCCGCGTCGCCGATCTCGAAGCGCTGCCGGACCTCTATCGCGCACTGGTCGAGCGGTTGCTGGGGACCTCCTGAATCCGTCATTCCGGCGTTCGCCGGAATGACGGGGGACTGCGACCCTGGATCGCTACAATCGCCGTCCCGTCAGAACCCCCGACAGCATCCCGATGCCCTACACCCCGATCGTTGCCACCCTCGGCTATGTGCTCTCGCCCGATCGCCGCCAGGTGCTGATGATCCATCGCAATGCGCGGCCCGGCGATCATCACATCGGCAAGTACAACGGCCTCGGCGGCAAGGTCGAGCCGGACGAGGACGTCGTCGCCGGCATGCGCCGCGAGATCATGGAAGAGGCCGGCATCACCTGCGATGCGATGACGCTGCGCGGGACGATCAGCTGGCCCGGCTTCGGCAAGCATGGCGAGGACTGGCTGGGTTTCCTGTTCCTCATCGAGGCCTGGCAGGGCACGCCGATGACCTCGAATCCGGAAGGCACGCTGGAGTGGGTCGACGTCGATCGCATCCTCGAGCTGCCGCTGTGGGAAGGCGACCGCCAGTTCCTGCCGCTGGTGTTCGACGCCGACCCGCGCGCGTTCCACGGCGTGATGCCGTATCGCGAGGGACGCATGCAGTCGTGGTCGTTCTCGCGGCTGTAGGCAACCGGTCGGATGGATCGTGGGCGCGCAGCGGTGTGCAGCATGTGCAGTGAAGGCGCCATCGCGATCAACACCCCACGTGCGGCCTGGATGCGCGGGGGCGGCACCCCCCCATAGAGCGGGATTGAGATAACAAGAACAAACC